>CAZIPH010000010.1:0-78407 GCA_964541115.1 uncultured Salaquimonas sp.
AGGAGAGAATTGACTGCGAGCGAAATGATAAGGAGTACAATGCCCAACCCCAATGCGATGGAGAGATTTCCGCGTGAGGTTTCAAGCGCGATACTCGTCGTCATGACGCGGGTCAGGTGGTCGATATTGCCGCCAACTATGAGCACAGCCCCAACCTCTGCAGTAGCCCTGCCAAATCCTGCAAGGACAGCCGTCAGCAGGTTGTAGCGTGATTCCCAGATCAGTGTTCGCAGCATTTGCAGGCGTGACAGCCCGAACAGTGTGAACTGCTCGGAATATTCTTCCAGCATTTCCTCCAGCGATTGGCGCGACAACGCCGCAACGATGGGCGTGACCAGAATTGCCTGGGCAATAACCATTGCAGTTGGCGAATAGAGCAGTCCCAGCACTCCGAGCGGCCCGCTATTGGAGAGCAGCATGTAGAGGATCAGCCCGACCACGACTGGCGGCAGCCCCATCATGGCATTGAGCAGCACATTGACCGCGCTGCGTCCCGGAAACCGGGTAATCGCCAGCAATGCGCCAAACGGAATCCCGACAAGGCAGGCTATCAGCACGGCAGTGATGCTCACATAAAGCGACAGATGAATAATCTCGTAGAGGTCGGCATCCAGCGACAGCAGCAGGTAAAACGCATCCATAAAGGTGCTGGAGTTTTCGTTCATCGGTTTTCCGCAGCCGGTGCCGGCATGTCAGCGTTGTTGGCGCAGCATGGCAATGTTGCGTTGAACGCTTTCGATCGTCTCATCGATCTCCTGCACCGAGTTGTAATTGGCAATGCCAATGCGCACAACACCATGTTCCGGGGCAATGCCAAGCTGGTGCACCACCTCCCATGCATAATTGTGCCCGGCCCAGCAGAATATGCCTTCCGGATTCAGCCGTTCGACCAGTTCGCCCGGCCTCAGATCGTCGAGGGTGAAGGAGACTGTCGGGACACGCTGCGCAAACCGCTCCGGGTCGGTAATGCCATGAATGACAAGGCCTCGAATCTCCTCAAGCCCGCCAATCAACTGCCGCGCCAGGTTGATCTCTTCAGCAATCGATGCGTCAAAAGCATGCCTGATCCGTTCCCTCCGGCTGCCGGCTGCCCCGCACTGCCGACCCAGCCAGGCAAAATGATCGACGCAGGCCGTTAGCCCCGCAACCAGTTCGATCTGCGGTGTACCGGTTTCAAACCGCCATGGCAGGGCATTGTCCGAGCAGCGGCACTTGTAGGGAACAAGCCGCTCCAGAACGGATTTACGCCCATAAAGAATTCCCAGATGCGGCCCAAAAAACTTGTAGGCGGAACAGACAAGAAAATCACAATCGAGTTGACGAACATCTATGAAGCCATGCGGCGCAAACTGCACCGCATCCACATAGGTCAGAACACCCGCTTCCTTCGCGATTGCCGCGAGCCTTGCCACCTGGTTGATCGAACCGGTCAGATTGCTCGAATAATTGAGCGCCAATAGCCGCGTGCGGTCATTGATCAGGGCGCGAAGGTCATCGGGCTCCACCTGCCAGCTGTCTGTGTTGAAGGCGAGCTTTCGGATCACCAGACCCTTGTCCCGCGCAAGGTCAAGCCATGGCGAGACGTTACCCTCGTGATCCATCTGCGTGACGATGATCTCATCGCCCTCCTTCAGGCCGCTGCCATCAAGCCGCTCACCGATCATTCGTGAAAAATGATAGGTGAGCGTGGTCATGTTCGCGCCGATGATCACCTCTTCACGATCACAGCCGAGAAACTCCGCCATCGCATCATGGCCCGCATCGATTACCGCGCCCGCAGCAATCGTTGTGGCAAAGCCGCCACCCAGATTGGCATTGGCATACAGCAGCGTATCGCTGACAGCCCTTGCCACTTCCCCGGGAACCTGCGTACCGGCAGGATTATCAAGATAAATCCGGCGTTGCCCCTTGTCGGTTACTGCCAGCGAGGGAAACCTCGTCCGCAATGTATCGAGCGGAAATGCTTGCTGATGCGCCATTATGGCAGCCTTTCGGGTGTGTATCAGTGGGTCAGGTTCAGTGGGCCAGTTTCTGCCGGTCAAAAATCAGCGGGTAAGCGTGCGCGAAACGGCATCCTTCCAGCCGGTGAGCTTGCGCTTGCGTTCGGCTGCTTTCATCTTCGGCTTGAAGCGCGTATCGCGCGACCAGGTCTTCGCAAATCCCTTCTTGCCAGGCCAGATGCCGGCTCTTGAACCGGCAAGCCATGCCGCGCCAAGCGCTGTGGTTTCCAGAACGGTAGGCCGGTCGACCGGCGCGTCCAGTATGTCCGCGAGGCACTGCATGGTCCAGTCCGAGGCAACCATCCCGCCATCCACGCGAAGGACGGTCTTTCCCGCCGTCGACGATTTCCAGTCCTTCTTCATGGCATCGAGAAGATCATGGGTCTGGTAACAAACCGCTTCGAGTGTCGCCTTGGCAATTTCATTGGGACCCGTCGCGCGGGTAAGGCCAAACAGCGCACCACGCGCCTCCGCATCCCAGTAGGGCGCGCCAAGCCCGACGAAAGCCGGAACGAGATATACATCCTGGTTCGGGTCCGCCTTTGCTGCCATCGCGCCACTTTCCGGCGCAGCCTTCATGAAACCAAGTCCGTCGCGCAGCCATTGCACAATCGCGCCTGCCATGAATATTGAGCCTTCCAGCGCATAGGTCGTTTCGCCATCAAGGCGATAGGCGATCGTCGTCAGCAGCCGGTTCCCTGACGCGACGCGGTCCGTGCCTGTATTGAGCAGTGCAAAGCAGCCTGTCCCATAGGTGGATTTCATCATGCCCGGCTCAAAGCAGGCATTGCCGATGGTCGCGGCCTGCTGGTCACCGGCAATGCCCAGAATTGGGATTTCCGCGCCAAGTACGGATTTGTCCGTTATGCCGAAATCATCGGCACAATCGAGCACTTCGGGCAGGATTTGCGCGGGGACATTCAGCGCTTTCAGGAGCGCACTGTCCCATTTGTTGGTCTTGATGTTGAACATCAATGTGCGCGAGGCATTGGTTGCATCGGTGACATGACGCTTGCCGCCCGTCAGCCGCCAGACAAGGAAACTGTCGATAGTGCCAAAGGCTATTTCGCCAGCTTCCGCCCGCTTGCGCAGACCCTTCACATTGTCGAGAAGCCAGGAAACCTTGGTGCCGGAAAAATACGGATCAAGCAGGAGACCGGTCTTTTGGGTGAAGGTCTTTTCAAGCCCTGCCTTTTTCATCGCGGCACACATTTGCGCTGTCCGTCGATCTTGCCATACGATCGCATTGTGGACAGGCTTGCCCGTGCGCCGGTCCCACATGACGACCGTTTCGCGCTGGTTGGTAATGCCGATCGCAGCGATTTCCAAAGCGGTAATTCCAGCCTTATCGATTGCCTTCTTGCAGGTGGAAACCACCGTCGACCAGATTTCCTCGCAATCATGCTCGACCCAGCCGGACTTGGGAAAATGCTGGGTGAATTCCTGCTGGCCAACCCCAACGACTGTCTGCCGGTCATCGAAGACGATGGCCCGTGACGAGGTCGTTCCCTGATCAATTGCAAGTATGTGCCTGGCCATTTTTTCCTCCCGGTTTGACCGCTCCTGACAATCACGAAGCCGGTAACACGTCAAGCATGACGGCGTTGCATGCAGTGGATTGCCTTCACTCAAAGAGCAGGCGCGGCAGGCCAAGAGCGAGTTCGGGCTGCCAAAAGACCAGCGCCACTACCGCCAGCTGCATGGCGATGAAGGGAATGATCCCCCTGTAGAGCAAGTGGATGGGAAAACCCGCCGGCGCGACGGATTTGAAATAGAAGAGCGCGACACCCATCGGCGGAGTCAGAAAGGATGTTTGCAGGTTGATCGCCAACAGGATTGCAAACCAGACAGGATCGATACCCATGGCGAAAAGGATCGGTCCGGCAATCGGCACGATGATGAAAACGATCTCTATGAACTCAAGCACAAAACCCAGCAGGAAGACGACGACAAGAAGTAGCAGCAGTGCCGTGGTTGCATCGCCGGGCAAGGCTTGTGCAAAATCGGTGAAAATTTCCTCGCCGCCCAGTCCCCTGAATACCAGCGCAAGCAGCGAGGCACCCATGATGATGGCAAAGATGACACCGCTCAACAACACGGTTTCCCGGAGCGCGGGTAACAACTGCCCTGCCCTGTGAACAATCCCCGCTGAGGCAAGCATCGCAACGACAACAATTCCGATCAGGACCAGCGCGAGCGGTAACATGCTGCCGGTTGACAGACCCGCCACGCCTGGGACAATCAGCAGGGCCAGCGCCGCCATGGCGACTAGCGGGACCAGTCGGTCCCCTCCCCGGCTTTCCCCCAGCCTTGCCGCGCCAAGCAGGATCGCGCCGCTGGCACCGATTGCGGCTGCCTCCGTGGCCGTGGCGATTCCGGTAATGATCGAGCCGAGCACAGCGACTATCAGTGCAAGCGGTGGCAACAGCCAGAAAAGCCCGCGGTGCCATTCATCGCCGACATGCGCGTTTGCATCTGCCTCATTCCTGATGCCTGGCATGACCGGTACACTGTTCCACAACCGTGTGGTCACAAAGATCCCATAGGCAGCAACGAGGATCAGGCCGGGGACCATCGCCGCTGCAAAAAGGTCACTCACGGTAACCGGCTCGATTGCGAAATTTCCGGCGCTGCGCTGCGCCGCCTGCCAGGCATTCGACACCTGGTCGGCAAGGACGATCAGGACAATCGAAGGCGGGATGATTTGGCCGAGCGTGCCCGCAGAGACGGTCATGCCCGCGGCCAGTTTCACGGGAACGCCAGCTTTTGTCAGCGCCGGATAGGCAATAAGGCCAAGCATGACAATCGTTGCACCGGCAATCCCGGTACTCGCGGCAATCAGTGCACTTATGAGAAGAACGCCGAGCGCCAGTCGAAGCGGCGAGCCCCTGCCAAGGCGAGCGACCGAATCCAGCATTGCAGATGCAACGCCTGTGCGTTCAAGCATCACTCCCATCAGGATAAAGAGCGGGATTGCGATGAACAACTGGTTGCCCATCATGCCGAAAACCCGTTGGGGAAAGGCGGTAAGCAACGTGAATTCAAAGACGCCCGCCCCGCTTGCCGCCAAACCAACCAGCAAGGGAACACCGCCAATCGCAAGCCAGGCCGGAATGCCGGACAGTATCGCACCAAGCAATAGCGCGAACATGACAAAAAGAAGGATGCTGGCAGGTTCCATCAATTTGCCGTCTCGCCCTTTCGTAAAAACAGCGCGATGCCCTGTATCAGGATCAAGAGCGCGCCAAAGGGAACAAATGCCTTTATCATGAACAGGCCAGCCAGCCCGCCGATCTGGCCTGATGCCTCCCCCATTGCCAGCGACGCGGTGAAGAACGGCCAACCATGAATCAACAGCATCAGGGAAACCGCCATCAGCAGGACCAGCGTGAGGGCCCTGACTATTCGTCCGCTTTCATGCGGACTGTCAACATTACCCGTCATATCCACACGCACGTGCCGGGCGGTGGCGATGGCGCAGGGAATGCCGAGCATGGCGAATATCGAGAAGGCATACAGCGTCAGGTCCTGCAATTTCAGGAAACCTATCCCCACCCCGTATCGCAGCAATACACCAGCCGTCATGCTGACCAGCAATACGCCAAGGCAGGCATGGCAAATCGTTATCGAAATCCGGTGCAATGTCTCGGCAAACTTCAAAAAGGCGAAAGTCATCCTGGTCCCCGCATATCGGTCCCAATATGGGTGTTGGCGTGTCTAGCACAGGATGCTGTCAGGCTAGGCATCTTCTTTGTCCTGTTCCAAATGGCAACAAGCAGCCGACCACCCCTTGCGGTGGGCCATTGTGCCTCTTACCATCCCGACCAGTTCAATCCTGAAGACCAGTTGCCAAAGGTAGTAGCACATGTCCAGCCAATCCGTGACCCTAACACTCGAAGAGGTTGAAACCCTGGCCATGGCCGCACTGGTAAACGCCGGCTGCAACAACGCAAATGCCATGGCAATTACCGATACGGTGGTGATGGCCGAACGCGACGGATGCGCAAGCCATGGTCTGTTCCGGATCCCGGGCTATTGCGGTTCACTCAGAAGCGGCAAGGTCAACGGCAGTGCAGAGCCAAAACTGGAACGCACTGCACCCTCTGTGCTGTGGGTCGATGGCGACAGGGGATATGCCCCGCTCGCCCACAGGGAGATGCTCGAGGATTTCGCAGCACTAACCAGGGCGCAGGGTGTGGCCGTGGCCGCCATCACCAATACATTCCATTTTGCAGCCCTGTGGCCAGAAGTCGAAATGCTCTCGAAAAAAGGGCTAATGGCAATTGCCTGCACATCCTACAAGCCGACAGTTGCACCCCATGGCGGCACCCGACCGCTCTACGGCACCAATCCCTTCGCCTTCTCATGGCCGCGCAAGGGCTTTGACCCGGTAACCTTCGACCAGGCAAGCGCCACAATGGCCCGGGGCGACATTCAGATTCACGCTCGTGACGGCAAGCCGGTTCCTCTGGGAGTGGGCATAGACAAGGACGGCAATCCCACCGAAGATCCCAAGGCCATTCTTGATGGTGGCGCGCAACTTGCCTTTGGCGGCCACAAGGGCTCGTCCATCGCCATGATGGTGGAACTGATGGCAGGTCCACTGATAGGTGAACAACTCAGCCTTGAGGCCGCCGAAACGGATATTGCTGATGGCGGACCGGCGCGCGGCGGCGAATTCATCCTCGCGATCGACCCGGCCGCGACCCGCCAGACGCCGATCTCGGGCGGTGATGCAGAACGTCTTTTCGAGGCCATGGTTGCCCAGGAGGGAGTACGTCTGCCGGGCGATGGCCGCGTCAGGCGGCGCAAGAAGGTCGCCGAGGAGGGCGTGGTCATTCCCCGGTCACTGCTGGAGGCAATCGAGGTCTAGCGCACCTGATTGACGGTTACCGCGATCATTTTGAAAACGTCGTCGGCATTGCAGCCGCGCGAGAGATCATTGGCAGGACGCGACAAGCCCTGCAGGATCGGACCAAGCGCCTGTGCCCCGCCAATGCGCTGGGCAATCTTGTAACCGATATTGCCCGCGTCGAGATCCGGGAAGATGAATACATTGACCTGGCCTGCAGTGGCACTTCCCGGTGCCTTGGAGGCACCCACAGATGGAAGATAGGCGGCATCGAACTGCAATTCACCGTCAGATGGAATGTCCGGATAGCGTTCCTTCATCAGGGCTGCCGCCCGGGTGATTTTAGATACAGCCTCATGGCGGGCGCTTCCCATCGTGGAAAAGGAAAGAAAGCCAACCTTCGCAGTCTCGCCGGTCAACGATTCGAAGGACGCGGCCGATGCAGCGGCTATTTCGGGAAGCTGCTCGGAACCGGGATCGACCACAAGGCCGCAATCGGAAAACACCACTGCTTCCTCGCCGCCATTTCGTCCTTCGGGAAGGATCATAAGGAAAAAGCTGGAAACAGTACTTGTGCCTTCAGCCCGGCCGATCATCTGCAGCGCAACACGGACCGTGTCGGCTGTGGTATAAACCGCGCCGCCCAGTGTCCCGTCGGCATCACCGGCCCGCACCATCAGCGCGGCAAAGACCAGCGGGTCCTCAAGCGCCTTGGCCGCCGCTTCCCGGTCGGCAAACTTGCCCTTGCGGATATCCATGAGAAGGTCGGTATAGGCTTCCCTGTTGCCAAAGCTTGCCGGTTCAACGATATCAATGCCCGTAATATCATGTCCGGCCGCACTGGCAGCAGCCAGCACGATACTCGTACTTCCGATGAGAACCGGTCTGGCGATACCTTCCGCCAATGCCCGAACAGCACCTTCAATGATGCGCGGATCGCTGCCCTCTGGCAAAACGATTCTTGCCTGCTTCCTTTTTGCAGTCCGGATCAGCTTTTCAATCGCACTCATGTCGCACTTGTCCGTCTTGAAGGCTGAAACGGACAACATCCACCAGCCAATTTAGCCTGTTCATGATACCAGATCAGCCGCCAACTCATACACATAGTTGACTTTTGGTACCAGATAGGCGGAAATCGGACCATTGTTTAGCACCAACATTTTTCACCCATGGGACCAACAGGCGGCAACCATAATGCGCGATTCATTGTTTCAGGTCGAACGTCAGGAAATGACGTCGCTGCAGGCACAAATTCGCGAGATGCTCGTTTCTGCCATGTTGTCAGGCCAGATGCCGCCGGGTGCCCCGATTCCCTCGACCCGCACCATGGCCAAGCGGCTCAAGGTTTCCCGAAATACCGTCATGCTGGCCTATCAGGCACTTGCCTCAGACGGCTATCTGGAGGCGCGTGAGCGTTCGGGATTTTATGTTGCAGATCATGTGCGGCGCAGCGGTTTCGAAGACAGCAGCGAACCGCCTGCAACAGCGCCTGCCCGCAAGCAAAGCAATGTGGACTGGGAGAGCAAATTTCGCGTACTGCCCTCCGGCCAGCGCAATATAACCAAGCCGGCCAACTGGCATGAATATCCCTATCCGTTTATTTACGGTCAGGCAGATGCCGCGCTGTTTCCGATTGCAGCCTGGCGCGACTGCACCCGCCAGGCGATGAACCGCAAATGGATGGATGCCTGGACCTCGGACCGCTTCAATGCCGATGATCCCATGCTGATCGACCAGATTCACCAGCGTATCCTGCCGCGGCGGGGCATCATGGCAGACAGGGACGAAATCCTGGTGACACTGGGTGCGCAGAATGCGCTCTATCTGGTTGCCAGCATGCTCATCAAGCCGGGCGACAAGGTCGCGGTGGAAGACCCCGGCTACCCGGACATACGCAACATATTCGCCCTGAAGACCGACCGCATTGCAACTGCGAAACTCGACAATGAAGGCCTTGTCATCGACGATGTAATTGCCGGATCGAAGCTGGTCTTCACGACGCCAAGCCACCAATTCCCCACCAACGTCACGATGAGCAGTGCACGGCGCAAGCAGTTGCTCGCATGGGCGGAGGAAAATGACAGCCTGATCGTCGAGGATGATTACGAGTTTGAAACCAACTATTCCTCCGACCCGACGCCTGCCTTGAAATCGCGTGATATCAACGGTCGGGTGATCTATATCGGCAGCCTGTCCAAATCCCTCATGCCCGGATTGCGCATGGGATTTGTCGTTGGCCCGCGCCGCCTCATAGACGAATTGCGGGCGCTGCGCCGCCTTATGTTCCGTCATCCGCCCGGCAATAATCAGCGCGTCGTCGCGCTGTTTCTGGCACTTGGCCACCATGACGCCCTGATCGGCCGCCTGCACCGTGCCTATCAGGCGAGATGGAAGGCCATGGGCGAGGCGCTGGAGACCTATCTGCCGGGCTGGGCGAGATCACCCGGCTTCGGCGGAACATCCTACTGGGTCGCGGGCCCACAGGGCCTCGACGCCACTGAACTCGCAAGAAAGGCGATGGATGATGGCATCATCATCGAACCAGGCGATGTTTTCTTTGAAGACCCGGGCACCAACAGGAACCATTTTCGGCTCGGCTTTTCGTCAATTCCCGAAGAGCGTATTGCACCCGGCATTGAAAGACTGGCCAATATTGTCAGGGAAATGACCCCCGAGAAGTAAACGGCGACTGCTTATTGTCCGAAACCGTGATTTACCGTGGGCCGGTTTGGCCCGACCATTCTTTTGGAACCTGTGACATGAACACCGCTTCTCCCCGAACCATGACATCACCCTCGTCATCAGCATTTTCCATCGATCTCGATGGCCTGATAATCGCCGGGCTTGCATTCGGCCCGCAGGAAGGCATGCCTGTTCTGGCGCTGCATGGGTGGCTCGACAATGCTGCCAGTTTCGAAGTACTCGCAGCCGCAATGCCTGGAACCCGCCTGCTGGCAATTGACATGCCCGGCCACGGCCTCAGTGGCCACAGGACAGTCGATGCCGGCTACCAGATCTGGGACGACCTGCCGCAACTTGTCAGCCTGATGGACAAGCTCGGCTGGGAGCAATGCGTACTCCTCGGCCATTCGCGTGGAGCCATGATCGCCACCCTGCTGGCAGCAGCCATGTCTGAACGGGTCAGGGCGCTGATCACGCTGGATGGCATGGTCCCCTTCCCGGCTGAGGATGGCGATATCGTAACCCAGCTTCGTTCCTTTCTGCTCGACCGCGAACGTCTTTCGAAGCGGGCTCCCAGGATTTTCAAATCGGTCGAGGAATTTGTCGAACGCCGCTCTAGGGCCGGAGAACCAACCCACATCGCGGCCCGCCTTGCCAACCGCGCCCTCGGCCAGACCGGGGCGGGGTACGTCTTTCGTGGTGATGCGCGCCTGTCAGGCGCCTCGGCATTGAAATTGAACCTGAACCAGATTGAGGCCGTCCTGAAGGCACTCGAAGTACCTGTACTTAATATTTGGGCCACGCCGAATGAGCGGCTCTTGAAACTGATGAATTCGGCAAGGCAAATGGCCAGGCAACATGTTGCCGACCTCGCCACGGTTGATATAGCGGGTCACCACCACTGGCACATGGAGGATGAGCCAGCACGCCGGATCGCCGGTGCAATACAGGAGTTCCTCAAACGCCTTGGCTGACCGCCTCTCTGCACGCGAAATTTTGACTTTTTGAGGAAAATAGTCTCAATAATTGAGGAATGTGCCTGGTTTCGCCCTGCTGGCCTCATACATCCGTTGAGTTGGCCCTAACTACTGGCACCAAGGCCCCATAGACAGGTCAGGAATGGAAATTCCGAACCGCAATGCCAGGGGCGTAATGCCGGGGACTCCACTCCGCTGGCATCGTGCGTCGTGAAAAACCAAATAGAGATTCGGGAAGACATCCGGTTCCAGTCACACAGTTCAATCTCACGGGAGTAGATTCGCCATGAAAATGACGACAGAAGAAGCCTTCGTAAAAGTCTTGCAGATGCACGGCATCCAGCATGCCTTCGGGATCATTGGCTCAGCCATGATGCCGATTTCCGACCTCTTTCCACAGGCTGGCATCAAGTTCTGGGATTGTGCCCACGAGTGCAATGCCGGGATGATGGCTGACGGATTTACCCGTTCCACCGGCAAGATGTCGATGATGGTTGCCCAAAACGGCCCGGGTATCACCAACTTCGTTACACCGGTAAAGACCGCCTACTGGAACCATACCCCGCTCCTTCTGGTCACGCCCCAGGCGGCCAACAAGACAATCGGCCAGGGCGGCTTTCAGGAAATCGAGCAGATGAAACTGTTCGAGGACATGGTCTGCTATCAGGAGGAAGTGCGCGATCCCTCACGCGTCGCGGAAGTTCTCAACCGTGTCATCATGAATGCTTGGCGCCGTTCCGGCCCTGCCCAGATCAACCTGCCACGCGATTACTGGACGCAGGTGATCGATATCGAACTGCCGCAGATCGTTGAATTCGCACCATCAGCCGGTGGCGAGGAATCCATCGAGCGCGCAGCCGAACTTCTGTCCAACGCCAAATTCCCTGTCATCCTTAACGGAGCAGGTGTGGTGCTGGCCGGTGCAATCGAGGCTTCGGCAAAGCTGGCCGAAAAAATCTCTGCACCTGTGTGCTGCAACTACCAGCACAATGATGCTTTCCCCGGCTCCCACCCTCTTTCCGTCGGTCCGCTCGGCTATAATGGTTCGAAAGCAGCGATGGAGCTGATTGCCAAGGCAGACGTCGTTCTGGCTCTTGGAACACGCCTCAACCCCTTCTCGACCCTGCCGGGCTATGGCATCGATTACTGGCCGAAAAACGCCACGCTAATTCAGGTTGACATCAATGCAGACCGGATCGGCCTGACCAAGCCGGTAACCGTCGGCATCCAGGGCGATGCGAAAAAAGTCGCCGAGGCTTTGGCGGCGAAAGTCTCTGACAACCGTTCAAAGGACCGCGAAGACCTGGTTTCCAAAACCAAATCCGCCTGGCTCCAGACCCTGTCCTCTATGGATCACGAGGACGATGATCCGGGCACCAACTGGAATGAGCGTGCCCGCGAGGCAAAACCGAAATGGATGAGCCCGCGCATGGCCTGGCGTGCCGTTCAGAGCGCCCTGCCAAAGGATGCGATCATCTCGTCCGATATCGGCAACAACTGCGCCATCGGCAATGCCTATCCGACATTCGAAAAGGGCCGCAAATACCTCTCACCGGGCCTTTTCGGGCCTTGTGGCTATGGCTTCCCTGCTATTACCGGCGCCAAGATCGGCAACCCCGATACGCCGGTTGTCGGATTTGCCGGCGATGGAGCCTTTGGCATCTCCATGAACGAGATGACGGCAATCGGCCGTGGCGACTGGCCTGCAATAACAATGGTGATCTTCCGCAACTACCAGTGGGGCGCTGAAAAACGCAACACGACCCTTTGGTTTGATGACAATTTCGTCGGCACCGAACTGGACGAGGACGTGACCTATGCCGGTATCGCCAAGGCTTGCGGCATGGTTGGCATTCAGGTTCGCACGATGGAGGAACTGACTTCCGAACTCGACAAGGCCATCGACGCGCAGATGAAGGAAGGCAAGACCACCTTCATCGAAGTGTTGCTGAACCAGGAACTGGGCGAGCCTTTCCGCCGCGACGCGATGAAGAAGCCGGTCTCGGTTGCAGGCATCAATCCTGGCGACATGCGGCCCCAGAGAGGCGCTGCGGCCTGAGGCCGGGTCCCGCAGGAAAGCACCAACACATGATCGCGACCCTGTCCGATCTTGCACAACTGGCTCCGGCGCAACTGATATTCAGCGCCGGGGCCATTTTTGTTGCGGCCCTGGTTCGCGGCTTTGCCGGTTTTGCCCTGTCGGCATTGATCATGGCCAGCCTGGCAGTCATCATCCCCCCGATACAACTCATTCCGGTCTGTTTCATGCTCGAGGCAGCTGCGAGCCTCTTAATGTTTCGCGGCGGCCTTCGCGATGCGGACATGCCAACGGTCTGGGGACTGGCCATTTTCTCGGCCATCGGTACGCCAATCGGTCTTGCCCTTACCACCAACATACCGGTTGAAACCTCGAAGCTGATCGCTCTCTCCCTGCTTGTCAGCCTGGCAATCCTGCAACTTTTCAAGGTACGCTTCGCATTCCTGGCAACCAATCCCGGGCTCTATTCCTCGGGTCTGGCTGCCGGAATTGCCACGGGCCTTGCCTCCATTGGCGGCATGGTCGTCGCACTCTACGTGCTGTCGCAAGAAAAGACGGCCCGAAACATGCGCGGCTCGCTGGTCATGTACCTGTTCATCGGCATGTTCATGTCTGCAGTCTACCTACTCTGGTTCGGCTTGCTGGACCTCGCTGCCGTGGCACGGGCGCTCATTTTCATGCCCATCGTCATCATCGGGGTGCTGGCGGGAACCTGGTTGTTCCGCCCTTCCCTTGAAGGTTTCTACAAACGATTCTGCCTGCTTCTGCTGATTTGCCTTTCGGGGGTCAGCCTCGTCCGTGTCCTGAACTGATTTCGAAGGAGACAAATAATTGGGCAGATATGTCAAGATTCGCAATATTGTTCAATTATTAGGCAGAATTATACCACTTGAACGGCTCTGGAATCATTCCACTGCCTCTGTTGGTACTAACCGCAAGTCTGGCGTCTGTTTAGGCTGTAAACTGGTGAAACATGGAATGGATCATTCCGTCTGGTCATCAACAATCATCCAGGGAGGATAAAATATGAAGATTGCACAAAAACTACTGGTTGGCGTCGCTGCTGTTGCAATGCTGTCCGGCGCGTCAGCTGCACAGGCAGGTAGTCACCTCAAGGAATTGAACGTCGCTTACTTCCTCGAATGGCCAATGCCATTCCAGTACGCGAAGGCCAAAGGCATTTTCGACGAGAAACTGGGTGTGAAGGTCAACTGGAAATCGTTTGATGCCGGGACTGCGATGTCCGCTGCAATGGCTTCCGGCGACATACACATTTCCGTTTCACAGGGTGTGCCGCCTTTCGTTGTTGCAACCTCTGCCGGCCAGGACCTGCAGATCGCCGATATCGCGGTGGTGTACAATGAAAACGACAACTGCGTGGTTCTTGCCCGCAACGAAATCAACAAGGAGAACGTGAAGGAACTTGAAGGCAAGAAGGTCGCGGTTCCAGTCGGCACTGCGGCTCATTACGGCTTCCTGAGGCAGATGGAACATTTCGGTGTTGACGTCTCCAAAATGGAAGTTGTCGACATGGCGCCGCCGGACGGTGCTGCGGCAATCGCACAGGGTTCTGTTGACATGGCTTGCGGTTGGGGTGGCTCTCTGCGCCGCATGAAGGAGCACGGCAATGTGCTCCTTACCGGTGCCGAGAAAGCCGAAATCGGCATTTCCGTCTACGACGTGACCTCCGTTCCTGCAGAATTTGCTGCCGAGAACCAGGAACTGCTTGCCAAGTTCCTCGCCGTAACTGCTGAAATGAACGAAATGTGGAACGCTGGCGGCGACAAGGCCATGGAAATGCTACCTGTGATCGCCAAGGATGCAGGCATGGACGAAGCTGCAACCAAGGAAACAATGGATGGCTTCGAGTTCCCGAGCGTTTCAGCCCAACTTTCGGGTGACTGGCTCGGCGGTGGCACCCAGACTTTCGTGAAGCAGGTCGCTGACTTCTTCAAGGAACAGGGCAATATCCCGGCTGCACGCGAGACCTATGAAGGTGCCGTCAACAGCGCAGCACTGGAAGCTGCATCCAAAATGTAGTCTGATGACACCGCGGTGTCTTGACGGCTGAATCATCAGGGGCGGCCCGCACATGATCGGGTCGCCCCTTTTTCCACGTTTCGCCAATTGAAAGGATCTTCATGGGTGACCTGATAATCGACAATCTTTCCATGCGCTTCGACCTGCCGGGCGGCGGTGCGGTGCAGGCGCTCAAGAACGTTTCGCTGGATCTGAAAAAAGGGGAGCTGATGTCGGTTCTCGGCCCGTCGGGCTGTGGCAAGACAACGCTCCTAAACATTGTTGCCGGCTTTCTTGCTCCAACCGAAGGCAAGGTAGCGTTGAACGACCAACGGGTGAAAGGCCCCGGCCCCGAGCGGGGAATGGTCTTTCAACAGGGCGCCTTGTTCGAGTGGATGAATGTTCGTCGCAACATTTCATTCGGGCCGGACATGGCCGGAAAGCCGCGCAAGGAAACAGCCGAGAAGGTTGATCACCTCCTTTCCGTGGTTGGCCTCCAGGAGTTCGGTGACAAGATGGTCTACGAACTTTCAGGCGGCATGCAGCAGCGCGTGGCACTGGCCCGCTGCTTGTGCAACGAGCCGGATGTGATCCTGATGGATGAGCCGCTGGGCGCACTTGATGCACTCACCCGCGAAAAGATGCAGGGCCTTGTCCTCAAGCTCTGGAAGGAAACCGGAAAGACGATCATTCTCATCACCCACTCGGTCGAGGAAGCATTGCTGCTCGGCGAGAGGCTGCTGGTCATGGCCCCGCGCCCGGGCCGCATTCACAAGGAATACCGCCTGCCCTTTGCCGAACTGGGCGTTGGCCAGGATTTGCGAGCCGTCAAGAAGCACAAGGACTATGCCAGAACCCGCGAGGAAATCCTGACGATGATCTGGAACATGGAAGAGGAAATCATGGGCCGTGAGGAGAGCGCAGCATGACCGTCGCGATCGTTTACATCCTCATTTTTGCCGTAGCCTATTTCGGCTGGCAGTTCTGGCAGCGCTCCCGCGAGGCTGCCCATGACTACACAAGCCTGAAAACCGTTACCTTTGGCGATGAATCGACTGTTCGCGCCAACCGCTTCGCATCCGTGATTTCAGTATTGGCCCTGTTTGCAATCTGGGGTGCCTTTACCGGCTCGGTCATTACACCGATCCATGTCCCCGGCCCTTTCAAGGGCGACACCAGTTTTGTCTATACAGCCCAGAACACCGCCGGGCAGACAGATACCGCAACCGTTACTCTGCGGGTCCATACGGTTGGCGAGAATGTGGAAGATCCGCCCATGGTTGGCGAAAACAGCGGCTTTGCACAAAATGACATTGCAAAACTGGGGGCTTTCCGTTCCGGCCTGGTCCGCGTCCAGGACAATGACGAAGGTGGTGCCGAGGATGGCTACTCGATAATCGAAATCGATGGCAAACCCATCAATCCTGGCGAAACAGTCAATTTTGCAAATGGCGAAATTACCATGACCGGGCGCGGCACGCTCAACGTGAAGCCCACCAAGGGTTGGCAAATGGAACCGATCTGGCTGCCTGCACCGGAAGCCGTTGTCAGCCGCCTGTTCGAAATCGCCAACGAGGGCTACAAGAACTTCACGCTCTGGGAACACCTCGGCTGGTCTCTTGGCAGGGTCATAGCCGGCTTTGTCCTTGGTTCGCTCATCGGCATACCCCTCGGTTACGCGATGGGCCTTTCCGACTGGTTCCGCGGATGGTTTGATCCGATCGTCGAATTCATGCGCCCTGTCCCGCCACTGGCCCTGATCCCGCTGATCATCATCTGGTTCGGCATCGGTGAAGAGGGCAAGGTGGTCCTGCTCTTCCTGGCTGCCTTGTGGATCATGACGATTGCCGCGCGTTCCGGCGTGTCCGGCGTTCGCATTTCGAAGATCCATGCGGCCTATTCGCTCGGTGCCTCGAAGTGGCAGATCCTCAAGAATGTCATCATTCCCAACTCGCTGCCGGAGATATTCACCGGTGCACGCGTTGCGATGGGCGTTTGCTGGGGCACGGTCGTTGCTGCCGAACTGGTGGCTGCCGACAAGGGCGCGGGTATGATGATCGTCAATGCTTCCAAGTTCCAGCTGACCGACATCGTCATTCTCGGCATCATCATGATCGGCATAATCGGCTATGGTATCGATATTCTCATGCGTGTCGCCGAAAAATGGCTGGTGCCTTGGAAAGGCCGCGGCTAAGCCAAGCCTCCATGAGTCAAAGAACCGATGGGGCGGGAGTTTCCCGCCCTTTTCATTTGCTTGCGCAACTGCCGTTTGCTAGCTGGAGGCATCTGAAAGGAAACCGTCCATGCCTGCCTATTCCAACCTTGTGAAGCGTACCGAAAACGAAGGCTCCGCAGCCTGGGATATTCTTTTCAGGGCATGGAAGGACAAGTCCGCCGGTGATGATGTAATCATCCTTGCAGTCGGCGATCCCGATCTCGAAACTCCAAAGCCCGTGAT
Source organism: uncultured Salaquimonas sp. (assembly GCA_964541115.1). Taxonomy (GTDB): domain Bacteria; phylum Pseudomonadota; class Alphaproteobacteria; order Rhizobiales; family Rhizobiaceae; genus Salaquimonas. The sequence continues at coordinate 17,027 of CAZIPH010000010.1, forward strand.
CAATGCGGCCAAGCAGGCGCTTGACGAGGGTTTTACCCATTACATCGATATTCCCGGCCTTCCTGAACTGCGCGAAGCGGTAGCCAAAGAACTGGTGCGGGTATCCGGTGACCAGTCCGGCACCTACAAGCTCGGCCCGGAAAATGTCATGATCTGCCAGGGTACCCAGAACGCGCTCTTCACGGCATCCCTGTGCCTGCTCGACGAGGGAGACGAGATCATCGCGCTTGAGCCGATGTACCTGACCTATCAGGCCACCTTCGAGATCAACGGAGCCAAGATCGTACCGGTCGCCTGCCCCCGCGAAACAGGGTTTCGCCCAAGGGCCGATCTCATGGAGGCGGCCATCACCGAAAAAACCAGGGCAATCCTCTTTGCCAATCCGAACAATCCGACCGGTGCCGTCTTCACAATGGATGAGCTCGAGGCGATTGCCGACATTGCCCGGCGCCATGACCTTTGGGTGATCGCTGACGAGGTTTATGCCGGCCAGGTCTATGACGGGACACACCACTCCATTGCCACACTGCCTGGCATGGCGGAACGCACCGTGACCTGTGGCAGCCTCTCCAAGGCCCTGGCCATGACTGGCTGGCGCATAGGCTGGGTCGCAGGCCCGAAAACCTTCATCCACCATGCCCACAATGCCGGTATAGCCATGCATTACGGCGTTTCGGCCTTCATTCAGCGTGCTTCGGTAACCGCGATCCGTGAATGCCAGGATGAGATCGCCGGAATGCGGGAGACCTACCGCCGCCGGTGCAACATCGTCATGGATGGCCTCGCCAGCGCGCCCGGCCTTTCCGCCATTGCACCCCAGGGTGCCATGTATGTATTGCTGGACGTTACAGGAACAGGCATGACATCGGCGCAGTTTGCCGCCGAACTCTATGAGGCCGAACAGGTCGCGGTGCTGGATGCCAAACCCTTCGGAAAATCGGCTGACGGCTGTGTGCGCATCGCCTTTACGATCTCGGACAAGGACCTTGCCAGGGCATGCGAGCGGATCTACCGCTTCGCCGCCTCACGGCACAATACGCGAAAGGCGGGCTAGACCCATGGCAGACGATCTTGTTCTGATCCGCGATGACAACGGCGTTCGTCACCTGACACTCAATCGCCCGCAGGTGAAGAATGCCATGTCGCTGGCGCTTCTCGAGGAACTGGTGCGGGCACTTGATGCCGCCGAAGCCTCTGACGCCATCCGCATCATCGTCATTCGTGGCGCAGACGGGAATTTTTCCGCCGGAGCCGACATCAGGGACATGGCAGCAGCACGCCAGAGCGCCAACCCGCAACAGGCGATCCATGAACTGTCCTCAGCATTCGGAGCCATGGTGGCCCGCTTTGCCCGGACCCCCAAGACCATCATAACTGCACTGGAAGGGGCAGTGATGGGCGGCGGCTTCGGGCTTGCTTGCGCATCCGACATCGCCATCGCGTCGCACACGGTGAAATTCGCCCTGCCGGAAACCACGCTTGGCCTCATCCCTGCACAAATCGCTCCGGTATTGCTCGAGCGCATCGGTTATAGCGAGGCAAAGCGGTTAACTGTTACCGGCGCGCGGATCGGCGCGGAAGAAGCTGCCCGTATCGGGCTGGTACATGCTGTCACGCCCGACCTTGATGGCGATCTGGAAAATACCATCGAACATGCGCTTCGCTGTGCGCCAAATGCGGTCGCCGTCTCGAAAAAGCTCCTTTGGGATGCCCGTTTCCTGCATTCCGACAAGCTGGTCGAACACGCAGCCAGGCTGTTTGTCGATGCAGTTACAGGTGCTGAAGGTAGCGAGGGAACACAAGCCTTTGTCGAAAAACGCAAGGCCGCCTGGATGCCATCTTCGGATTGAACTACTCACATGACGATTTGGCGGGCCTGGCGCATCTTGCCCAGGTCGCTAACCGGCTCAAGGCAATAACTCTCTATCGCGGGCCAGATCTGGTTAGTGCAATCGACTACGCCGGTCTGGCTCTCGGACGCTACCTGACCACCAACGATCGCCGTTTTGCCGCTTGATGAATTATTTGCAACTGCCATGCTGAAGGCCCCGGCAAATACCACCGCGGTTGCGCTTGCTATGAAAAGGGTCTTGATCATGGGTCTCTCTCCAAATCCGTGATGAGGCTATTCAACCCTGTTCCGCGGATATCCGCCGTGCCTTTGGTCACAATGCGATTGCCTGGTCGATTCCGGCCAGTTGAGAATGCGCCACAGCCTGACGCAGGCACCACTTCGTTGGTCAATAATTGATTCTAAATGGAAGCAATCGGGAGCAAGGGATTCAAAATGCAGCAAAAACCCAACATTCTCATTCTCATGGTGGACCAGTTGAACGGCACATTGTTTCCCGACGGTCCTGCCGAATGGCTGCATGCGCCGAACCTGAAGCGGCTGGCTGAACGCTCCACCAGGTTCGAGAATTGCTACACGTCCAGCCCGCTCTGCGCCCCTGCCCGCGCCTCATTCATGTCCGGCCAAATGCCGCGCCGCACACGTGTCTATGACAATGCCGCCGAGTTTGCCTCCGATATCCCGACCTATGCGCACCATCTGCGCCGCGCTGGCTACCATACCTGCCTGTCCGGCAAGATGCACTTCGTTGGGCCCGATCAGCTGCATGGCTTCGAGGAGCGGCTGACGACCGATATATATCCGGCAGATTTCGGCTGGACCCCCGATTACCGCAAGCCCGGCGAGCGCATCGACTGGTGGTACCACAACATGGGATCGGTTACCGGCGCAGGCGTTGCCGAGATTTCAAACCAGATGGAATATGACGATACGGTGGCCTTCGAGGCGCGGACCAAGGTCTACGATCTTGCACGCGGTCTCGACAACCGGCCCTGGGCGTTGACTGTCTCTTTCACCCATCCGCATGATCCCTATGTGGCCCGCCGCAAGTATTTGGACCTGTATGAGGATTGCGGATACCTGCTGCCGGAAGTTCCCGCTTTCCCGCTGGACCAGCAGGATGCCCACGCCCAACGCATCTTCAAGGCCAATGACTGGCTCAATTTCAACATTACCGAAGATGATATAAGGCGTTCACGCCGGGCATATTTTGCCAATATCTCCTATCTCGATGACAAGATCGGGGAAATCCTGGAAGCACTGGAAACCACGAGGCAAGCCGACAACACGATCATTGTCTTCTGCTCCGATCACGGCGACATGCTCGGCGAGCGCGGCCTTTGGTTCAAGATGTGCTTTTATGATGGCTCTGCGCGGGTACCGCTGATGATCGCGGCGCCGCATATGAAGCCCGGCAAAATCACCAATCCGGTATCAAACGTCGATATCCTGCCAACCCTTTGCGATCTGGCACAGGTAGACATGAGTGAAATCATGCCATGGACCGATGGCGAGAGCCTGATCCCCATGGCCCCTCTGGAGGGCAAGCCGGCAGACCGCAGCGCCCCTGTGATGATCGAATACGCAGCGGAGGCATCCTATGCCCCGCTAGTCTGTCTGCGCGAGGGCAAGTACAAGTTCAATCACTGCGAACTCGATCCTCCCCAGCTCTTCGACCTGTCTGCTGATCCGCATGAATTGAACAACCTTGCCGAATACCAGGCAAACGAGAAACTGGTGGCGCGATTCATGCGCAAGGTTCGCAAGCAATGGGACATGGCCGCCTTCGACGCGGAGGTGCGCCAGAGCCAGGCCCGGCGCTGGGTCGTCTACGAGGCATTGCGAAACGGGTCCTACTATCCATGGGACTTCCAGCCGCTCAAGAAGGCATCGGAACAATACATGCGCAACCACATGGACCTGAACACGTTGGAGGAAAACAAGCGCTTCCCGAGAGGGGAATAGACCAGGCCACAATTGCTTCCTGATCCTGTGCGATGCTTGTAACCTCGTGTTCCGGTTTGTTCTTCAACCCTGATGGAGGAATGCATGCTTGACAGTTTCACGCTTACCCAGACCCTTGGCCTGTTTCTGGCGCTTTACATGGCCGCTGCCGGTATTGGCCTGCTGACCGACGCAAAGTCCTATGCAGACGTCATGGATGAATTCCGGGACAAGCCGGGCCTCACCTATATTGCAGCGATCCTTGCATTTACGGTAGGTGCCGTCCTTGTTTCGATACACAACCTGTGGGGCACGCCACTGGAGATCATCGTGTCGCTGATTGGCTGGGCCGCCCTTGTCGAAGGGGCGCTGATGCTTGCCCTGCGCAGACCATTCTTCACGATCGTCGGCGCCATGCCGCTCAATGAAGGTTTCATGAAGGGCTATGGTGCCTTTGTACTGGCACTTGCGGCAGTGCTGGCCTGGCTGGTCATGGCCTGATTACAAAAAATCGCAAGCCAACCGGCCGGGCAAACTCAGGTTCGCTCAAATGGAATGATCTCACGAACGCTTTCTTCACCTATCGCTGTTAGGACAAGGTGCACGCCCGGCGCACGCCATGGGCCGATGAAAGTACCAGCCGTGTTCAGCCAGAGTTCACAACAATATCTTCGCGTTTCCATCCTGATGTGCGATGGATCAACCTTTGTCGGCAACATCGGTTGCGGCCTGACGGCAAAGCTGGAGAACGCACTCAATTCTGATGCCGGTTTTGTCGAACTGGTGGATGATGCGAAGAACCGCCGCTTCGTTTCCAAGGCCCAGATCATCAGCGTGGAACTTGCCAAGGCAGCGGAGATTGCCGCGCCTGTAGCAGTAATTCCCACGGCCCTGTCCGCCTGACCTGACCCGTCCCGAAAAGCGCCTGACTGTTTAAGAATCAGGCAGGAAAATGAATATTGAACCGCTTGCGGATTTCCTTGTCCGCGAGCGGATCAATGATCTGCTTTTTCGGTGCGTCCAGTATCTGGCGTTTGCGCTTGATGGCGTTTTCAATGAGATCAGGCTTGCCCACCTCCGCCCATTCCTTGGGTGACAGGCGGTCCGCCAGCCTTGGATAGACATAATCACGCTGCATCAGGTGGAGCGTCTGTTCGCTGCCAAGATAGTGGCCCGGTCCGCCAAGGCAGACCTGTTTCATCGTTTCGATGGAAACACTCTCATCAGTCACTTCGATCCCGCGGATGCAACGCTGTGCCTGGCCGAGCAGGTCATCGCCCAGGATCAGGGATTCCAGCGAAAAGCCCAGCAGCGAGGCGTGCATGCCGACGGCTTCGTAAACGAGGTTGAGACCCGAAAGCCCCGCCATGACATTCGAGCACATCTGCTCCCAGCCCGCCTGCATGTCCGGCAATTTGGCATCGGCAATACCCGCAGCCGCCCCTCCTGGAAGGCCGTAGAAATGATGCATCTGCGCGCAACCGGCCGTAAGCAATGCCTGTTCGCCCGAACCGCCGGACATTGCGCCCGACCTCAGATCGGAGACAAACGGCCAGGTGCCGAAAATAGCGGGATATCCCGGCTTGATTGCATTCACATAGACCATCCCGGCAAGGCATTCTGCAACCGCCTGAACGATGGCCAGCGCGATCGGCGCAGGGGCTGTGGCACCTGCCTGCCCGGCGGAGAGAAGGAGGATCGGCATGCCACCGGCAATGCATTTTTCCATCACCTTGCAGCTTTCCGTTGCGAACTTCATCGGCGGCACGACAAAGCAGTTGGAGTTGGAAACAAACGGGCGTTCGCGCCACTTGTCCTCGCCCCCTGCGATCATGTGCAGGAGTTCGAAACACCCATCAACATAGTCGGGATCGAAAATGGATGATCCAACATGCTTGCGCGTACCTGCACAGGAGGCATAGATCGTGTTGAGATCCATCTCGAAATTGTCTTCGATATCGCGGCAGACCATGGGGCGCTGGAAAAAATGGACATTGTCGAGTTCCTCGGTTATGCGGGCCGCATCATGCAGGTCCTGAACCGTGGATTCACGGTACTCGCGATTTTCCTGGTCGACCAGGTAAACAGCAGCTCCCGCCGTTCCATAATAGACCTTCTTGCCGGAAAGGTACATGTCATGCTTGGGGTCGCGTCCGAAAAGCGTCACCTCGCGCGCAGCCACCGCCAGCATGTCCTCGACCACTGATCTCGGGAATCGGATGCGCCCGTCATCGCCGAGTGTACAACCGGCCTTCAGCAGGATCTCGACCCCACTTGGCGGCGCATCGGCAAAGCCGATCACTTCCATTGCTTCGAGCGCGGCTTCGTGGATGCGCAGCATGTCGGCATCTGAAAGCGGCCGATACTGCCCGCCCTCCATGCCCGGCCGGATAGGCCGGATATCTTCGGTCAGCGGCGCCGCTCGAACCGCATGGCGCGCTGCGCGCCCGCCCGAGCGACCGGCCCTGGCTTTCGTTGAAACTTCAGGCACTTCCATATCCACTGCCACGTCGCTCATCCATTTTCTCCCGGAAACGCGCTGCCGCTATTGTTTTCAAACCCTGACCCGCTCGGATTTCGGATCATAGAGAGGTCGCAGGGAGGCTTCTGCCTTAACCCTGTTCCCGGCTATGTCGATTTCATAATCCGATGCTTGAACCTGTTCTGCAGTCTCGCCCTTGCAGGGCACATATCCCATGCCGACTGCCCCGCCCAGCGTGTGCCCGTAATTGGCCGATGAGACATAGCCGACAATCTCGCCATCGCGAATGATCGGTTCATTGTGATAAAGGAGCGGCTCGGGATCCTTCAGCCTGAACTGCATCATGCGCATGGAAAGACCTTCCTCCTTCTTGCGCAACACGGCATCGCGACCGATGAAGTCGGGTTTGGACGTTTTGACGGCAAAGCCCAGTCCGGCTTCCAGTACATGGTCCTCTTCGGTGATGTCATGGCCGAAATGGCGGAACGCCTTTTCGATCCGGCAGCTGTCCATCATGTGCATGCCGCACAGTTTCAGATCGAAAGCCCTGCCCGCTTCCATCAGCGTTTCGAAGGCATGGCCGCACTGGTCCGCCGAGACATAGAGCTCCCAGCCCAGTTCGCCGACATAGGAAACCCGGTGCGCCCGGGCAAAACCCATGCCGAGTTCGACAGTACGCGCCGAACCGAAGGGATGGCCATCATTCGACCAGTCATGATCGGGCGAAACGCTCTCCATCAACTTGCGCGCATTGGGACCCATGACCGCCAGCACGCCTTCGCCGGCGGTGATATCGACGAACACGACGTTTGCATCGCCCTTGTGGCGGGCAAGCCAGTTGAGTTCACGAACCATGGTAGCGGCCGGAGTCACGATGATGTAACTGGTCTCGTGGAGACGGGTAACCGTCACATCAGCCTCGATCCCGCCACGGGCGTTGAGGAACTGCGTGTAGACGATCTTGCCGGCAGGCACCGACATATCCGCACCACAAACCCTGTTGAGGAAGACCTCCGCATCCGGGCCCTCGACGCGTATCTTGCCAAACGACGACATGTCGTACATGCCGACGTTCTCGCGCACTGCGCGATGCTCGGCTGCCTGGTTCTCAAACCAGTTCTGGCGTTTCCAGGAATAACAGTATTCGCGCTCCTGGCCGACATTCGCATACCAGTTGGCGCGCTCCCAGCCTGCGGTTTCACCGAACACCGCACCCGCAGCCTTGAGATGCTCGTGGAAAGGGGTGCGCCTCACGCCACGTGCTGTCGCCTTCTGGCGGAAGGGGAAATGGTCGGCATACAGGAGGCCGAGCGTCTCCTTTGCCCGCTCGTAGACATAGGTCTTGTTGCCCATGAAAGGCTGCATGCGCCGGATATCGACGTCTGACAGATCAAATGGCGGGTGGCCGTGCTCCATCCAGTGGGCGAGCGCCATCCCCGCCCCGCCGGAGGACTGGATGCCGATCGAATTGAAACCGGCACAAACGAAATAGTTCTTCAATTCCGGTGCCTCGCCCAGATGATAGGCATCATCCGGGGTGAAGCTTTCGGGCCCGTTGAAGAAGGTATGGATTCCGGCTTTTTCCAGCATTGGCATGCGATTGATGGCATCTGCCAGGATCGGCTCGAAATGCTCGAAATCCTCCGGCAATTGGTCGAAACAGAAGTCCTCGGGAATGCCCATCTTGCTTTCGCGTGAAGGCCAGGGTTTCGACACCGGTTCAAACGCGCCGAGCAGTATCTTGCCTGCATCTTCCTTGTAATAGGCGCACTCATCGGGAACCCGCAGAACTGGAAGCTGGGACAGGCCGGGGATGTTCTCGGTTACGATGTAGAAGTGCTCACAGGCCTGAAGCGGAATGTTGACCCCGGACATGCGACCCAGTTCGTGCGCCCACAGCCCGCCGCAATTGACTACATAGTCAGCCGTGATCGTTCCCGCTTCATCGGAGCCGTCACGCTGCCAGGATACGCCGGTCACGTTGCTGCCATTGTCCTGCACCGCTGTGACCTTAACGCCCTCGATGATCTGCGCACCCATCTGGCGGGCACCCTTGGCCATGGCCTGCGCGATATTGGAGGGATCAGCCTGGCCATCAAGCGGCAGCCAGACGCCGCCGGTCACACCATCTAGGTTGATATGCTCATAACGTTGCTTGATTTCCTGCGGGGAAATTTCCTCCACCGCCACGCCGAAAGCCCGGGCCATGGCTGCTGAACGGTGCAATTCCTCAAGCCGTTCACCGGTAAGGGCAACCGATATCGAACCGCATTGCCGGAAACCCGTTGCCACGCCGGTTTCCGCCTCCAGATTCGTATAGAGATCGGCCGAATATTTTGCGAGGCGCGTCATGTTCTTGGTCGCGCGCAATTGGCCGATAAGACCTGCCGCATGCCAGGTAGTGCCGCATGACAACTGCTTGCGCTCGAGGAGAACAACGTCCTTCCAGCCAAGCTTGGCAAGATGATAGGCCACCGAACAACCAGCAACCCCGCCGCCAATGATCACGGCACGAGCATTGGAGGGAACAGTCTTAGGCGTGGACATCAGGTCCTCCAACAATCTCATAACCATCTGAAACGAGCAGTTCGGCAAGGTGGCGGATATGGTCCGGACCCACCTCGCAACAGCCGCCAACAATGCTGGCACCCTCCTTGACCCAGGCCATCGCATGTTTGCCATAGGTCTCGGGAGTCAGGTCTGTGCGGGCCTTGAGAACTTCGACCGTACCGCCAATTTTCAAATCGGCAGCGCGGGTAAATCCGTTCGCATAGGCACCAAAAGGCAGGCCGCTCACCTTGATTATTGGCAGACCGACCGCCACTGCTTCCGGTGTCGAGCAATTGATCAGGACCGCAGATGCGCCCTCGTCCCGTGCCGCGCGAACCGCTTCTTCAAGCGGTTCTCCCGAGCGTAGCCTGGTTCCATCATCATCATCGACACTGAAGGCGCACCAGACAGGTTTGCCGCTTGCGACAGCAGCTCGCGTTGCTGACCTCGCTTCCTTGATCGAAGACATCGTCTCACAGAGAAAACAGCCCACATGCGCTTCCTGTTGCGCGACCACCCGCTGGTAGGTCGCCAGATAATAGGGCTCATCGGGCGTGTTCTCGGGATGATAGCTGCCAAAAAGTGGCGGCAGACATCCGGCAATCGTGGCGCCGCTGTCACCGGCAGCGCGTTTTACAATCTCGATGGCTTTGGCCTGCAACGGCTCGAACAGCGCTTCGGATGCATCGCGAGCAAGACGTTCGGGCGTCGCCGAGTAGCTGTTGAGGGTCAGCACCCTTGCGCCGGCCTCGACATACTCGCGGTGAACTGCCTCGACGATTTCAGGTTCGTCCATCATGACACTGGCGGACCAGAGCGGTGATGGCGGCTGGCTTGAGCGGGCAATCAGTTCCTGTCCCATCCCTCCATCGAGGAGGATGATACTCCGGCTCATGAACGCAGCCTTTCATTTTCTGGATCGTAAAGCGGCTCGTCTTTCTGAACCGTCGCCTTGTGGCGATTGCCGAAAATCTCCACTTCCAGCTCCGTTCCCGGCACTGCAAGGTCGGTGCGGACCATGCCAAGCGCAATCGACCTGTCGATCCGGTGACCCCAGCCACCGGAAGTGGTTTCGCCAACAACGTCACCCTTGTGCCAGAGCGTCGACATATTGGGCGCATCATTTTCATCGGAATCCACGATGAGCGTTACAAAGCGTTTCGAAACGCCTCGCTGGCGCTCCTTTTCGAGGGCAGCCTTGCCCTTGAAGTCGGGCTTCGACCACTTCACAAAGCGCCCCAAACCGCCCTGCAGGATGGTATAGTCGGTTGAAAGATCGCCCTTCCAGGCCCGGTAACCCTTCTCAAGGCGGAGCGAGTTGAGCGCATACATTCCGAAGGGTTTCAGCCCCTGGCGCTCGCCCGCCTCCATCAGCACGTCATATGTTTCGCCCGCCACCTCGTTGCGGCAATGGATTTCCCAGCCAAGTTCACCGGCAAATGATACGCGCATGAACATCACGTCATGGGCGTCAACCGTTCCACGCTGAACCGAGAGCCAGGGCAGATCAGTGTCACAGGTGGAACATTTCTTCAGGATAGCCCGCGAATGCGGACCACTCAAAATGAAGGTGGTGTACTTGTCCGTATCATCCTGGATGGTGATAGAGCCATCGTCTGGAAGGTGCCTCTCAAGCCAGTCACGGTCATGCCACTGCGCCGTGGCGGCAGTGATGCAGAGCACCCCTTCCTCCTCGATGCGCGCCAGCGACATTTCGGTCACGATCCTGCCCTTGTCATCGGCAAAATAGCCCAGACCCATGCGTCCCACCTTGGGAACCGGTCCGGTAGTCAGCGTTTCCAGCCATTCAGCCGCCCCCTCTCCGCGCACGGCGAAGCGGGAAAAGCCCGGCAGGTCGAGAATGCCCGCAGCCGTATTGACCGCCTGGCACTCTTCGCGGACTCGTTCATACCATGGCCCGAACCGGCTCCAGGTCTTCGTGGATCCCTCGGAAGTGTCATCCCCCTCATGGGCGAACCAGTTGGCGCGCTCCCAGCCGTTATAGGGTCCGAACACCGCGCCATCGGCGCGCAGGTTTTCGTGTATGGGCGAAATTTTCTTGTCGCGGCCCGCCGGCCAAACATGATGCGGGAAGTGAATGGCATATTCGTTTCCATAGACTTCCATGCCCTTGACGTTGCAATATTCCTGATCGCAGAAATCGGTGAAACGGCGCGGATCACACGACCACATGTCCCACTCCGTTGCACCCTCTGTGATCCACTCGGCGAGAACCTTGCCCGCACCACCGGCCTGGCAAATCCCGAATGTAAACACGCATGCCTCGAAAGCATTCGGAACGCCCGGCATGGGGCCGATCAGCGGATTGCCGTCCGGTGTATAGGGAATCGGCCCGTTGATGACCTTGTTTACCCCGACGCTACCCAACAGTGGCACGCGCGCCATGGCATCCTCGATATGCCATTCGATGCGCTCCAGATCGTCGGGAAACAGCTGGAAGGAGAAATCCTCCGGCATCGGGTCGTCCGGTGTCATCCAGTGGCCGCGGCAATTGTTTTCATAGGGCCCCAGGTTGAGCCCGAATTTCTCCTGCCGCAGGTAGTAGGAGGAATCGACGTCGCGCAGTAATGGCAGCTTCTTGCCATTCTCCTTCGACCATGCATGCAATTCGGGTATTTCATCTGTCAGGAGGTATTGATGGCTCATGGTCATCATGGGCAGCATCCGGCCATTGCCGTCCTTGGCATAAGGCCGGAACCACTCATTGACGCGCTGGGCATAATACCCTGCCGCATTGACCACATATTCGCAGCGGATCTCGCCCTTTTGCGTTTCCACGATCCATTCATCGTTTTCGCGGCGCACTCCGGTTGCAGGGCAGAACCGGACAATCGTCTGGCCCATGTCCCTTGCGCCCTTGGCGAGCGCCTGGGTCAACTGCGCCGGATCGATATCGCCGTCCGCAGGGTCATAGAGCCCGCCTTCCAGTTCATGCGTTTCAAGAAACGGGTAGCGGTCCTTCAGATCGCTGACGGCACACATTTCCATCGACATGCCCTGGTAGCGGCCCATTCCCACAGCACGCTCAAACTCCATCATGCGCTCTTTCGAATGCGCAAGGCGCAGTGAACCTGTCACATGATAGTTCATGGGATAATCGACCAATTCGCCCAACTGACGGTACAATTGGGCCGAATAACGCTGCATGTTCATGATTGACCATGAACCCGAAAAAGTCGGTACATTGCCGGCAGCATGCCAGGTGGAACCCGCGGTCAGTTCATTCTTCTCCAGCAGCACGCAATCGCTCCAGCCGGCCTTTGCCAGGTGATAAAGGGCCGATGCCCCCACGCAGCCGCCACCGATGATCACCACCCTCGCATGGGTTGGAACGGCTCTTGATTCTGCTTCAGACATTTTATGTTCCTCTTTGATTTGATTCAGCTTTCGGCTTTCACATCAATAGTTCGGCGGCGAAATGATCCAGATCACCACCGCCGCAATTTTCCCCGTGTTGCGCCAGCCATAGGGCTGCCTGTCGAACTGGAAACTGTCCCCGGCCTTCAGCAGGTAGGTCTGGGAGCCGATGCTCAGTTCCAGTTCGCCTGACACAACGAAACCGCCATCCTGCATGTCTCTTGCGGGCATCAGCTTGCGCTCCGAGCCCGGTTCGAAGACCGAGCGGATCATCTCAAAGTCCCCGCCAAGGTCCGGAGACAGCAATTCCTCTTTCAACCCGTCCTCGGACGAACCGATAACAGCCCTGCTTCCGGCCCTGACAATCCAGCCGCGCTCGTTTTCCGGCGCGTCTGCATTGCGGAAAAAGAAGCTTACCGGCATGCCAAACAGCGCTGCGATGGACTTCAAATCAGGAATGGATGGATCGGTCTGACCGCGCTCGACCTGCGAAAGCCAGCCAGTTGAACGGCCGAGCGCTTCGCACAATTCGCTCAGGGTCATGTTCCGGGTCTTGCGTAAGGCACGTATGTCAGCGCCCACATGAGTTTGCGGGATATTGGCAGCGATGTCGTCAGTACAATCGCGCACGCCGGCCTGTGACAGCGCCAAAACATCGCTCAACTGATTGACAGCTTCTCCCAAAGCCCGCTCCCTGAAGTCAGGCCACACAGAAAGTGACTTGGTTGCTTGAATGAACTCAGAGCCATCCTTTCACATGATTATGAAATAATCAAACAGAATTTCATTTTCAGTAGCATATCTCAAGCAATTTTCCTGCTCCGCAAACCGGTCGCCGCACAGACTGGTTTTCTTCGGTCCGGTTGATATTGCAAACCTGTCAGGGTTCGGCGGGAACCAACCCATCTGCCGAACCGTTCCTTTTCAGAGAGGGTCGATAACCACCATGCCAACACCCGACTTGACATTTGCCGGACTGCTTCCCGAAACAGCCACCTGGATAAAGCTGATCAGTGCCGTGGCGGCAGGCGGAACTGTGGGGCTTGACCGTGAAATCCGGGAAAGATCGGCCGGTTTGCGAACCCATATGCTTACATCGCTGGCGGCCGCGCTCTTCACACTGCTCACATTCGAGATTTATGCGCAGGTACAATCACTGGAATCATCGCCCAACGCTGATCCGCTGCGCCTTGTCGAGGCAGTGACCCTTGGGGTCTCATTCCTGGCGGCCGGGGCCATCATCCAGCGATCAGGACATGTTCACGGGTTGACCACCGGCGCGACGATCTGGCTGGCGGGAGCGCTGGGTGTTGCTGCCGGTGCAGGTCTTTACAACCTGCTTGTACCGGCTGTCCTCCTGGGACTTCTCATTACCCTGTGCGTACGTTTGATAGAAAAATACCTGCTGCACACAAAGGAGTAGACTTGGTGATTGAATCTGAATCTCAGAAGCCCTCTAACCCGCGCTCACGAGCCGCTTGCAGGTAATCAGCTTCTGCCAGTCCCAGTGCCTGGGCGGCCGAGACCTCGCCTTTCATGAACTCGCCCAGCCTTGAAGAAAGCGCACGTCTCAACAGGTTCGTCGCTTCCGAAGCGGGATAGTCGGGCATGCCACTGTCAATCGCAGCGAGCACGTTCCTTGCCAGCCTGCCCGGCACATAGTCCTGCAAGAGCCACATGGCATCGTCCCGGTGCGTTTCCAGCATCCTGGCGTCAAGCCCTTCAAGGGCAGTCCGGAAGGCAGCCTCGGCCTGTTCGGGTGAGGCATTCACCGGTATGGCAAACCCGTCCCACCACAGCGTGGATGCCGGTTGCCCGCCTTCGATGATCGAGGGCGCGGCCAGTATTTCCATCTTGCCTGAAACACGACTGACCGCCGGGTTTTCCAGTGGCCCGGCACTGCTTATCCACAAGATGCCCATTGGCGCGCGAAATTTCAGGAGGTCGTCCAGCACCTTGTCAGGGCCGGAATTGCGCTGGTCCTCAGGCATGAATTTCGAAAGAAACTTGATGCGGTCAAGTGTTGCAATACCCGCTGCACCACTGACAAGCGGCCTGTTCTGGTCATCGAGCAAGGCGGAACCTGGATGGGCCAGGTAGAGATCGATAAAAGCCTGGGTCAGGTTCCACCCGCGTTCCAGGGAAAGTGTCAGCGGATACTCGTAGAGCTGCCCGCCTTTAAGCTTTTCTGCGGCGGCCTCCAACTGTTGATATGTTCGAGGGAAGGATATCTCTTGCTGCCGTAGGAGGTCGCCATGCACCATCAGTGCCTGGGTATTGCCCGCCACCGCAATGGCCATGATCTTTCCGTCAATTCTCTTCAACTGCCGTGGATGAAGCCGGTCCGTGTATTTCGCGACAAGATCGTCAAGCGGCTGCAGCAGGTTCTGACCCGCCAGCCTTTGCAAGGAAGCATTGGAAACCCCGACAAGTTCTCCCATGTTGCGATCCGGCACCAGGGGATCGGGGGTGACCCTTGCGGCATCAAATTCGAAATTGACGGTCAGGTTGCCGCATTCGCGCATGGCTTCGCCTGCAACCTTCCAGAAGGCGTAATCGGGAAAGTTGAATGTCAGTGCGAGCGTGTTCGGCGTCCCGCAGTCCGCCTTTGCGGCATTGGGTGCAGCTATCGCTGCCAATCCCAGCGCCAGGGTGACCGAAATCACTCGCCACTTGCGCTGACTGCCGGATGTGTCACTTGTTGAAGAAACCATGCCTGATGATCCTGATCCCCATTGTCCGGCCACAGATATCCTTGCCGCAATCCGTACGCTTTTCCACTAGTATGGGCAATTGACCAGTCAATAGCAGCAGCGCGCCGCAACTTCCACCATTGCGGTGGCCGACAATAGTCCTTCGGCCAATTTCATGGCTATGATGTAGCGGGGGATTCACGCACAGAGTCTATAGACATCGGCGCGCCATGGCGATAAACAGCGCGCGAGTCTTGTTTTGCCCTGACCGGTTTTTCAGTTTGAATGACCAGACAGGGCATTTTTGAATTGAAATCAAAAGTGAAAGCTGGTTTTCAGTCCGGACAGGCAATATCGGCCTTCGGGCCCGCCAGCTGAACCCCATGCCACCGTGTTCCCTAGCGGTTGCTGGAACACCTGAATGAGGACGTGACGTGAGTACCTTCGACAAAGTAGCCGACATTATTTCGGAAACCAGTGAAATTCCGCGCGAGGACATCACGCCGGACAGCCACACCATTGATGACCTTGGTATCGACAGTCTCGACTTTCTCGACATCGTCTTTGCGATAGACAAGGAATTCGGCATCAAGATTCCGCTGGAAAGCTGGACCCAGGAAGTCAATGACGGCAAGGCTTCAACCGAGGAATACTTCGTGATGAAAAACCTGGTGGCCAAGATCGACGAACTGATCGCTGCAAAGGCCTGACGGTCTCAGGACCTCCGGATTTGCAATATCCTTTAAAAATGCATTCAGGCCCGTTTCGGGCCTGTTTTGTTGAAATGAACATGGGGCAATAGCCTCAGGCTTTAGGAAAACCCGCATGCAGCTTGAATACTTCCAGATGATCGACAGGATCAATGAAGTTGACCTCGAAGCCAAAATCATGCGCGCATCCTCAACCGTACCGGACCAGAGCACGGTGTTTGAAGGGCATTTTCCCGGTCATCCGCTGGTGCCTGGCGTTCTGATGATCGAAACCATGGCCCAGTGCTCGGGTATCCTGATCATGCACACCATTGATTTCACGAAAATCCCGCTTTTGGCCGGCGTCAAGGAAGGCAAACTGCGCGATTTCGTTGGTCCGAGGGCCGAACTGGAAATAAAGGCCGAGATCGAGCATGAAGGCTCGGGTTTTGCAGTGACCCGCGCCGAGATCCGCTCGGGCGACAAACGCGTTGCCAATGCCCAGCTGACCTTCACGATAATGCCCTTTCCCAGTCCCGATCTGCAAACGCTCATCAAGGGGCAGGTTGCCGAGATGAAATCGCATCTGGGGTAACCGTCATTTGCTAGGGTAACAAGATTGTTGCCTCCCTCGATTGGGGGTGTTTTCCCGGTCGATAATTGCTAGTAAGCAAGTGTTAAACAGCGCAGCCCGGCTCCAGCATGCTGGCAGGCGGCGGCATCCTTACTTCCAGCCTACTTCAGGTTTATTGGTACACATGACGCAGAAAAAGAACGACGTTTGGATCACCGGCATCGGTATGCTCTCCTGCCTTGGAGAAGGTGCCGATACCCATTGGCAGAAGCTCAGCGGGGACAACACGCCCCGGACGGTGATCGATACCGAAACCTTCGCGCCCTATGCGGTGCACCCTTTGCCCGCTGACATTGACTGGACAACCCAGATGTCGCGCAAGGACGCACGCCAGATGGAAAACTGGCAGCGGCTGGGCACTTATGCGGCTGGTCTGGCGCTTGATGATGCCGGCATGAAGGGCAATGAGGACCTTGTGTCAAGCATGGACCTTGTGGTCTGCGCCGGTGGCGGTGAGCGCGACCTTGATGTCGATACCAAGATCATGCGCGAAGCTCGCACGAGCAATGACCGCGAGGTGATGATCAACAAGGCGCTTCTTGAAGACCTTCGCCCGACACTTTTTCTCGCCCAGCTTTCCAATTTGATGGCCGGCAATATCTCGATCGTGCACAAGGTGACCGGCTCTTCACGCACTTACATGGGCGAGGAAAGCGCAGGTATCACCGCCATCCGTGATGCCGTTGCCCGGATTGCCCATGGCCAGAGTACCCACCTTCTGGTCGGCGGCGGATACAATGCCGAGAGGCCTGACCTGTTCCTGAACATGGAACTGGGCCACTATGTTGCACGCAACACCACCGCGCCGGTTTCAGCACGCAATGGCGAGACCGCAGGCATCATTCCGGGTTCGGCAGGTGTTTTCCTCGTTCTGGAATCAGCCGACCATGCCCGTGCGCGCGGTGTCACCCCCTATGCAAGGCTTTCGGGAATCGCATCCGACCTGGGCCCCCGATATGCAGAGGAGACAAAGTCACGCATCTCTGCCCTGATGCAGGAACTGGGAATATCGGCTTCAGGATCGACCGGTGTGATTTCCGGTGCCACCGGTTACCAGGACGTGACCAACTGGGAATTCGAGGCGCTTCGCTCTAACCTTGGCATGGAAGCGGCCATTCGCGCATTTACCAACATGACCGGCAATCCGCTGGAAGCAAATTTTCCTTTCGCCATCGCACTGGCAGCCCTGGCACTCAAGAATGACGGATTCTATCCTGCTTTCGAGGAAAGTGAAAAACCGGTCAAGATTACCCCTGCTTCAATCGTCGCCAGCACGGTTGGGCACTATCGCGGCGAGGGAATTGCCCTCGTTGAAAAAGCATCCTGAAGCGGGAGACGAAAAATGTCAGAAGCCTATACTGATCACAAGGGCCGCCCGATTGTTGTTGTTACCGGAATGGGTGTCGTCACCTCGCTGGGCGAAGGCAAGAAAGAAAACTGGGCTGCGCTGACTGCCGGCAAGTCAGGCATCCGCAAGGTGAAGCGCTTTCCCATTGAAGGCCTGAGAACCTTTATCGCCGGCACGGTTGACTTCATGGACCCCGAAGAGGTTTCGGCACCCGGCATATCCTACGCCATGGCCGATTCAACAGCGGGCGAGGCTTTGGAAGAAGCAGGCTTCGGCCAGGACGGTTTTCCCGGCCCCCTGTTTTTTGCCGCCCCGCCGGTGGAACTGGAATGGCAGCACCGCTTTCAGCTGCTGGAAGAAAATCCTTCAGCCGAACCCGGCTATGACGCGCTTCTGGAAGCAGCCCGCAAGGAGCGCCACGAAAACATGCACTCGCTGGTGCAGCTCGGCACCATCGCCTACCGCATCGCGGAAAAATACAAGACCAAAGGCCTGCCGATTTCCCTGTCGACTGCGTGTGCTTCAGGTGCGACGGCCATCCAGCAGGGCATGGAAGCATTGCGGCGCGGCGATACACAGGCCGCCCTTTGCGTGGCGTCCGATGGTTCGGTAACTGCCGAGGGACTGGTCCGCTTTTCGCTCCTCTCGGCGCTCACAACCAATAACGACAATCCCGAAGGTGCTTCGCGGCCGTTTTCCAAGGACCGCGACGGTTTCGTCATGTCGGAAGGCTCTGCGGCCCTCGTGCTGGAAACGCTCGAACATGCCGTCAAGCGCGGCGCGCGCATCATCGGCGTCATGAAAGGCGTTGGCGAGAAGGCGGATTCCTTCCATCGCACCCGCTCAAGCCCGGATGGCAAGCCGGTTATCGCCGCTATCAGGGAAGCCCTGAGCGATGCCAATATTTCCTCCGATGACGTCGATTACATCAACGCCCATGGCACCTCGACGCCCGAGAACGACCGCATGGAATACAACTCGCTGAAGAACGTCTTTGGCGAGCGCATTCATGAAGTTCCGATCTCCTCCAACAAGTCGATGATCGGCCACACGCTGACGGCTGGCGGCGCTGTGGAAGCGGTGTTTTCCTTCCTGACCATGCGGGAAAGCACCATTCCGCCGACCATCAACCACGAGACGCCTGATCCCGATATTCCGCTCGATGTGGTGCCGAATGTCAAACGCGAGGCTGAGGTCAGGACGGTCCTGTCCAATTCCTTCGGTTTCGGCGGACAAAATGCCGTGCTTGTATTCGGGCGCGACGTGGCTTAACCAGCAATCGAACCTTCAACGGGCGTCCTGCCCCCGACCGCATGTCCACCTTTGAAAAGGGAGAGAAGCGTTGCGCGCTCTTCAACTCGTCTCCGACCGCGAAGTAAAAGTCACTGAAATCGACGCCCCGCCACCGCCCGGCGAAGGCGAGGTGCAGCTCAGGATCAAGGTCGTTGCGCTCAACCATATCGATGTGTGGGGCTGGCGCGGCATGGCATTTGCCAAGCGGCAGTTGCCGATGACCGTAGGCGCCGAAGCATCGGCCGAAATCGCTGCCATCGGCCCCGGTGTATCCGGTCTGAAGACCGGCGACCTTGTAGCAATCTATGGCGCACCAACCTGTGGCGTCTGCCGGCCCTGCCGCGAAGGCCGCGACAATCATTGCGAACATCCAAAGGGAGTTCACGGCTTTCACCTTGATGGCTATGCCCGCGATCTCGCCAACATGCCGGCCCGCAATGTGGTGCGTGCACCCGAAGGCCTTTCCGACATTGCTGCAGCGGTTGCACCGGTCACCTTTGGCACCTGCGAACACATGCTTTTCGACAATGCAAAACTGGAACCGGGCGAGACGATTGTCATCCATGCCGGCGGGTCAGGTATCGGTTCGGCAGCCATCCAGCTTGCCAAGAAGATCGGCTGCACGGTAATCACCACTGTCGGCTCTGATGACAAGATGGAAAAGTGCCGCGAGCTCGGCGCCGACCATGTCATCAATTACAATACCGAGGTATGGACTTCACGGGCCCGCAAGATCACGAAAAAGAAGGGCGTTGATGTCGTCTTCGAACATGTGGGCAAGGACACCTGGGCCGGCTCCATGGCTGTCCTGCGCCGGGGTGGCCGCCTTGTTACCTGCGGCTCGACCTCCGGCGTTTCGGCCGAAACAAACCTGATGATGCTCTTCCAGCAGCAATTGCGCCTTATTGGCTCGTTTGGCTGCAACATGCGCAACATGACCGACGCGATGGAAAAGATGGCACATGGCATCGTCCATCCCGTCATCGACAGCGAACTGGAATTCGGCGATCTGTCCACGGCGCTCGAGCGCATGGAAAACCGCAAGGTGTTCGGCAAGATCGTCATGCGGATCAACGACTAGTCGTCAGCTGCGGCGAAGGGGTCATCATGGCAAGGAGCCGTACCAAATACCCCAAATGGTATGTGCTGATGCGCGACGCGCGCGACTGGACTGCCGCGCATGGTTTCCTCGGCTTCATGGCGATGGTCAAGCTGTTGCCTGCAGACGCCGCCATCAGGACCACCGCCAACGTTGCGCGGTTTTTCGGCATGATGCATCCGCGCTCCAAAAAGGCGCGTGAAAACCTGCAACTGGCCTTTCCCGAAAAAGGCAAGGATGAAATCGAGACCATCCTTCGCCAGATGTGGGAAAATCTTGGACGCACAGCCGCCGAATATGCCTTCCTCGACAAGATCTTCGATATCGACCTGGAAAACCCTGAAAATGGCCGGTTTGAAATTGACGGCATCGCCAATTTCGAGGAATTGCTCAATCATGATGGCCCGGCCATCTGCTTCACCGCCCATACTGGCAATTGGGAAGTCCTGCCCATCGCCTCTGCAGCTTATGGTCTCAATATTACTGCCCTATTCCGTCCGCCCAACAACAAGTACCTCGCTCGCGAGGTGCTGAAGGCGCGCACCACCAATATGGGCCATCTGGTGCCCTCAAAGGCAGGCGCTGCCTGGGCCCTTGCCGGCTATCTCGACGAGGGCGGGAAGGTCGGTGTTCTTGCCGACCAGTATTTCGGCAACGGCCCGGAAGTGACCTTTTTCGGCCGCAAAACTGCTGCCAACCCTCTGCTGGCCAAGCTTGCGCGCAATTACGATTGCCCGGTCTATCCGGCACGCACCATCCGCCTACCCGGCGGGCGCTTCAGGATAGAATTGCAGAAGAAACTGGAATTGCCGCGCGGCCCCAATGGCCGGATCGATGTCGATGCCACCACCAGGATGATCAACGAGATCATGGAAGGCTGGATCAGGGAATTTCCCGAACAATGGCTCTGGTTGCACAATCGCTGGCGCGAGCCACGTTCGGGCCGCAAACGAAGATTGCGGCTGCAGCCCGACAAGAGATCATGACCACTGGCACCTGAATCGCGCGGGCCTAATGCGTGACGCGTACCTTCATGTTGCCCAGACCCGCCCGCTTCGTCATGTAGAACAGCGTCTTCGCATTGCTTGGATGCAGGCGGATGCAACCAGCCGATGCCGGCCTGCCCAGCCGCTTGACCTGATCCGTGCCATGGATTGCAAAATTGCCACTGTAAAAGATCGAATAGGGCATCGGCGCATTGTTGTACCGGCTCGAGCGGTGGTTCTTTGAAAGATGCTTTGCACGCCAGGTGCCTGTGGGAGTCACCTTGCCCTTGCGGGCGGTGGAAACCGGCCAGACATATTTCAGTCGGCCATGTTCATAAACCCGCATCTTCTGCTCTGAAAGATCAACCCTCGCCTCAATTGCCGCCGCCGCTGCAGGGGACATAGAGAAGCCCAGGATAATGAGAAATGCCGCGAGAAAAGCGCGCATGTTTTGCCCTCCAATACTGTATACTTTTTGGGCCCCTCGCTGCGCATATCACATTTCATGTCCCTTCTGAAACAAATATCGATACTCCGGACCCGATGCTGGCCGCGACATGTCCGCCATGACCCGGTATCATGAAACCGATTGAAACTCCGCCCTTTCCGTGAAAGTTTCCTGGCATGAGTGATTTGCAGCAACGTCTCTTCTTCGCCATCGAGGGCGCACGTTCCGATCTGATCGAACTGACCAGAGACCTCGTGCGCTTTCCCACGGTCAATCCGCCTGGCGAAGCGTATACGCCCTGTGCCGAGTTCATTGGCAAACGTCTTGCTGCCTCGGGATTTGAAGTCCGTTATATACGCGGCGAGGATACGCCAGGCGATACCGACCGCTATCCGCGGACCAACGTGATCGCCCGAAAAGAGGGAAAGCGGCCCGGCCCGACCGTCCATTTCAATTCCCATATCGATGTGGTGGAAGCAGGCGAAGGCTGGACCTTCGATCCCTTTGGCGGCGAGATCCGCGATGGAAAGATCTACGGGCGCGGCACCTGCGACATGAAGGGTGGCCTCTCCACCTCCATAATTGCGGCAGAATGCTATATCGCCTGCAAACCGGACTTTTCCGGAGCAATCGAAATCTCTGGCACGGTGGATGAAGAGTCCGGCGGCTTTGGCGGCGTCGCCTATCTGGCAGCGAAGGGCTATTTCTCCAGACCGCGTGTCGACCATGTCATCATCCCTGAACCACTCAACAAGGACCGGATTTGCCTCGGCCATCGCGGGGTCTGGTGGGCGGAGATCGAGACAAAGGGCGAGCAGGCCCATGGCTCCATGCCGTTTCTGGGTGATTGCGCTGTGCGCCATATGGGGGCGGTCCTCGAAAGATTTGAGCGCGACCTTTTTCCCAAGCTGGATGGAAAGCGCACTGCCATGCCGGTCGTGCCGGAAGGTGCCCGTTCCTCCACGCTGAACATCAACGCGATCCATGGCGGGCAGACTGATGACTTTACCGGCCTTCCCAGCCCAAACGTGCCTGATTCCTGCAAACTCACCATCGACCGGCGCTTCCTGATCGAGGAACCCATCGAGGAAGTGAAATCGGAAGTGATGGAGATCCTCGAAAGGCTGAAATCCGAGCGCCCGAAATTCGACTACTCCATCCGTGACGTGATGGAAGTACTGCCCATCATGACCGAGCGCGACGGCCTGGTTCCAAGTTCGGTCGCGAAGGCAATCAGCGAAGTGCTGGGCAGAGACGCCGAATATGTCGTTTCACCGGGCACCTATGACCAGAAGCACATTGCCCGTATCGGCCACCTGCATGACTGTATCGCTTACGGCCCTGGTATACTGGATATGGCGCACCGTCCTGACGAATTCATCGTTATTGAGGACATGATCGAAAGTGCAAAGGTGATGGCGCTGGCGTTGCATTCCCTGCTGCATCCGGCAGGTTAGGTCAGCCAGCCCCAGCCTGGATTATCCAGCCAATACGAAATTGCGTGTCACGAGTACGTAGACCACCAGCGCTGCCACTGCGAAGGCCGAATGAAACGCATTGAGCACCATTACCGGAACATCCTTCGGCCCGAAATAAACCTTGGAGGCAATCGTCGGTGCCAGCATCAGCCACATATAGGCAACGAAAACACCAGTTCCACCGCCTATGCCGAGCAGAAGGGGAACCGGGATCACGAAAATGATCGACCAGACATGCTTCTTCCAGTTTCCCGCAACTGCCGAGATGGGCACATCACGAAGCCAGTTCGCCATCAGCGCTGTCGCAACACAACCAACGATGCCAGCCAGGGCGATAGCGATCCATGTTGAAGGATTTGCATACATATGAAGTCTCCCCGATCTTGAAAACCATACGATACGCCCCTTGTTGAGGATTTCAAGACGGCCCGCAAAGCCGTTGCATCTTGGCTCCAACCTGTCCTATCCTTGGCCGTTGCCGGATAGCGGTTTATCGGGAGGTCCCATCATGAAAATGAATTCAAGTTCAGTATTGGCAATGGCGAGCGCTGTCTTTCTTGGCGCCACAGCCCTTGCGATGACACCGGCTCTTGCCGCCAGGGATTCGCTCATCATGGGAGTTGCGCTGGAACCGCCGCATCTGGACCCGACTGCCGGTGCTGCAGCGGCAATCGACGAAGTTGTCTACGCCAATGTTTTTGAGGGTCTGACCCGTATCAACCAGAATGGCGAGGTCAAGCCTGCGCTTGCCGAAAGCTGGGACATATCCGATGATGGCAAAACCTATACCTTCAAATTGCGCTCCGGCGTCAAGTTCCACGACGGGGCTGACTTCACTGCAGAAGACGTGAAATTCTCCCTCGACCGCGCCCGCGCCGAAGACTCCACCAACGCTCAAAAGGGCCTCTTTGCAGCCATCGAAAGCGTCGAAGTGGTCGATGATGCGACAGTAAAGGTCACCCTTTCCTCCCCGGCCGGCAATTTCCTGTTCAACATGGGTTGGGGCGATGCCGTGATCGTCGACCCGGCTTCTGCCGAAGGCAACAAGGAAAACCCGGTTGGAACCGGCCCGTTCAAATTCTCCAGATGGAACAAGGGCTCATCCATCGAGATCGTTCGCAACGATGGATACTGGGGTGACCAGGTAGCCCTGGCGAGCGCGACCTTCCGCATCATTCCTGATGCGGCTGCCGCCACCAACGCCATGCTGGCCGGCGACGTGGATGCCTTTGCCAACTTCCCTGCGCCCGAGGCATTGCCCCAGTTCGAAGCTGATCCGCGCTTTGCGGTAGTCAATGGCTCGACCGAGGGCGAAACCATCCTCTCGATCAACAACTCAAAGCCACCATTCAACGATTTGCGCGTGCGTCAGGCGATTGCCCATACGCTGGACCGCCAGGCGATTATTGATGGTGCAATGTTTGGCCTCGGCACCCCGATCGGCACGCATTTCGCTCCGCACCATCCCGCTTACAAGAGCGAGTTGATCGATACCTATCCGCGCGATCTGGAAAAGGCGAAGGCCCTGCTTTCGGAGGCAGGTTTCCCCAATGGTTTCAAGGCTAGCCTGCAGCTTCCCCCTCCCACCTATGCCCGTCGTGGCGGGGAAATCATTGCCTCGCAACTGCGCGAAGTCGGCATTGAGCTGGAAATAATTCCGGTCGAGTGGAAACAGTGGCTGGAAGGCCCCTTCAAGGGAGACTTCGACCTGACGATCGTCTCCCATACCGAGCCGATGGATATCGGGATCTATGCGAACCCTGAATATTACTTCCGGTACAATTCCAAGGCCATGCAGGACACGATGGCCACGCTTAACGAAACCGTGGACACGGACGAACGTTACCGCCTTATGGGCGAAGCCCAGACGATCATCACCAATGATGCGGTCAACAGCTACCTGTTTCAGCTTGCCAAGTCCGGTGTGTGGAACGCCAAGATCAACGGCCTGTGGGAGAATTCACCCGTTCAGGCGAATGATCTGACCGGCGTAAGCTGGAGCGAATGACAATAGTCGAGGCTATGGCAGTCAAGGCGGCGGGAGTCAGGGCGGAGGAACAAACCGTCCCGACTTTCGTAACCAAAACCGCCTTCACAGCCACCCCCAGGGGTTAGTCCGAAAGCGCAGGGATGAGCTGGTTTCTCGTAAAACGCGTCCTGTCGCTGATACTGACGCTGTTGCTGGCAACACTGGTCATTTTCGCGGTTCTGGAAATCGTGCCTGGCGATCCGGCACGCCTGATGCTCGGCATAAACGCAACCGAGGATGCAGTCGCCGCACTTCGCGAACAGATGGGGCTGAACCAGCCGCTCCTGACACGCTACTTCAACTGGATCGGCGGCCTGCTCCAGGGTGACCTTGGCAGGTCCTTCACCTATTCGTCCCCGGTCAATGAACTGATCGGCGAGCGCATCTGGGTATCCCTGCCCCTTGCGCTGATTGCCCTGGCACTTTCAACGCTCATCGCAATACCAGTCGGTATTCTTGCCGCGGCTAGACGAGGCACCGCTTCCGATACCGGCATCATGGCAGCAACCCAGTTCGGCATCGCCATTCCCAATTTCTGGTTTGCACTCTTGCTGGTCTATGTCTTTGCAGTCGTCCTTCGCTGGGTTCCCGCCGGCGGGTTCCCGGGCTGGGAAAACGGCTTCTGGCCAGCGCTGATCTCACTCGCAATGCCCGCCATCGCCCTCGCCCTGCCCCAGGCGGCCATCCTCTCGCGCGTTGCCCGCTCCGCGCTCATCGAGGTTCTGGGCGAGGATTTCATCCGTACGGCACGCGCCAAGGGGCTGACCCGCCGCCAGACCCTGTGGAACCATGCGCTGCGCAATGCGCTCATTCCGGTCGTCACCATAATGGGCCTGCAATTCGCCTTTCTCCTGGCCGGGACAATCATCATCGAAAACGTGTTCTACCTGCCGGGTCTGGGCCGTCTCGTATTTCAGGCAATCACCCAACATGACCTGCCCGTCGTGCAGGGAACCGTGCTGCTACTGGTAGCCAGCGTCGTCATCATCAATTTTCTCGTCGATCTCCTCTATGCGGCCATCGATCCAAGGTTGAGGCACGCAACGCGATGAGCACCGACCATGAGCATTGATGGCTCCCCCCAACTCGCGGTCGATGAGCTGCAGGCTGCCGAGCGCGGCCTGCTTTACAGGGCCCTGCGTTCGCGCTCCTTTGTCGTTGGCGCCATCATCACTGCGATTGTCGCTGTACTGGCACTGATTTCCTTTTTCTGGACCCCCTATGATGTCACCAGGCTCATCGTTACCGACCGGCTGAAAAGCCCCTCCCCGGATTTCTGGTTCGGCACTGACCATTTCGGCAGGGACATTTTTTCGATGATCATGGTCGGCGCGCGCAATTCGATTGCCGTGGCTTTTGTGGCTGTAAGCATAGGTATGGCAATAGGCGTCCCCCTGGGTGCATGGGCGGCAGCCAGGCGCGGAATAGTCGATGATGCCCTGATGCGCACCAATGACCTGATTTTTGCCTTTCCCTCGATCCTCTCTGCCGTGATGATCACCGCCATCTTCGGCCCCGGGGCGATCAATGCGATCATTGCCATCGGAATTTTCAACATCCCGGTCTTCGCACGCCTGACGCGCGGAGCGGCGCTGTCTTTGTGGACGCGCGAATATGTGCTGGCGGCAAGGGTGAGCGGCAAGTCCGCTGCGCGCATTACCGTTGAACACATCCTGCCCAATATCGCCAACCTGCTGATTGTCCAGGGTACCATCCAGTTTTCCCTCGGCATTCTGGCTGAGGCCGGCCTTTCCTATGTGGGACTGGGGGCACAACCGCCCATGCCAAGCTGGGGGCGCATGCTTTTCGAGGCGCAAACCATGATGGCCCTTGCGCCTCACATGGCCATTTTCCCCGGCATCGCCATCATCCTGACCGTGCTTGGCCTCAACCTGATGGGAGATGGCGTGCGAGACGCCCTCGACCCTCGCCTTCGCGGGGGCGACTGATGCCCCTGTTGAATATTGAAAATCTTGACCTGTCCATTCGCAATCGGCCAATCCTGAAGAATGTTTGCTTCACGCTTGAAGAGGGCCGCATCACCGGGCTTGTAGGTGAATCGGGATCAGGCAAATCCCTCACCGCGCTCACCATCATGCAACTCCTGCCCGGAGCCAGCAAGGCAAGCGGCAAGGTGGAATTTGCCGGCCGTAATGTGCTCGAAGCCGATGAAGCCACAATGTGCGACTTGCGCGGTGATGACATCGGCATGGTGTTCCAGGAACCCATGACCGCGCTCAATCCGCTCAAGACAATCGGCGAACAGGTGGCCGAGGGCATTCGAATTCATGCCCGCGTCGATGACAAGGAAGCGGCAAGCCGCGCAGCAGCGATACTGGAACATGTTGGCCTGCCCGCCTCGCGCTTTCCCCTGTCGCGATATCCGCATGAATTGTCCGGCGGCCAGCGTCAGCGTGTCGTGATCGCCATGGCATGCGCCATGAAACCAAGGCTGCTGATTGCAGACGAGCCAACCACGGCGCTGGACGTTATCGTGCAGGCACGCATCCTCGATCTGCTGAAGGAGCTGGTCGAGGAAAATAACATGGCCTTGCTCCTGATCAGCCACGATCTTGGCGTTGTTGCCGGAATGGCTGATGATCTCGTTGTAATGCGAAATGGCGAAGTGAAGGACCAGGGCCCGGCCGTCCCGCTACTCAGGGCAAGAGCCCACCCCTATACCGCACAATTGGCGGAGGCATCGAGCCATGTGCCGGCAAGGGCTGCCAAATGGGAACCAGCGGGTGGAGAACCCCTGGTGGCTGTAAATGATCTGGCCATCGAATATCCGGGAAACCGCACATCGCTGTTCAGAAAGCCGGAACCCTTTCGCGCGGTTGATGGCGTCACCTTCACAATGGCAAAATCTGAAATCCTTGGTCTTGTTGGTGAATCCGGCTGTGGCAAGTCTACCTTGTCACGCACCCTGCTTGGTCTGAAGAAGCCAGCCAGCGGGTCCGTCCACTTCGAGAGCCGGCTTGTGGCAGATGCAGAAGCGATCGACCGCAGCGAAACGGTCAAGTTCGTTCAGGCAGTTTTTCAGGATCCCTATGGCTCATTCAATCCGCGGCAGATCGCAGAGCGGCTGGTCACCGAGCCACTGTATGTTCGAACGACCCTTTCCACGGCGCAAAAACGAGACCTGGCTGTAAATGCCCTTGAAAGTGTTGGCCTTGGAGCATCAGATCTTTCGAAGTATCCGCATGAGTTTTCCGGTGGTCAGCGCCAGCGCCTTGCCATCGCGCGGGCCATCATCAACGAACCACGGCTGATCGTTGCAGATGAACCGGTATCGGCACTGGATGTTTCGATCCGCGCCCAGATCCTCGATCTTGTCATCGAACTGCGGGAAAGACTTGGACTGGCGTGGCTTTTCGTCAGCCATGATCTGTCAGTTGTACGCGCGCTCTGCGACAATGTGATGGTCATGCAACATGGCAGGATTGTCGAAAAGGGGCCCGTTGCCGAACTATACGAAGCACCGGGCCAGGCCTATACCAAAGAACTGATTACAGCGGCACCAGATCTCGCCGCCGCAATCAAACGCAGAAGCCCCGACTAGTTTTTCCGCTTGGGTGCAACATTGGGCTCCCAGTTTTCGAGCCCGAGTAGTTGCGCCGTGCGCTCGACCATGTTGATCTCGAATTCGTGCAGTTCACGGTCACTGATAGAAATCTGGCGCATGTTTTCCAGTATTTCCAGACGCTTTTCTTCAGGCAGGCTCAAAAGTACGTCGGTGAACGCGCTCAATGTGTTTTCGTTTCGAACGGCTTCAAGAACCTTCTGTTCGAAAAGAAGCAATTCGTCTTCTGAAACCAATAATGTCTTTCCAAGGACTGAGCGGTACTCTTCAAGTTCCTCCTGACGGATACGGCCATCCACCAGGATAACGCGATAATACAATACGGCGATTGCCGTTCGCACATTATAGTCAGAGAAAATAATTGCTTCATCCGAACTGCCCGAAAGCAGTTTCATGAAGTCCTTTACGACAGAATACAAAGCTTCGCCCCCGCTTTGTTGACGATGCGTCATAAATCCGGATATCGCTGAATGCAAGGTTGTATTCGGAAAATTCTACGCTTTCGTGCCGAAAAACCGACTATCTCCGGGCAACTGCCGGGAAATAGTCGGTTTTGAGACGCATTCCCCCAACGAATGGGGCCTCTGAACTAGAGGAAATCCCGGTACGCAGTACCTGATCCGGGAGCGAGGCGGCCTTTTTGGTCGCCTCGCAGATACTTCTAGGCGAATTGGGTAAACAGGCGGTTAGAATTGGGTTACCCGAAACTTAATTACCGTTATTTTCGGAATTTATTTCCAGCGGCCCATTGCTGGCCAGATTGTGCGGGCAATGATCCACCAGACAGACCGGCACCGGGCAAATCGCCTTGACAATTGACACAAGGGATATAAAGGAATCTTTATATCGTACAGAGGCTCACTTTCGCTACCGGAGTACAAATGACAAACGTCCTGGCGCAATTACTTTCTGAAAAGTCGGTCCTCCTGGCAGATGGTGCCACCGGGACCACCCTGTTCGACATGGGACTGACTTCGGGCGATTCTCCGGAATTCTGGAATGACGAAAAACCGGAGAACATTGAAAAGCTGCACCGGGACTTTGTTGATGCCGGTTCAGACATTATCCTGACGAACACGTTTGGGGGTACCCGCCATCGCCTGAAATTGCACAAGGCTGAAGCCAGGGTATTCGAACTCAATGAAAAAGGGGCACAGATCGCCCGCAGGGTGGCAGATGCGGCGGACCGGCCGGTAATTGTTGCAGGGTCAGTCGGTCCCACCGGCGAATTGCTCATGCCGCTTGGTCCGCTCACGGTCGAGGAAGCAAAAAGAGCATTTGTCGAGCAGATGGAAGGTCTGAAGGCAGGCGGCGTTGACGTTCTGTGGATCGAGACCATGTCTTCTGAAGACGAGATCAGGGCAGCAGCAGAGGCGGCTATTGAGGTGGGCATGCCCTATGTCGTAACCGCATCCTTCGATACTGCCGGCAAGACCATGATGGGCCTGGCGCCCTCCAACCTTCCTTCCCTGCTCAGCGATGAACCGCAGCAGCCCTTCGCAATTGGCGCCAATTGCGGTGTCGGCGCTTCTGATCTCCTTTCCTCCGTTCTCGACATGACGGAGGCCGCGCCGCAATGCGTGGTGGTCGCCAAGGCCAATTGCGGCATTCCGGTCATCAGGGGCGAGAACGTCGTTTATACCGGTACTCCAGAACTGATGTACGACTACACAATCATGGCAATGGACGCAGGCGCGAAGATCATCGGCGGTTGCTGCGGCACCTCTTGTGACCATCTCAAATACATGCGCAAGGCGATTGACGAACACCTTGCAGAGGGTCCCGGCCCGCGCCCTGGCGTCTCAGAAATCATTGCCAAGATCGGCGAGATGAAGAACGCCACATCGGCCGCCAATGATGAAGCCCCGCGTCGTGAGCGCAAGGGGCGCAGGCGCAGCTGAATTCAATTGCCTGCAAATGCCATCATGTGAAAGCGGATCTGTTCGTCTGGATACGGCACGCCGACCGGACAGGCAGCACGTGCACGGCACCCATCTGACATGCAGTCCGGTTCCTTGCCCGATGACAGGTGACTGCGGCAGTTCCGGACCAAAAAACCCTCTGCCGAAAATGCTTCGACTGGACAAGCACTCAGACAAGGTCTGGTATCACAGCTGTCACAGGCGTGAATCGGTTTCCTGGGCA
Organism: uncultured Salaquimonas sp.; assembly: GCA_964541115.1. Lineage (GTDB taxonomy): Bacteria > Pseudomonadota > Alphaproteobacteria > Rhizobiales > Rhizobiaceae > Salaquimonas. The sequence continues at coordinate 47,658 of CAZIPH010000010.1, forward strand.
CATCCAGAACCACATGTTCATGGAATACGAGGATAGCCCGAAACGCATGCCACAGGCCGAATTCGGGATGAATCAACAGACCCAGCGGTGATGATTGCATGCCGGTCGCAGCCTTGGCATAGCGCTGGAAGGGCCACAGCGTTTCTCCAAAGGGATGGAGCGCAACCGCCTCAAGTTCGACGGCGATTTTACCGATCACCCGTTCGCTCCAGCGATCCATGGGATTGGCGAAGCCATCGTCATGTTCCGGCGACTGGCGGAACGTCTCCCACATTTTGTGCTGGCCGTTTTCGGCGCGGTTGCCAATCAGGGCTGCCTTGCGGCCCGCAAAGGGGGCATCAGGCATGACAAACCAGCCAAAAACAAAAAGGCCAAGCGGTTGGAGCCGCCTGGCCAGTTCGTTTTCAATGTCCTCGGTCCTGTCGCAGTTCTTCATGTAAAAAAGACCCCCAAGTCTCAAATCCTGACAGGAATACGGTCACTTGGAAGTTCCCGCCGGCTTGTTGAGCCGCCAAACACTCTCCGTGATCAGGTTCCCGACATGTCTCCGCGCCTGTGCCTCGGAGACCGGGGGACCCTTTCAGGCAAATGCGTCAGGCATCGAATCCTTGCGCTCCTTCACAAATGCGCGCAATGCCTCGTCAATGCCTTCGTCAAGTGGTGGCGCCTGGTAACTGTCGAGCCAGTTGCGGGCGATCTGGTTGGCACGCTCTTCCGTGCGCTTGCCGCCTTCCAGTTCCCACTGTTCGTAGGAATTGTTGTCAGCGACATTCGAGACGTGGAAAGCAGTCTGGAAATTGTTCTGCGTGTGCTCACAGCCGAGATAGTGACCACCAGGTCCCACTTCACGGATTGCATCCATGGCCTGACCATTGGGAGAGGTATCGACGCCGGCAGCGAATTTCTGCGCGGCGGCAAGCTGATCACAATCCATGACAAACTTTTCGAAAGACGATACCAGTCCTCCTTCCAGCCATCCTGCAGCATGCAACATGAAGTTGACGCCGCCCATCATGGCAGGCCAAAGCGTGTTGGCGCTTTCATAGGCTGCCGCTGCGTCCGGCACCTTTGAGCCTGTCAGCGAACCGCCGGAACGGAATGGCAGGTTGTAGCGGCGCGCAAACTGCGCTGCGCCCATCAACACTTGTGCGGGTTCCGGCGTGCCAAAGGATGGCGCACCTGACTGCATGGAGATCGAGGTTGCGAACGTACCGAAAATGACCGGCGAACCTGGGCGGCAAAGCTGGGAAAAGGCGATGGCTGAAGTTGCCTCGCACAAGACCTGCGTCAGCGTACCGGCAACCGTTACCGGGCTCATGGCACCGCCAACGATGAACGGAGAAACGATCGAAGCCTGGTTGGCGCGGGCATAAACCTTGAGCGCGCCAAGCATGGTATCATCAAGCACCATGGGCGAGTTACAGTTGATCAGAGAAACCAGCACACAGTTCTGGTCGACAAAATCCTCGCCGAACAGCATCTGCGCCATTTTCACCGTATCCACAGCGCGTTCGGGCGCGGTCACCGAACCCATGAAGGGTTTGTCCGAATAGCGGATATGGGTATAGACCATGTCAAGGTGGCGCTTGTTGACGGCAATGTCACAAGGCTCGCACACCGTACCACCCGAATGGTGCATGGCTGGTGCAAGACAAGCCAGCTTCACGAAATTCTTGAAGTCTTCCAGCGTTGCATAGCGACGCTCGCCTTCGAGATCGCGAACGAAGGGCGGGCCATAGACAGGTGCAAATACCGTATTCTTGCCGCCAATTTCAACATTGCGTGCGGGGTTGCGCGCATGCTGGGTAAATTGCGAGGGCGCAGTCTTCATCAGTTCGCGGCAGAGACCCACGGGAAAATGCACCCGCTCACCCTTCACGTCAGCCCCGGCATCGCGCCACATTTGCAGCGCTTCAGCATCATCGCGATATTCAACACCGACCTCTTCCATGAGGATGTCGGCATTGTGCTCGATCAGTTCGATCGCCTCGCTGGAAAGGATGTCGACGGGTTCCAACTGGCGGTGGATATAAGGCAGGCTGTCGAGATGAACACCCGAACGCGCCGCACGCCGCGCGGCACCGCCGCCACCACGGGCCCGGCGGGCCCCGCGGCCGGCATCTGAACCCTCTGACATTTCGTCAGGGGATACATTCATACTTGGATCAATCTCGCTCATTGTCCTTGCTTTCCTGAAACGTGAAATTGAGTTTGCGGCGCAATATTCAGCGCGGCAAACCTTTTGCACGGGAATCTAGGCAAACTACCCCGTGAACACGGCCTTAAAACGGCTTTGCTTGGCGTTTTTGCGCAATGGGGACTGATTGTCCAAATTGAATGCCATTGCAGTTCGCATGGGTTGTCAGTCCTGCCCTTTATCGGCGCGGATTCTTGCGGGTCAGGCGACCGGCATGCCTGGCATGGAGGCTTTAACCCATTTGGCAGCTATTTTTGCTGCGTCGCATTCGTCTTGCGGCAAGTCGCGAAACAAACAGATGTAACTACCGTTATTGCTGGTATAAGAGAGTTGAAACGGTTTCGGCAGTATTAAGATTCCGCATGCAGAATCAATCTGTTGAGCGCAAAAATGTAACGACCCCTGATCCGGGCGTACGCAAAAAGGAAATTGCAGGATGTCTGACGACGAAATCATCCTATCCGAACTCAGCGATGAGGATCTTGTGCTTCAGATGCATGACGATCTTTATGACGGTCTCAAGGACGAGATCGCCGAAGGCGTCAACATTCTTCTTGAGCGCGGCTGGACCCCATACAACGTTCTGACCAAAGCCCTTGTCGAGGGCATGCGCATCGTCGGCATCGACTTCCGGGACGGCATCCTGTTTGTGCCGGAAGTGCTGCTTGCCGCCAATGCCATGAAAACCGGCATGAACATCCTGCGCCCGCTGCTTGTTGAAACCGGCGCACCAAAGCTCGGCTCAATGGTCATCGGAACCGTGAAGGGCGACATCCACGACATCGGCAAGAACCTCGTCGGCATGATGATGGAAGGCGCGGGTTTCGACGTCTTCGACCTCGGCATCAACACCGATGCGGATGAGTATCTGGCTGCCCTCGAAAAGCACAAGCCCGACATTCTGGGCATGTCTGCCCTGCTGACCACGACCATGCCCTACATGAAGGTCGTGATCGACACCATGGTCGCAAAAGGCATTCGTGATGATTATACTATCCTTGTGGGCGGCGCGCCGCTCAACGAGGAATTCGGCAGGGCCATCGGCGCCGATGCCTATTGCCGGGACGCAGCCGTTGCAGTTGAAACCGCCAAGGAATTCATGGCACGCAAGCATAACCAGATGTCGGCAGGCTGACGCCTTATCTAAAACCGGACAGGTTCAACAGGCGCTGCCGGATCAACCGCAGCGCCTGTTTTTATTTTATAATCAACAGTTTAAGCTTGAACAGTGAATCAGATGGCAAACAAGCTGAATCAGTAAGCGAAGTAAAGAACGGGATATGGAAGCGAACGAGAAAACCCGGAAAGTCCGCGTCATTGCCTGCGGAATGATTGCCCGCGAAATCCTCGCGATCAACGAACAGCTGGGCCGCGACCATATTGACCTGAAATGCCTCCCGGCAGATTACCACCACCATCCCGAACGAATTGCTCCGGCCATGGATCAGGCGATCATCGAGGCCAAAGCCGAAGGCTTTGAGAACATCTTCGCCGGTTACGCCGATTGCGGTACGGGCGGCGCGCTGGACAAGGTATGCAGGAAACACGGCATTGAGCGTATTGCCGGGCCCCACTGCTTTTCCTTCTACATTGGCAATGATGCCTTTGCCGGCGAAGATCACCTTACAACCTTCTTCATTACCGATTTCCTTGCCCGTCATTTCGAGACCTTCATGGTCAGGCCATTGGGACTGGACAAGCATCCCGAACTTCGCGACATGTATTTTGCAAATTACACAAAGGCGCTTTATCTCGCCCAAAGCAGGGATGAGACGCTGGAGGCAAATGCCCGCAAGGCTGCGGAGTTCCTCGGCCTTGAATATGAATATCGCTTTACCGGCTACGGGGACCTCACCCCTGCCCTTTCAGGTCTTTGACACGGATACACAAGTGCCAGCACCCAGATATTGTTACGAGGACATGGAACCGGGTTCGACCATCGCGATCGGCCCCTACACCATAACAGCCGAAGAAATCATCCATTATGCAAAGCAGTTCGATCCGGCCCCCTTCCATCTCGACGAGGAAGCCGGAAAGGCCTCCTTTCTCGGTGGGCTGGCAGCATCGGGGTGGCATATCTGCTCGCTGGCCATGAAGATGATGTGCGAAGCCTATATCCTGGATTCCTCTTCCCAGGGCTCGCCAGGCGTTTCCGAATGCAAATGGATGGCGCCAGTACTGGCCGGAGACACATTGACCGGCGAGGTTTTGATAGAAGGCAGGCGGCTTTCGGCGTCGCGCCCCGGCCTTGGCCTGGTTGATCTGCGCCTCAATCTCTACGCACAGGGCAACCGTCAGGTTCTTACCCACTGCAATACCGGCATGATGCGGACCCGCGAAAGCTACACCTCATGAGCACTGTATTGCCGGAGATCATGCAGCCTGGCTGGAAGGCACAGATCGGCACACACACTTTCACGCCCGGGGAAATCATCACCTTTGCGAAGGAGTTTGATCCGCAACCCTTTCATGTGGATGCAGAACTGGCGAGGGGTTCTGTTCTGGGCGGATTGTGCGCATCCGGCTGGCACACGGCTTCCATGTGGATGGCCAAGCAGCGCGAATACAGCTTCAAATGGATCGCCGAGCGCCGCCAAGAGGGCCTACCAGTTCCCGAATACGGCCCCTCTCCGGGGTTTGAGAACCTGAAATGGCTCAGGCCTGTCTATGCCGGCGACACGATAACATTTTTCAACGAGGTGGTATCAAGCCGCCCGACTGCCTCGCGGCCGGGCTGGCATTTCGTCAAGACCAGCTCCCATGCCATTAACCAGGACGGCAAGCGCGTCCTTGAATTCGACAGTTCGGTGTTTATCAAATATCCTGCCTGATATATGTGGCTGAGGAAAAACGCCCCGTTCATGTACGTCGTTTTTGCGCGTCGTTTTTGTTTGTATGCGCGTCGTAAGCGGCGCAGCTAAAATGCGGGATTTCCAACATTGTCCGCCCAATTTTACTGTGTCGCTATATGACCAGCCGGAATCCAGACATGGCACAACTGCAAATCGTCTACTGGCGTGATATTCCCGCATCGCTTATCGTCAAGGCGGGACGGCGCAACATGGCAAAGCGTGAGCTTTCCCTGCGCTTTACAGAGGCCATCGACATGGTCGCCATGCGGACCGGCGCGGCCGAAACAGATGACTACCTGGCCGAATGGCGCAAGTCCGATCCGGTGGAGGTCAGCGACGACATCGAGGCTGAAGCCGATGCGGCAGCTGCAAGACTGGAAGCCGAATACGACAGGGAACGCCTGGTGGCACTTGTCAAATCCGGCGGCACGCAAGACTGAACGAACGCAATGACAATGACGCCCGGGATGCCGCGGCGCTGAACGACATCCCACTATCAAGGATTACCATGATGGCCAGAATTCCTTCCTCAATCGAGATATCGCCAAAACAGGCAGTCGAAAGCGAAGACCTGCCCGGCGCCTTTCCTGCCGGAACCAGGGTCTACATCACAGATGTGGGCACCGACACGGCTGAAACCCTGACCGTCGGCGCAAAGCGGGTCAATGAACTCGGCTACATCCCTGTTCCCCATTTCGCTTCCCGCCGGCTTACCAGCCGCCAGGCGCTGGAAAACCGCATTGCCATGCTGAGCGGTGAAGCAGGCGTGCGCGACGTTCTGGTCATCGGCGGTGGCCTTGAAAAGGAAGCAGGCGAATTTTCCTCAACCATGGAAGTGCTGGAAACCGGCTTCTTCGACAAGTACGGCATCACCCATATGGGCGTTGCCGGCCATCCCGAAGGGTCTCCGGATTTTTCCGATGAAGTGGCCATGGAAGCACTGCGCATGAAAAAGGCGTTTGCAGAGCGCTCCGATATCAACATGCGCATCGTGACCCAGTTCGGTTTCGATTCGAGGAAGTTCATCAACTGGGCTGAGGGCATCAAGGCGGCGGGTGTTGACCTGCCGGTTCACCTTGGCGTTGCCGGCCCCGCCAAAATCACGACGCTGCTCAAATTTGCGGCGATGTGCGGCGTGGGCAACTCCCTTTCCTTCCTCAAAAAACGCGGCGGCGCAATCATGACCCTCGCAGCAGGGTTTGATCCCGACGAGATCGTCAACCCGATCGAGCAGCACTGGCTTGCCAAGCGTGAGGCCAGCGCTATCGCCCAGATCCATGTTTTCCCGTTTGGTGGCATGAAAAAGTCGGCAGAATGGTTGGTACAGCGCGGATCATGGGATATGACCGCACCGGTTTTTAATGTAGCGGTTTCAGCCTGAGCCGCCGAGACCGAACACATCAGGTTCCAATAACGGAAAGAGAAAATGACACACACCATAGTTGCTTCCGCCACAAGGGAAGTCATCATCGGCTTTGACCAGCCCTTCTGCGTGATCGGCGAGCGGATCAATCCGACTGGCCGCAAGATCCTGAACGAGGAACTGGAGCGCGATGATTTCTCCCGCGTGGAAAGCGATGCGATCTCACAGGTCGCTGCAGGTGCAACTGTTCTCGACATCAATTCCGGCGCTGTGTTCTCCGGCAAGATGGCTGCCGATCCGCGTTATGCCGACAACAACTTTGTTGAACCCATGCTGATGCCCAAGCTGATCGAGACCGTACAGGCGGTTACCGACTGCCCGCTCTGTATTGATTCGTCTGTTCCAGGCGCGCTGGAAGCAGGCCTGAAGGCAGCCAAGGGCCGTCCGCTGCTCAATTCGGTTACCGGTGAAGAAGAGCGCCTTGAAAAGGTTCTGCCGCTGGTCAAGAAATACAATGTCCCGGTCGTTGCCATTTCCAATGACGACACAGGCATCTCCGAAGACCCTGAAGTGCGCTTTGCCGTTGCCAAGAAGATCGTCGAGCGCGCTGCCGATTTCGGCATTCCTGCCCACGACATCGTGGTAGATCCGCTTGTCATGCCGATTGGCGCGATGGCGACTGCCGGCCACCAGGTGTTCACCCTTGTGCGCCGCCTGCGCGAGGAACTCGGCGTCAACACGACCTGCGGAGCCTCGAACATCTCCTTCGGCCTGCCAAACCGCCACGGCATCAACAATGCCTTCCTGCCAATGGCCTATGCCGCGGGCATGACCAGCGCGATCATGAACCCCGTCGCATTGCCGGTCGGCGCTTCCAAGATTGCAGAAAAACGCGCAGCAGTGGAAGCTGCCGGCATCATGGTTCCACCGGACATGGATGACGAGACTTTCGTCAAGATTTTCGGCCTTGGCTCCACACGGCCCCGCCCCGGCAAGGAAATGGAAGCGATCCGCGCAGCCAATTTCCTGCTCAACCAGGACGATGGCGGCGCTGCATGGATTGCCTTCAACCGTGATCCCGATGCTGCTCCCGGCGGCGCCCGGGGCCGCCGCGCCGCAGGTGGCCGCACCCAGCGCGCGCGGGGATAAAGCTCCAACATGAACCACAACTCCAAAAACCCCCTCGTCCTTTTCATGCCGTCCGGCAAGCGCGGGCGGTTTCCCAGGGGCACGGCCGTGATCGACGCGGCGCGGGAATTGGGCGTTTACGTGGAGAGTGTTTGCGGCGGGCGCGGAATTTGTGGCCGTTGCCAGTGCGAAGTGCAGGAAGGCAAGTTTGCCAAGCATGGCATCACCTCCTCGAACGAGCATATTTCAGCGCTTGGCGCCAAGGAACTGCGTTACGCCGAAAAACGTGAACTCAAGGACGGGCGCCGCCTGTCCTGCTCTGCCTATGTAGAGGGCGACCTAGTCATCGACATTCCTCAGGACCTGCAGGTCAACGCCCAGGTGGTTCGCAAGGTTGATGATGGCCGCGTCATCGCACGCAAGCCGGCCATTCAACTGTGCTATGTCGAGGTCGAGGAACCAGACATGCACAAGCCGCTCGGCGACCTCGATCGCCTCAAGGCTGCGCTCGAAAAGGATTGGGGCTGGAAGGATCTGATGATCGACCAGCACCTGCTGCCCAAGGTCCAGAAAATCCTGCGCAAGGGCGAGTGGAAGGTAACCGCCGCCATTCACCGCGACATGGAGTCCAGCCGCCCCTCGCTGATCGCGCTGTTTCCCGGATTGCACAATACCGCCTATGGCATCGCCTGCGACATCGGTTCGACCACCATTGCCCTGCACCTCGTCTCACTGCTGTCCGGCGTAACCATCGCCTCCTCCGGCACGTCCAATCCGCAGATCCGCTTTGGCGAAGACCTGATGAGCCGCGTTTCCTACGTCATGATGAACCCGGAAGGCCGCGAAGCAATGACCTCGGCGGTTCGCAATGCGCTCAACGGACTGATCGAGAACGTTTGCAGTGAGGCGAAAGTCGATCCCAACGACATCCTTGATCTTGTGTTCGTCGGCAACCCGATCATGCACCACCTTTTCCTCGGCATTGACCCGACCGAGCTGGGTGGAGCGCCGTTTGCCCTTGCTGTTTCAGGTGCCGTGCACTCATGGGCAACCGACCAGGAAATTCACGTCAACAAGGGCGCACGCATCTACATGCTGCCCTGCATTGCCGGCCATGTCGGCGCTGACGCGGCAGCGGTCACGCTGAGCGAGGGCCCGCACCGACAGTCAGAGGAAATGCTGGTTGTCGACGTTGGAACCAATGCAGAGATCGTGCTTGGCAATTCCTCCCATCTGGTGGCGGCATCCTCTCCCACCGGCCCTGCCTTTGAAGGCGCGGAAATCTCCTGCGGACAGCGTGCAGCACCCGGCGCCATTGAGCGCGTGCGCATTGATCCTGTGACTTTCGAGCCAAGGGTCCGGGTAATCGGGATCGACATGTGGTCTGATGAGCCGGGCTTTGAAGAGGCCGCCGAAAAGATCGGCGTCACCGGCGTTTGCGGCTCGGCAATCATCGAGGTCGTTGCCGAAATGTACCTGTCAGGCATCATCACCGAGGACGGTGTGATCGACGGTTCGCTGGCTGAAAAATCGGACCGCATCGTCCAGAACGGCCGCACCTGGTCCTATGTCCTGTGGCGCGGCAAGCAGGAACTGATGATCCTGCAGACTGACGTGCGCGCCATCCAGCTGGCAAAGGCCGCGCTTTATGCCGGCATCAAGCTTCTGATGGACAAGAAGGGCATCGACCACGTCGACTCCATTTCTTTCGCCGGTGCGTTTGGAACCTTCATCGATCCCAAATATGCGATGGTGCTCGGCCTGATACCCGATTGCGATTTGACAAGGGTCAAGGCAGTCGGCAATGCCGCTGGCTATGGCGCGAAAATGGCCCTGGTCAATCGCGACTACCGCCGCGAAATCGAGGACACGGTAACGAAAATCGAGAAAATCGAGACGGCGCTGGAGCCGGACTTCCAGCGTCATTTCGTCAATGCCATGGCCATGCCCAACAAGGTGGAACCGTTCCCCAAACTGGCTGAGCAGGTCAAGCTTCCACCGAGGAAGGTCATGGCCGATGGCGCGATCGACGACGGCTCACCGCGCCGCCGCGGCGGCAGACGGCGGGGCTGACATCACGTTTTCTGGTTCGACTGGTAATTGACAGCCGTTCGAAGGAAATCCGCCAAAACGCGCGCAGGCGGCGACGCTTCCTCCTGAACGATGAGACCAAGCCCGTAAACCGGCAATGCCGGCAGCGCCATCATTGCCGGAACAGGAACAAGATTGTCACCCAGTTGCGACGAGGGAAGCGGGCCAACTGCAAAATCGGCCTCAATGGCATTGCGCCTCGCAGTGATGTTCTCCGATTTCATCACCACTTGATAGTCCTTCTTGACACTTTCGAGGATATCGATGACAGCTTTGTACCAGGCCCATTTCTCTTTCCAAATGACAACCGGCAAAGGGTTCCTGTTGGCTGCAATGCCTCCCTTGCGCATCGCCCAGACCTCCGGTTCCTGATAGATCACTTCGGCCTTGTTGATACCTGGAATGCTCTCGGCATAAGTGACAATGGCAAGGTCGATCGCCCGGATCCGAACCGCTTCCAGAAGTGATGGCGTGTGGTTGACCGTAATCGTGATGGCCACATCGGGATAGAGGTCGCCGAATTCCCGGATGACTTGCATGGGAAAACGTTCGACCACATCATCCGGCACACCCAGCGTAACCTGCCCGATGATCGGCTCGCTTCGAAACGCGTTGCGCATCTCCAGTTCGCTTGCAAGCAATTGCCGCGCGTACTGAACCAGTCTTTCACCATCGCGGGTCAGCGAGGTGTCCTGCGCATTGCGGATAAACAACGATGCGCCGAGGAGCTGTTCCAGCCGCTTGATCTGCATGGAAACTGCAGATGGGCTGCGCCCGACACGATCAGCTGCAGTCAGAAAACTCTTCGATTCCGCGATAGCGATAAAGGTCTGCAACAGCGCGAAATCTACTGGAACATGATTCATTTTTTCTGATCTGTTTCTTCATTTAATTTCGTTTGATTAAATCATCCTACCCTCGCAGCATAAGCCTTGGCAAGAACTGAAACAAAGGAGATGGAAGATGAAAAGGGTCACATGGGTTTCAGGCAACTCGCAGTTTTTCCAATGGCTGCAGCAGCGCTACGGCCATCAGCTGCACGCGCACAGGTCTCCAAGAGTGAACCTGTTTCTTGTGAACTGGATCAGGGAGCGGTCCAGACGTGTCCGACTGCGTGCGCTGCTCGACTGTCCGCCGGAAAGGCTGGACGATATTGGCATAACCACTGCTGATGTTCGCGAAGCGCTTGCCCTTGCCCCGGGTCTTTGCGCCGGTGAGTTTCTGGAGGGCCGCGCAGCCGAGAGGGCAAAGCTCGGGCGCATGGCCCTTGTTGAACAGCTCAAAGCCCGGCGCTGAACTCTTCCGACAGGGTTCGCACGACTTCCTTCAGTGCTTCCTGGCGGTCGGCACCTTTTTGCGCTGCGCCAAAAAAAACTTCACGCTGGCGGGTTGCACTGTTGCCATATTGCAGGATGTTGCGCGCGCCACGTACCTCTTCAAGGCAGCCCAGCTTTTCCGCTTGCGGGCTGGTCAGTTCGATCAACTCGTCCAGCAGGTGGTCATAGCCAATCACCTCGCCCCGGCCAAAGTCGATCAACCCTTCCGACATGCCATAACGCTGGGCGCGCCATCTGTTTTCCTCGATCAGGAAGGAACTGTATTGCCGCCAGCGCTGGTTGTGCGATTTCAACTCACAGAGCATCGCGGTGAGCGACTGGATCAGCGCAGCAATGGAGAGCGTATGCTCCAGTATGGGCGAAACATCGCAGATGCGCGCCTCCAGCGTCGGGAACCTTGCCGAGGGTCGAAGATCCCACCAGATCTTGCTGGTATCCTCTATCAGGCCGCTGTCGATGATGATCTGCACCGACCGCTGGTATTCGGAAAAGCTCGTAAAATTCGGCGGCAGGCCGGTGCGCGGCAGATTGTCGAACACCGTCAGCCGGTAGGAAGCCAGTTCCGTATCCCTGCCCTGCCAGAAGGGCGAGGAGCAGGACAAGGCCAGCAGGTGCGGCAGGAAATAGGACAGCTGGTTCATCACATCGACCCGCAGATCATCATCAGGCAGGCCGACATGAACATGCATGCCGCAGATCAGCAGCCGGCGGACAACACCGCCCAGATCCTTCTGCAAATTGTCATAGCGCTCCCTGCGGGTGTGGTGCTGGTTCTGCCAGTCGGCAAAGGGGTGGGTTGAAACCGCAAGCGGCATCAGGCCATGGTCATTGGCCACCCGCTTGATGCAGCGGCGAAGATTGCCAAGGTCCTCGCGCGCATCTGAAATCGTGGCACAGATCCCTGTCCCTACCTCGATCTGGCATTGCAGGAATTCAGGACTTACCTGGTCCGCCAACTCTTCCTTGCAGGCGTCCATCAGCGATTCAGGTGCTGCTGCCAGATCCAGTGTCTCCTGATCCACCAGCAGGTATTCTTCCTCAATGCCGAGGGTAAAGGGAGGTGTTTGAGCTTCCATCAGGAAAGTTTTCCCCATGGGGCACGGATTTGCAATGCGAAAATCGCATGTATCAACTAGGCGACATTCCGCCCCGAAAAGCAGGCCCGCAAATGATCGGCAGCAGCTTGCGCAGGTTCGGAAAGCTTGCTGCCGACAATCAGGCCAAGCGAATAGTCAGGAAGGCGCGGCAACTGGCCGCCATCATCAAGCGCAATGATCTGCCCGCCAATAGAGGATTGCGGAATGGGGGCGATGGCAAGGTCCGCCAGGATAGCGGCTTTCTGGCCGGAAATATTGGCGCTCTGAAACGCCACGCGATGCGCTATCCCTGCAGCACCAAGCCCTTCCAGCCCTGCATTGCGCCATACACATCCTTCCTCCCACACAGATATCGGCAGGGGAGAGCGTTCTTTGGCAATGCCACCCTTCAGCCCTGCCCAGACCAGTCTTTCAGTAAGAAGAATCTCGGCCTTGTCATCCCCGGCAATACCCGCCGCGCAGGTGACAAGGGTCATGTCGAGCCGTCCCTCATTTACCATCCTGATCAGGTTGGAGGAGCTTTCAACCACGACATCAACAGTCACGCAGGGGTGACTCAAGGCAAACCGCTTCAGCATTTCCGGCAGCATTCTTTCAGCCGCATCATCGGGTGCGCCCAGACGCACAACACCGGCAATTTCCGGCGTGATGAACTGCGCCACCATCTCGCGGTTCATCGCCAGCATGCGACGGGCATGTGCCAGCAGCAAATCACCATCAGCAGTCAGGGAAACCGATCGCGAATCACGAATGAAAACAGCCTTGCCCAGCAGTTCCTCCATTTTCTTTACCTGCATCGAAACGGCGGATGGTGTTCGAAAAACCGCAGCAGCTGCCGCCGAGAAATTCCCGGTCTCCGCAATCGCCACAAGGGTTTTCAGAAGATCGAGTTCAAGCAATGGCATCTGTGCCTGTTGGGCGCGGGTATGTACGGTCATGGTGATTTACTTTCATTTTTTCTGATAGATCAAATAAAATCTATTCGTTTGATTGAAGCATGTTTTGGCAGCATTGTCCAGTTACCGCCTCGCCAAGTGAGGCTGCTTCGGCCAACCGGCCTATTCAGGAGAAAACCGATGAACACTCATGCAAACCGCTTTTGCGGTAACCCTCCCGTGCACCCTGTTGCCTATCATGCAGGTCATGTTCAGGAATCCTTGCGGATCAACCAGATCCTTCGCGATGCCTGGTCCGATACAGTTCATGCCTGGCACGTTTACCGGAAGCATCGTGAGGACAGGGCTGCTTTCCAGCATCTTCTTGCCCTTGATGACAGGATGCTCAGTGACATCGGGGTGACCCGTGCGGATGTTCAGGATGTGAACGCCCTGCCGCTGTCAGTGAACGCATCCATCGAACTGGAAATAAGGGCCCGCAAAGGCCGTAACTGATCATGCGAACTTACCGTTACCACATCTGGGTGCCCTCGAACCCGGTTTGAGGGTGCTGTTTTCTGTGCTAGCTCTCACCCCATGTACGCGAACCCGCCAAAGGCCCTGTTATTCGATGTATTCGGCAGTTTGTGCGACTGGCGTAGCGGTGTGGGCACGGAAGTTGGAAAGGCTTTTGCCGACAAGCCGGTTTCGCCGGACCCCTTGCGCTTTGCCGAACTATGGCGCGGGCGATACCAGCCCGCCATGCAGCGCATTCGCGGCGGCGATCGCGGCTATGTGCCACTTGATATCCTGCACCGGGAAAACCTTGATCTGGTTCTCAAATCCGAGGGCCTCGAAGACCACCTCAATTCAGCCGAACGCGATGCCCTCAATCATGCATGGGAAAAGCTGCCGCCCTGGCCTGAAGTTCCGGGCGCCTTGGCACAATTGCGCGGGCATGCCTTTATCGCACCATGCTCCAACGGTTCTATCGCGCTGATGGTGAGGCTTGCCCGCTTCGCGAACCTGCCATGGGATATGGTTCTTGGTGCTGAAATAGCTCAGAACTACAAGCCCGAGCGATCAGTCTACCTCGCTTCTTGTAAAGCACTCGGACTGGCTCCCGGCGAAGTCATGATGGTAGCGGCGCATAATGACGACCTGTTTGCCGCGCGCAAGGCTGGCCTGTTGACCGGCTTTTTTCCGCGCCCCACCGAACATGGTCGGGATCAGGTTACTGATCTGGAACCTGAGGCGGATTGGGATTTTATCGGTTCTGACCTGTCCGGTTTGGTAAGTATTTTTGTTTGAGTCGGGGATTCCAGCGAAATCGCAGGAAACAAGCCAGATCAGTCGAAAATGCACAGCAGATAGTCGCATTTGGCATTGGTGTGACCTGGCAAACATCACTATATGCAGGCCAGAGCCGCCCCAATGAATTATGTTCTGGGCAGCCTGGATTTGCGGTAAACGGCAATCGCGCCCAATACCGCCAGTGCTGGCACCTGCTTATGCAAGCAAGGCGACTCCGTGTAGGTAATCATCAACATGGAGTAGATACGATGAAACACCTTTTCAAACGCTTCAACCGGAATTCCGGCTCGCTGACCACAGAATTTGCACGCGCTCGCATGAACCGTTCAATGCCTGGTGAAGTTGCAGCTCTCGCATCACTGCGTTATGGCGGCATGTCCATCTAAGTAACTGTAAAGATTGAATGAAAAATGGCCTGCCTTTCGGCAGGCCTTTTTCATTGGAAATTGTTTGAGTTTCCGGGCCCTCAGACCCAATATTGGGCTTGCGACCACAATATTCTGATTGCGGCAATGTCACGATACCGATAGTGTCATTCAGGTGACATGATCGCCAAAAGGCGAATTCCCGGGAGTTTTCGGGTTGAACGTTGATTTCAAAATTGAATCTGCAGCAAAACAGCCGGTTTCGCAGGCCGCTGGCAAGACGATTGTCTTTTTTCTGGTGCCCAATTTTTCCATGATAGCCTTTGCAACAGCGATCGAGCCGCTGCGAATGGCAAACCGCATGCGCGGCGACGGCATGTATCAGTGGAGGCTGAGTTCGATTGACGGCAATCCGGTAGTCGCCTCCAACGGCGTCGAGGTTACGGTAGACACCTCGCTCGACCGCGAACGCCATTACCTGGCATCGTCCCGGCGTCCAAACATCATGTTTGCCGTGTCCGGCATTGATGTGGAGAAGTACGAGAACAAGTCGCTCTATGCCTATTTCCGCGAATGCAAGAATTCGGGTGTCACGGTTGGCGGCTTGTGCACCGCAGCCCATTTGCTTGCTGCCGCCGGCCTGTTGAAAGGCAAGCGCTGTGCGATCCACTGGGAAAACCTTCCCGGTTTTCAGGAGAAGTTTCCAACTGCTGAGGTTTATGCCGACCTATATGAGATGGACGGCAATATCTGGACCTGCGCTGGCGGCACCGCAGCGCTCGACATGATGCTTTCGCTGATTGGTCGCGACAATGACGAGGAGCTTGTAAACCGCGTGTGCGAGCAGGCTCTCACCGACCGGGTTCGCAATCCCCATGACCGCCAGCGCCTTCCTCTGCGCGCAAGGCTGGGTGTCCAGAACGCCAAGGTGATCTCGATCATCGAATTCATGGAAGCCAATATTTCCGAGCCGCTGTCGCTGGTAGAGATTGCCGATTATGTCGGACTTTCCCGGCGCCAGATCGAACGCCTTTTCCAGAGCCAGATGGGCCGCTCACCTGCCCGATACTACCTGGAGGTCAGGCTTGACCGTGCAAGGCACCTTCTGCGTCAATCCACAATTCCGGTGGTCGATGTAGCGATTGCATGCGGCTTCGTTTCAGCGTCGCATTTTTCCAAGTGCTACCGCGAAATGTATGGCAAGTCGCCGCTACAGGAACGCCAGTAAGCCTTACTGACCAGTATCTTCCTGGCCAATATCTTCCTGCCCGGTATCTTGCTGACCATCATCACCTGCTGCTATGGGAAATACGGCCAGGAAATTCTGTACATCGGTCAAGCCGCTGATAGACAGCTGAGGCTCGTTCTGGACTGCCAGTTGCGTTGATCCCCCACCATCAAGCGCGATGGCGCTGTCACAGCCAAAAAAGCCGCCCCATTGCTTACCGCGCATGGTCCAGCCCGCCTCGAAAAGCGTGAGGCCATTGCCATGCACCAGGACGAGGACTGCCGTCTCCTCATCGATCAGGCAAAACAGCGTTCTCCGCGCCAGCTCCGTCCCATTGGTGTTCATCGCCCACCTGCCGCCTGGCTCAATCAACACCGGCTTGCTCTGGACAGCGTTCCGAGCCCAGGCAGGTGGACCTGAAGGCGAAAGTGTTATGGCCGGCATGCCAGCGGCGTCGAGGGCGAGATATCCTCCCGTAATCTCCCAATGGCTGGACAGTTCCACACCATCAAGGATAAGCATGCCGACCGGCCGCAGGGTTTCATCCTCCGACCTGGCAAAGAAGCCACCATTTGAAACGAGCACGGCATCCGTACGCGCCAGCACACGACGGACCCTTTCACCCTTGGGTGTTTCCTGTTGCAAAATGCCAAGCCGGAACCGACGTAAATCTATGCTGATAGCCGTGACTTTGGTACCCAGCGCTGTATCTACCTGAACAACCGACAAACCGTTGTCGAGTTCATCCCACCGCGCGGCAGCAAGTGCGCCTACAACTTCGCCGGCCAGGGCCGGTCGTTGGCTGGCATCCTGTGCCACTGCCAAATTTGAACCTGCCAACAGGGCTGTCGTGATGAGCCAGATCATCACGAATACTGCAAGGCAAGCCGGCCCGACTGCCAAATCAGGGTGATTGATAGAACGAATGATCCACTCCGCCTGTTCGCCTGCCACCCACCAGTCAAACCTAAATGCCATAAACCAGGGGCGCAAGCCATTGTTGAATCAGGCACCAATCAAAAAAGGCGGCCAACGGGCCGCCTTTCCATTCATCGCCACCCTGAGAAATCAGGTGCGCGGCTTCAGGTTTTGAGGATCGTATAGCGGCTTGTAGCCTACGCTTTCGAGGCGCACGGGATAGATTTCGCCAAGGTAGTCGATGGCAAACTCCCGGCCTTCCTCAGCCTGGTCATTGGGGATGTAGGCAAGCATGATATTCTTGCCGATGGTCGGACCATAGACAATGGACGTGGTGTAGGAACGCCGTCCCAGGGCATCGACCAGCGTTTCGCCAGTCTTTGCGTCCATTACCGGACAAATCCCTACCGGGTAACGGGCCACACCGTTTGCGTCAGTGTTCTCGGTCATCACCAGCGTACAGAGATAGGCGTGCTGGCGTTCCATGGCGCGGTGTTTCAGATGCGCTTCCTTGCCGCAGAAATCCGCTTCCTTCACCTTCGGTCGCATCAGGTCCGCCTCGATCAGATTGTATTCGGTAAGGAGATCAGCATTCTGCAGGCGCAGGCTTTTCTCAAGACGCCGGGAATTGGCGTAGGTTTCAACGCCAAATGCCATCACCTTCTGCTCGCGCAGAGCGTCCCATACTGCAAGCCCATCCTCGTATTTCATGTGCAGTTCCCAGCCCTGCTCGCCCACATACGATATGCGGAAGGCAGTGACCTTCTTGCCGGCAATCTCGATCTGGCGGATAGCTGCGAACGGGAAGTTCTCGACCGACAATGCATCAGGATCAGCAACGACAGCCTGCAGTTTTTCGCGCGCATTTGGCCCCCAGATGCCAAGCGTGATGTATTTATCCGTTACATCACTGACACTCACATCATAGCCGCGCTCTGCCGCAACCTTCTTGAGATAGAAGAAATCGCGCGGCCCTGCATCCGCCCCGTCGATGACGCGGCAGCGGTCTTCCATCCGGATCACCGTCAGGTCGGCGCGAACCATGCCTTCCTCATCGAGGAAGTGGGTATAGATACCCTTGCCGATATTGTTGTCGCCGCCGATTTTTGCAGCACAAACCCATTCCATCATTTCCACATGGTCCGGGCCGGATACATCATACATGGCAAAGTGGGAAAGGTTGACCATGCCCACATTTGCACTCATTTCCAGATGTTCTGCATTGGAAACGCGCCAGAAGTGACGATTGTCCCATTCATGTCCACGGACAGGCACCAGATCGGCATATTTCTCGAGCAAATGTTCATTGGCAGCATAGCCATGCGCCCGTTCCCAGCCGCCCAGTTCCATGAAATAACCGCCCAGTTCAACTTCGCGCTCATAAAATGGAGAGCGGCGAACCCCGCGTCCACCGGCGAAAGGTTCGCGCGGATGAACAGCCGGATTATAGATTTTCATTGCAGTCTCGGTGCAGCGGGCGTGGATGAAATCCTCTTCCAACTGGTGAGGATAGAAGCGCGCATAATCGATGGCGTGGTTGTCGATCACGGTGCGCCCGTCGGTCATCCAGTCAACCAGCAGCTTGGCCATGCCGGGCGCATCCTTGACCCAGATGGCAACGCCGTACCAAAGCCCTTTCACCTTCTGTGATTCGCCGATGGAAGGCCCCCCGTCAGTGGTGACCTGCAAGAGACCATTGAACGAATAGCCCTCATTGTAACCGAGTTCACCCAGGATTGGCGTCAGTTCCATGGCGCGCTCGAGCGGCTCCATGATCTGTTCCATGTCGAGGTCCCGCTGGGACGGCGAAAGGCGCGCCTCGTGTTTTTCGAGAATGTCGCGCGGATGGCAAAGACGCGGCGAGGTTTCTTCATAGTAGCCCCATTCGATCTGACCGCCCTCCGGCGTCTTCGGATCGCCCGTATCGCGCATATAGGCCGAATTGCCCTGATCGCGCAGCAGCGCGTAGCCGATATCCTTGCCGGTGCCTTCGAATTCGTTATAGGGGCCGAAAAAGGTCAGCGGATGGTCGACCGGCATGACGGGAAGGTCTTCGCCTGCCATTTCGGCTAACAGCCTGCCCCATAGTCCGGCGCAAACGATTACATGGTCTGCCTCGATCGTGCCGCGCTTGGTGACAACGCCCTTGATGCGGCCATTCTCGATGACAAGGCTTTCGGCAGGTGTATTGGCGAAAGCCTTGAGTTTGCCGCTTGCAACGGCTTCATCCACCAGTTCGCCTGCAACGGTCTGCGAGCGGGGCGCAACAAGACCGGCATCAGGATCCCAAAGAGCCCCATCGATCACACTCTCTTCGAGCAGTGGAAACTTCTCCTTGGCTTCGGCAGCACTGATCATTTTTGCCCGTGTACCGAATGCCTTGCCGGAAGCGACCTTGCGCTTGAGTTCCAGCATGCGGCCCTCATCGCCCTTGCGGGCCACCTCGAGGCCGCCAACCTTTTCATAGCGGCCGCGCTTTTCGAAAAATTCGACGGAGTAACGCGTTGTCCAGCAGGACAGGAAGTCATGGGAGGTAGAGTAACAAAAATCGGAAGCATGCGAAGTCGAGCCGATATCGGTGGGAATTGCAGATTTGTCGATACCGACAATGTCATCCCAGCCGCGCTCAATCAGGTGATGGGCAACCGACGCACCCACAATGCCACCAAGGCCCACAATGACGACTTTCGCCTTGTTTGGAAATTCAGCCATTTCCACTCACTCCGCTCTTTTGCGACCCGCCCGAACAGGCGGGAAAACGTTTCCTGGCGCAGCTTATGAGCCGTTTGCAGGAAAAGCGATGTTCCATAGGCGACGGCGGTTTGTCGGGGCTGCACGACGAACTGTTACAGCAAGTCAAGATGGGCAATCCCGAAGCTGATCTTGAAACCGCCCACCGCAATCCCGATTGGCGCATTTCCATCCACACTTCCGAAGACAGGATCGGTTCCTGTCTTGCCGGTCTGCGGATCTGCGAGCGTGTTCCTGGGCCGGATGTTTGCCCATGTCTCGACGATGGGCGATTGGCGGATTGCCGGGCATATCATCCTGGCCTGGTCCAGAAATCCTGTATCGTGCGGATCAAAGCGGGTTCTCCCTTCTTCTAGGTTTTCGCTTCCGGTCTTTTCGTCCACCCAGTCATTACGGCTGGTTGCACCGATCGCGATCCTGTTCGCCCTGCCTGTCTCATCCGCGCCCATCGCCGCGCCATGGGCAATAACATAGGTACCGTCATCATAGATAATCGGCAGGTCATCGCCATGCGCCAGTTCAGCCAGAACCGCCTGCCCCTTGACACCGCGCCCTGTAAGAACCTGACCCTGGTATCGCGCCTTCATCGAGCCAAGCAGGCGATAGGCCTCCCAGCCATTGGCGATTACAATTTGCCTGCATTCGATCCTGGTGCCATCCTCGAGGACAGCACACGCTCCCTCTCCTGCCTCGCCGACTGTAGCAACAGCACTGTCCTCGCGGATTTCGCCAAGCTCATGGCCGCGCACATACTCGCCAAGCGCACGAATATATGAACGCGGATTGATCCGCGCCGAAAGCGTATCGTACTGGGCACCACGTTCGGCAATTTCGGGCGATAGCCAGTCCTCGCCGTTTGGTCCGGCTAAGCGTGCACGCAACTGCGTTTGGTCCAGATGCTCCATGGCGAACAACTGTTTGCCGCCAGCGTCGACCCAATGGGCATTCGCCCCCTCGATTCGTTTTTGCAGATGTTCGAGCGTCCTTTCATGTCTGAGCGGCATCAGGCGGCCACATCTGCGATAGCCGCAATCGAAACCCGTGTCGGTTTCCAGTTCGGCAACTGCACGCTCAAGCGAGGCCAGTCCGTCAAACTGCATCTGCTTCTTTGCGTTCCAGCTATCAGGCATGTGCGGCATGAGCGCGCCCAGAAAACCGCCCGACGCCCCTGCTCCCACCTGCCGCTTTTCCAGCACCAGAACCCGCTCGCCGCGCTTCAGGGCATGGCGAGCCTGCCACAGTCCGAATATGCCGGCCCCGATCACAATCAGGTCAGGAAAGGCGTATTTTGACATGCACGGCCCTTGATTCAGTGTATGAGAGACTGGAATCCGTTTATCAGTGTGCCTGTCCAAATGCCTGAAAACAATCCGGTTTTGCCCCAAGAAAAAAACCAGCTGGAAAAAGCCGGAGAACTGGAATGGCTGGACAATACCATTCCTGTCTCGACCCGCTTCGATGATCCCTATTACTCGAAGGCCGACGGGCTTGCCGAAACCGGCCACGTGTTCATTGGCGGCAACGACCTGTCTGCCCGCTGGCCGCAGTTGGATTATTGTACAATAGCTGAACTGGGCTTTGGAACGGGGCTGAATTTCCTCGCTACCCTCGCCGCCCTGCCCGAGCCACCTGCACTGCCACGCCATCTGCACTTCATCACCTTCGAAAAATATCCGATGGCGCCAGCCGACATGCTAAAGGCGCTCGGCCGCTGGCCCCAGCTTTCGACGAGCGCGCGAAAACTCGCCGGCCTCCTTGAATGCGCCCGGCCGACCGCTGAAAAAGATATCAGGATTGCCTGGAGCGAACGCGTGAAGCTGACAATTTGCCTGGGTGATGCGACGCAACGGCTCCGTGGCAAGGACTTTCTGGCTGATGCCTGGTATCTCGACGGCTTCGCCCCGGCGAGGAACCCCGACCTCTGGTCTGCCGAACTGCTGGCAAAAGTCCATGCCTGCACACGGCCCGGCGGAACCTTCGCCACTTACACGGCCGCAGGATGGGTGCGCCGCAATCTTCGCGCTGCCGGCTTCGAGGTCGCGAAAGTTGCAGGCCATGCCAGCAAGCGCGAAATGATGATCGGGAAAAAATCACAATAGATTACGGCTCTGCCTGTGTTGACCTTGCACTGGCGGTGACTGCTGGTAACTTGAACCGAATTCGCAGGGAATGCAAAATGAACCAATATCTGGATCCTGCCTGGTGGCAGCAGACTGCGCTGGATTTGAGCGCCAAGATGATCGACTGGTTCACCAGTCCGCAATTCTACGCGCAGATTGGAGCAATCCTCGCCTCCATCCTTGCGGCTTGGTTCCTCGCCCGCCTCCTCAAGAGGCGAGTGTCCTGGTTCGCCACCGAACCTCCAGCCGCGGCAAGGTGGTACAGATTGCGCCGCTATGTCTTTGCAGCATCAGACCTTCTTTACCCCGCATTGATCTATGTATTCCTCGGCTTTGCGGCAGAAGGCGTTCTTGCAGCACTCGGCGCCAATTGGCTGATCCTCATCGCACGCGGCGTGTCCGTGGTTTTCCTGCTATACAGCGCGATCAACCGGTTCATTACCAATCAAATGCTCAGGGCGGCAGCCATCTGGTTCGGCATTCCCGTGGCCACACTCCAGGTCTTCGGCTGGCTCGATGATGCTACAGCGTTTCTTGACAGCCTGTATTTTCAGGCGGGCAATATTCGTATCTCGCTGTATTTCCTGATCAAGGCGGCGCTGGCGGGCGGGTTCTTCTTCTGGCTGGGTTCCATTTCAAACCGCCAGGGCCAGAGCGCGATCCGCGCCCAGCAAGCACTGGACATTCCGACGAAAGAACTTTTCGCGAAACTGTTTCAAATTGTCCTATTCGGTATCCTGTTCGTTCTGCTTCTCCAGGTGTTGGGCCTCGATCTTACGGCACTCGCCATTTTCGGTGGAGCACTCGGTGTGGGGCTAGGCTTCGGCCTCCAGCAGATCGCGGCAAACTTCATTTCGGGCATCATCCTCCTGATCGAGCGCACGATCCATATCGGCAATTTCATCGAACTGGAGGATGGGCGTTCAGGCGTTTTGAAAGAACTCAACATGCGCTCGGCAACGCTCGAAACCTTCGATGGCAAGGAAATCATGGTGCCAAACGAGAAGTTCATCACGGGCGTTTTTGTCAACTGGACGCGTGATGATCCAAGGCAGCGCTATGAAGTGGATTTTTCTGTCTCATACGACACCGATATCGAGAAAATCCCCGAGCTGATTGTCGAGGCAGTGCTGAAGCATCCCCAGGTCCTTCGGGAACCGGAAATGCCGGATTGCGAACTGCGCGGCTTCGGTGACAGCGGCATTCAGTTTGCCCTCGAATTCTGGATAGAAGGTATCGATGATGGCAAGAACCGCATATCAGCCGACGTCCTGATGATCATCTGGCGAACGCTGAAGGAAAATGACATCGCGATCCCCTTTCCCCAACGCGAAGTCCGCATTCTGGACGACAGGCCAAAAATTGCCATTCGGCGCAAACCCGCGGCTGAAACCAGCTGATGCTCAGCGCTTGGGCCAGCCGCGTGCCAGCAGAATGAAAAACAGGATAACCGCCAGTACCGAAAGGACGACCGCAACAAATCCGGACCAGACGATCGGCCCGCTTTCGGCAAGGTTCAGCGTACGGTTCTGGTAGTCGAGGAGACGGGCAGCGGAAGCCAGGAAAATTGTTATCAGCCAGGCATTGAGCAGCATCATGCCCGACCCGATTGCCCGCAAGCGCTTTATGAAGATGCAATACCAGAAATATATCAGGCTGCAGACTGTAACGAGAACGAGCGCGCCGAAGAAAGGCGCAACGGCAACTGTCATCCACTCCATCACCATCGACAGGTATCGAACGCCAAAAAGCATTAGCCCCATGCCTATCGTGAAGGCCAGCAATATGGCTGCGCCCTTGCGGAATTCGGCAGAGGTTATTTCACCCTCGGTGGATCGGATAAGGTCGCGCATTGAATTGCCTGCAGGTTTTTGTTCTCGCGCTTCAATGTAGGCAAACATCCAAAAGCGCAAGCAATAGCCTGCGCTTTTGCCACCTTTGTCAGGCTTTGCTGCGGGCCATGAGCCCTGATCTCATCCTAGCGCGGTTTTTTGCCGAATACCTTGATGTATTCTGCCTCGCCGCCCCTGGCCAGCGCCTTGGCCTGCTTCACCCAGTCGTCACGCTCGATACGGCCCTTGAACTTGAGATAGCCATCCACCCATTCGCGCTCGGCCTTTTTCCAGTCAGCAATCTGCTCGAACTTGTAGATGCCCAGATCATTGAGCACGCCTTCGAGTTTTGGGCCGACACCCGAAATCAGCTTGAGGTCGTCCGGATTTGCAGGCTTGCGCATGGTCGCGGGCTTGCCTGGATCACTGGATTTTGCAGGCTGCGCAGGTTTGGCACGGCTCTTTGCCGGCGGCCTGGTTTTCGCCCTGGCCTCTGATTTTTCGGCTGAAGCGGATCGGCTTTGAACTGCTGCCTTGGCTCCCTTGGACGAAGTGACCTTCGCCCCGCCGGCTTTTTTGTCCCTGGCTGCTGTATCGGCAACCATGCCACGCGCCCCGCCTGCTGCAAGAGCCGCTGCAGTTAAGGCGGGTTTGGTCGTTGCGGCTGGCTTTTTCCTGGCTGGCTTGGCAGCGACCTTGATGGTCTCGCCGTCGGTCGGTTTAACGCCCTTCTTGCGATCCTCGCGCTGGCTGATCACCGGCTCCATTTCTGCAAGTACATCGTCATCGAGATGGCACTTGCTCCAGTTGCCAGGCTGAATTTCCTTCATCACCGGCACTTCCGTTTCGCAGCGATTGCCGGGTACCCGCGATTTCCAGCGGCAGCGCGTCTGGAACGGACAGCCGGGCGGCGGGTTCATTGCCGAGGGAATGTCGCCTTCCAGCACGATGTGCTTTTTCTCAATCGAGGTATCAGCAATTGGCACTGCCGAAAGCAGCGCCTCTGTATAGGGATGATAGGGCGGTGCGAACACTTCCTCGACGGGCCCCTGCTCCACCACATGCCCCAGATACATCACCATCACCCGGTCAGACAGATAGCGCACGATCGACAGGTCATGCGAGATGAACAGCATGGTGGTACGATTCTCCCGCTGTATCTCCATCAGAAGATCCGTCACGGCTGCCTGGACCGAAACGTCGAGCGCAGATACCGGCTCGTCTGCCACAACGATTTTCGGCGTACCGGCAAAGGCCCGGGCAATACCCACGCGTTGCTTCTGGCCGCCCGATAGCTGGCGCGGCATGCGGTTTGCGAATTCCCTGGGTAATTTGACGAGGTCGAGCAGTTGAAGCATCCGCTCCTCGCGCTCCTTGACC
Organism: uncultured Salaquimonas sp.; assembly: GCA_964541115.1. Classification (GTDB taxonomy): domain Bacteria; phylum Pseudomonadota; class Alphaproteobacteria; order Rhizobiales; family Rhizobiaceae; genus Salaquimonas. The sequence goes on from CAZIPH010000010.1 coordinate 72,506, forward strand.
GTCTTGCCAATGCCGAATTTCTCCAGCGCACGGACAATCTGCTTGCCCACCAGGTGCGAGGGGTTGAGCGTGTCGAACGGATTCTGGAAAACCATCTGGATATCCGCAACGGTTTTGGTATCCCGGTCCTGGATATAAACGCCCTCGATGGGCTTGTTGGCCATGGTGACCGAACCGCTGGTTGCCGTTTCAAGGCCCATCAATACCTTGGCAAGTGTGGACTTGCCGCAGCCCGATTCACCAACAATTGCCAGCGTTTCGGCTTCGCGAGTCTCGAAACTGACGGTTTCGTTCGCCTTGACGACGCGCTTTTCGCCGCCACCAAACAGGGCACTGGCAGCAACCTCATAGTATTTCTTGAGATTGTCGACCTTCAGCACAACATCGCCCGGCTTGGTCACCTCGGTCTTGGCCTTGGCCTGGATCGGCGCATACCAGTCGATCTCGTCAATCCGCAGGCACCGGCTCGAATGGCGGTCATCGCCTATGATCGGATGCATCTTGATGTCAGCAGCGTTGCAGCGCCCGTCAACGAAATAGTCGCAGCGTGGCCCGAAATTGCAACCGGGCGGACGCTCATGCGGCAGAGGGAAGTTGCCGGGAATGGCAATCAGCGGCCGCGCATTCTTGTCGGCACCAGGCAGCGGGATCGAACGGAAAAGCGCCTGAGTGTAAGGGTGGCGCATCTTGTCGAAGACATCCTCGATCGAGCCGGTTTCCACCGCCTCGCCGGAATACATCACACAGAGCCGGTCACAGGTCTCAAGCACTAGGCCCAGATTGTGCGAAATGAACAGCATGGAGGTGCCGTATTTCTTGCCCAGCTCCTTGACCAGTTCCACAATGCCCGCTTCGACCGTCACGTCCAAAGCCGTTGTGGGCTCATCGAGAATGAGCAGGTCCGGCTTTGACATCAGCGCCATGGCGATAACGATGCGCTGTTGCTGGCCGCCCGACAGCTGGTGCGGATAGGATTTGAGAATACGCTCGGGATCAGGCAGGCGGACTGATGTCACGACATCCAGCGCCATTTCATAAGCCCTCTTCTCATTGACCCCTTCATGGATCATCGGCACTTCCATGAGCTGCCTGCCGATCTTCATGGCAGGGTTGAGCGATGCCATCGGCTCCTGGTAGATCATCGCTATCTTGGAACCGCGCAGGTCACGCAATTCCTCATCGCTCATCTCCGCCATGTCGCGGCCCTTGAACTTGATCTTGCCTTTGGTGATCGCACCATTGGCCCCAAGATAGCGCATGACGCCAAGAGCCACGGTGGACTTGCCGCAACCCGATTCCCCCACAAGACCCATCGCTTCGCCAGGCATGACCTTGGTGGAAAAATCCATCACTGCCGGTATCTCACCGTTACGGGTGAAGAAGGAAATGTTCAGATCCTCGATTTCGAGAATCGGCGTTAGTTCGTTGGTGTCAGCCATTTTTCTCTCCATCAGTCTTTCAGTGACTGTTCGCGCAGTCCGTCAGCCAGCAGATTGAGGCCCAGGACGAGCGACATCAGTGCAAATGCCGGCGGCAATGCAGGGTGCGGGTAGATCGACAGGAGCTTGCGGCCCTCATTGATCGTCATGCCCCAGTCAGAGCTTTCAGGAGAAACACCAAGGCCAAAGAAGCCGAGTGTGCCAAGAAGGATGGTGGTGTAACCAATTCGCAGGCAGAAATCGACAATCAGCGGTCCCCGCGCATTGGGCAGTATTTCCCAAAGCATGATGTACCAGGGACTCTCGCCGCGGGTTTGCGCCGCTGCCACATAGTCGCGTGTCTGGATATCGATGGTCAGGCCGCGCACAATCCTGAAGACCGTCGGCGAGTTCACAAAGACCACGGATACAAACACGTTCAACAGGTTTGCATCCATCGAGAAAGTTCCTGTCGGATCGGCATTGAAGACAAGGCCGAAATAGATCCACAAACCGAAAAACAGGGTAATTCCCATCAACCAGGCCAGCTTGGTCGGCTGGGTGTAAAAGCGTGACCAGAACAGGACGCACAAAAACAGGATGGGGAACATGAACAGGACGGCAGCCAGGTACATCGGGATACCGGTTTCGATGATATCCTTCGTCACCAGCAGATAGAACAGCAGGATGACCGGGAAAGCCAGGACAAGGTTGGCAATGAAGGACAGGATCGTATCAAAACGTCCGCCAAAATACCCAGCCGGCAAGCCGAGCGAAATACCCACCATGAAGGCTATCAGAGTTGCAAAGGGTGCAATGGCCAGCACGGTCCGGCTACCCATGATCATGCGGCTGAAGACGTCGCGCGCCAGGTTGTCACCACCGAGGTAATACCAGCCCGTGCCATCAGGCAGTGGCGTGCCCGGCACCACATTCTTCATGCCGGACAACTGTGCGAGCGGATCATGCGTGATGATCATGTCGGCAAAAAATGCAGTCAGGACCCAGAACAGAACCATTGCAAAGCCAACCATGCCAATGGTCGAGTCAAACAGTCGTCCATAAAGCCCAAGTCTGCGCTTGAAGTAGAACGATGCTGCAAATACGAGCACGAGGCCAATCCAGGTCGGCAGCAGCCTTTGGGAAATGCCGCCAATAATGCCCGCAGAGGCACCCATCAGGGCTCCGAGAACAAGATAGGCGAGGACAACCCCCAACAGCCCCATGAACAGCCATCGCACGGACTTCTCGACGGTTCCGTAAAAACCGCCCCGCGCCAGAGCGGTTCCGTCCGGGTTGACCCCGACGATCTCGTCCGACGGCACCAGGGAAAGAATGACCTGAAGGATGACGGCAACAGCAAGTACAGCGATCAACAGGATGAAGATTGTATCAAGGAAGGAAAGGCTTCCGGTCCAGGTGAGTTGTTCCATGTCTTTTCTCCCCTCAGTTGACGCGGACGCGCGGATTGAGGAATACGTAGCCGATATCCGAGATGAGCTGGGTCAGCAGCACCACGATGACCGCAACAATCGAACAGCTCAGAAGAAGTTCGATATCATTGTTGCTGGCCGCCTGAACCAGCATCCAGCCAAAACCCTTGTAGTTGAACAGCGTCTCGACAATGACAACGCCGGTCAGGAGCCAGGGAAACTGCAGCATGATAACGGTGAACGGCGCGATTAGTGCATTGCGCAGGGCGTGCTTGACGACGACCTTGCCAAAACTCAGGCCCTTCAGCCGGGCTGTTCGAATGTATTGCGCCGTCATTACCTCGGCCATCGAGGCCCTTGTCATCCGTGCAATATAGCCCACGCCATAAAGGGCAATCGTCAACACCGGCAGGAAGAAGTTTTCGAAGGTGATACCCTCGGCAGCGGAGGTGGCGGAGCCCTTGAACCATCGAAGCCCCACGGCACTTGAAGCAAAAACGGCAATGAAGATAACGCCGGAAACATATTCGGGCGTCGCCGTGGTTGCGATCGAAAAGGTCGACAGGGACCGGTCAAGCTTCGAGCCTTCACGCATACCCGCCAGAACGCCGATCACCAGAGCGAAGAACACCATGGGAATGAACGCCCAGAACATGAGTTTTCCGGTAAGGGCAAGTCTCGTACCGATGACATTTGATACTTCATCCCGAAACACGGTTGATTGCCCCAGATAGCCCTGTAGCAGACCACAATAGGTCGGCGGGTTTTCCGCATCGATTGCATAGCATCTTCCAGAGGGAACACCGTTAACCTCGCCCGTCCAGCCGGGCACTACGCCAAGCCATTCGCCATACTTTACTATGACATTGCGATTGTAGCCACGGGCTTCAAGCCAGGTGACCACCTGGTCGTCAGTCATGCGCGCGCTTGCCTCTGTCTTGGCCAGGCGCTCGAGATTGGGTTCAAGATTTGTCAGGAAAAAAACTATGAAGGTAAGACAAAGGGCCGTCAGGACCATAACGCCAAACCGTCGTATCAGAAAACTTGCCATGTATCACCGTCACCGATTGAATTCGGTCGGCCCCCTCCCAGGATGCCTCCCCTCAGACGTGCCGCAAACGGCACTTCCCCTTGCAAAAAGGGGCACCCTGGGGTGCCCCTCTAGAGCTTACTTGTCGAGCCAGTACTGATCCACATGCACCTCATAGGTCGGGTGCATTTCGGCGCCCTTCACATATTCGGCAGTGTGGCGATACAGCGAACGCCAGAACGGCTGGATGGTAACACCCTCGTCCTGCATGATCTTCTGGACCTTGGCCATCACTTCGCGGCGCTTGTCCGCATCGGCAATTGCCAGTGCCTGGTTGAGGAGCGAATCGAACTCGGCATTGGCAAAACCCGCCTCGTTCCACGCCTCGCCGGAGCGATAGGCAAGCGCCAGTACCTGCACGCCCAGCGGACGCATGTTCCACTGTGTTGCCGAGAACGGATACTTCGTCCAGTCGTTCCAGAAGGTCGAGCCTGGCAGCACAGTCCGCTTCACGTTGATGCCGGCATCGCGCAATTGTGCCGCTACCGCGTCACAGGTTGCACGGTTCCAGTCATCATCGATAGAGATCAGTTCGTGCTCATAGTCACCCATGCCGGCTTCATCCATCAGCGCCTTGGCGCCAGCAGCGTCGCGGCTGATAGGCGGCAGTTCCGCGTACTCGGGATGGATCGGGCAGACATGGTGGTTTTCTGCAGGAATACCCAGACCGGCATAACCAAGTTCCAGGACCTTGGCATTGTCGCAGGCAAGAGCCAGTGCACGGCGTACGCGTGCATCACCATAAGGCTTGCTGCCGTTTACTTCCGCGATCTGGTTCGGGCGAACGCAAATGGTCGCAGCAGTAACAGCTTCGGACTTGACGAGACCAAGACCGTCCATGACGCTTACGAACTCACCAGTGGTTTCATAGAGCATGTCGACTTCTTCTGACTCGACTGCAGAAACCCATGCAGCAGGGTCGGCACCGTAATCGATGAACTCGATACGATCGACAAAGGCACCATTGCCCTCACCCCACCAGGTGTGTCCTTCGGCGCGTTCCAGCACCGATTTAACACCCACTTCGTTTTCCACGATCTTGTATGGGCCGGTACCGATGACGGTACCGTCAAAGACGTCACCATTGGCGTAGCTCTTGTGAACCACTGCGGCAGGATAGTCTGCAAAGCCCGGGATCAGCGTAATGTCGGGCTGTGGCAGCGTCAGTCTGACAGTATGGCTGTCGACGATCTCAAGGACACCGTCGGCAAGCTTGTTGGTATTTGCATCCAGCAGGGTTGCCAGACGGCCAGCCATCGAATTGCCTTCGACAGCCTTGTCGCACCAGCGCTCGATATTGTGTGCCAGATCTTCAGCAGTAAAATCGTCGCCATTCTGCCATTTCACACCCTTTCGGACATTGAGGGTGTAAACGGTCGCATCATCGTTGATTTCCCAGCTTTCAAGCAGTTGTGGCTCGAAAGTTGCTTCGCGGGTGTAGCGCACCAGGTATTCCAGGTAGCCACGGCTGACGTTTGCGAGCTCGCTCCAGTCATAAGTCCGCGGGTCCTTGCCTGCACGCAGTGTCATGAGAATGCGCAGGTTTCCGCCCTTCTTGGCATGGGCCGCAGCATTTGCAGTCGACGGCAATGTGGCGCCGATCGCTCCATAGGCGGCAGCGGTAGTCAGGCCGAGTGCGGAGGCCATCGCGAGAAACTCGCGGCGGTCAAGTTTGCCTTCCTTGTGCTCGCTGACCAGCTGGTCCACTTTGGCGTGCACAGGTTTACCGTTGATGGTTTGCAGTTTGGTTGTCATCCATTTACCTCCCGAATGACGTTTTCAAGACAGCCGACCATCCGATTTCCTGATCCGACAACCGGCAGACAGTCCATTTCTCAAAAAAATGTTCCACGCAAAGGGCGGAACGTGTTCCGTTTGAAATGGGTACAAGGCGCGTACAGATTGCGTCCGTTAGCCTTTCGTACTATCGCACCACATTGACGGGATGCCGTCAACTGTCG
>CAZIPH010000011.1:0-77384 GCA_964541115.1 uncultured Salaquimonas sp.
GGCAAGCGGCGCGTCTACGCAAGCTTCAAGTTCTTCCTCTACACGCTGCTGGGTTCGGTGCTGATGCTTCTGGCCATGCTCGCCATGTACTGGCAGGCCGAGACAACCGATATCGAGCTCCTGATGACGAAAAACTTCCCAGCCGACATGCAGTGGTGGCTGTGGCTGGCTTTTTTTGCATCCTTCGCCGTCAAGATGCCGATGTGGCCCGTCCACACCTGGCTACCGGATGCTCACGTCGAGGCGCCCACCGCGGGATCCGTCATCCTGGCAGCCATCCTGCTGAAAATGGGCGGCTACGGCTTCCTGCGCTTTTCGCTGCCGATGTTCCCCCTCGCAAGCGTGGACCTTGCGCCACTGATTTACACGCTGTCAATTGTGGCGATCATCTACACCTCGCTCGTCGCCCTGATGCAGGAAGATATCAAGAAGCTGATTGCCTATTCGTCCGTCGCCCATATGGGCTTTGTGACGCTCGGTATCTTCACGGCCAATATCTACGGGATACAGGGCGGGATATACCAGATGCTGTCGCACGGACTTGTATCAGGCGCGCTCTTCCTTTGTGTTGGTGTCATTTATGACCGGATGCATACGAGAGAGATTTCCGCCTATGGCGGTCTTGTCAATCGTATGCCGAAGTATGCCGTTGCCTTCCTGATCTTCACCATGGCCAATGTGGGCCTGCCGGGGACGTCGGGTTTCATCGGCGAGTTCCTCGTCCTGCTGGGCGCGTTTCAGGTCAATACATGGCTGGCCGTCTTCGCAACAACAGGCGTCGTCCTGTCCGCCGCCTATGCGCTTTGGCTTTACCGCCGGGTCGTGTTCGGCTCGCTGGACAAGGAAAGCCTCAAGTCCATCCTGGACCTCAACCTGCGCGAACGGGTCATCATCTTCCCGCTTATCGCCCTGGTAATCTTCTTCGGCGTCTATCCTTCACCGGTATTTGATGTCACCGAAGCGTCGGTCCAGAACCTGATCAACAATTACCAGGCAGCCATTGAAGCTGCCGGCTCGGTGGCAGCTGCCACCGGAAACTGACAAACCACTGGCCGCCAGGTCACCGCGGTATCGGAGTTAAGACGCAAATGCTGCAAGCGCTGGATATACCAAGCCTTACCATTATCGGGCCGGAGCTCTGGCTGGCCCTGGGAGCAATGGTCCTGTTGATGGTGGGCGTTTTCGCGGGCCGCAATGCCGCTACACTGGTCACCGGCCTGTCGATCGGCCTTTTGGTGATCGCCGGCATTTCGCTTCTGCGAAATCCTGAAATGGGCATTGTCATGCAAGGCGCATTCATCATGGACCCGTTTGCACGCTTCATGAAGCTGCTGGCACTGATTGGTTCGGTGCTGACAATTGCGATGTCGATCAATTACATGCGACGCGAGCAGTTCGACCGGTTCGAGTATCCCATTCTAGTCCTGCTGGCGACAACCGGCATGATGTTGATGATTTCATCATCCAGCCTGCTGACGCTCTATCTCGGATTGGAACTGCAATCGCTGGCGCTTTATGTCTGTGCGGCGCTGAACCGCGAATCCACCCGCGCGTCAGAAGCCGGCCTGAAATATTTCGTACTGGGCGCACTTTCCTCCGGCATGCTGCTATACGGCATTACCCTTGTTTACGGCTATACGGGGCACCTTACATTCGAGGGCATCACGCAGGCGCTGGCAACGGGCGAGCGCTCAGTCGGCATGGTGTTTGGCCTTGCATTCATTCTTGCTGGCCTTGCCTTCAAGATTTCCGCTGTTCCATTCCACATGTGGACGCCGGATGTCTACGAAGGCGCACCGACGCCAATCACAGCCTTCTTTGCAGCAGCTCCCAAAGTTGCTGCCATGGCCCTTCTTGTACGTGTCACCATGAGTGCCTTCGAGCCGATCACCTATGACTGGCAGCAGATCATCGTGTTCGTTTCGATCGCTTCCATGGTACTTGGCGCGTTCGCAGCAATTGGACAGACCAATATCAAACGCCTGATGGCCTATTCCTCGATCGGACACATGGGCTATGCACTGGTCGGCCTTGCCGCCGGAACGCAGGCAGGCGTAAACGGTGTGTTGATGTACATGACCATCTACATGGTCATGACACTTGGCACATTTGCAATCATCATCGCCATGCGCCGCAAGGAAGGTATGGTCGAGGAGATCAGTGACCTGGCGGGGCTTTCAAAACGCCACCCGGTTATAGCGCTTATGCTCACCATACTGATGTTTTCGCTGGCGGGTATTCCGCCGCTTGCAGGGTTCTTTGCCAAATACTTTGTCTTTGTTGCCGCCATCGAGGCAGGCCTTGTGGCGCTCGCGGTCATTGGCGTTCTGGCAAGCGTAGTCGGTGCCTATTATTACATTCGTATCATCAAGGTGATGTGGTTTGACGATGCACAGGGTGTTGCTGCCGAGAAATTCGTTCCGATGGCAAGCGAATTGAAACTGGTACTTGGAGCGAGTTGCGTATTCGTCTCCCTGTTCTACCTGTTTGCCGGTCCGCTCTTTAACGCAACAAGCGTTGCTGCAGCGAGCTTTTTCTAAGCATTGGAAACTGGCGAAATCCGAACCCTAGAAAGCGGCAGGCGTCTTCTGGCACTCGAAGACGTGGGCTCCACCAACGCCGTATGCCTTGAAAAGGCAGCAGCCGACGATCCCGGCGGATTATGGGTAACGGCTAAAAGGCAGTTGCAGGGCAAGGGAAGCCGGGGGCGCAACTGGGTCTCGGAAAAAGGTAATTTCTACGGCTCGCTCTTGTTGCGTGAGGCGGGAAGCCTGGAAAAGCTCCACACGCTCACCTATGCGGCCAGCCTTGCCATACGCGATGTCATCCACTCTCTTAACGGTGGACAGTTTGCAAGGGTGACACTCAAATGGCCCAATGATGTCCTTCTCAACGAGCGCAAGACGTCGGGCATCCTTCTGGAGAGCCATCAGGTGGGCGGAGCGCGCTTTGTTATCGTGGGCATGGGCGTCAACATCGCTCACCATCCTGCCGATACGCTGCACTCGGCAACCGATCTCAACCGCGAAGGAATACAGGCTGATCCGGAACGTTTCCTTACCCTGCTGGATTATGCCATGGCCAAACGGCTCAACCAGTGGAGCCGGGGCGATGGCTTTACCGATACGCGGCAGGACTGGATCGCAGCGGCGCACGGCATCGGCAGCCGCGTCGAAATCAGGTTGCCCGGGCAGTCCGAACCGGCAAGTGGCACCTTCAAGGGCATAGACAATGAGGGGCTGCTTGTCATTGCCGGGGCAGGGCGCGGCGAACAGCGCATATCGGTCGCAGATATTTTCTTTGCCTGAACGGCACAATCAGATCATAAGGCTCACATGACAAACAAGAACGAACTGATCTTTCTTCCGCTTGGCGGTGTCGGCGAAATAGGCATGAACCTCGCCCTTTACGGCTACGGCCCCAAGGATGAACGCGAATGGATTATGGTCGACTGCGGAGTGACCTTTCCAGGTCCCACCCTGCCTGGAGTAGACCTTGTACTACCGGATATCAGCTTTGCCCAGGAACTTGGCGATTCGTTGAAGGCCATCGTCATCACCCATGCCCATGAAGATCATTATGGCGCGGTGCTTTCCTTGTGGCCGCTGCTGCGCAAGCCCATCTGGTGTACTCCGTTCACAGCCGGCATGCTGGAAGCCAAGATGCAGTCCGATTCTATCGGCGAAGAACTGCCGCTTAACATATACAAGGCAGGAGAGACCTTCCGCGCCGGACCTTTTGATATCGAGGCCATTCATGTGACCCACTCCATTCCGGAGCCGGTATCGCTGGCAATATCCTCACCCGTTGGAAAACTCATCCATACAGGAGACTGGAAACTTGATGCCGAGCCGACGCTCGGTGCAGGAACAGACGAAAAGGTATTCCGCAGGCTTGGTGACGAGGGCATTCTGGCGCTGATCTGCGATTCTACCAATGCCATGCGCGAGGGCGAATCCCCGACAGAGCGCGAAGTGTCCGATTCCATCGCCAAGGTGATTGAACGGTCAAAGGGCAGGGTGGCCATCACCACTTTTTCTTCCAATGTCGGGCGTATCCGGTCCATTGCCCAGGCGGCCGAAAGTTGCGGGCGTCGGGTCATGCTGATGGGCCGATCGATCAAGCGCGTGTGTGAGGTGGCGGATGAACTCGGCTATCTTGATGGTCTCGAGCCGTTTCTGGAAGAAGACGATTTCACCACGCTCGACCGCGACAAGATCGTGATCATCTGCACCGGAAGTCAGGGCGAAGATCGTGCAGCAATTGCGAAATTGGCACGTGAAGAGCATCCAAGGGTGCATCTGGCGGCAGGCGACCTTGTCGTTTTTTCCTCGCGCGTGATCCCGGGAAATCTGAAAGCCATTCTCGACATTCAGAACCTGCTTGCGGACATGGGTGTTGATATCATCAATGATGGTGAGGAACTTGTCCATGTGTCCGGCCATCCACGTATCGGCGAACTCAAGCAGATGTATGCCTGGACCAGGCCGCAAATCTGTGTACCTGTTCATGGCGAAGGCCTGCATCTGAGCGCCCATGCGCGGCTTGCGGGTGAGATCGGCATTCCCGAGGTTGCCCCAATTCGCAATGGCGACATGCTGCGGCTGTATCCCGGCCCTGCCGAAGTTATCACGACCATTCATCATGGCCGGATCTACAAGGATGGAAGCATTATCGGCTCCGAGGATGAAGTGGGCGTCACGGACAGGCGCAAGCTGGCGTTCGCCGGACTGGTTGCCGCTTCGGTGGTGATCGACAGGAATGGCAATCTTGCCGATGAGGTAGACCTTTCCGTTCACGGCCTTCCTGAGTTGACAGCCGACGGCGATCCTTTCGAGGATGCGCTCTATGATGCGGCAGTTGGCGCAGTTGAAAGCATACCGCCAAAGCGGCGAAAAGATCCCGCAGTTGTTGAGGGAGCGGTCTACAAGGCGTTGCGCGGAACAAGCCGCAGTCTGTGGGGCAAGAAGCCGGTCGTAACCGTATTTGTTGCCAAGGTATGATTTCAAAGAGGGTTGGATGATAGGCAGGCTTAACCATGTGGCGATTGTGGTTCCCGACCTCGAGGCCGGGACTGAAATCTATCGTGACACCCTGGGAGCCAATGTCAGTCAACCTCAGGCCCTGCCTGAACATGGTGTGACGGTCGTCTTCGTCGAACTGCCCAACACCAAGATCGAGTTGCTTGAAGTGCTTGGCGAGGATTCACCCGTCCAGACCTTTCTTGATCGCAATCCTTCCGGTGGCATTCACCACATATGTTATGAGGTGGAAGACATTATCGCGGCGCGTGAGCAGTTGAAGGCCAACGGCGCAAGGATACTTGGCGATGGCGAGCCGAAGATTGGTGCCCATGGCAAGCCTGTGCTTTTCCTGCATCCCAAGGATCTCCTGGGAACCCTCGTGGAACTGGAGCAGATCTGATGGGCTGGTTGACCGCAATTGCCTATTACGTGCTGTTCTGGTGGGTTTGCTTATTCGCGGTCCTGTCAATTGGACTGCGCACGCAGGATGAAGAGGGCGAAATTGTCCGGGGGACAGAACCGAGCGCGCCAGCCAAACTGCGCATCGGGCGCAGCTTGTTACTCAACACGGCAGTTTCAGCGGTGGTGTTTGGCTGCTGGTATTACGTTACGCAGGTGCTCGGCGTAGGCCTTGATGACCTGCCGAGCATTTATCCCGATGATTTCAGTGCGCGATAAGTTCAACCACCAAGCTTGATCTTGCAGCTTGCCCTGAGCGGCACCCAGTTGCTGAGGACCTTGCCGTCTGTTCCCGAAACAAGGATACGGTATTCTGTGTCGATGGCCTGGTGGATCTCCAGTGTACGCGAGAAACTGGCCATGCCGCCATTGACCGACTTGACAGCGGTAAGCGCGAAGGGTCCTGATACGCCGCCGCCTTTTTTCGCGATCATGTAGCTGACAGTTCCCGGCTTGTTGGTATGGATCCAGCCGGACATCTGTGCATTGGCAGGGCAGACATTCACATTGGGAGACTTGATCGCGAGTTGCGCGCCGGTTACCTTGAATTTGGCCTCGTTCGGCGCTTTAAGGCCCTGCGAGGATGCCATTGCGGCGGTGGTAACAAGGCCGCCGACGACGAGTGCGGTAAGGCATGCATATTTGCCAAGTTCGATGAAAAGGCCGGTGTAGGATTTGGTCATGGGTTCATTCCTTCGTAATCTTTGCTTGCGGGTTGTCCTGTCTCGTGAGGACTGAATACCGCGCCCAGGCCCCCGGGGATGTGCATATGGTCACAAACAAGCCCATATGGCGTGTTTGGTGGCGCGCCAGTAATCATCGCGGCTAATGCTTGTGCCGCAGACAAAATGCAGGTTTAAAGACCAACAAACCTTCCCGTTGATTCCAACGCAAATCAGAGCCCGTAAATGCGTCTTTCCCGCTTCTTTCTGCCTCTCCTCAAGGAAACGCCCAAAGAGGCAGAGATTGTTTCCCATCGACTGATGCTCCGAGCGGGCATGGTTCGCCAGCAGTCTGCGGGCATCTATTCCTGGTTGCCGCTGGGCAAGATCGTGCTCGACAAGGTCTGCAGGATCATCCGCGAGGAGCAGAACCGCGCCGGCGCCAATGAAATCCTTATGCCGACCATCCAGTCGGCCGATCTGTGGCGGGAGAGCGGCCGCTATGACGACTATGGCAAGGAAATGCTGCGAATCCAGGACCGGCACGAGCGCGACATGCTGTTCGGTCCGACCAATGAGGAAATGGTAACGGAGATATTCCGGTCCTATGTGCGATCCTACAAGGACCTGCCACTCAACCTGTATCACATTCAGTGGAAATTCCGCGACGAGGTTCGCCCGCGTTTCGGCGTCATGCGATCGCGTGAATTCCTGATGAAGGATGCCTATTCCTTCGATATCGATGCGGATGCGTCAAAGGCTGCCTATCATCGCATGTTCGTTTCATACCTGCGTACTTTCGAGCGGCTTGGCCTCAAGGCCATTCCAATGCGCGCCGATACCGGCCCGATCGGGGGCGACCTTTCGCATGAATTCATTATCCTCGCCGAAACTGGCGAAAGCCAGGTTTTCTGTGACAGGACCTATCTTGAAATGGCAGCGCCCGATGAGGGGATCGACTATTTCGACGATGGATCAATGGCAGGGATCGTCAAACAGTTCACCACGCCCTACGCCGCCACCGAGGAGATGCATGAAGCGAGCGAATGGGCAAAGCTGGATGAATCCAGCCGCCTGTCCGCACGCGGTATCGAGGTTGGCCATATCTTCTATTTTGGCACCAAGTATTCAGAACCGATGAAGGCACGTGTACAGGGTCCAGACGGGCAGGAGCACACGGTTCACATGGGTTCATACGGCATCGGGCCAACACGTTTGGTTGCCGCCATAATCGAGGCATTCCATGACGAAGATGGCATAAAGTGGCCCGAAGCAGTAGCGCCATTCAACGTGGGCATTGTCAACATGCGCATCGGAGATGAAAGCTGTGACACGGCCTGCGAGAAAATCTACGCCGCGCTGACCGCTGCAGGAAAGGACGTCCTGTATGATGATACTGACAACCGGGCAGGGGCCAAGTTTGCAACCATGGATCTTATCGGACTACCGAAGCAACTCATTGCCGGTCCGCGCTCTGTCGCCAATGGTGAAGTTGAGATCAAGGACCGCGCCACAGGCGAACGCCAGACCGTTACCATCGAAACTGCAATAAACATGTTGAGTGCCTGAGGTGGGTATCGAAACCGGCAATCTGGGAAGCACGCGCCCGTTCGCCGCCTTTGAGTGGCTGCTGGCCGGACGTTATCTGCGTGCCAAGCGCCGGGAAACCTTCATTTCGGTGATATCCGGGTTTTCCTTTGTCGGCATCATGCTTGGTGTTGCGACACTGATCATCGTCATGGCGGTGATGAATGGCTTTCGTGCTGAACTGCTGGACCGCATTTTGGGTTTGAATGGCCACATCATCGTGCAGCCGGTTGACGGTGATCTAACCGATTATCCCGACGTTGCTGCACGCCTCAACGGTGTTGACGGCGTAAAGCTCGCAATCCCGCTCGTTGAGGGTCAGGCGCTGGTTTCATCAGGGCCGGGCGGCTCGGGAGCGCTGGTTCGCGGCATTCGCGAATCGGACCTCAAGCGCGTGGATTCGGTTGCCGGCAATATCCGCGAGGGAACGCTGGAGGGCTTTGATACAGCCGAAGGTGTCGCAATTGGTATCCGCATGGCCAAACGGATGGGCCTGCGGCTGGGCGATGACATCATCCTGATTTCTCCCGAAGGGGATGTTACGCCCTTCGGGACAACGCCACGGGTGAAAGCCTATCCGATAACGGCGATCTTTGAAGTCGGCATGAGCGAATACGACTCCACCTTTGTCTACATGCCGCTCGCGGAGGCACAACTCTACTTCAATTCCGAAGGCACCGTGAACATCATTGAGTTGTTCATCGACAATCCGGACGAGGTACAGGCGATGCGCGCGCCTATCGAACAGGCAGCGGAGCGGCCGCTGTTCCTGACTGATTGGACACAGCGCAATGCGACCTTCTTTTCTGCGTTGCAGGTCGAGCGCAATGTTATGTTTTTCATCCTCACGCTGATCGTTCTGGTGGCGGCGCTGAATATCATTTCCGGCCTGTTCATGCTGGTCAAGGACAAGGGCAGGGATATCGCAATCCTGCGGACCATGGGTGCGACGCGCGGCGCGATCATGCGCATTTTCTTCATGACTGGCGCGGCGATCGGAGTATTCGGTACGATTGCGGGCGTGATTCTGGGGATAGTTGTTTGCCTTAACGTGGAGAGCATAAGGCAGTTCTTTTCATGGCTGTCAGGAACGACATTGTTCAACCCTGAACTCTATTTCCTCAGTCAACTGCCAGCCAAGATGGATGTCTACGAAACCACCATGGTGGTTGTCATGGCGCTTGTACTGTCCTTTCTTGCCACCCTTTTCCCGGCCTGGCGGGCCGCACGCCTCGATCCTGTCGAAGCCCTGCGGTACGAATAGGGGCGCTTGATGAACAGTCAGCCCCCTGTATTGCAGCTTGATGGCGTGAGCCGCATCTATTCGGAAGCCCATGGCAAGAAAGTCACCGTTCTGGACGGAGCCAACTTCACCATAGGCGCTGGTGAAATCGTATCAATGGTCGCGCCTTCAGGTGCCGGAAAGTCCACGCTGTTGCATCTTGCAGGCCTGCTGGAACGCCCGGATGCCGGTGAAGTCCTTGTCAATGGTGTTGGTACGGTCAAGCTTGCCGAGGATCAGCGCACCGCGCTGCGCCGCAATGATATTGGCTTCATTTACCAGTTTCACCACTTGCTTCCGGAATTTTCGGCCCGCGAGAACCTGATGATCCCGCAAATGTTGCGCGGTGTCGGCAAGCCAGAAGCGTCCGAACGGGCCATGGAACTGCTTGCCTTCATGGGTATTGCCGAGCGTGAGGATCACCGGCCGGCGGAATTGTCGGGGGGAGAACAGCAGCGTGTTGCGATTGCACGGGCAGTTGCCAACGGTCCCAAACTGCTTCTTGCCGATGAACCAACTGGCAATCTCGATCCGGCTACCTCTGACCGCGTCTTCAACATGCTGGAAAACCTGGTGCGATCGAGCGGATTGTCAGCGCTGATCGCAACGCATAATCACGCACTTGCCAAACGCATGGACCGCGTTGTCACGCTTTCGGGTGGCAAGGTCGTCGACGCAGATTTCCAGGGTCCTGGCCCTATATCCGTTTCCCAAGCCGGCCAGCCAGATCCTGAATGAACTGCCAGGCAACACGCCCGGACCGCGCGCCTCGCGTCGTCGACCATTCCAGCGCCTCGTGACGTAACCTTTCGGTGTCATACTGAAGATCGAAGTGACCGGCATAGGCATGAATCATTTCAAGATACTCATCCTGCGAACACCTGTGGAAGCCGAGCCACAGGCCAAATCGATCCGACAGGGAAACCTTTTCCTCCACGGCCTCGGACGGATTTATCGCGGTTGAACGCTCGTTCTCCATCATGTCGCGTGGAAGAAGGTGTCGGCGGTTGGACGTCGCGTAAAAGATCACGTTTTCAGGTCGGCCTTCGATGCCGCCATCCAGTGCTGCCTTGAGCGACTTGTAGGAGCTGTCATCGTGATCAAAGGAAAGATCATCGCAGAACAGTATGATGCGTTCGGGGCACTCACGCAGCATGTTCAGCAGCACAGGCAGGCTGTCGACATCCTCCCGGTGGATCTCGATCAGCTTGAGACCATGTCCGCCTGCCTCGTTCACATGCGCCTGGGAAGCCTTCACCAGCGATGACTTGCCCATTCCGCGCGCGCCCCAAAGCAGAACATTGTTTGCTGGCAGGCCGGCGGCAAAGCGCATTGTGTTCTCGACGAGAATATCGCGAACCCGGTCGATTCCCTTGAGAAGCGGCATATCAACGCGGTTGACCCTGGCTACCGGTGCCAGGCGTTGGTTTTCGGGATGCCAGACAAATGCCTCGGCTTGCTGAAGATCAATCTCTAGCCGATTGTCGGTCTCGGCAAGCCGCGTCAGGGCTTCAACTACCCTGTCCAGCTTTTCATTGAGTTCCGTGATCGCCTTGAGAGCGGGATCGTTATGCGTCATTTACCTGTTTTCCGCCTTGAAATGAATTTTGGGCTCCCTGCCGATTAGCACGACCAAATCTCCGGGCAAAGGCATCAACCCAAGCCTTCCGGCCGCGGATCGATCCTGGATGGTGAAATTTGCTTGTAACGCGATCAAAACAGCTTATTTGCTCCCGCAAGGGAGAAGTTTGCAGCGTTTGCATTTGCGAGCCGTATAGCTATATTCCGCGCAACTTTCACGGGGAAGAATCCGGCGCATTCCTGGCCTGATCATCCCCAACAGCAAACGACCAACTTGGAGACCGGTACATGTTCGTGACCCCGGCTTATGCCCAGACCGCAGGCGGCGGTGCAGACCTCGTAATGAGCATCCTGCCATTTGTGCTGATGTTCGTGATTTTCTATTTCCTGCTGATCCGTCCTCAGCGCAAGGCTGCGGCACAGCGCCAGGAAATGCTGAACAACATCCGCCGCAATGATACCGTAATCACGGGTGGTGGCGTGGTTGCCAAGGTCACCAAGGTCATTGATGACAACGAGGTTGAAGTCGAACTGACCAAGGATGTGAAAGTTCGCGTCATGCGCTCCATGATCGCCGATGTCCGCGTCAAGGGCGACCCTGCAAAGTAAGGCGTCTAGCCTCGCATCAAGATTTCCCGGCGGGACTGTCCCGCCCAGTGCTGGAAGCAAATCATGCTCTATTTCTCCCGCTGGAAGATCATCTCCATCCTTCTGGTGATCGCGTCCGGCTTCATCTATGCCGCGCCCAATCTGTTTTCCAGTCAAACACTGGAAGCGCTTCCGGGCTGGATCCCCAAGGACAAGATGACGCTAGGCCTTGATCTCCAGGGTGGTAGCCATCTGTTGATGCAGGTGGATCGCGAAGCAATGATTGCCGAACGCACGGAAACGATGGAGGATGATGCACGGCGCATCTTGAGGACGGAGAGGATCGGTTATCGCTTCTCCACGCCCCAGGGTGTGAACGGGATCGACATACGCTTGCGCGATGCAAGCCAGATGGAGGCAGCCCAGACAGCACTTGAAGAACTGACCGAGGCAGTGAATGCCGGCCTGTTCGGGCAGGGAACGATCCGCGAAATCGACATGACCGACCGTGGCGAAGGCGTGATCCGCCTAACCCTCAATGAACAGGGTATCGACAACGCCATGGCGAGCGCCGTTACCCAGTCAATCCAGGTGATCGGCAAGCGTATCAACGAACTGGGCACGAACGAACCAATCGTCCAGCGGCAGGGTAATGACCGTATCCTGGTGCAGTTTCCCGGTCTAGATGATCCGAGCCGCCTGAAGGCGATCATTGGCCAGACTGCAAAACTCAGCTTTCACCTGGTTTCCGACGAAATGAGTGTGGCCGATGCGCTGCAGGGTCGTGCGCCGGCGGGAACAAAAGTGCTTTATGAATATGACGATGTGGGCGAGCCGCTTCAGCCCTATCTCGTTGAAAGCCGCGCCATTGTCCAGGGCGAGGACCTGGTGGACGCACAGCCCGGTTTTGACCAGCGCACCAACGAGGCCATCGTCTCCTTCCGCTTCAATACCAAGGGTGCATCACGATTCGGCCAGGTTACCCAGGCCAATGTGGGCCGTCCCTTTGCAATTGTTCTTGATGACCAGGTGCTTTCTGCGCCAGTCATCCGCGAGCCCATTCTCGGCGGTGCCGGGCAAATTTCCGGCAGCTTCACACCCGAATCCTCCAATGATCTTGCCGTGCTGCTGCGTGCCGGTGCGTTGCCGGCGAAGCTCGATATCATCGAGGAGCGCACGGTGGGGCCGGGCCTTGGTGCCGACTCCATTGCCGCCGGCCAGATCGCTTCAATTGTCGGCGCGATCGGCGTTGTCATCTTCATGATTGGTGCTTATGGCACTTTCGGGATACTCGCCAACATTGCCCTGGTTGCCAACGTTGCGCTGATCATCGGCATATTGTCCCTGCTTGGGGCAACGCTGACGCTGCCCGGCATTGCCGGTATCGTCCTGACCATGGGTATGGCGGTTGACTCCAACGTGCTTATTTTCGAGCGGATCCGTGAGGAGCGCCGAAACGGGCGAAATCTCATCCAGTCGTTCGATGCGGGCTTCAGGACCGCCTTCGGCACCATCCTTGATGCCAATATCACCACGCTTATCGCCGCGTTTATCCTGTTTTACCTTGGGTCAGGTCCGATCCGCGGATTTGCGGTGACGCTGGCCATCGGTATCGTCACAACGGTCTTTACCGCATACACCTTCACGCGCCTCATGATGGCGCTCTGGGTACGCTTTCAAAAGCCGAAGGAATTGCCCTGGTGCCCGATACGCGTTATCAAAGATGATACTTCGTTCAAGTTCATGCGCCACCGGCGGATTTCATTCCCGCTCAGCGCTATCGGAATTGTCACGTCAATTGTCCTGTTCTTTGTTGTCAGTCTCAATTTCGGCATCGACTTCAAGGGCGGTACACTGGTCGAATTGCGCTCCAATGCTGAAGTTGCCGATATTGCCGATGTCCGCTCGCGGCTTGGAGAACTGGAGCTTGGCGACGTTCAGGTTCAGGAATTTGGCGCTCCCAACGAGATACTGGTTCGTGTGGAAAGCCAGGGCACTGTCGATAATGCCGATCAGAGTGTTGAGTCCCTGGTCCGGGATGCGCTAGCTGAAGACTACGAGTTTCGCCGGGTTGAAGTTGTTGGACCGACGGTGTCCGGCGAACTGGCGCAGACCGGTACGCTAGCCGTTATTGCCGCACTTCTCGCGATCATGGTCTATATCTGGTTCCGCTTCGAGTGGCAGTTTGCCGTCGGTGCCGTAGTTGCCACGCTGCATGACGTGATCCTGACCATCGGCATGTTTGCCGTGCTGCAACTTGATTTCTCGCTGTCTTCAATCGCGGCGATTTTGACGATTGTGGGATATTCGCTCAACGATACAGTGGTGGTCTATGACCGTATTCGCGAGAAGTTGCGAAAATACAAGAAGATGGAGATACCCATGCTTCTTGATCTTGCCATCAACAAGACCCTGTCGCGGACAATCATGACCTCGTTGACCACGCTGGTTGCACTGTTCGCGCTGTATTTCCTTGGCGGCGAGGTGCTGGCACCGTTCACCTTTGCAATGATTTTCGGTATCGTTATTGGCACCTATTCCTCGGTATTCATAGCGGCGCCAATTCTGATCCTCTTCAAATTGCGGCCTGGCCAGGTCGCCGGCAATGAGCAGGACGATGTCGACAAGGAAAAAGAAGCGACCGCCAACACCCAGCCCGTCAATTTCGGTTAGGATGCTTCATGGCCTCTGGCAGTTCAAAGGGCATAGAGATCAGGGAAGCCCATTTCCCTGGCCGTGCTCCCATTGAAGCCTATGGCAATGGCGGTTTTCGTTTTGCAGGGATGAGCCATCGCGGCAGTCTGATGTGCCTGCCATCCGGCATTTACGGCTGGAATGTCGAAACGCCGGACGATCTCGATCTGAAGGCATTCGAAACCCTGTTCGCCGAAAATGACCGGATTGAACTCTTCCTGCTTGGGACGGGAATTGAGCTGGTGCGCATACCGGCAAACATAAGGGCGATGTTTCGCGAACAAGCCATTCAGGCAGACTCCATGAACACGGGTGCTGCCGTGCGTACCTTCAACGTGATGCTGGCAGAAAACCGGGCGGTTGCAGCTGCCTTTTTGGCCGTGTAATCCGGGGCCATGGGACAATGGCTGGACCAGTTGCGCGAAGACGAAGCCGAGGTTTATCCTGCCTTGCTTTTCCTTGCGCAGGAAATCCGGGAAGATATTGCAGCCCTTCATGCATTTCACCTTGATACGGGAAACATTGCCTACCGTGTGAGCGAGCCCATGCCGGGGGAAATCCGCCTGCAATGGTGGCGTGAGGTGCTGGCACCGGAAGATGGCGTTGATCGCAGCGGGGAAGCGGCAGCAAATCCACTGGCCGGGGCGCTGCTCGGCATAATCGAAAAGCATGACCTGCCGCGTGAAGGTTTTGCGAACTATCTCGATGCTCGGGTTTTCGATCTCTACAATGATGCCATGGCTGACCGCACGACGCTGGAAGCCTATTTCGGCGAAACAGATTCCTTCATTGCCAGTATGACTACCCGCATTGCGGGCTATACCATGGACAGCAAGCTGGCCGATGCCTGCGGCCATGGCGGCGTTGCGACGGGGATTGCCCAGCGGCTGAGATTGCTTGCGCGTGATACCAGCGCAGGACGCACCTATCTGCCCGAAGACCTGCTGGCGTCGGCGGGGATTGACCGGCAAATCTGGCTAGGGGAGGCGGATGAACGCCACGAAATGGCAGTAGCAGCTTACCGGGCACTCGGCATGGAACACGCGAAAAAGGCGATCGAGGCGGTAAGAATCTTGCCGAAACAGGCGAGGGCGCTTTTCTTGCCGGTGGTGCTTGCACGAAGCGAGCTTGCTGCCCGGTCAAAACCTTCCGACATCTTGAAGGGAGGACTTGAGGTTTCGCCGCTTCGCAGGCAATGGGCACTATGGAAAGCGGTAATTGCGGGGCTGTGAACTTGTGATGATGGCAGCAGAAATTGTCATAAATATCCTCGGTATGACGAGACATCCCGAAGGGGGCTGGTATGTGGAGACCTGGCGTGATCCGGTAGAGGTGGCAGGTGGCCGTAGCGCGGGGACAGCCATCTACTATCTCCTTGAAAAGGGCGAATGCAGCCATTGGCACAGGGTGGATGCAGCCGAGATCTGGCATTTTCATTCTGGCGCTCCGCTGAAGCTTGGTGTTTCGGAAAATGACCAGGTTGCATGGCATATCCTCGGTAGTGATCTGGCTGTCGGTGAGCGGCCGCAGGCTGTGGTTCCGGCCCATGCATGGCAATCTGCCGAAAGCCTTGGCGAATGGAGCCTAGTTGGCTGTACCGTTTCGCCGGGCTTCGAATTTTCGGGTTTTGAACTGGCGCCGCCGGATTTTGATCCTACCGCCTGAGAAGGCTGCCGGTTGTTCAATGAACGATCCGTGCAAAACATTGTCTTTTCATAGCTGCAGGCGTAAATTGCCGGAGGATTTCCGTTCACGTAAACGGAGGAGTGGAGCATGCCGCTCGAAGTATTGGCGCCATTGGTTGTATTCGGAATTGCGCTCGCTTGCGGGCTGGTATGGGCAATGGCAAATACCAATCCGCGTCTGATCGAGAATGGTGAGATGGCCGCACAGCGTTTTGCAGAGGATCATCCGCTGGTCGGCATATCGCAAACCTGGATGATCAGCGATGACCGGAAGGTAGCGGTTGCGCAAACAAGGGATAGGGCATCAATTGCCTTGGTGAAGACGATGGGAAGCAAGCATCTGACGCGGTTGATCGGTGAACGAGACGTTCGTTCGGTGAAGGCGGATGGAGACCGGATCGTTCTGCGCCTCAATGATTTCACCCTGCCACGTGTATCGCTTGCACTATCTGCGCCATCTGATCGCGACAGGATTACCTCACTGTTCGGCGAACTGCCACATCGTGGCAGCATCACAACTCCGGAAAAGGTGCCGATGGCATGAGCGAGCTACCGCAGTTTCCAGCAGTTACCCAATTGGCGATCCCGCTGTTTATCGGGGCTATCATCCTCGAGATCGTGTTCGTCCGCTTCTTTCGGGCAGTCGGCGAGTTCGAGACCCATGACGTACTGACGAGCCTGTTGATGGGAACAGGAAATGTGGTTGCGGGCCTTTTGTTCGGTTTCATTTCCTTTGGCGCGCTCATGTGGGTATGGCAGTTCCGGCTGTTCGATCTAGGTTTTTTCTGGTGGGTCGGCGTTATTGCCTTCCTCGCCGATGATCTTCGCTACTATTGGTATCACCGCATCGCCCACCGGGTGCGCTGGGTCTGGGCCGAGCATGTCAACCATCATTCAAGCCAGCACTACAATTTGTCGACGGCACTGCGCCAGAGCTGGAGCGGCCAGTTTACCGGCATGTTCATCCTGCAGGTGCCGATGGTACTGCTCGGCTTTCACCCGGCCTTCATTGCCTTTGTCTACGGTTTCAACCTCGTCTACCAGTTCTGGATACATACCGAGACGATCCGCAAACTTCCGGTTCCGTTCGAATACATCTTCAATACGCCTTCCCATCACCGTGTCCACCACGCGACCAATCCGCGTTACCTTGATGCCAATTATGCCGGAACACTGATCATCTGGGATCGCGTGTTCGGCACGTTTGTGCCCGAACTCGACGAGGACATGCCGCGCTACGGGATTGTAAAGAACCTTGGCACGTTCAATCCGGTGAAGGTGGCGTTTCATGAGTGGGTCGCCATGGTCCGCGACGTCTTCCAGCCGGGGATCGGCATGGGCGACCGCTTGCGCTACATCTACATGCCGCCCGGCTGGAGCCATGATGGCAGCCGCAAGACATCGCTTGATCTCAAGGCCGATTATGTCCGCCTGAATCCTGCTGCGGCGGGCATGCCCGGCCTGCCCCGACAGGGCGATGATGCTCCGCTCGGACAGCCTGCCGAATAGGCCAGGGCCGTTCCATATCTGTGTTGGCGCCTTGATCCAGCGCAAAGCAGCAGTCTGTGATTTTTGCAAGAGTTGGGGGAACGAACCAAGGAAGGAATCGTGAAATGTACAAAACCATTATCGTTCCAATTGATATCGGTCACATCGAACGCGCGGATGCAATGGTCAAAGCGGCACGCCAACTGGGCCCGGATGCGCATTTGATACTCGTCAATGCGATCGAGACAGTCCCCTCCCACATTCAGGCCGAGATACCAGTAAACCTCGTTGAGCAAAACCGCGAGAAATCCAGGGCCCGGATGGATGAGCTTGCGGCAACACTTTCGGGCAATGTATCCGTGGAAATGATCGACGGCCATCCCGCCGCCGCCATTCTCGATGCGGCAGAGGCAAAAGGCGCTGATGCCATCGTGATCGGTTCGCACAAGCCGGGCTGGCAGGACTACCTGATCGGTTCCACCGCTGCGCGCGTTGTGCGCCATGCCAAGTGCTCAGTTCTGGTAATCCGCTAACGGCAACGCTGAAACACAACAGGCTGGACTGGCTCGGGCGGTATTGAGTTGCTGCCCGCCAAGTTACGCCTTGTCCTGTTTCCGACTTTCCATCAGGTCCTTGAACTCGGTTTCCTTTCGCGCCATTTTTGCCTGCACTGCGCTCAGCATGTCTTCCGGGCGAAGCATTCCTGCATTCCAGTTGGCGATATATTCAAGGCCCTGGCTGACAGAATTGTCACGGGAGTTGTTCAGGCTGTGCTTGATGCCGGTAACAGCCAGTGGCGATTTTTTCGCAATCTGTGTCGCAAGGTCCTGGGCCGCCTTCAAGGTTTCAGCCTGGTCGGGGTGCAGGCTGTTGAGGAAGCCCCATTGGCGTGCTTCCACGGCGCTGAAACGCCGGCCGGTATAGGCAAGTTCGCGGACAATGCCCGGTGCTATCAGTTTTGGCAGGCGCTGCAAGGTGCCAACATCGGCGGTCATTCCGATATGGATCTCCTCGATGGCAAAAAATGCATCCTCGCTTGCAAGGCGGATATCGCAGGCGGCAGTCATGTCGACACCGGCTCCGATACAGGCGCCCTGGATTGCTGCGATCACTGGAAAGGGAACCTCTTCCAAAGCGTTGAAGGCATCCTGCAGTCGCAGGATTTCCTTGCGCAAGGCATAGGCGGCGCGGCCGGGTTCGCCCTTCATCAGGTCGGCAATAGCGTTGAAGGAGGAAAGATCCATCCCTCCGGTATAGTGCTTGCCTTCACCGGCAATAATCATCGCACGAATATTGCCCATTTCACCAAGTTGCCGGGTGATGCGGGGCAGGTCAGTCCAGAAGTCCGGCGTCATGCCATTGGCCTTGTCGGCGCGGGACATTGTCACGGTGGCGACTGCGCCATCGATGGAGACGTTGAAGAAGGTGGACTGGATCATTTTTGATACACCGACGGGTTGGAAATCGCTACAGGAATTAGCGACCCTAGGAATGGTGGCTGGCCAAGTCAAACCGGTTGCCTGTTCCAATTTCGTATAAAGCCAAACTTATTGGTTATTCAGCTGCCTGCAGTTCCTGCTGGCCATCGAGCCATGCCCTGAAATTGGCCAGGGCGCGGGCAGAGTAGGCACGTTTTTTCGCGGTTTGCTTTTCCTTGCCGCGCCAACGCTTTTGTCCCTCAGGCTTTTGCAACTCAGTTTTGTCAATGGGCGGAAACAGGCCGAAATTCACGTTCATCGGCTGGAAGGAGCGGCGGCTCCTCTCATTGCTTGTTCCGTCCTCGTCATAGGATACATGGCCAGTGGTGATATGGTGAAGTAGGGCGCCCATGGCAGTGGTGATCGGCGGAAGCTCAATGGGATTTCCCAGCATTCTGGAAGCAGCGAAGCGGGCAGCCAGAATGCCGATGGAAGCGCTTTCGATATAGCCTTCGCAGCCGGTGATCTGACCTGCAAAGGATATATGCTCGAGGCCCTTGAGGCGCAAACGTTCATCCAGAAGTTTTGGCGAATTGAGATAGGTATTGCGATGCAGGCCGCCAAGGCGGGCAAACTCGGCTTCCTCAAGGCCCGGAATCATCCGGAAAATGCGGGTCTGTTCGCCGTATTTCAGCTTCGTCTGGAATCCGACCATGTTGTAAAGCGTTCCCAGCGCATTGTCCTGGCGCAGTTGAACCACTGCATGGGCCCTTACATCGGGTGAGTGCGGATTTGTCAGGCCCATGGGTTTCATGGGACCATGGCGCAGGGTTTCGCGGCCACGTTCAGCCATTACCTCTATTGGCAGGCAGCCATCGAAATAGGGCACATCCTCCCATTCCTTGAACTCGGTCTTTTCAGCTTCGATGATCGCATCGATGAACGCGTTGTACTGCGCCTCGTCCATCGGGCAATTGATGTAGTCCTTGCCTGTTCCGCCGGGCCCGACCTTGTCATAGCGCGACTGGAACCAGGCCTTGTCGAGGTCGATTGAGTCAAAATGCACGATGGGCGCGATCGCATCGAAAAAAGCGAGCGAATCGGCACCCGTTGCCCGGGCAATCGAGTCGGCGAGGGCTGGTGCCGTCAGCGGCCCTGTTGCGATGATGCATTCACCCCACTCGGCTGGCGGCAAACCGGTAATCTCCTCGCGGATGATCTCGATATCGGGATGGGCGGCAATGGCATCGCTAACAGCCTGGCTGAAACCTTCGCGGTCAACGGCAAGTGCGCTGCCGGCAGGAACCTGGTGTGCGTCGCCGCACGCCATGACGATCGAATTTGCCATGCGCATTTCCGCATGCAGAACGCCGACCGCATTGGTTTCGGCATCATCGGAGCGAAATGAATTGGAACAGACGAGTTCGGCCAGCTTGTCGGTATGGTGCGCTGCCGTGCCCCGAACGCCCCGCATTTCATGCAGGATGACCTTTACGCCCATGCTCGCAGCCTGCCAGGCGGCTTCCGACCCGGCGAGCCCGCCGCCAATGATGTGGAGAGGTTTTACTGGAGTATAGCTCATGGCACCCGTTTGCCATGATGGCGAGCGGTAATCAATCGGCAAGGGGCCTCATCGGCGCGAATCAACCTGGCTAGCCACATTGCTGTCTGACCGCATCAGGCTCTACGCATTCCGGCATTCGCTACAGGCTTGGCCATGGATGTTAGAACAATAAAAAACGCTCACCGGGGGAGGAGGATCCGGTGAGCGTTTTCTTGTGGTCCAGCGCGATGGGAGGAAAGCGCCTTGGTGGACCTGTAATCCAGGCCAATATGGGAGGAGAAGGCCTGGAAACTGAAATCTTGTGCTTAGCGACCGCGTCTTGCGACATGCGGGATCTCGGAGCGGGAAATTCCCAGGTCATCGAGTTCGCGGTTTGAGAGTGCGCCCAGTTCGTTTACGGTACGACGATAAGAGCGCCAGTCTTTGAATTTGCCGATGATATCCATCTGAAAATTCCTTTCTGGTGGTGTTGGTGCTCGGTTTGGTATCGGGGGAAGCGAACTTCCGGCGAACCGCTCTCTGCGTTTCTGTTGATGGATATATAGCTTTGACGTTTACGTCATACCAGTGCTGTTTCTGCAAGGGTGACATGCAATTGCTGCAATGCGGCATAAATTATCCGTAAACATGGGAACATGTCGGGAAAGGACCGGACATTGGCTGTCAACCAGGCGAAATCTGCACCCGGCGGGGTTTACCTTTGTCCCCGAATGACTACCTTTGCGCAAATGTCGGTAGCAGTTTCCATACAGAATCTCTCCAAGACGTACCATGGCGGCTTTCAGGCGCTTGATGATGTCTCGCTGGAGATCGAAAAGGGCGAGATCCTTGCCATGCTCGGTCCAAACGGGGCCGGCAAGACCACGCTGATTTCCATCATTTGCGGTATCGTGAATCCGGGGCCGGGAAAAGTACTGGTCGGCGGGCATGACATCGTGCGCCAATACCGCGCAGCGCGCTCGCTGATAGGCCTTGTTCCCCAGGAATTGCACACCGATGCCTTCGAGACCGTCTGGAACACGGTGTCCTTCAGCCGCGGACTGTTCGGCAAATCACCGTCGCCGGTACATATCGAAAAAATCCTGCGTGAACTCTCGCTCTGGGACAAGAAGGACAACATGATCATGACCTTGTCGGGCGGGATGAAACGCCGGGTGATGATTGCAAAGGCGCTGGCCCATGAACCGCAGATCCTGTTCCTTGATGAACCGACAGCTGGCGTGGATGTGGAATTGCGCAAGGACATGTGGGAAATCGTCAAAAAGCTTCGCCACTCCGGCGTCACGATTATTCTGACAACCCACTATATCGAGGAAGCAGAGGCGATTGCAGATCGTATCGCCGTTATCAGTGGCGGCACCCTGCTGCTGGTAGAGAAAAAGCAGGCGCTGATGGCCAAGCTTGGCCGCAAGACCCTTATCCTTCACCTTGCAAAGCCGTTGAAAACCGTACCGGCATCGCTCAAAAAGTTTGAACTGCGCCATGGCGCCAGTGCTCATGAACTGGTGTATGAGTACGATACGGGCGCGCACCGCACCGGAATCACAATTCTGCTGAATGATCTGGCGGAAGCCGGCCTGAAGATTCGTGACATGGAAACGCGGCAAAGCTCGCTGGAAGACATCTTTGTCCGGTTGGTCAGCGATAACCGGCGGAAAGAGGCTGTATGAGCCTTCACATGAACCTTTACGGCGCCTGGTCGATCTACAAGTTCGAGATGGCCCGCACAAAGCGCACGATCATGCAGTCGATCATTTCACCTGTCGTGTCGACCTCGCTCTATTTCGTGGTGTTTGGCTCTGCTATCGGTTCGCGGATCCAGGAAGTCGAGGGTATCTCCTATGGCGCGTTCATCGTGCCGGGGCTGATCATGCTTTCGCTTCTGCAGCAGAGCGTGTCGAATGCCTCCTTCGGCATCTATTTTCCCCAGTTCACCGGGACGATCTATGAGGTTCTGTCAGCGCCGATTTCGTTTTTTGAGATTGTGCTCGGATATGTGGGGGCGGCGGCGACCAAATCGCTGATGCTTGGCCTGATCATCCTGGCAACGGCCTGGTTCATCGTCGACCTCAAGATCGCTCACCCCTTCATCATGTTGGCCTTCATGGTGCTGACGGCGGTCAGCTTTTCGATGCTCGGCTTCATCTTGGGGATCTGGGCCGACAATTTCGAGAAGCTGCAGCTGGTTCCGCTGCTGGTCATTACGCCGCTGGTATTCCTGGGTGGCAGTTTCTATTCGGTCAGCATGCTTCCGCCTGTTTGGCAGACCGTCAGTTATTTTAATCCGGTTCTTTATCTCATCAGCGGTTTTCGCTGGAGTTTTTATGAGGTTTCCGACGTCAGCCCTATCCTGAGCCTGCTGGCTATCGCAGGATTCCTGACAATTTGCATGACGCTGATCTGGTGGATATTCAAGACGGGCTACCGGCTGAGAAGCTAGCGCAATGTTAGGAAGCTGGTCCGAATCGCGGTATGCTCAGGGTGACAACCGGATATGAAACATGGCGAACTGGGCAATCTGGAATCGAAGGCGGGTCCTGGGCGCAGCGCTTGAAGACTGGCGTGAACGCGGCCTGATAAACGAGGCTACAGCCCAATTGCTGGGCGCTGACATCGAGACCAATACCAGGGCACGTTCCTTCTCGACGGTAATCATCCTCCTCGGCGTCATCTGCCTTGCCTTCGGCGTCATGACATTCGTCGCCGCCAATTGGGAGGCCATGTCCAGCCTCGCACGCGTTGCACTCATATTCGCGGTCCTCTGGGCAAGCTGGAGCATTGCAATATGGCTCAAGGTGAAAAACCATGAATGGGCGGCGCAGGCGTTTGTACTGCTGGCCTGTGCCCTTTTTGGCGCAGGGATAATGTTGATCGGCCAGATCTACCATATTCAGGGCGACCCGAAGGATGCGACCTGGCTCTGGGCGGTGGGGACCGTGCTTGGTGCATTGGCAACGCGGTCTGCACCGGCACTTGGGCTTGGTGCCATCCTGATTACAGTTTGGGCAATGATGGGAATGGGATTGTTCAGAACCATCAATGAAATCGAATACGGCTATCTCGTTTATTGGCTGGTAATTGCTGCTGGTGCCTGGTGGCTTGCGAGCCGGATGACTGCCCATCTGCTTGCGGCAGGACTTTGCATCTGGCTTTTTGTGTCTGCTGCCCAATATGCTGAAATGAATGGCGGCAACGACATGCTGTTCGTGCTGATCGTTCTGTTCGATGCCTTCATCCTCATTTCGGTGATGCTCTATTCGCATGGAGCAGGAAGCTGGCTGAAGGGGTATGAGCCAACAGCCATCGCCTATTCGATGATCCTGATCGGTGGAATGACCCTGTTCTGGTATTTCGCGACCGACCAGCGATACAATGGCGATTGGCGTCTTGTAGTTACACATTACTGGCCCGGAATGCTTGCCAGCGCGGCAACCATCGCAATTGCCATTCATGCCCACCTGCAAAGACACTCATGGCGCTATGACATGATCGTAGCGGCCGTGTTCACGCTGATATCCGCGTTTCTTTCAGGTTTCATCCACCGTGTCCCATTCATGATGGAGGCCTATCTGTTGGCGCTCTCCATCTGGACGATCCGAATGGGCTGGCGGCTTGAATACCGCCCGCTTTCGACGCTCGGCTTTCTCGGATTTGCCGGTGTCATGCTGCTCCTCTATTTCAAGACGCTAGGAACGCTGCTTGATACCAGCCTGTTTTATCTGGGTGCCGGGATACTGCTTTTGCTTGGAGCGATTTTCGTGCCACGCCTGATAGGCAGGCGTTCCGGCAAGGAGGTGGCGTCATGAAGGTGAAATGGTTCGTTATTGGCGCTGCAATGGCCGGCGTCCTGCAAACCGCTGCGCTCGGCTCCATCATTCTTGACCGGGCCGATCTTTTGCGAAACGGCAGCGAAGTGGTGTTGCAGTCGGAGATGGTCGACCCGCGCGACCTGTTTCGGGGGCACTATGTCGTACTCAACCTTGCGATCAGCAGGATTGATGCAGCAGAAGTGGTGGTTGAAGGCAAGTTGCAAACCGGACAGGATGTCTGGGTCAGTCTGAAAAAGGGCGAGGACGAATTCTGGATTGCCGACACGCTGTACGCCGAATTGCCGGAAAGTCCGACCGGACCAATCATCAGGGGCGAATATGATAACTCATCCCGAGTAATGCTTCCCGGGCCCGATGATGGCGAAATGAACCAGGGCATGCATTCGATCCGTTTTCCGGTAGACCGCTTCTTTGCCGAGGAAAACCGGGCCAAGGATCTCGAAAAGGTTCGCCGGGACCGAAACCTTGGGGTAGTGGTAGCGCTTTCGGATGATGGCGATGCCGCCATCAAGGGCATCAGCGTCGAGGGCGAACTGATTTACGTTGAAAGCGTGTGGTGATCAACGATTGAAATAAACGTTCAAATGTCGGTTTCCAACGATTTGGCATTTTCAACAAGAGTGTCCGCCCCTATCCAAAAATCCCGCTCAAGACAGAGTGATTGCGCCACCCTGAGCGGGCCATGGGTCGGATAGTCGAGTGCGTATTTGAGAACGGCCTGCTCAACTGCTTCGCTCACCCGGTTCGGATGCGGTCCCTTCGCGCCGGGAAGCCGGTCGATCAGGCCTTGCGACCCGTAGGTCTGATAGTTGCGACGGATCTCGTAGAACTGCTGTCTTGAATAACCCATGATGGAACAGGCTTTGGAAACATTCGACAGTTCGTTGGCGAGTTGTAAAAGAGACAGCTTGCGCCGTGCTACCTTGTCTTTTGTGGTCATGTTGTTCTCCGGTTCGATAAAATTGTGGTTGCAATTCAATCTTACCGTCCAGAGGCAGCATGGCCACGCCAAGCATGGCCAAAGTGTCAGGTGATTACCATGTCAATACACACCACTCACTCCGCTGCCTGACGTTTCACCTTAACCTTTGCCGGTTTGCCCTGTGGCCTGCGCTCCAGCAATTCCCTGAGAAACTGGCCGGTATAGCTGCGCTCCTGTTTGACCACATCCTCGGGCGTTCCGGCCGCGACCAGTTCGCCGCCACCATCCCCGCCTTCGGGACCAAGATCCAGAATGTAGTCTGCCGTCTTGATGACTTCGAGATTGTGCTCGATCACCACCACAGTATTTCCCTGGTCAACCAGTTCATGGAGCACTTCCAGCAGTTTGGCCACATCGTGGAAATGCAGTCCGGTCGTTGGTTCATCCAGGATGTAGAGCGTTCGCCCGGTTGCGCGTTTCGACAGTTCCTTTGCCAGCTTGATACGCTGTGCCTCGCCGCCTGAAAGGGTAGTCGCCTGCTGTCCCACATGTATATAGCCGAGGCCGACGCGTTTCAGCGTTTCCATCTTGTCGCGAACGCTTGGAACTGCGGCGAAGAAATCGGCAGCTTCCTCCACGGTCATGTCCAAAACATCGGCAATGGACTTGCCCTTGAACAATACTTCGAGCGTTTCGCGGTTGTAGCGCTTGCCCTGGCAGACATCGCAGGTGACATAAACGTCGGGCAGGAAGTGCATTTCGATCTTGATGACACCGTCGCCCTGGCAGGCTTCACAGCGCCCGCCCTTGACGTTGAACGAAAAGCGGCCCGGCGCATAACCGCGTGCCTTGGATTCCGGCAGGGCGGCGAACCAGTCGCGAATGGGTGTGAAGGCGCCTGTATAGGTGGCCGGGTTTGAGCGCGGTGTGCGGCCGATCGGTGACTGGTCGATATCAATGACCTTGTCGAGAAATTCCAGACCCTCGATCGATTTGTGCGGGGCAGGGACTTCGCGGGCGCCATTGAGCTTGCGGGCTGCAGCCTTGTAGAGGGTTTCGATGAGGAAGGTTGACTTGCCCCCGCCCGATACGCCCGTCACGCAGGTGAAGGTCGAAAGCGGGATTTCAGCGGTGATGTCCTGCAGATTGTTGCCGGTCGCGCCGCTGACCCTGATGCGTTTGCCGGGTTTCGTCTTGCGGCGCTGTTCGGGCAGGGGGATCGCCAGACCGCCAGTCAGGTACTGCCCGGTCAGAGATTTTTCATTGGCCATCACCTCGCTGGGCGTACCCTGCGCAACGATCTGCCCGCCATGAATTCCGGCGGCAGGGCCGATATCGAGAAGGTAATCGGCGGTGAGGATTGCATCCTCGTCATGCTCTACAACGATAACCGTGTTGCCGAGGTCGCGCAGATGGCGCAGCGTATCGAGAAGGCGGGCATTGTCACGCTGGTGCAGGCCGATTGATGGTTCGTCCAGTACGTAGAGAACGCCTGTAAGTCCCGAACCGATCTGCGAGGCAAGGCGGATGCGCTGGCTTTCACCGCCCGACAACGTGCCCGAATTGCGTGAAAGGGTCAGGTATTCGAGGCCGACATCGTTGAGAAACTTCAGGCGTTCGCGGATTTCCTTGAGGATACGGCCGGCAATCTCGCCCTGCTTGTCGGTGAGCTTTGCAGGCAGTTCATCGGCCCATATATTGGCATCGCGAATGGAGAGTTCGGAAATCTGCCCGATATGCTTCGCATCGATCTTGACTGCCAGGGTTTCCGGCTTGAGACGGTAGCCGTTACAGGCCTGGCAGGGCGAAGAAGACATGAACTTCTCGATCTCCTCGCGCATCCAGGCAGAATCGGTCTCACGCCAGCGGCGCTCGAGATTGCCGATAACCCCCTCAAAGGGCTTGGTCGTCTTGTAGGTGCGCATGCCGTCATCATATGAGAAGGCGATTTCCTCCTTGCCGGTTCCGTACAGGACCACTTTCTTCGCTTCCTCGCTCAGCTCCGACCACTTGTTCGAAAGCTTGAAGCCATAATGCCTGCCCAGTGCTTCCAGTGTCTGTGCATAGTAGGGAGAGGGATTTGACGATTTCGACCACGGAAGGATGGCCCCGCCGCGAAGGGTCAGATTGCCATCAGGCACCACCATGTCCGGATCGATTCCCTTTTCGGTTCCAAGGCCGTCACAGGTAGAGCAGGCGCCAAAGGGATTGTTGAAGGAGAAAAGGCGCGGTTCGATTTCGGGGATGGTAAAGCCGGAAACGGGGCAGGCGAACTTCTCGGAAAACACGATCCGCTCGTGGGTTTCATTGGCGGACTGGTTGGCACTGTCCAGCGCTTCCCTGGTGAGCGGCCTATCGGCAAATTCGGCGATGGCGAGGCCGTCTGCCAGCTTGAGACAAGTTTCAAGGGAATCAGCGAGGCGCGCAGCGATATCGTCGCGCACGACAACGCGGTCCACCACCACGTCGATATCGTGCTTGTACTTCTTGTCGAGTTCGGGGACATCGGCGATCTCATAGACTGTTCCGTCAACCTTGACCCGCTGGAAGCCCTTTTTCATCAGTTCAGCGAGTTCCTTGCGGTATTCGCCCTTGCGGCCACGAACGATTGGCGCAAGGATGAGGAGGCGCGTCCCCGCGTCGAGCGCAAGGACGCGGTCCACCATCTGGCTCACCGTCTGGCTTTCGATGGGCAGGCCGGTTGCGGGCGAATAGGGAATGCCAACACGGGCGAACAAGAGCCGCATGTAGTCGTAGATTTCGGTCACCGTGCCGACAGTGGAGCGCGGATTGCGACTGGTGGTCTTCTGCTCGATGGAAATGGCCGGGGACAGGCCGTCGATCTGGTCGACATCAGGCTTCTGCATCATTTCAAGGAATTGGCGTGCATAGGCTGATAGGCTTTCCACGTAGCGCCGCTGGCCCTCGGCATAAATGGTGTCGAAGGCGAGCGAAGACTTGCCCGAACCCGACAGGCCGGTAATGACGATCAGTTTGTCGCGCGGCAGGTCTACATCCACGTTTTTCAGATTGTGCTCGCGCGCACCACGAACGGAAATGAATTTGTGATCGGCCATGTGTCTGGGTTTCCAGTCCTGGATGGGTATCCGCTTCGAGAGCAAGCCGTTCAGGCCAGCGGCTGAACGTGTTGAATCAGGCTTGCAATGCCTTTATATAGAACATAATGTGAACAAACGGCAAGCAAGGCCTGACGGAAAGCCAATTTCGGCCTTTCTTGTGTGGAAAGATAATCCCGCACCGTGCGAATGCAAGCGTGATGGTGCAGGATGGAGAAAAACCAACAACTATCCTGACAGTGCCTGGCAGTATTATGCTGGCAAGGCCAGTCAGGCAGGGAGCAGTATCATGGCAGGAAGTGTCAACAAGGTCATTCTGGTGGGTAATCTGGGGGCAGACCCCGATATCCGCCGTACCCAGGACGGACGTCCGATTGCAAACCTCTCCGTTGCCACTTCGGAAACCTGGCGCGATAAGAATTCGGGTGAGCGCCGCGAAAAGACCGAATGGCACCGCGTTGTGATCTTCAACGAGGGTCTTTGCAAGATTGCCGAGCAGTACCTGAAGAAAGGCTCGAAGGTATATCTTGAAGGCCAGCTGCAGACCCGCAAATGGCAGGACAAGGATGGCCAGGACCGCTTTTCCACCGAGGTCGTGCTGCAGGGCTTCAACGGCAATCTGACCATGCTGGACGGACGTGGCGAGGGCGGCGGTTCAAGCGAATACAGCCGCGTCGGCCAGTCGGGGGGTGGCCAGGGTGGCGGCGGATCCGATTTTGGCCAGTCCGGCCCAAGCTTTGGTGGCGGCGGCGATCTCGACGACGAGATCCCGTTCTGATCGCGGCAGGCTGATCGGTACATTCCGATCAGATATAACGTCGGGAGCGCAAGAGTGCCGCAATCCATCGCCCATATTGCCCTGGTGGTTCGTGACTATGACGAGGCGCTGGAGTTTTACTGCGGAAAGCTGGGCTTTGAACTGATCGAGGACAGTTACCAATCCGAACAGGACAAGCGATGGGTAGTTGTTGCGCCGCGTGGCTGGCGTGAGAATGGTGGCACCACACTTTTGCTGGCAAGAGCCTCCAATACCGAGCAGCAAGCCTTTGTCGGCAATCAGGCCGGCGGGCGGGTGTTTCTCTTTTTGCGAACTGGTGATTTTGACGCCGATCATGAAGCCTTTACCGGCGCCGGTATTGAATGGGTACGTGAGCCGAAGGTCATGGACTATGGCAAGGTTGGCGTATTTCGCGATTTGTACGGCAATTTGTGGGATCTGGTTCAATTTGCAGATGGTCATCCCATGGCATTGTCAAATCCACTGCTTTGACCAATGAAATGACCGCTGGTTCGCGCTGCGTGTCTGAAAGGCAGGGTGTTCCAATATTCCCTGGATCAGACATGGCGGTTTAAGAAATAGCAGTCTATGAAACCGGGGCGACCTCATCGGGGCGGAAGCCCTGTTTGACAATCAGCCATACACAAATTCACATCCCTCATACGGATGCGAGCCGGGGACCTTCATGACCGATTTTCTTTTGTTAGCCTTCATATTTCTTGTTGCTGGCGTTGCATCGGTCCCCATTGCCTCGCGGCTCGGTCTTGGCTCGGTGCTTGGTTACCTGATTGCAGGAATACTCATCAGCCCCATTCTCACCCTGCTGCATGTAGACGTCGTTTCAATCCAGCATTTTGCCGAGTTCGGTGTCGTAATGATGCTGTTCCTGGTGGGGC
Source organism: uncultured Salaquimonas sp. (assembly GCA_964541115.1). Lineage (GTDB taxonomy): Bacteria > Pseudomonadota > Alphaproteobacteria > Rhizobiales > Rhizobiaceae > Salaquimonas. The sequence continues at coordinate 29,536 of CAZIPH010000011.1, forward strand.
TTGAACTGGAACCCAGGATGTTGTGGCAGATGCGCTCGCGTCTCCTTGGTCTGGGAGGCGGGCAGGTCTTGCTTACCGCCGCTGCGATCATGGGCATCGCCATGGCGCTTGGGCAAGCCTGGCAGATTTCGCTGGCGATCGGCCTTGTGTTGGCGCTTTCCTCGACGGCTATCGTGCTGCAGACCTTCAACGAAAAGGGCCTGATGAAGTCTGATGGCGGGCAATCAGGCTTTTCCGTCCTGCTGTTTCAGGACATAGCGGTCATTCCCATGCTGGCCTTTATCCCGCTTTTGGCAGTTCCTGAGCTGATGGATCTGGCAGGCAGCACCGCTGGGCAGGTTGATGCCGGGCATGGTGACGCTGGCCACGGCGCACAAATGAGTCTGGTGGAAGGTCTCAATGGCTGGCAAACCATGCTGGTAACCCTTGGCGCGATTGGCGCAGTGGTTTTTGGTGGCAGTTTCCTGACCAGCCCGATTTTCCGTTTCATTGCCGGTGCCAATCTGCGCGAATTGTTCGTAGCCGCCGCGCTGATGATTGTGATTGGTATTGCGCTGTTGATGTCGCTGGTAGGGCTTTCCCCGGCACTTGGTACATTCCTGGCGGGTGTCGTCCTGGCCAACAGTGAATACCGTCACGAGCTTGAATCCGATATCGACCCCTTCAAGGGCCTGCTGCTCGGCCTGTTTTTCATGACCGTTGGTGCGGGAATAAATTTCCTTTTGCTGATAGACAATCTTGCCCTGATCGTCGGCCTGACAATAGGCCTGATCGTGGTAAAGGCGCTGGTCCTCCTGGTATTGGCCAGCGTTTTCAATCTGAAGGGTTCGGACAAGTGGCTGTTTGCACTCGGGCTCGCCCAAGCGGGCGAATTCGGTTTTGTCCTCTTGTCCTTTACCGTCGCGAACTCCGTAATTCCCACTTCGGTTGCTGACCAGTTGCTGCTTGTTGTGGCCCTTTCCATGCTTCTGACGCCACTCTTGTTCATTTTTCATGAGCGGCTGATCGCGCCACGCTACAATGAAGAGTTTGAGCGTGAAGCCGACGTGATTGATGAGCGAAATCACATCATTATTGCCGGTCATGGTCGCGTCGGCGGTATTGTCAGCCGGATGTTGCGCGGTGCCGGTTATTCCGCGACAGTGATTGATTACAGCTCCCGCCAGTTGGAGATGCTCGGCAAGTTCGGTTTCAAGGCCTATTATGGCGATGCAACGCGTGCCGACATGCTGCATTCGGCTGGAATTGACGAGGCAAAACTGCTGGTGATCGCTATCGATGAAAAGGAGCAGATCACGCAATTGGTCAGCTATGTCAGCAAGAACCATCCGGGGGTACATATCGTGGCGAGGGCGGTGGACCGCCAGCATGTATACGCACTCTGGCACGCGGGTTGCCGGGATATCATCCGAGAGAGTTACGACAGTTCCCTGCGCATGGGCCGGTCTGCGTTCGAGGCGCTGGGCCTTACGCGCCAACAGGCTGAAGACATGAAGACCGCCTTTGACGAAATGGATCGCAAGTTCATGCTTTCAATGGCCCAGCATTACGACCCCGAAATTCCCAATATCGATAACGAATTCTATGTAGGAAAGGTGCGTGAGGTCTCAGGTGTATGGGAAGCGGAACTCAAGGCCCGGATCGATCAGATTCTCGCCCGCGGTCAGGGCATTGAACCCTGAGGCCTCACGCGGAGCCGTATCACGTGTTACACAGAACCATTGCGATTCTCGCGATCCTGAATTTCAATCCAACCTCCAGAGCTTGCGCATGAAGAAACTCCGCAAACTGTTTTCGTTCAAGGGCAGGGGCAAGCGCGCCGAATTCCTCCAACTCATCCCTGTTGCGCTTATCGTCTGGCTTGGTGCTGCCTATGTGGACGAAACCTTTCTCGCACCCAATCTTTGCCTGTTCAACGAGGACTGGATTTGCTACCTGCCAGGCGAGGTTCGCGAGGGTTGGACGCTCGACAAGGTCGTGTCGATCCTTTTGCTTATTCCACTATTCTCGATCACGGCAAGGCGTCTTCATGACCATGACCGAACCGGATGGTGGTCGCTTCTTTCAGTGCCACTTCTTGTCTTGCTGGCGGCGTTTTTGTACTGGCCCGAATACCAGACCCCGCCGTGGCAGACGGTTGGAGCGCTCGCCATATTCGCACCGCTTCTGTTCTGGTTTGTTACCAAGGGAAAAAAAGAACCCAACCGCTTTGGCTGACCCAGTTTTCGCCGGTTTTGGATGACAACAGTTTCCTTGATTTTGCGGACGTGTAATCGCATCTTGGTCACACTTCACAAATAGATTCGGCAGTTGGGGCAGAGCACGGATACAGGAGCTATCTGCATATGAAATTTTTCCGCATCGTTTCCTTCCTTCTGGCCACGCTGCTCATGGTGAGCACCGCGCAGGCCGCACAGAAGAAGGTCTATCTGATCAATGGCCTGTTTTCCAAGGCGCTCGGTTACGGGCTGACGAATCTTTCGAACAAGATGCCCTATGCCCGCCATTTCAAATTCTCGGGCGGGGTAACCACAGCCGCCATCAACGGGATCATTGCCGATGCCGAGCGCGCCTACCGCAATGATCCAACCACCAAGATCAGCCTGATCGGCATTTCACAGGGCGCCAATGCTGTGGTCAGGATTGCCAATACGCTCAATTCGCGTGGTGTGAAGGTGCATTATCTCGGTGTGATCGAAGGTGGATCGGGCGCTGTCATACCGGCAAATGTGGCCAAGGCGGACAATTTCATCTGCACCAATGCGAATTGCAACCGTCATCCGCTTTCCCGGGCCAGCGGCAACAACGTCACGCAAATACAGACCATCAACCTCGACACCGGTCATGTGGACAGCGGCAATCATCCGGCGATGCACAGCAGGGTCATCAGTCAGGTAAACTGACGAGATTTCCCGGTGGTAAGCACCGGTTTGTGAGGCTTGGCAGGAGCATTCCGCGATGAAACGACACGGCTTGTTTTTCGCCACGGCACTGGTTCTCGCCCTTGGCGACTTGACAACTTCCGGTTACGCTCGTGCGAGCGAAGCAGGTGTTATGGGAGTGGAAGTTGCTCGTGACAGGAATGGTTGGCGCTTCGATGTCACAGTCCTGCATGATGACGAGGGTTGGGACCATTACGCCGACAAATGGGATGTGATTGGTCCCGACGGCACAGTGCTTGCCACGCGGGTTCTCCTGCATCCTCATGAGACCGAGCAGCCCTTTACCCGGTCGCTGGGCGGCGTCGAAATCCCCGATGGTGTCACGGAAGTCGAGATTCGCGCGCATGACAATGTTCACGGATATGGTGGCAAAGTGATGAAAGTCGCCTTGCCCGAGAGCTAGGTGGGCCGCTACCCGAACAGTGCCTTTGCCCCATCAGCGACATACTGAACTGACAGGGCGGCCAGTAGCACACCGAGGAGGCGCGTCAGCACCATGCGCCCGGTAGTTCCCAGATATTTGTCAAAGAAGTCCGCCGAATACAGCACCAGGCAGGTAATGACCATCAGTGAGAAAATGACGCCAATGAGGATCAGCGTACCCGTCCATGCGTCTGCACCGGTACCGTATGACATCTGGCTGGACAGAAGAACCGTGGCTGAAATCGTTCCAGGTCCGGCGATCAACGGGATTGCGAGCGGAAATACAGCCAGGTTGGCAATATGGTCTTTCAGGGCGGTCTGCGACACCTCCTCCTTGCGCTCCTGGCGTTTGGCATAGATCATTTCGAATGCCGTGTAGAAAAGCAAAAGGCCACCAGCAATCCGGAAGGCGTCGATCGTTATTCCGAGCGTGTCGAGTATGGTCGTGCCGGAAATGGCAAACAGGCTCAACAGGAAAAATGCGATGATGGATGCGCGCAGGGCGATGGAACGGCGTGCCGTTGCGGTCATGCCGACGGTAAGGCCGATAAAGAGTGGCGCGTTTCCGATCGGGTCCACCGTCACAAACAATGTAATGAAGGCATTGAGTATGGTGTCATAGCTTGGCATAGCAGGGCCTTGTTGAACGTGATTTGGGGCGATTGCCGTGAAATTTATTGTTCTGGATCGTTTAAGTCATAGTGGCGACCGGCACAACAGCGCCAAAAATGATGACGCTTTTGGTTTCGATGAGCGCGTGGCGATCGTTGCTGATGGCGCCACCGGCCTTTGGGACAGCAGGCTGACCGACCATGCCGTAACCGATGCGCGCTGGATAGCCGATCTGAGCGTGGAAACCATGCTGGCAGGGCGGGCAGATGATCCGGTGCGAGACCTCGCGCTGGAAGCCATCAACAGGGCTCGGGGAACTGTTTTTTCCAATTATGCCGTGGATGGCATTCCCCGTTATGCGTGGCCTGCCACAAGCTTCATAATGGCAAGGCTGCAGAAGGGGCTGATGGAGATTTCCGGCCTGGGCGACTGCGTTGCCTATGTCGAGATGGATGACGGGTTTGTGGAGCGGTTTTCAGCGTTGGGGGAGAGCAGCGATCAGGAAGCAGAATCAGCCAGGCGGGATCTGGCCAGTGTCAGCATCTCTGAGCGTGCAGAAAACAGTCCAGGCCAGAACCTGCGGGCGCCGCAGGTGCTTGCCTCTCTGCGCGCCAAACGCGCAAGAAACAACACTGCCGAAAGCGGGGTCTGGTCGATCAGCCTCGAGCCGGAAGCTGCCGCGCACACGATGAGCATTGCGCTGCCGCTCGGCTCGGTACGCCGGGTTCTGCTGGCTTCAGACGGGTATTCCGCCGCCTTCGAGCGCTATGGTATCACTACACCGGAAGCGTTTTTCGCTGAATACAGAAGGGGAAAGCTGTGTGATTTGCAACAGGAATTGCGACGCATCGAGCGCGATGATGACCCCCTTTGCGAGCGTTTCCCGCGCTACAAGCAGAGCGATGATTCCACTGCGATTCTGCTTGAAATCGGCAAATAAGGCCAAATTTGCCGCCATGATGCCGCAAAAGAATACGGGCGGTATTAAGATATTGAAATAATAGCCAAATATGGTGTGAAAACCCTTTGCCGGATTTGGGTTTCTGGTGGGTTTCATGGTAAGATAATGCCAGCAATTTGCGGTTAAAAGAAAACAACGGGGCAGACTTTTGTCAGACGAAACCAACAGACCGGATCAGCCTGGGGAGGGCGGCGGTTCCTCTTCCATCAAGCCGATTTCCATCATCGAGGAAATGAGCCGTTCCTATCTCGATTACGCGATGAGTGTGATCGTTAGCCGGGCGCTTCCCGATGTGCGGGACGGTCTCAAGCCGGTTCATCGCCGCATCCTATATTCGATGCATGAAAACGGTTATGACTGGAACAAGGCCTACCGCAAATCGGCACGTATCGTCGGTGACGTGATCGGTAAGTATCACCCGCATGGCGACACAGCGATTTACGATTCCATGGTTCGCATGGCGCAGGATTTCTCCCTGCGGGTTCCACTGATCGACGGTCAGGGCAATTTCGGCTCTATCGACGGCGACAAGGCGGCAGCCATGCGCTACACCGAGTCGCGCCTTGCCAAGGTTGCCCACGAGTTGCTGTCGGACATCGACAAGGATACCGTCGATTTTCAGGACAACTACGACAATTCAGAGCGCGAGCCGGTTGTCATACCGGCCCGTTTCCCCAACCTTCTGGTCAATGGTGCCGGCGGCATTGCTGTCGGCATGGCGACCAATATCCCGCCGCACAATCTCGGCGAGGTGATCGATGGCTGCATTGCGCTGATCGACAATCCTGCCATTGATCTGCCTGCAATGATGGAGATCATTCCCGGCCCCGATTTCCCCACTTGCGGCATCATTCTTGGCCGTTCGGGCATTCGTTCGGCCTATGAAACTGGGCGTGGTTCCGTGCTGATGCGCGGCAAGGTGGACATCGAGGAGATGCGCGGCGATCGCCAGGCGATCATTGTCTCGGAAATCCCTTACCAGGTGAACAAGGCCTCGATGATCGAGAAAATTGCCGAACTGGTTCGCGAGAAACGGATTGAGGGCATTTCCGATATTCGCGATGAATCCGACCGTTCAGGTTACCGTGTGGTGATCGAGCTCAAGCGTGACGCCGTCGCCGATGTGGTTCTCAATCAGCTCTACCGCTTCACGCCGCTGCAAACCTCCTTTGGCTGCAATTTCGTGGCGCTCAATGGCGGCAAGCCGGAGCAGTTGAACCTTCTGGACCTGCTGAGAGCTTTCGTCGCCTTCCGCGAGGAAGTTGTCACCCGGCGAACCAAGTTCCTGCTCAACAAGGCGAGGGTTCGTGCCCATGTCCTGGTTGGTCTTGCGATTGCCGTTGCCAATATTGATGAAGTCATCAAGCTGATCCGCCAGGCGCCAGATCCGGCTACTGCACGCCAGCAATTGATGGATCGCCGCTGGGACGCGAAAGACGTCGCGCCACTCGTAGAACTGATCGATGATCCGCGTCACAAGCTCAATGAAGATGGAACCTATTATCTCTCCGAAGAACAGGCCCGTGCCATTCTCGATCTTCGCCTGCAGCGTATGACAGCGCTGGGCAGGGACGAGATTTCCGAAGAGTTGAACAAGCTTGCCGATGAAATCCGCGATTATCTTGAAATTCTGGCATCGCGCGTGCGTGTCATGCAGATCATCAAGGACGAACTGATAGCTGTGCGCGACGAGTTCTCCACGCCGCGCCGCAGCGAGATCGTCGAAGGCGGTTTCGACATGGAGGATGAAGACCTCATCGCGCGCGAAGACATGGTGGTTACGGTTTCGCACTCGGGTTACATCAAGCGCGTGCCGCTCGATACCTACCGGGCGCAGAGACGGGGCGGCAAGGGCCGCTCGGGCATGTCGACCAAGGACGAGGATTTCGTGACGCGGCTTTTCGTTGCGAACACGCATACGCCGATCCTCTTTTTCTCCTCACGTGGAATCGTCTACAAGTTGAAAGTCTGGAAGCTGCCATTATCGGCTCCCCAGGCGCGCGGAAAAGCACTGGTGAACCTCTTGCCGCTCGAACAGGGCGAACGCATCACCAAGACCATGCCGCTGCCCGAGGACGAGGATAGCTGGGTCGGGCTGGACATCATGTTCGCAACGACCCGCGGAACCGTCCGGCGCAACAAGCTTTCCGATTTCACCCAGGTGAACCGGAACGGCAAGATCGCCATGAAGCTGGAAGAAGGCGACGGGATTGTCGGGGTCGAGACCTGTTTGGAGGATGCGACAGTCCTATTGACCAGCGCCAAAGGCCAGTGCATCCGCTTCCCGGTTGACGATATACGCGTCTTCACCGGCCGCAATTCAGTTGGGGTGAGGGGTATCAATCTCGCCGATGGTGATGAAGTCATCTCCATGACCATCCTCAATCCGTCGCAGGCAGAAGCCTGGGAACGCACGGCCTATCTGAAGCGCCGCCGCGTGGAAATTGCCGCAGAAAGCGGTGAAGCGCCTGAGCCTGTGGAAATCGAAGAGGGTGATGATAACCTCGCTCTTCCGGAAAATCGCTACGAGGTGATGAAGGAAAGCGAACAGTTCATCCTGACGATATCGCGCAACGGATTTGGCAAGCGCTCCTCAAGCCATGAATACCGGGTGTCTGGCCGTGGCGGCAAGGGCATCGCCGCCATGGTGGTCAATGAACGCAATGGCGAACTGATTTCGTCCTTCCCCGTCGAGGACGGTGATCAAATCATGCTGGTTACCGATGGTGGCCAACTGATCCGCTGCCCGGTCAGGGATATCCGCCAGGCAGGGCGCTCAACACAGGGCGTTACCGTCTTCAAGACCGCCAAGGATGAAAAGGTCGTATCAGTCGAGCATATATCCGAAAGCGATGATGATTCCGAAGAGGAGTTGGGCGATGCCGAGGGAGGCGATCCGGTGGCGTGATGTATCGCTTGTTGTAGCGCGGATCATATTCGGGAAATTTCCATTCAAAAACCGACTAGCTGTCCCGGGCGTTCAGCGTCGCATGTTCTCGGTCATGCGTTGAGCCATGATCTGGGTAATGGCATAGGCAAATTCCGGATCATTGAGGCATAGTTTGCTGGCTTCCTCCGCGTTCAGTGTTCCTGCCGTCACTTCACTTAGCGCGGTTGCGCCCATGGAGCGCTCGCCTGACCTGGTAAACAGTCCGACTTCTCCCAAAAGGCCGTTCTTCTCAACCCGCGCCCCATTTTCGATCCCGACAGTGCCCGAACGGACAAGATAGAGTCTGTCGGCCGGATCGCCCTTTGCAAAGATCTGTTCGCCCTTGGCGAAGGAAACCGGCTTCATGTATTTGGCAAGGTCAGCCGTGTTATAACCATAATAGCGAATATGGCGGATACGGCGCGAGGTATTCTGGATTTCGAAGATGCGCAGCAGATTGATGGTAGCCGCCGCAAAGAAGCCGGTGGAAACAAGGTTCTGGTCAAGCCTCCAGGCAAGTATCGCGGCGCAGATACAGGCGACCAGCAGAAAAATTCGCAGCATCACCATTCTCGTCGTTGCAACACCGATCAGCGTAAAGAGGGTTGCCGCGAGGGCTAGCAGCAGATCGGGATCGTTCATGGCGTTCATGCCTGTCTCCATCATGATTCCAGCTTGACTATGCGTTCCACATCCTTTCGTCTGCAAGACGATAAATCACATTTCTGGTTTGCCTGATGCTGCCAATCCACCCTGTTTTACCGGAAGCACTTTGTCGATGTCTTTTACCACGCTGACCCTTTTTGCCTTTGCCTGCTTTGTTATCATCATCGTTCCCGGTCCAACGGTAACGGTGATCGTCGCAAATTCGCTGAGGGCGGGCACCAGGGCAGGCATGCTGAACGTTGCCGGTACGCAATTGGGCCTGGTGCCGATGATCTTCATCGTCGCACTGGGACTGGAAGCAGTTGTCAGCATCATGGCCGATTGGTTTTTCTGGATAAAGCTGGCGGGCGCTGCCTATCTCATATGGCTCGGCTTTCGCCTGTTGCGCTCGGATGGCGATGTTGGTGATCCGGGCAGGGTCAAGCCGCCGCGGATGGGCTATTTCTGGCAGGGATTCCTGGTGATCTGGTCGAACCCCAAAGCGCTGTTCTTTTTCGGGGCGTTCATGCCGCAATTCATTGATCCAACGGGAAGTGCCTTCTGGCAGGCAATGTTGCTGGGCGCCATCTTCATGTTGGTTGGCGCGATATTCGATTCTGCCTATGCACTATTGGCGGGCAAGGCTGGTTCCATGCTCACGCAAAACCGGGTGAAATTTGTGGAGCGTACGAGCGGTAGTCTGCTGATCTTCGGTGGTGCCTGGATGGCAACGCTCAAACAGGCCTAGGCAGGCTTGAATCCCATTCGGGTGGTTTGGTAGCTTCAGCGAATACGTGTGCGGCGTGAGCGAACCGCAATGGTTTCATGCTTCCTGCGCTGATCCTTCTCGACTGTAGCGAAAACGGCGAAGGTGAGTCCGACAACCATCATTGAGGCGATAATAACCAGTGTCATGTCCTGTCCTTTCAATTGCGGGGCGGAGTGCGACATTGTGGATGAAACGCAATGGGCAGCCAGCCGGTTCCTAATTATTGGCATATGCAAGCTGAAAGCAGGTCGAACGGACTGTTCATTCAGCGTTCATCGCTCGGCTTGCCGCAAAACCTTTCAAATGGCGAAACGTTTATTTCAGGCCACTAACCGGGCAGAATGTGCGTTTGTTCGTGCACAACAAAGCACGGTTCAGGCGCTTGCAGAAAACATCGCAAGGTGGGAAAAGATCAGCCATGAAACGCAAGGCACTTTATGGCGGCTCTTTTGACCCGCTGACAAACGGGCATCTCGACGTCATCCGCCAGGGGCTGCAGCTGGCTGATGAGGTGGTCGTTGCAATCGGCGTTCACCCCGGCAAGACGCCGATGTTTTCCTTCGAGGAACGGGCCGAACTCATCAAGGCCAGCATCAAGGCGCTCAAGGGCGCAGATGAAACGCGCTGCAGCGTGATTTCCTTCGACAATCTTATTGTTGAAACAGCGGGGAAGCATGGTGCCTTGATCCTGTTGCGTGGCCTGCGCGACAGCACCGATTTCAACTACGAAATGCAAATGGCCGGCATGAATTTTCAGTTGAAGCCGGATGTTCAGACGGTTTTTGTGCCTTCCTCGCCAGGCATGGGCCACATTACCGGCACATTGGTGCGGCAAATCGCAAAGATGGGCGGCGATGTCTCACCTTTTGTACCCAAACCGGTGTTAAAAGCGCTCAAAGCCAAACTCGGCTGATTCTCAAAAACACATATTCGAGGTGCATGCATGTCCCTGATCCGTCGATTTGCGCTTGTTGGCGCAGCCCTTTTCCTGACCCTGGCAATTGCCGGCTGCAATAACCCGGCCGAGAAGGAAGCGGCAACCGAGGCCGAAACAAGCCAGGAGCAATCCACCACCGGGACTGAAAACCAGGCTTCAACGGAAACTGCCGAAACTTCGCAAGCCAAGACATCCCAGGCGGCTGTCGAGACGGAACAGGTTGCAATCACCGATCCTGAAAATACGCTTTTCCTCGACCTGAAGGACGGTCGGGTCACCATCAAATTGCGACCGGATCTTGCTCCCCAGCATGTCGAGCGCATCAAGACGCTCGCCAAAGAGGGTTTTTATGACGGAATCGTCTTTCACCGCGTTATCGACGGCTTCATGGCCCAGACAGGCGATCCGACAGGCACGGGTGCAGGCGGATCGGATCTGCCAGACCTTCCGGCTGAATTTACGCCTGAGCCCTTTGCCCGTGGTGTCGTCGGCATGGCCCGCTCACAGGACCCCAACAGCGCCAATTCGCAGTTTTTCATCATGTTCGAACAGGGCGATTTCCTGAACGGCCAGTATACCGTACTTGGCCAGGTAATCGACGGCATGGAACATGTCGACAAAATCAAACGTGGCGAAGGCCAGAGCGGTATGGTATCGGGCCCCGACAAAATCGTGAAAATGCAGCTGGCTTCTGACGCTGACTGACAGACTTCCAGAAAAGGAATTATTTGATATGGTTTATGACGATCCGCAAAACACCATCGAAATGGAAACCACAAAAGGCATGGTGGTAATAAAGCTGCGGCCGGATCTGGCTCCAAACCATGTTCAGCGCATCAAGGAACTGGCTTCTGAAGGCTTTTACGACGGTATCGTGTTTCACCGGGTGATAGACGGCTTCATGGCGCAGGTCGGCTGCCCGCATGGCATCGGCACCGGCGGTTCCGACAAGCCGGACCTCAAGGCCGAGTTCAACGATGCGCCGCACAAGCGCGGTACCTGTTCAATGGCACGCAGCCAGATGCCGGACAGCGCCAACAGTCAGTTCTTCATCTGCTTTGATGATGCCCGCTTCCTTGACCGCCAGTATACGGTCTGGGGTGAAGTGATCGAAGGCATGGATAATGTCGACAAGATCAAGAAGGGCGAACCTGTCCGTGATCCTGATTCAATTGTTTCCATGAAAGTGGCAGGATAAGACCTGCTCTTAACCACTTGCGGAATAGGGCGGCAGGGCCGCCCTTTTTCTTGACCTGTTCAGCGAGTAGCCCATGCGTGTCGACCTGTTTGATTTTGACTTGCCGGAAGAACGCATTGCCCTGCGGCCAGCCGCACCGCGCGATGCGGCGAAGCTCCTGCGGGTACACCCTCAGGAGGGTCTAAGCGATCACATTGCCCGCGATTTGCCTGACCTGCTTGAGCCCGGTGATGCGCTCGTGTTCAACGACACCCGCGTGATCCCGGCACAACTGGAAGGCTCCCGCAATCGTGACGGAGCGACAGCCACGATCAGTGCGACCCTGCACATGCGGCTTGATGGCAGCCGCTGGAAAGCCTTCGTTCGCGGCGCCAAGAAGCTGAAAGCGGGTGACCGGGTACGCTTCGGCCATGTGAACACGTCATGCCTTGCAGGTGCGCTGGACGTGACAGTGGAGGAAAAAGGCGAAGATGGTGAAGTGACGCTTGTCTTCGACCTTTCAGGAACAGTGCTCGATGAGGCGTTGGCCGCCGTCGGCCACATCCCGTTGCCACCCTATATTGCGCTCAAGCGACCTGAAGATGAACGCGACCGCGAAGATTACCAGACGATCTATGCGCGCAAGGACGGGGCCGTTGCAGCGCCCACGGCGGGCCTTCACTTCACGTCAGAACTGTTCGCTGCGCTGGACTCAAGGGGCATTGAGCGTCATTTCGTGACCCTGCATGTAGGGGCGGGGACTTTTTTGCCCGTGAAGGCAGAGGACACGAAGGATCACAAGATGCATGCGGAGCGCGGTATCGTTTCAGCGCAAACGGCCGAGGCTCTCAATGCAGTGAGGGCGAGGGGCGGGCGCATTGTCAGTGTTGGCACCACGTCGCTGCGCCTACTCGAGAGCGCCGCGGATGAAGAAGGCAGGCTGCATGCATGGCAAGGAGCGACCGACATCTTCATCACTCCGGGCTACCGGTTCCGCTTCGTTGACCTGTTGATGACGAATTTTCACCTGCCCAAATCAACGCTTATGATGCTGGTCTCGGCTTTCAGCGGAATGGACACGATGCGTGAAGCCTATCGGCACGCCATCGAAAACGAATATCGTTTCTATTCCTACGGCGATACGTCGCTGCTATACCGCGCAAAATGAAACATCCTCCTTCCAGCGAATTTTCCTTCAGGCTACTGGCAACCGATGGCAAGGCGCGGCGCGGCGAAATCACCATGCCGCGCGGTACGGTGCGCACGCCGGCCTTCATGCCTGTCGGAACCGCGGGAACGGTCAAGGCCATGTATATGGACCAGGTGAAGGAACTGGGCGCTGACATCATTCTCGGCAATACCTATCACCTGATGTTGCGGCCCGGCGCCGAGCGCGTGGCAAAACTGGGCGGACTGCATGACTTTGCCCGTTGGCAGGGGCCGATCCTTACCGATTCCGGCGGCTTTCAGGTGATGTCGCTCGCTGCCCTGCGCAAGCTGACTGAGGACGGCGTTACCTTCAAGTCGCATGTCGACGGGCAGAAGTTTTTCATGTCGCCGGAACGCTCCATCGAGATCCAGGGCCTGCTCGGTTCCGATATCCAGATGCAGCTCGACGAGTGCATTGCGCTCCCAGCAAAATATGAAGAAATACAACGCGCTATGGAACTTTCCTTGCGTTGGGCTGAAAGATCGGCAAAGGCCTTTGGAGACCAGCCCGGCAAGGCCATGTTCGGCATTGTACAGGGCGGTGATGATCCTGACTTGCGCGTCCGGTCAGCAACGGCGCTGGCTGGCATGAACCTCAAGGGTTATTCAATCGGCGGGCTTGCGGTTGGCGAACCACAGGAAGTCATGTTGCGCACGCTTGAAGTTACCTGTCCGGCCATGCCGGCAAACAAGCCACGCTATCTCATGGGTGTCGGCACACCCGATGACCTGTTGCAGTCGGTAGCGCGCGGCGTCGACATGTTCGATTGCGTGATGCCGACAAGAGCAGGGCGGCACGGCCTTGCCTACACACGCTTTGGCAAGATAAATCTTCGCAATGCACGCCATGCGGAAGATCCGCGCCCGCTGGACGAGGAAAGCGCCTGTCCGGCAACCCGGGACTATTCGCGTGCCTATCTTCATCACCTCGTCAAATGCAACGAGGCGCTGGCCGGCATGCTGCTGACCTGGAACAATCTGGCTTATTACCAATGGCTGATGCAGGGCATGCGTGATGCAATCGAGGCTGGCAGGTTTGACGAATTTGCGGCTGAAACCCAGGCGGGCTGGCAAATGGGTGATATTGCGCCGGTTTGATGGCGTGATAGTCTGGCGCAATGAACCCGCCTGTCTTCGACATTGATCCGGTTGCCTTCAGGGCCGATCCCTATCCAGCCTATCAAAGGATGCGCGCTGAAGCGCCGATCTGCCATGTGCCCCAGCTTGGTGCGATCCTGCTGACGCGGCGCAACGACATCTACCACTGCGAGAAGAATATCGAGGTTTTTTCCTCCCGCCAGCCGGGTGGGCTGATGACGGTTCTCATGGGCGAGAACATGATGCGCAAGGACGGTGAGGCGCATCTGTTCGAGCGCAGGCTGGCCTTTCCGGCGCTTTCCCCGCGTACGGTGAGCCAAGTCTGGAAGCTGCAGTTCGAAACCCACGCAGACCGGATCCTGGATGAGATATCCCAATCAGTGGGTGAGGTAGACCTTGTGGAGGACTATGCAATGCGCCTTTCGGGCGAGGCGCTGAAGGCGATCACCGGGCTGACTCAAATCAGTTGGCAGGAGATGGATGCCTGTTCACAGGCAATGATAGACGGGATTTCGAACTATGCAGGCATCGCGGAAATCGAAGAGCGCTGCAATCAGGGAACGGCACTGATTGACCGGGCGATTGACGAGCGGCTTCCGCAAATTGCCGAGCATGAGGATGCTTCGCTTCTGTCAGTGCTGTTTCATGCCGGCATGCCGGATGCGAGTATACGCGCCAACATCAAGCTGGCGATCAGCGGCGGACAGAACGAGCCGCGCGATGCGATTGCCGGATGTGTCTGGGCATTGCTGACCCATCCTGCAGAGTTTGAAAGGGTTAGGGCAGGGCAGGCCGGATGGATGCAGGTATTCGATGAATACTGCCGCTGGATCGCGCCAATCGGCATGTCGCCGCGCAGGGTTGCAAAAGCCTATTGCCATGCGGGCATCACCTTCGAGCCTGAACAGCGTGCCTTTCTGATGTTCGGTTCTGCCAATCGGGACGAGAACTGCTTTGACCGGCCGGACCGGTTTGATGTTATGCGGGACACGTCCAAGAGTATTGCCTTTGGTGCCGGGCCGCATTTTTGCGCCGGAGCATGGGCATCGCGATGCCTGGTGGCCGAAGTCGGATTGCCGAAGCTCTTCGAGCGCTTTCCCGATATCGCCATTGCCGATCCGGATGACTGCCGGTTTGGCGGTTGGGCGTTCAGGGGACTTGCAAGGCTTCGGGTCAACCCGGGAAAACCAGCCGGGCAAGCCTAGGCGCTGGCACCCTTGTAGGGGTTCAACTTGACGCCGGTGATCTTCCAGGAACCATCTTCCTGCTGCTTGAGCGTGTAGACTGCCTGCCACTGTTTTCCGGCTGTGTCGGTAATGATCACTTCCTGGTAGATCTCGTTGTTGATAACGGTGTTGCGGCCAAAAACATGACCCTCGGAATTATAGATCGGATCATAGCCGCGTGAGACCATGGAGGTAAACTTGTCCACGGTGTCAAAGTAGCCCCTGATGTTGGGCGCTGCGTGGGAATAAGCCCGTTCATGATCGCGCGCCTTGAACGCCTCCAGCTGATCGCGAACCACAGACTGCGTGGAAAGCGTTTCTCCCTGCGAAGGCAACTGGTCAGAGCCCTGCTGGCTGAAGGCGGGAAATGCCAGAACCAGTGCCAGCAAGAACACGCCCAAGGCGAGCAGACCGGCATTGATGTCCCGTTTTTTCTGGTTAGCCATGATTTTCCTCCGTATTGCCCTCTAGGAACAGCAACGGCTGGTTTGATCAAAAAGTTTCAGCTCTCCTGTTCGATCATCTCCATTGCGAGCGAAGCCAGAACCGGTACAGCCCGGCCATATTGCTTCGCCTTTTCGGGATTGGAGGCGTTTCCATCCAGCGAGCGCTTGTAGACACCCTGAAGTATCGCTGCCAGACGGAAGAAGCAGAAGCCGACATAGAACTGCCAGTTGTCGATGCGCTCAATGTTGCGGCGGCGGCAATAGGCATCGACATACTCTTTTTCGCTCGGCAGGCCGATTGCTGCGCGGTCTATCCCGCCCAATCCGCGAAATCCGCCCTGGTGAGGCAGGCGCCATTGCATGCACTGATAGGCAAGGTCGGCCAGCGGATGGCCGAGGGTCGAAAGCTCCCAGTCCAAAACGCCAAGTATTTGATGCGCATCATGGCTGAACACCATGTTGTCGAGCCGGTAATCGCCATGCACCAGAGCGACCTGGCCGTCGTCACAGGGCATATTGTCCTGCAACCAGCGGATCAGCAGATGTACGTTTTCATTGCGCTCAACTTCGCTGGCCTCGTATTGCTGGGTCCAGCGACTGACCTGTCGCTCGAAATAGCTTCCCGGTTTGCCGAAGTCCGCCAGGCCGCAGGCTTCCACGTCCACATTGTGCAGCCTGGCGAGAACCTCATTCATCCGGTCATAGATGATCGCCCGCCTTTCTGGTGCCTGTTCGCTACCAAAGCCGTGTATTTCAGGCAGGGCGGGATCCCAGAAGATATGCCCGTCGAGATATTGCATCACGAAGAACATGCGGCCGATCGGGCTGTGCTCCTCGCTCAGCGCATAAACAGTAGGAACGGGTACATCGGTCGTTGCCAGTGCCTGCATTACACGGAACTCCCGGTCGACCTGATGGGCAGATTTCAGCAACGCACCGGGCGGTTTTGCGCGCAGGACATATTTCCCGCTTTGCGCAGTAATGAGGAAGGTCGGATTGGACTGGCCGCCATCGAACTTGCGAATCTCCATGAGATCGTGGAAGCCGCTGACATGTTTTTCGAGCCAGGGTGCCAGCGCTTCATTGTCGAGATTGTTGACCGGTGCGCTCATTTTTGTCCTCCGCTTTGCGCCGCTTGGTACGGGCACACACCAAAGAGAGTAAAGACCCAAAATCGCAGGTCAAGCAGGGAACAAGGCTGTTTGAATCCGCGTTGGAAAAGTGCCATAGGGTTCTGCCAGATCCCGAACAGCCGAAAGTACAGATGTCCACCAGTGATGCAATCCAGACAGCCCGCAAGGCGCTGCTCCAGATCGGAGTGACGCGTATTGCCAAGGGGTTTGTGACGCTGGCGCTGATCCTGGGCATCGGTTTCATCGTCAAGTCGATGGATTTCGAGGGAATTGCAACCTGGATCAATTTCAATCCGGGAGAAAATGCCGCTTGGTACCAGGGCATGATCGGCTACTTCATTGCCGGGGCGCTGTTTACCGGTCTTGGCGGCCCCCGGCAGGTAGTGTCCTTTTTTGCAGCCTACATATTCGGATTCTGGCCCGGGCTGATGGTTGCCTGGCTGGCTGTTGTTACGTCGTGTTTTCTCGACTTTACCTTTGCCCGCATCTTCGAATCATCCATCCGTCCGCGTATTCGTGGCAAGGTGGATGTTGCATTTGAATATTGGCGTGAACACCCGGTTTCGACAACGATCATTATCCGCCTGCTTCCGGTAGGTTCGAATTTCCTGACCAATCTTGCCGCAGGCGCAACAGGTGTTCCCTTTGTTGCCTTTGTTTGCGCGTCTGCAGTGGGTTATCTGCCGCAAATGCTGGTGTTTGCCCTTATGGGCAGTGGCGTGGATGTGGGTGAGGGCTGGCAGATTACACTGGGAATCGCCCTTTTCGGTGTGTTTACCGTTTTCGGCCTGTGGATGTATGGCCGATACAAGCGCAAGATCCGGGCTCGCCGCCGCGGCGGAAACGAAGACTAGGTTTCTTCGCGCGTTTTGGGATGTTTGGTACGCTTGCGAAGCCAGGAAACGCCGACAAGATCGTATAGCCCGACGATTGCCCTGTTGAAATTGTTGTATTTCGATACGCCGACAATGCGCTCGCGTGAATTTACCGGCAGATAGGCCGTCTTGTAGCCATAGGTCTGAAAGAGGGCAGGCAGAAAGCGGTGGATCGATGTAAAGAAGGGCAGTTTCAGAAAGCCTTCGCGCCAGAAAAGCTTGATGCCGCAACCTGTGTCGGGGCAATCGTCGCGAAGGATTGAATCGCGTATCCAGTTTGCCGCTTTCGAAGCCCATCGTTTCGAGCCAGTATCCTTGCGGTTCTGACGCACACCTCCGATCAGGGCAGGTCCGCTCTCTTCCCCGGCGGGTGCGATAGCCTCGATCATGGCCGGAAAATCATGGGGGTCATTCTGCCCGTCGCCATCCATCGTGCCGATAATATCGAATTTTGCTGCAAGAACACCCGTGCGTACGGATGCACTTTGCCCGGCATTGGCCAGGTGGCGAATAAGGCGCACCCGATTGTCACGCTCGCGGATAGCCAGCACTTCCTGCGGGCCCTTGTCGGATGAAAAGTCATCAACGACGATGATCTCGCCCAGATGCTCGCCTGGAACGGCACCGAGCGTTTCCTGCACGAGGCGGCCAATATTGCCCTCTTCATTAAAACAGGGAATCACGACAGATATGCGCTTGGGAGAAGCGGCTTTGGAGTGAGGCATTGGGTTCCCCTGGGCGTATGCTTGCTGCTTGTTGACAGGCAGGCGCTTCCATCCCATAGACGCGTTAGTTTCGCAAGATACACATGCTCCGGACAAACTGCTGCAACACGGCGCTGTTCACCAAATCCAACGAGACCTTGTCCATGACATCCTCACAGGCTGGCCGATTTCCGACAGTGAAGGGAAACCTGTTTTCAGGTTTCGCGCTGATCGCGGCGGCTATTCTTGTCATCCGTATCGTTTCGCTCTGGCTCAACAATTCGGATCTTTTCTTCGATGAAGCCCAGTACTGGGTCTGGGCCAAGGAGCCGGCTTTCGGCTATTTCTCGAAGCCGCCCTTGCTGGCGTGGACAATTGCCGGGTTCACTGCCGTGTGCGGGGACAGCGAGTTCTGTGTACGGCTTGTTTCACCCGTTTTTCATACGCTTACGGCAGCAGTTATCTATCTGACTGCAACACGGCTTTTCGATGCGCGCACCGGATTTATGGCAGGAACGACCTGGCTGCTGCTTCCTGCGGTTTCGCTCTCCTCAACACTTGTTTCGACCGATGTGCCGCTGCTGCTGTGCTGGAGTATTGCACTCTATGCCTTCATCCGGCTGCAACAGGAACAGGTATGGAGATGGGCGCTCGTGTTTGCGGTCGCCTTCGGCCTTGGCCTCAATGCAAAATATGCGATGGCCTATTTTCTCCTGTGTGCGCTTGTTTATGGCGTGTTCGTCCCGGAGGGCAGGTGGATCTGGCGCTCCGTCAAATTCTGGATTGCGATACTGCTGGGTGCAGCTTTACTTGTTCCCAATGTTCTGTGGAACAGCGCAAATCAGTTCATCACGGCAAGTCATACCGGAGACAATATCGGCTGGGCGGGCGGCTTTCCGCATTTTGATCGCCTGGGCGAGTTTCTTGGCTCGCAATTCGGCGTGGTGGGGCCGGTCGTGTTCGGCGTTTATCTGGTTACGCTGATCAGGCTCTGGAGGATTGGCGCGAGCCCCGAGCAGAAGATGCTGGTTGCCTTCTCGCTTCCCGTCCTCCTGCTGATTTCCTTCCAGGCCATTATGTCCAAGGCATTTGCTAACTGGGCGGCTACCGCGATACCTGCGCTGGTTATTCTGGTCGGCCATCAATTTGTCACCGTGGTGCCGCCAGCATGGAACCAGCTATCGAAGACAATCCATACCGTCGTATTCGTGGTAATCGCCGTAGGCGTCGCTGTTGCCGGACCGGGCCAGTTGCCGCTTCCCGAACAACAGAACCCGTTCAGCAGGATGTGGGGCGGGCGCGAACTGGGCGCCAGATTAACGGCAGAACTGGAGGAGGGCGGCTATACCCATATCGTATCCGACAACCGCAAACGATCGGCTACGTTGATCTACTATCTGCGCCACCGGCCTGAAAAAATTCTTGCTCTCCGCGAAGGCGAAACACCATCGGATCATTTCGAACTCACCCGTGCACTGCAGGATCAATCAAGCTCCGTGCTGGAAGGAGCGGTGCTGCTCTTTCCTTCCTATTCAGGGGATGTGCCCGCACAATTGCGCAGGCTTTACCGCACGATCAGCGAGGTGGGGCAATTCCCAAGGCATAGTGGAAGTGACCAGAACGTGGTTCTTTATCGGCTGGAAAATTATCATGACTGACCTGAAAGATAGTCCGGTCAAGCCTCCCAAGACGCCGTTCACAGCTGCGGAACTTGAGGCTGAAAGCAATTTTGCCTTTGCCGTCCTCGTTCTGACCGTTGTGACCGGGCTGGCCGCGACCATCATTTTCGTTGTCAATCCGGCACTAGATTTCCGGATTACCGACAAATTCGTCGAGGATGGCCAGTTCATTTTCCGGCATGGCGATTTCTGGCCGTTTGTGCGCCGGCTGGTGATGTGGGGCTACGGAATTGTCTATGTGATCCTTGTAATCGGCCTATTTCGTTCGATCTTCGGGCGCCAGCAGGTCTGGAACCTGTATCCTGCACAATGGCTTTACATGGTTGTCTGCTCGCTGGTCGGCCCCTTGCTTGTTACGAACCTGGTACTCAAAACCTATATCGGGCGTCCACGCCCGCGTTCGATAATCGAGTATGGCGGCGATCTTGATTTTGTTCAGGTATTTGCAGCCGGCAGCAAATGCGTCGACAATTGCTCCTTTGTCAGCGGCGAGGTCTCGTCCATGGTGATGATATTTGCCGCTGCCATGTTTGCCTCGCGGCAATGGCGCATACTGTTTGCCCTTCTGCTTGTTCCGGCATGGGCGTTTTCGGCGTCCTTGCGGATCGGTGCAGGTGCGCATTTCCCCAGTGACGCGCTCTTTGCGGGTATCTTCATGCTGATCATTGCTGCGGCGCTTTACAAGATCATTGTGCTGGCGCCGCAGAACATCATGCGAAAAAGAAATCTCGGCGAAAAAGCCTGGTAATAACAGGCTTGATCAATAGACCTCAAACAGGCCCGCTGCGCCCATGCCGCCGCCGACGCACATGGTTACGACCACATATTTGGCGC
Organism: uncultured Salaquimonas sp.; assembly: GCA_964541115.1. Lineage (GTDB taxonomy): Bacteria > Pseudomonadota > Alphaproteobacteria > Rhizobiales > Rhizobiaceae > Salaquimonas. The sequence goes on from CAZIPH010000011.1 coordinate 50,135, forward strand.
CGCGACGCTTGCCCTCGATCAGTGCATGACCGGTCATCCGGGCGCCTGACATGCCATAGGGATGACCAATGGATATTGCACCGCCATTGACGTTGTATTTTTCCGGGTCAATCCCGAGTTTGTCGCGGCAATACAGCGCCTGGACGGCAAAAGCCTCGTTGAGTTCCCACAGGCCGATATCATCGACCGTCAGGCCATTTGCCTTTAGCAGCTTCGGCACCGCAAAGACCGGGCCGATGCCCATTTCGTCAGGATCGCAACCGGCAACTGCCATGCCGACATAGCGGCCAAGCGGCTTCAGCCCGCGTTTTTCCGCTTCCTTTTCCTCCATCAACACAGAAGCGGACGCGCCGTCTGACAGCTGCGATGCGTTGCCAGCGGTAATATAGGCACCCTGCTTGATCTGTTTGCCGCCACCGAAAACAGGCGCAAGGCTTTGCAGGCCCTCTAGCGTTGTGGAGGGACGGTTGCCTTCGTCCTTGTCGAGAGTCATGGCGACGTCGGAAATCTCCCTGGTTTCCTTGTTCATCACCTTCATGACGCTGGGAAGTGGCACGATCTCGTCATTAAACTTGCCAGCTTCCTGGGCTGCTGCTGTCCGCATCTGGGACTTGTAGGCATATTCGTCCTGCACATCGCGGGAGATATTGTAGCGCTCGGCGACCACTTCGGCCGTTTCCAGCATGCTCATGTATAGGGAAGGGAGGTTCTCCATCAGCCAGGGATCAACCGCGCGGAAAAGGTTCATCTTGTCATTCTGGCAAAGCGAGATCGATTCCAGACCGCCACCAACCGTAATGGTCATGCCATCGCCGGTGATCTGTTTTGCGGCGGTGGCAATTGCCATGAGGCCGGAAGCGCATTGACGGTCGAGCGACATTCCCGCAACGGATGTTGGCAGGCCGGCACGCATGGCGCATTGGCGGGCGACATTCATGTGGGTCGAGCCCTGCTGGATCGCTGCTCCTATCACCACATCATCGATTTCTCCCCTGTCTATGCCAGCGCGCGCGATAGCATTGGCAATGGCATGGCCGCCCAGTTCCTGGGCCTGAGTATCATTGAAGGCCCCGCGATAAGCCTTTCCGATGGGCGTGCGGGCGGTGGACAGGACGACTGCAGAGCGCATGATGGTTCTCCTATTGCCGGGTTTCCGGATTGAATGGTTAGCTTAGGCGTTTTTTTGGGCGTTTTGCAAAATCTTGCCAACATGTTCGTTGCCGGACCTGTAGACGCTGGCATTTGCCATGTTGCTGATCGCGTCAAAGTTTTCCGCGACCGTGTCCGCATTTCGTACGCTTTCGTCGATATAAAGGCCTTCGCTCTCACGCAGTTCCAGCGTCGAATAGGTACCTGCGCCCGCAAACATGACAGTGCGGTTCGGCGCGTCCCTGCTGACCAGAAAGACTGCTGCCGGCGTTACAAATTTCGGGTCCAGTGCGCCGAGCATTTCCTCGCTCATGATGTCTTCGGTCATGCGGGTGGCGGCCGTGGGAGAAATGCAATTTATGCGGATATCGTTTTTCGCGCCCTCGATACAGAGCGTGTTCATCATCCCGACAACGCCCATCTTTGCTGCCCCGTAATTGGCCTGGCCAAAATTGCCATAGACGCCGGAGGTGGAGGTGGTCATAAGGATCCGGCCATAGCCCTGCTCCTTCATCTGGTTCCATACGGCCATTGCGCAATTTGCCGAACCGTTGAGATGGACATTTACGACGGCGTTCCACTCTTCCGGGGTCATCTTGCCAAAACTCTTGTCGCGCAGGATCCCGGCATTGTTGATCAATACATCGACGCGGCCCCATCTTGCGACCGCATCGGCGACCATTTGCTGACAATCGGCGGGATTTGCAACATTGGCGCCATTGGCCATCGCTTCGCCACCAGCAGCCTCGATTTCCTTGACGACCTCCTCGGCAGGCGTGAGTGAGCCACCAGTGCCATCGCGGGCGCCGCCAAAATCGTTGATCACAACCCGGGCGCCCCTCCGGGCAAGCTCCATGGCGTGGCTCTTGCCAAGGCCGTTGCCGGAACCGGTAACGATAGCCACCTGGCCTTCAAAACTGATCGTCATTTGCATTTCCTCATAATTTTCGTTTCCGCCGTTGCGGATGATTGTTTTGAATTGTCATTGCTCCAGGAGCGTCAGGCCAAGCCATTCGGCTGCAAGCGCCGGCTTTTCAGCACCCTCGATCTCGACGGTCACTTCATAGGTAGACAGGATTTCGCCGGGCTTGCGCTCAATTGCATCTTTCAGCCTGAAATGGCCGCGTACCCGCTTTCCAGCGAGAACCGGCATGAGAAAGCGGATCTTTTCAAACCCGTAATTGATCCCCATGCGTGCATTGCTGATGCGTGGCATCGCCTCGACCACCAGCTTTGATAGGAGCGAGAGGGTCAGGAAACCATGGGCGATCGTGCCACCAAACGGAGTCTCGGCCATTGCGCGTTCAGGGTCAATATGGATGAATTGGTGGTCATGTGTTGCATCGGCAAATGTGTCGATCATTTCCTGTGATACTGTAGTCCATTCGGAAAACCCCTCAAGTCTACCGATACTTGCAAGAAGTTCTTCAGTTGAAATCTCTTTCATGGCTTACACTTTCGAAGCTTCATCGAACAGGTTTGGTCCGGTCATAATGTGGATGCCGCCATCGATTGGCAGGATTGCGCCCGTAACGTATGACCCGCCATGGCCGCAAAGGTACAATGTCGCCGCTGCGATGTCGTCTGGATTGCCGACGCGGCCAAGAGGCACGGATTTGGCGACCACATCCCGCTGCTCTGCCGTGCTGGTTGCATGGGCTGTCATCTTCGACGGGAAGGGGCCGGGTGCGAATGCGTTGAAGGTAATGTGCTTGTGGGCGAGTTCCTTGCCCATGATCCGCGTAAGGTGATGGACTGCAGCCTTGGACGCGGCATAGGAATAGGCGCCATCGCCAAGGGCTGCGGTGCCCATTACGGAACCCAGATTGACCACACGGGCCGGATCACGCGGCGTTGCCGCCTTTATAAGTTCCGGCAGCAATTGGCGGGTCAGCTCGTAAAGGCCTGTGACATTGAGATCGAGGACGCGTTTCCAGGCATGATAGGGGAATTCATGGATCGGTGCGCCCCAGGATGTACCGGCATTGTTGAAGAGGATGTTGAGCGAGTCAGTACGGCGCCTGACCTCATTCGCGAGCGCGGTAACGCCTTCCTCGCTCGAACAATCGCCTCCAAACCCGACCGCGCTTCCCTTGGCGCAGACCTTTGCAGCGTGTTCATTGAGCGCGTCGGCTGCCTTCATGCAGTCTTCGGCCTTGCGCGAGGCGATCATGACTTCGGCACCGGCTTCCACAAGGGCAGTTGCGATCATCGTCCCGATGCCGCCAGCCCCGCCAGTAACCAGGGCCTTCTTCCCCTCAAGTGAATAAAGCCGCTCGAAAATGCTCATTGGTTTCCTCCCGGTAAGCAATTCGTCTTCAGATTTCTTGTAGCCAATCTCGAGGCAAACAGGGCAACATGAAATTGACAACATACTCGGTAGTATGTTTACGTCTTTTTGGCTACAGGTAAAGAGACCCGCAAAGAGATTCAGGCCAAAACAGGAATTTTTTGAAGAGATGTCCACAGCGCTTGGAAATCGCAAAGCCGATCTCGAACCGGCTGAAGTGCCGTCAATGGCCGTGGCCGAGCTCGCCAGTGATGCAATGCTGGCGCTTGGGGATATCGAGCCCGGCAAGTTCGAGATACTGTCCGCCGCTGCCCATTGCTTCATGGAGAGTGGCTTTACTGCCACGAGCATTGATGATGTCGCCGCCCGGCTCGGAGCTACCAAGGGTCGGATTTACCACTACTATCGCTCCAAGGCAGAGCTTTTCTTCGACGTCCACCGCACTGGCATGAAGATCAATCTTGGAACCATCCAGCCTATTGCGGAGGCAAGGAAGCCCGCAATCAGGCGGCTGGAACTGATGTGCAGACGGCATGTCTTCAACATGCTTTCCTCGATGGAATTCCAGCGCGTGGTGATGCAGGGTGTGGAAATGCACCTGGCAGGACGCACGACTCCGGGAGAGCGCGACCGGCTGCGCCTGTTGATGGAGGAGCGGGAGGCGTATGAACTCCTGTTCCAGTCTGTCATGCTGGAAGCAAGGAAGACGGGTGATCTGGATTTTGAAAATCCGTCCTTCGCTTCCAAGGCCGTGCTTGGCGTATTGAACAATCCTGTCCTGTGGTATCGGAGGCGGCAGGAGGAAAGCGATGCCGAACGCGAGCGCATCGTGACACAGTTTGCGGTACATGCACTTCGTTGCGTGGGTTCGCACATGCATTTTGAAAAAGGGAGCGGCTGAGATGGCTGAAATGAATCTGGGAATGACGGATAAGCTGAGACCCATCCACGAAAAGGTTGCGAGGATGGTCAGGGAGGATATTGCGCCGCTGGATGAGGAATATCTTGCCGAGGTCAACAAGGGCAGTCGCTGGGAATACACCGCACGGCAGACCGAAATCCTCGAAGGGCTGAAGGCGCTCGCGAAGGATAGGGGCCTGTGGAACTTCTGGCTCACCGATTCCGAGCGCGGTTACGGCCTTACCACCGTCGAATATGCCTATCTCGCCGAGGAAATGGGCAAGTCGCACCTGGCTGCCGAGGTCTTCAATTGCAGTGCGCCTGACACCGGCAACATGGAAGTGTTCGAGCGATATGGTACACAGGAGCACAAGAAGAGGTGGCTCGAGCCGCTTCTGGACGGGCGTATCCGTTCTGCCTTTCTCATGACCGAGCCGGATGTGGCTTCCTCCGATGCCACCAATATCTCGATGTCCTGCGTGCGGGATGGCGATGAATATGTCCTCAATGGCGAGAAGTGGTGGTCATCAGGGGCTGGCGATCCGCGCTGCGCTGTCTATATCGTCATGGTTGCCTCACCCAGTGAAGAGCGCAGCAAGCACCAGCAGCATTCCATGATTTTGGTTGATGCAAAGACGCCGGGTATCGAGATCCTGCGTGCCATGGAAGTCTATGGCATGGATGATGCGCCTCATGGCCACATGCATGTCCGGCTGACCAATGTAAGGGTTCCCGCCTCCAACATGCTACTGGGTGAGGGGCATGGGTTCGAGATTGCACAGGGCCGCCTTGGACCTGGCCGCATCCACCATTGCATGCGCGCCATCGGGCAGGCGGAAAAGGCGCTGGAACTGATGTGCACGAGGGCGCTGCGCCGGGAAGCCTTTGGCAAGCCGATTGCCCATCTTGGTGCCAACTATGACATTATCGCTGATTGCCGGATGGAAATTGAACAGGCGCGTCTGCTTTGCCTGAAAGCTGCCTGGATGATGGACCAGGGTGATCCGAAAGCGGCAGCTCCCTGGATCTCCAAGATCAAGGTCGTGGCACCGCTGATGGCGTTGAAGGTCATTGATGAATCGGTCCAGATGCATGGTGCCATGGGCGTTTCCCAGGATACGTCTCTTGCGCATTCATGGAAGCATGTACGCACGCTGCGCTTTGCCGACGGCCCGGATGCCGTTCACCGACGCCAGATTGCCCGGACTGAACTGAAAAAATATACTCAGCAAAAGGTCTGATCTATGAAGGCGATAGTTTGCAGGAACTACGGACCGATTGATGACCTCGCTTACGAGGAGATGGCCGATCCCGCACCGGGCAAGCGGGATGTGGTCATCGAGGCCGAGGCGATAGGCGTCAACTATCCCGACGGGCTGCTGGTGCAGGGACTGTACCAAGCCAGGCCGCCAACGCCCTTTGTACCGGGAATGGAACTGGTTGGCGTTGTCACCGAGGTCGGCGAAGGCGTCGAAGGCATTTCGGCGGGCGACCGGGTTGCCGCCATGGCGATGATGGGTGCCTATGCACAAAAGGTCAGTGTTCCCGCCAGCAATGTCATGCCTGTCCCGCCAGGGGCGGATGCTGGCGAGGTTACCGCACTCATCTGTGGCTATGGCACCGCCCATTATGCGCTCAAGCAGCGCGGGCAGTTGAAAGCCGGCGAAACGCTCGTTGTAACAGGTGCGGCAGGTCTGACCGGTCTTGCAGCGGTTCAGATCGGCAAGACGATGGGCGCAAGAGTCATTGCTGTTGCCTCCAGCGAGGAAAAGCGCCAGACCTGCCTCGATAACGGTGCCGATATTGCACTTGGCTATGAGGACCTTAAAGACCGGCTAAAAGAAGCGACCAATGGAGAAGGCGCGGATGTTGTCTTTGACGTTGTGGGCGGAGAGGTTTTTGATGCGTGCTCACGCGCCATGGCCTGGAACGGACGCCTTCTCGTTATCGGATTTGCTTCAGGTGAAATACCCAAGCTGCCGGTCAACCTGGTACTGGTGAAGGGGTATTCGCTGGTCGGCGTCTTCTGGGGCAGCTTTACGGCCAGGGAGCCTTCCGTATACGCCGAGAACATGAAAGAACTCATGGGCTGGTACATGTCCGGCAAGATCAAGCCGGTGGTCGAAGCGGTTTACCCTCTGGAAAAGGCCGCTGAAGCGCTGAACTTCATCCATGACCGAAAGGCAGTAGGCAAGGTCGTCCTAAAACCCTGAACCACATCAACACCAATTGGAACGGAAACTCACATGACCATACCAGCCAGGATGAATGCCCTTGTTCTCAAGGGACACGGATTTTCCGGCACTGCCGAGGGTCCGTCGATCGACAACCTCGAGCCGTGGCTCGATCTGGCACAGGTGGATGTGCCCAAGCCGGACGTTGGCGAGGTTCTCATCAAGGTGACCCAATCTGGCGTCAATCCGTCGGATCTGCATTTCATCAAGGGCGAATATGGCATTCCGCGTGTGAAGGGCATGCCTGCGGGTTTTGAGGGCTGCGGCGTCGTTGCTGCAGCCGGCAAGGGCGGCGAAGGGCTTGTTGGAAAACGCGTCGGATTCATTGCAACCGGTTCCGGCGCATGGGCCGACTATGCGCTTTCCGACGTCAAGAGCTGTTTCCCGGTTGCGGACGCAGTGTCTGATGACGATGCGGCAGCGCTCTACGTCAATCCGCTGACCGCGATTGCGATGGTTGGCGAGGTCAAGGAGACCGGGACAGAGAGTTTCATCCTGTCAGCTGCCTCCAGCCAGTTGTGCAAGCTGATCATCGCTCTGGCAAAGGATGAGGGCCTCAAGGCGATCGCCCTGGTGCGGCGTGACGAGCAAATGGATCATCTGACCGACCTTGGCGCCGCTCATGTCTTCAACGTCACTTCGAAAGATTTTCTATCCGAGATGATGGGCCTGATGCGCGAGGCAAAGCCACGCGTCTTTCTGGACGCAGTCGCTGACCAGCTTTCCTCCGACATCTTTTCGGGCATGCCGAACGGCGCAGAATGGGTGATCTATGGCAAGCTCTCCAGGGATTTGCCGACCCTGACCCAGCCGGGCCAGTTCATCTTCATGGACAAGAAGATCCGCGGCTTCTGGCTTACCAAATGGCTTCGCAGGCAGTCGGCCGAAACTGCGATGGCTGCTGGCATGAAGGTGCAGCAATTGTTTGGCTCGGGAGAATGGAAAACGGAAGTTGCTGCGCATGTCCACATTACTGAGGCACATAAGCGGCTACCCAAGCTCACCCAGGGGCCAAACATGGGCAAGATCATGTTGACCAGCGGAAGCTGAGACAATGACGCCCGAGGAGCGGCTCGAACGCTATCCGGCCATCGATGATCTGAAGAAAATCGCGAAGAAGCGGATGCCGCACTTCGCCTGGGAATTTCTCGACAGCGGGACAGGCGCAGAAGCGGCACTGGACCGCAATTGCAAGGCGTTTTCAAACGTCACGCTGGTCCCACGGAGCCTGCGTGGCAGTGAAAAGCCGACGCTTGGCACGGAACTGTTCGGCCGGAGTTACTCCTTGCCGCTGGGTATCGCGCCCGTTGGCTTGTCCGGGCTGATGTGGCCGGGTGCCGAAATCATGCTGGCGAAAGCTGCGGCAAGACAGAACATTCCCTATTGCCTCTCCACGGTTGCCTGTGAAACGCCCGAAGATGTAGGTCGGGCGGCAGGTGCCAATGCCTGGTTCCAGCTATATGCCTTTGCCGATAACGCCATCAATACCGATCTTCTCAAGCGGGCGGCCGATAGCGGTTTTTCAGCGCTTGTGATTACGGTTGATGTTCCGGTGCCGAGCATGCGTGAGCGTCAAAGGCGGGCGGGACTTCGTATGCCGCCAAAGGCAACACCGAAATTCCTGCTGGATATTGCCAGGCGGCCTGGCTGGGTGTCGGCAACACGCAAGCGCGGCAGGCCGTCTTTTCGAACGCTGGAGAAATATGCCTCCTCCGCCGACATGCGCGAGATAACAGGGTTCATCGCCAAACAACGCATGGGCGCAATCAATGATTGGAATGATATCGAGAAATTCCGCAAGCTCTGGAAAGGCCCTGTCATTATCAAGGGGCTGATGAGTGGAGAAGACGCCAAACAGTCTGTCGAACTGGGTGTCGACGGTATTGTGGTTTCCAATCATGGCGGACGGCAAATGGATGCTGCGCCGGCCTCGATTAGCGTTCTGCCTGAAATTGTTGAAGCTGTGTCGGGAAAGACGAAGATCCTGTTCGATAGCGGTGTGCGCTCGGGTCTAGATATTGCCCGCGCCCTCGCGCTTGGTGCCGATTTCGTCTTGGCCGGGAGGCCGTTTCTTTACGGCGCGGCAGCGCTTGGGCAGGAGGGCGCTGACCACGTCATCGACATTTTCCGCACAGATCTCGAAAACAACATGATCCAGCTGGGTGCATGTTCGATCAGTAAATTGCGCGATTTTGCCTGATTGAAATGCTTTCTTAACCACGTTCCTTTGCATCGACTTAACCCTAACAAAACATACTCGGTTTCATTCGCATTTTAACGATGCTGCTGCCCAATTGGTGCCGCGTTGCTCGGCGAATGAACTGTCGCGGCCGGCAGGACCTTTGGCCGCTCACTCATGCAGGGCGGTGCGGACTTGTGCCCTGCCAGTATGGAGTAGTGTGATGTTGCGGGTCTTTTTGAAAACCATGCTTTTGATATCGACACTGATGGGAACCATCGTTCCTGCCAAGGCTGTCGAGGTGTACTTGTTTCGGGGAGCAGGTGATTTCTCGTTTATCGCGGACAGGCTGTCCTTTAGCCAGGGCATGGATGATCTGCGTGACAAGATCCGTGATACGGGGATCCATGCAGAGGTTTATCGCTGGGAGAACGTATCGGGAGCTCTTCGCGACATCCGAAAGCGCAAACCCAAAAGCGTTGCCCTGCTTGGCCACTCCATGGGCGCACTGGCTTCTATTTCCATCGCCTCGCAGTTGCAAAAGGAAGGCATCAAGGTCTCCTATCTCGGACTCATCGATATTCCAGGACCGGTAGGAACGGTGCCTGAAGGTGTGATGTGGGCAGAGAATTTCTATTCCATGTTTCCCGTTTATGGCCTGTTGCCCGTCACCCGGGGTCAAAAGGCGATTGTGACGAATAACCATGTGTTCGGCCAGATCCACACCACAATGGACAATTCCCGAAAGGTGCATGATGCCATGATATCGGCCATCTGGCAGGTGGATGACATTGATCGCGGGCTGCGGGCGCCTGATACGCTGCTTGCCTATGGAGCTGCGCCAACCGCACCGAGCGCAGCAGAAAACACGCTGACAAGCGTTGCCGAACCCGGATCGCTCAAGCCGGTCTCGCTCGACTGATTGACCACAATTTGCGAAGAATCCGAAAGGCGTTCACCTGGCTGCCTTTTTCGCGCGTGCCCGAGACTGGGTAGTGGTGCCCGGGGCCGCTTCAGCAATTGCCGGGTCCGGCTGTCTGAGAATGATCTCGCGGTGCGGGAAGGGGATCGTGATATTGTTGGCCTTGAACTGGTCCCACAGTGCCAGCAATACGGTGCCGCGTATGTTGGTCAAACCGTTCTGGGGATCACGGATCCAGAAGCGCAGCACGAAATTGATCGAGGAATCCCCGAATTCGGTCATCCAGCAGACGGGCTTTTTTCGCTTGCTCACCCTGTCGATTTTCTCAAGTGGCTCCAGGGCAAGGCGGATTACCTCATGGGGATCACTGTCATAGGACACGCCGAAGGGCACATCGATGCGCACCAGGTCGTCGGAGAACGACCAGTTGACGACCTGTTGCGTGATCAGGTCCTCGTTCGGGATCAGGTATTCCTTGCCGTCGCGCGTTACCACTGAAACGAAACGGGCACGCAATTCGCGTATCCAGCCGAAGGTTTCACCGAGCGAGATCGTGTCTCCCGGCTTGATCGACTTGTCGAGTAGGATGATGATTCCGGATATGAAGTTGGAGACGACTTTCTGAAGGCCGAAGCCAATGCCGACGCCAACCGCACCGGAAAAAATGGTGAGCGCTGTCAGGTCAAGACCGATGCTGGAGACTGCAACGATCAGCGCAAGGATGATCAGCATGATCTTGACGAACTTGCCGAGCAATACCCGCAAGGACGGCGTCAGGTCCTCGATGCGCTGAATGCGGGTATCGGCATAATTGCCGGAGAAGGTCGCCAGCCATACCAGGCTTACCAGAAGGAAAATGCCCTTGATGACCGTTAGTGCCGATAGCCTGAATTCGCCCAGGTTGAAAGCCAGTGAATCGAGGCTGACAACCACACTCGAAAGAAGGCCTGTTATGGAAAGGGCCGCAAGGGTCCAGCCAATGATGGTCACAGTGCGGGCAATGAACCGGCTTCGAATGATGCGAGACAGGACGGCGATAATCAGCCATGCGGCCGCCAGTTGGACCGATATGTCGACAATCCAGGCCCGTGACGGCCATGTATACTGCTTGATGACAAGCGATGCAGCAAATGCAAGCGGTATGAAGGTTACCCATTCAAGTCGGCGCAAAAGCGCTGCCAGCATGCGCAACAGCCCCGGATTGCCCTTGATGGAGCGTACCCATTCTTCCATGCGTGGCTCCAGCTTTCGGGAAAGAAGAAGCGCGAGCAGGAAGCAGACTAGAATGATCAGGACCTGATAGATGGTCCAGGGATTGTAAACATAAAACCAGAGCAAATTGATCTTCTGCCCGATGGCCAGCATTGCCGTGTTCATGGAGTATGCGGTTTCCCTCTAAGCCTTGCAATTATTCGCAGGGACATGATGAACCCTTTGAGAGGGAAGTCAAATTTGCGGCTGCCAGCCCGGGAAACGAGGCTTCCGGGTTCAGGCGCCTTTAGAAAGCTCCATGGCAATTCCGGCCGCGAGGCGGGCATTATTGCGAATGAGAGCGATATTGGTTGCCAGTGAACGCCCATTGGTGATTTCGACCATCTTGCCCAGGAGATAGGGCGTAACGGCCTTTCCTTTGACGCCATCCTTCGCGGCCATTGCGATGGCGGTAGCAATATGCTGTTGCATTTCCTTGCGTGTGATTTCGTCTTCTACCGGCACCGGATTGGCAATGAGCATTCCACCCTTTTGCGCGATCATCTTCCGGGTCTGCCAGAGCCGCGCGATGCCTGCTGTATCATCTAGACGCAATGGCGCGGCAATACCGCTCTGACGCGACCAGAATGCGGGCAATTCATCGACGCCATATCCGATAACCGGAACTCCCCTTGTTTCAAGTACTTCCATGGTTTTTTGAAGGTCAAGAATCGCCTTTGCACCGGCGCAGACGGTTATCACACCGGTGGTGGAAAGTTCCTCAAGATCGGCGGAGATATCGAAACTCTCTTCTGCGCCCTGGTGCACTCCACCAATCCCGCCTGTAGCGAAAACCTCGATCCCGGCCATGGCGGCAGCCATCATCGTGGCGGCGACGGTGGTCGAACCGATCCGTTTTTCACTCAAGGCGAAGGCAAGATCAGCCCTTGAAAGTTTCATGACGTTTTCGGCCTTGGCCAGCCATTCGATCTGGCTTTTGTCAAGGCCGACATGGATCCGACCCTCGAACACAGCGATTGTCGCTGGTATGGCGCCAGCCTTCCTGACCTCGTCTTCCACTGCCAGCGCTGTCTCGTAATTCTGTGGCCAGGGCATGCCATGGGTGACGATGGTTGATTCCAGCGCGACCACGGGCTTTCCGCCATTTATTGCGACGCTTACATCCGGTTGGATGGCAAGGATATCGGAGGACGCATTCATGAATCAATTTCCCTCAAGTATCGATTGGAACACTGCCGGCGCGTGTTCAGGCAGTGGCCCGGCATGGGCAAGGGTGGCAGCGGCGATTTTTACGGCACCGGCCAGCGCTTCGCCAAGCGGCAGTCCACTTGCGAGGAGTGCAAGGGTCGCACCGCTCAATGCGTCGCCGGCACCATTGACGTCAACCATATTGGTTACGGTCGGGGGAGCTATCGTTTCCATGTGATCCTCATCCCACCACCACAGGGCGTTGGCACCATCGGAAATCACGCCGCAACGGCTACCTGCCTGCCTCAATCGCGCGGCCAGTTCCCTGGTCACTGTATTGGGTCCCGCGTCCAGAATGGCCATCGCTTCGCGGCGGTTGGCGAACAGGATATCGAAGCGATCCAGTAGCGGCAGGAGGCGTGGCGCCTTGGAAGGCGAAATAGTTGCTGCTGCCACGAAGCCAAACCCGCTGGCGGCCATTTCCAAAAGATCGGACGAGAGGTTTGCGTTGACGAGAATGCCAGTTTGCATGTTTTGAAAAGAAGTCAGGTGCGCATTGAGCCATTCACGGCCAATGTTGTCGTAGATCGCAAGTCCTGCTGCGCCGATTACGATATTGCCATCGGGATTAAAGAGGGCTGCATAAATGCCGGTTTCCCCCGGTGAAACAACCAGCTTTTCAGTGATGCCCCGCTGATGGCAACATTCGCGAAGCTGCGCCGCGAAGGTATCGTTGCCCACGGGGCTTACGAGGATACTGTCGAGACCCGATGCTGCTGCAATACTCGCTGCATTGAGCGCCGCACCGCCGGGCGAAAGCGTTATGCGGGCAGGATTGGAACTGCCCATGATGGCAGGCGCATCCAGCCGCATCACCTGGTCCATATGGGCGCCGCACAGGAAGACGAACGTGTCAGGGCAGGGCCGCACTTCAAACGTTCCGCAACAGGACTGCGTTGACAGCTTCGCCCTTGCTTGCCGCAGGTGCACTGACCGGCCGGATCACCAGGCAATCGGCACGTGCAAGATTGGCCAGCATGGAGCTGTCCTGCTTTTCAAAAGGCATGACGATCAGCGAGCCGTCCGTCGCGCGCTCTGCTGTTGCGCGCATGTATTCCTCACGTTCATCATTTTCCGGCAGATCGCGTCCCAGAACTGCAGGAACCGGGGCGATTGTCTCGGCCGGATAGCCACCCAGCAGCCGGATCAGTGGCGCCAGAAATATGTGGCTTGAAACGAGACTTGAAACAGGATTTCCCGCGAGTGCCAGAAAGCGGCGCTCCTTGCCAGCGATCATTGCCCGCCCGAAAATCACCGGCTTGCCCGGTCGCATGGCAATCTTGATGAAGGAGAACACGAAGCCAAGGTCCGTCATTACCGGTTTGACAAGATCATGATCGCCAACCGATGCGCCACCGGAAGTCACGATCAGGTCCGCGCCATCGCCAAGTGCGGCGGATATGCGCTGCGTGTGGTCATCAAACGTGTCTGCCGCAATACCCAGATTGGTTACTTCGGCACCGGCCTGTTCGGCAATGGCGGCAACGCCAAAGGTATTTGAGGCAATGATCTGGCTTTCGCCCACAGCTTCGCCAGGCATGACCAGTTCATCGCCTGTTGCGAGGATCGCCACTTTCGGCTTCCGCCAGACGCTGACTTCGGCATGATCCATCGACGCGGCGAGCGAAAGGGCCTGCGGATCCAGAACCCGGCCGGCTTTCAGAAGGGTCTGGCCCCTGGTAAAATCCATCCCGGCAGGGCGGATGAATTTTCCCGCCGGCGCGCCCTTTTGGACAGTGACCGTTCCATCGTCTGCCTCGCTGGCATTTTCCTGGATAATGATCGTGTCTGCGCCTGCGGGCACTGGAGCGCCGGTAAAGATGCGTACACATTCGTCTTTGCCGATTTTGCCATCGAAAGGATGGCCCGCTGCGGCCTGGCCGATTCTGCGCAATGTGTTGCCATCTGCCGCCACGTCTGCAGACCTTGCAGCATAGCCATCCATTGCCGACGCAGTAAAGGGCGACTGGGTGCGCCTTGCCTTGAGGTCTTCTGCAAGGACCCGGTTGGCGGCTCGGCCAAGCGGAACCATTTCGCTGGCCAACGGTACGGCATCCTCAACCACAAGTTCGAGAGCCTTTTGCGCCGGTACCAGTCCCTCGTTCAAAATGGTTCCCGCTTTTGCATCAGACAGGGCCATGGGTGCTACGATCCCCTGCGGGAGAGGGAGCCCTCGCCATCTTCCTGCCAGTGACCAGACTTGCCACCCGACTTCTCGGTCACCCTGATCTCGGTAATCCGCATCCCGCGGTCGACCGCCTTTGCCATGTCATAGAGTGTCAGCAGGGCGACACTGCAGGCGGTAAGGGCTTCCATCTCGACTCCGGTCTTTCCGTTTAGGCGGGCGGAAGCGGTTACGACAAGACCTGGAAGTGTTTCGTCCGGTTCGATGTCGACGCTGATCTGATTGAGCGCGAGGGGGTGGCATAGCGGAATAAGACCCGATGTCTTCTTGCCGGCCATGATGCCCGCGATACGGGCCGTGCCGATCACATCGCCCTTCCTGGCGTTTCCCTCAAGGATCATCTGAAGGGTTTCGGCGTGCATGATGATCCGGCCGGACGCAGTTGCCGAGCGTTCGGTTGCTTCCTTCGAGCCGACATCGACCATGTGAGCCTCGCCCGAACCCGTGATATGGCTCAGCTTGTCCGCCATGTCAGAGGGCCTCGGCGGGATTTGCGAGCAGCGCCCGCGTGGCGGCAGTCACATCATCCTGGCGCATAAGACTCTCGCCAATAAGGAAGGTGCGAATTCCGCTCGTTGCCATGCGGGCAAGGTCGGCAGGCGTGGACAGGCCGCTTTCGCCGACGAGGATCCGATCATCGGGTATCTGTTTCGCCAGCCTCTCGGAGGTTTCCAGAGAAGTCTCAAAGGTTTTCAGATTACGGTTGTTTATGCCAAGCAGCGGCGATTTAAGGCAATCGAGCGCGCGTTCCAGTTCGGCTTCCTCATGTACTTCGATCAGGACATCCATTCCAAGCGAGACAGCAGTTGCTTCCAGTTCGACTGCTTCCCCGTCGGTTACCGCTGCCATGATGATGAGGATGCAATCGGCTCCCCAGGCCCGGGCCTCATAAACCTGATAGGGCTCATACATGAAATCCTTGCGAAGGGCAGGCAGGGCGACTGCGCTGCGGGAGGCCGTCAGGAAAGCGGGTGCTCCCTGGAATGACGGCGTATCAGTCAACACTGAAAGGCAGGCCGCGCCGCCATCCTCATAGGCGATCGCCAGTTCAGGCGGATTGAAGTCCTCGCGGATCAGGCCCTTGGAAGGGCTTGCCTTCTTGATCTCGGCAATCAGCGCGTAATTTCCCGTGTCGAGTCGGTCCTGCAGGGCGCGGATGAAACCGCGCGGGGGATCATTTTCGGCGATAACCTCTGTCAGTTGTTCAACGCATACGATCTTGCGGGCAGCGGCGATTTCCTCGCGCTTGTAGGTTTCGATCTTCTTTAGAATATCGGTCAAGGATCAGACCTTTCCGCGGTTTGAAACGGCGACCAGTTTTTGCAGCGCTGCCATGGCATTACCGTCATCAATTGACCGTGCAGCGATTTCAACGCCGCTCCGCAGGTCCGTTGCCTTGTCGGCAACAAGCAGGGATGCGGCTGCGTTCATCAGGACCATGTCGCGATAGGCTGAAGGGCGTCCTTCCAGGAGTTCGCGCAAGGCCTTCGCATTGTAGCTTGCGTCACCACCGGCAATTGCATCGGAGGATTGAACCTCGAAGCCGAAATCGGCTGGCGTCACCTCTTTAGGCAGGACCTTGCCTTCTTCCAGCACAGCCATCTGCGTCGTGCCGGTAATGGTCATTTCGTCAAAACCGTCGCCGTGGACCACCCAGACCTTTTGAGAGCCCAGTTCGCGCAGCACCTTGGCAATTGTGACCAGCCATCTAGGCGAGAAGACACCAAGCAACTGGCGCTGAACGCCTGCAGGATTGCACATGGGACCAAGCAGATTGAAGATGGTGCGTGTGCCAAGTTCGGCGCGGGCCGGGCCCACGAAACGCATGGCGGAATGATGCGCAGGGGCAAACATGAAGCCGACATTGGCTTCCTCGATGCAGTCGCTGATCTGGCCCGGAGACAGTTCGAGATTGACTCCGAGTGCCATCAGCACATCGGCGGCACCGGATTTGGAGGACAAGGCGCGATTGCCATGCTTTGCAACCTTGACGCCGCATCCGGCCACAACGATTGCCGTGGCGGTCGATACGTTAAGCGAGCCCTTGGCATCGCCGCCAGTTCCCACGATATCAATGGCGTCGTCCGGTGCATCCACCGCAAGCATCTTGGCGCGCATGGCACGAATTGCGCCGACAAACTCGGATTCGCTTTCGCCGCGGACCCGCAATGCCATGAGAAAGCCGCCGATCTGTGCAGGGGTTGCATCGCCGGACATCAGGATCAGGAAGGCAGCCTGAGTCTCGTCAGCTGTCAGTTCCTGGCCGTTGGCAACCTTGGCAATGAAGTCCTTCAACTCGTTCACTTGCGATCTTCCTCAGTATGCCAGAGCCGCGTTGATTGCCTGCTGGTTGATCTCGACCTCCATGTCGTTTTGAAGGCGAGCCACAAACTGGTTGACGATGTCGTCGCTGACCGAAGCAACAACCGCCTCTTTCTGGGATTCGCTGAGTGGTTGCGGTTCACCAGCCTGAACTTCGGCAACACCGAGCACAAGCCTGGAATTATCGTCGGCGCCATCTGCAACAATGACCGAGCCTTCAGGAACGTTGAATCCTGCTGTCACGGCCGCTTGCGGCAGTTCGGGAGTAGAGCCGGTCCGCCTCAGGGGCACGGATTGCTGCACGATGCGTGAAGAGGCCGCCAATGGAGCTGGCGCTGTTTCGGCCTGTGGTGCGTTGCCTTGCGCCGCTCCGGTCTGGTTTGGCGCCGGTTCCTCAGCTTGTGGAGCGGCAGGAGGAGACAGCAGGTCTGCGATCACTGTGTTAAATTCCTCGCCACCGGCGACGCGGCTGCGAACGGTTTCAGCGAGTTCTTCAAGAGCCTTGCTGCGCTCGGACGCACGCCAGTCTTCGATTACCTGTTCGCGGACTTCATCAAAGGTCTTCTGGCGTTCGGAGGTGACCCCGGCCACTTCGTACCAAACAAAGCCATCAGTACCGATCGCAATTGGATCGGTCTCGGCTCGCTCATCTGCCTCGAATGCCTGAGCGAGAACCTCGCGGGATTGTGGAATGTCGCTGATGATATTGCCGTCGGGGTCACGGGCGGTGCGGTCAATCGCTTCAATCGTTCGGGAAGTCAGACCAACAGAGCGGGCTGCCTCGTCAAGAGCGGAACCCGCTGCGCGCTCATCCTCGAGCCGGTCATGGGTATCGAAAATATCGTCAGTGGCGCGAACCAGGGCCAGACTGCGGCGGATATCTTCCTGCACTTCCTCGAAGGGCCGCGTGGTTCCCTCCTCGATCTCGGTCACACGCAGAAGGACCGGGCCAAAGGCTCCGTCCACCAACCCGCTTGGCGTGCCCTGCTGAAGTCCGAATGCAGCTTCCGCAATTGCAGGATCAGGGATCTCCGAACTTGCCAGTGTACCAAGGCTGATATCATCGAGTGTTCGTCCCTGATCTGCAACCACTTCCTCGAAGGTCTTGCCGGATGCAAGCGCGTCTGCGGCAGCCTGGGCCTTTTCGCGGCTGGAGAAAACCAACTGCTGGATCGTGCGCTTTTCCGGCTGGCTGAAGGATTCCTGGCGGACCTCATATTCGGCCCTCACGTCTTCCTCGCTGATTGAGGATGGATCTGCAATGTCCACTGCTTCAAGCTTTACGATATTCAGACGGCGAAATTCCGGGGCCATAAAGTCGGACTTGTTGGTCTCGTAATAGTCAATCAGCACCTGTTCATCGGGTGTCGCAATCGGGGCGATGTCGTCCATGGTGACGACAACATAGTTGAACTTTCGCTCCTGGGCCTGGTATTCAGCCAGCACATCCCAATAGGCCTGCGGCAATTCAAGCTGACCTGTCGTTCCCTCGATCAACTGGTTGCGCAGAGCGACAGCGCGTCGGGTTTCGACATATTGGGTGCGGGGCATGCCTATCTGGCGAAGGACGGCGTCAAGCTGTTGGGCGGAAAAGCGGCCAGTCGCGTCGCGGAAGGATGGATCATCGCCAATGGCGGAAGCCAGTTCATCATCCGACATGCCAAGGCCGAGTTGGCGGGCTCTTTCATCGAGCAATGCACCGCTGACCAGTTGGGTCAACACATTGCTGGTAAGGCCGAATGTTTCGGCCTGTTCGCGGGTCAGGCGGGTACCCAGTTGGCGTTGCAACTCGTTGAGCTGGCGGTCATGGGCAAGCCGGTATTCAAGCGAGGTGACCTTTGTTTCGCCAACAGTGATTACCGCATTGCCGGCGCCCTGCAGGATCGAACCCGACACGCCCCAGACGGCAAAGCTTGCCACGAGAAGCAGAAGCAGAATTTTCGCGGTCCACCCCTTGGTGGCATTACGCAGCATGGATAGCATGGATTTTCCCGGTCCGGCTTGTGGCAGCCAATTGTCGTTGTTTCAGCGTTTGTTTCAGCGCGACAGCGCCTTCCTTGTTCGTTTCTATAGAGAACAGCACCGATTACCTCAACATCCCAGTTTCCGATTTGGTCTGCATTCAGGCCAGCCTGTTGATGTAGATAAACGCGCTTTACTGGTTCCAAAGTTTCAGTTTCATCCTTTTGCCGTCATATGGTAAGCGGCGGGCACGACTTTGAGAACGCATATACGAGGACAAGACATGACCCCTGGCATCAAGCCGCTGGTTGCCGGCAACTGGAAGATGAATGGATTGCAGTCAAACTTGAGCGAATTGACGGCGATGGCGTCGGGTTATGGACCTGATATCCAGGAAAAGGCCGAAATGCTGGTTTGCGTGCCAGCCACCCTTGTTTTTCCTGCCGTCCAGGCGATCAAGAATGCACCTGTCGCAATTGGTGCACAGGATTGCCATGCCAAGGCTTCCGGGGCCCATACGGGCGATATTTCTGCGGCAATGATCAAGGATGCGGGTGCATCAGCGGTTATCGTGGGGCATTCCGAGCGACGTACAGACCATCGCGAAACCAGCGCTGATGTGCTTGAAAAGGCAAATGCCGGACTTTCCGCAGGTTTGCAGACAATCGTGTGTATCGGCGAGACCGAAGATGAACGCAAGTCCGGCAAAACCCTCGATGTTCTGAAGGAACAGTTGGCAGGATCACTGCCCGATAGCTGGCCTGGTAGCGGGGAAGGCGCGGAACTCGTCATTGCCTATGAACCCGTATGGGCAATCGGTACGGGCATGACGCCGACCTCCGATGACGTTGCCGAGGCCCATGCCTTCCTGCGGTCCGAACTGGTTTCCAGATTTGGCCAACAGGGACAGACGATCCGTCTGCTTTATGGCGGTTCGGTAAAGCCGGGCAATGCCGCGGAATTGATGAGCGTTGCCAATGTCGATGGCGCGCTCGTTGGCGGGGCGAGCCTCAAGGCCGAGGATTTTCTTGGAATTACGGCTGCGTATCTGAAAATCGCCTGACCGGGCAAATGACTGTCTGCCTTGGCTTGCATATGCAATCTTACCCTGGATTGCCCAAGATTGGCGTGGGGCTTGCGTATCGTTGCCTGCGACTATAGATAAGCGCGAAATCGAATTGCAGATGCTGGCAAGGCCAGGTCTTTCGAAAACAGGATCCGGAAATGGAAACCGTACTGATCGTAATCCACCTCATGGTGGTGGTTGCTCTTGTTATCGTGGTGCTGCTGCAGCGCTCTGAAGGGGGTGCTCTTGGCATGGGCGGCGGCGGAGGCGGCGGCTTCATGTCTGCTCGCGGTGCTGCAAATGCGCTTAGCCGGACTACTGCTATCCTCGCGGCTGCCTTTTTCATTACCTCGATCTCGCTTGGAATTCTCGCCAAGATCCAGGAAGATCCTGCCGACATCATTGACCGGGTGCCAATCGGCACGGAAGATGGCGGATCGATCCTGGATGCGATTACACCGGAAGGCGAGTCAGGCGATCTGCCAGTGCCTTCCGAGGATGGAACACGCGTCCCAAGCGGTCAGTAGACGGCCATATATTGAACAAACACCCGCAAAATCGGTTGCGGGTGTTTTTTTGTGCAAAAACACGGCTTCTCGCAGACGCCCGAAGTTTCCGCTTTGCGAATCCCGAATCAATGGTTAGGGCTTAATCCCCATGGCGCGATATGTATTCATAACTGGCGGCGTGGTTTCCTCCCTCGGAAAAGGCATCGCAGCAGCGGCTCTTGGAGCCCTCCTTCAGGCACGTGGCTACAGGGTCAGGCTGAAGAAGCTAGATCCGTATCTCAACGTGGACCCCGGAACGATGAGCCCGTACCAGCACGGGGAGGTATTCGTAACCGATGACGGCGCTGAAACCGATCTCGACCTTGGCCACTATGAGCGGTTCACCGGACGGTCTGCCAACGGGCAGGACAACATCACAACCGGGCGCATCTACCAGACAATCATCGAGAAAGAACGCAGGGGTGATTATCTGGGCGCTACCGTCCAGGTCATCCCTCATGTCACCAATGCCATCAAGGAATTCGTTCTCAATGGTAATGAGGACTATGACTTCGTGCTGTGCGAAATAGGCGGCACGGTCGGCGATATTGAGGCGCTGCCATTCTTCGAGGCTATCCGCCAGCTCGGCAATGACCTGCCGCGCAACAATGCCGTTTACGTTCACCTGACGCTGATGCCCTGGATTGCGGCAGCGGGCGAACTCAAGACCAAGCCGACCCAGCATTCGGTCAAGGAATTGCGTTCCATCGGAATCGCGCCTGATATTCTGCTGGTGCGTGCGGACCGTGAAATTCCCGAAGACGAGCGCCGCAAGCTGTCGCTGTTCTGTAACGTGCGGCCATCGGCTGTCATCCAGGCGTTGGACGTCAGGAACATCTATGACATCCCGATGACCTATCACAAGGAAGGGCTGGACGAGGAAGTGCTGGCCGCTTTCGGTATAGAACCTGCCCCCAAGCCGCAAATGGCGCGCTGGGAGGAGGTTTCCGACAGGGTTCACAATCCTGAAGGCCAGGTTACAATCGCGATTGTCGGCAAGTATACGGGCCTCCTCGATGCCTACAAATCCCTGATGGAAGCGCTTCATCACGGAGGAATGGCCAATCGGGTGAAGGTGAATTTTGAATGGATCGAGTCTGAAATCTTCGAGAACAATGATCCTGCTCCCTATCTCGAAAAGGTGCATGGCATCCTTGTTCCGGGCGGGTTCGGCGAACGCGGCGCCGAGGGCAAGATCATGGCTGCCAAATATGCGCGTGAGAAGAACATTCCATATTTCGGGATCTGTTTCGGCATGCAAATGGCATGCCTTGAAGCGGCCAGGAACCTTGCCGGCATTGAGAATGCCTCCTCGTCCGAATTTGGCGACAAGGGAGAACATGTCGTTGGCCTCATGACGGAATGGCTGAAAGGCAACCAGCTTGAGAAGCGCGAAGAAGCTGGAGACCTTGGCGGCACCATGCGCCTCGGCGCCTATCCCCATCCGCTCAAGCCGGGCACAAAAATCTCGGAAATCTACGGTTCCACCGAAGTCTCCGAGCGCCACCGCCACCGCTATGAGGTGAATATCGAATACAAGGACCGGCTTGAGGCTGCCGGCCTTGTCTTCTCGGGTCTTTCGCCGGACGGGCTGCTCCCCGAGACGATCGAATACCCAAACCATCCGTGGTTTATCGGTGTCCAGTACCATCCCGAGTTGAAGTCAAGACCGTTCGAGCCGCATCCGCTCTTTGCGAGCTTCATCTCGGCTGCAGTGGAACAAAGCCGCCTCGTTTGATGTTGACTTTGCATGGCCGGACTACTCGGCTCCTGCCGATAGGTAAGATAGTTTGCCTTGAAACCGGCACAGTTTTCACTAGGTTGAAAACCGGGGGCTCGAACCAAGAACCATATTGCGGAATGACTTTTCGGACATTGTTTTGCACAGGTTGCATCGTTGTACTCGTGCTTGCGGGCCTCGTCAGTCGCGCCCAGGCGCAGGTCGGAAACGGGCCGCACCTGACCTTTAACATCACCACGGGCGACGTTTACAGCGCGCGCAATGCCTTCGATCAATGGTACCCGGCATCGCTTACCAAGGTGATGACTGCCTATACCGTTTTTCGAGAGATCGAGCGCGGCTTTATCTCCATGAAATCGCCGGTTCGCATTTCGGAAAATGCGTTGCATATGCCGCCGTCGAAAGTAGGCTTTCCGGTTGGAACCATCCTGACTGTAGAGGCAGCACTTAAAATCATTCTTGTCAAATCTGCCAACGATGTGTCGCTGGCACTGGCCGAGTCCGTCGGTGGCAGTGAGGTGCAGTTCGTCAATCTCATGAACCGTTATGCGCAGGAAATCGGGATGGAACGCTCGCATTTTGCCAATCCGCATGGCTTGCATGATCCGCACCAGTATTCGACGGCCCATGATCTGGGTTTGCTGACCCGCCAGATTTACCTGAAATATCCTGAATATGTCGACCTGTTCGCAATCGGCTCGGTCAAGGTGGGCGGGAAGAACATGCGCAACCACAACGCACTTCTGCGGCAACTGCCGGGAACGATTGGTTTCAAGACGGGCTTCATCTGTGCGGGCGGTGTCAGCCTTATCGCGACACGCGAGAAAGATGACGAGATTATAGCCTCTATCCTGATGGGAGAAAGAAAAGCACAAATCCGAAATCTCAAGGTCGCCGAGTTTCTCGATGCGGCAAGCCAGCCGTCCGCCGGTGTAATTGGTCGCATTGAAATCATGAATGCGCCGCCGCATGTCAGGCCCCCGGCCGATATCTCTGACTATGTCTGCGGCCGCAAGCGCTTGCCTGTCGCCGAATTTCTTTACGAGGATCCGGCCATCGAGATTTTTGCTGTCAGGCGGCCGGAAACTGATGTGAATATTCCGGAAAGGGAATCCAGACTCTACAGTTCCAATGACCTTGAATTGCCAAATATCAGTATTTCCCAAGGTGGGGCTACCGGCCCTGATCCATATTTGCTGCTTGTCGAGAAACCACCCATAGAGCTTGCTGATTCTGACGGCGAAACCTCCAAGCGCTTCAATATCGCTGAAGGTGTGGTGATTGCGACGCCGACGCCCCGTCCCGAAAGTTGATCGTAAATGCCCTGATGACAGGCAGATTGATATCTGCAAGCTCCCTGTCGTTACCAGTGGCCACATATAACGACCCGTCTTGCCAATGCATTCGCAATCAGGCAAACCCCACCCAATTGATATCCTCCCGCCTGGACGGAATTTTGCATGTCTGTTTCCCCCCGCAAGCCGCGCAATATTGACCACCTTGTTCTACCTGTCAGCGATCTGGAAACGTCCAGAAAGCGGTTTGAGGCACTCGGCTTTACCGTGGCTGCCGATGCACGCCATCCTTTTGGAACCGAAAATGCCTGTGTCTTCTTTGCAAATGGCAGTTATCTCGAGCCATTGGCCATCGCCCAACGCGAAGATTGCGAGGCGGCGGCGCTCAAGGGCAACGTCTTCGTGGCGCGTGACCAGGCATTCAGGTTTCGCCGCGGCCAGGAAGGATTCAGCGCCGTTGTGCTTTCGAGCGATGATGCGGATGCCGACCACAAGCATTTTCGCAAGCTTGGCATTTCGGCCGGCAAGCAGTTGAAATTCTCGCGCTCATTCAAGGATGCAAAAGGCAAGGAGATGTTGGCGAGTTTCAAGCTTTCCTTTGCCGCAGACCTGCGCTCGCCTGACAGTTTCATGTTCACTTGCGAGAGGGTAAATCCGCCCAGGGCGGATAGCGGATTGAGAAACCACGCCAATGGCGCATCAGGTGTTGGCGAGATTGCAATGGGTGACCCCAATCCATCGGATTTCCAGTATTTCATCCAGGAGGTCCTCAATCAGCGCGATGTGAACGCCCATTCCTTCGGTATCGAATTGTTGGCTTCAAACGGCAATATCGCTGCATACAATGCAGACGGCCTGAAAAGCTGGTATGGCATTGAGAGCGGTTGCCATGGCCGTGGCCTGCGCATGCAGGCCTTCAGCGTTGTTGTTGCCGACCTCAAGGCGACCGAGGCACTCCTCAAGCGAAACGGCATCAAGCCTCGCAAGATCGCCCATCGCCTGGTAGTCGACCATGCGCCGGGGCAAGGCTGTGTCATTGCTTTTGAAGAGGCAGCAAAATGAGTTTCGCAAATCCATCCGTAAAGGTCGGCAATGCCGTCTTCACAAATTCCGGCCCGCTCAGCCTGATTGCCGGGCCATGCCAGCTGGAGAGCCGTCAGCATGCCTTCGACATGGCTGGCGCGCTCAAGGAACTGACCGGCGAATTGGGCATCGGATTCGTCTACAAGTCCAGCTATGACAAGGCCAACAGAACCAGCCTTGGCGCAACGCGCGGCGTAGGCCTCGCCGAATCCATGCCGGTCTTTGATGATCTTCGCAAGGAACTGGGCGTCACCATTCTGACTGACGTTCATACAGCTGAACAGTGCGAACTGGTCGCGCGGCATGTTGATGTTCTGCAGATCCCGGCATTCCTGTGCCGCCAGACCGACCTTCTGGTTGCCGCCGCCAACACCGGCGCGATCATCAATGTTAAGAAAGGGCAGTTCCTTGCTCCCTGGGACATGCAGAACGTTGTGAAGAAGGTAACCGATAGTGGCAATGCGAATGTCCTTGTGACGGAGCGGGGCGCAAGTTTCGGCTACAATACACTCGTCTCCGACATGCGGGCATTACCTATCATGGCAGAACAGACCGGAGCGCCAATCATCTTCGACGCCACCCATTCGGTGCAAAGTCCGGGCGGGCAGGGCGGATCGTCGGGCGGTGATCGCAGGATGGTTCCCTATCTCGCGCGCGCTGCAGTCGCGACAGGCGTCGCCGGAGTGTTTATCGAGACGCATGATGATCCCGAGAATACCATCTCCTCGGACGGGCCGAACATGATGATCCTTTCCGACATGCGCGCCTTGCTCGAGCAGCTTTTGGAAATCGACACGATCATCAAGCGGCGCTAGAGACATCCGGATCCCCTGAACGCCACTCAGCGTTCGCTGCCCGAATGGCTGCCTTCCTTTTCGTCGCGCCAGAGGCTGTAAATGATAGTCGCCATCAGTCCGACCGAGCCTGCTGCCATCATAAAATATCCGATCAGGAGCAATACGCCATTGCTGCCCAGGCTCACAAAAATCATTGCGAGTGTGGCGCAAATGGCGCCGACGACGATCAGGCCGATGAACAGCCATGATGTCCGTGAGAAGGGCTTTTTGTGCTGATAAAATCTTGCCATTGTCATCTTCCGTTGATTTCCCACCAACGGAGCAACGCATCAGGCGCCGGGTGAGTTCCTTTGCTGCCACACCGGGATCTAACAAGTGATCAGGCAAGTGATCAGGCAAGTGATCAGGAAGACTGGCTCGAAAGTACGTTCAGGCGTTCCTGATAACGAAGGCTGATGCAGATCACGTCATTGGCGCAGCGGTTGCGCGAGCGGATCCATGTGTCATGTTCGCGCTCGACGGCCTGACGTTGCGGCGAAGTGGATGCATTGATGAAAATGCGGTTCGTTGCCTTTGACACTTGCTCATCCATTGTAAGGAGGTCTTCGCTGTTGCAAATGGCAAATTCGGCAGGCCGGTCGGCGGTTGCGCAATCAACTGTCCGGTCCATTTTTGATTGGGCGCCAGCGGGAAGTGACCAGAACAGGGTTACACCTGCTGCGCAGATGAGCGCTGGAAGACTTGCCGCCGAAACCAGTTGCCGAAACAGGCCTGTCTGCGTTGCTCCATTTTTTCCTGAACCAATCTGGTGCATGATTATTACCTTCCATGTTTGCGGCCTAAAAGCCGCCCTGATCCAATTTGATCCGATTTGATCCGTTCCCCGATGAAAAACGCGGCACATATCCGTTAACGATTTGGTAACCCTTGAATTGGGAGGCCGATGGACTGAATTGTGGCGGCAAAGGGAAGGTTTTGTGAAGAATGCGGCAAGTCGGACGAGGCGCAAATTGCAACGCGGCTCCACTTGCGCTATCGCAACCCCATTGATTAGCGGCCCGCTCCCTATCCTCGGGCGGGCATCAACCTCGCGGAGATATCCATGCCTGCCATTATCGACCTGACCGCCCGTGAAATCCTTGACAGCCGAGGCAATCCCACTGTCGAGGTGGACGCGCTTCTCGAAGACGGTTCGTTCGGAAGGGCCGCCGTTCCCTCCGGAGCCTCCACCGGAGCCCATGAAGCTGTCGAACTGCGCGATGGCGGTGACCGTTATCTCGGCAAGGGCGTCCTGAAAGCGGTCGAGGCGGTCAATATCGATATAGCCGAGGCGCTCGTTGGTTATGAGGCTGGCGACCAGTTGATGATCGACAAGATGATGCGCGACCTTGATGGCACGCCAAACAAGGCAAAGCTGGGTGCCAATGCAATCCTCGGCGTGTCGCTGGCCGTTGCCAAGGCATCCGCCGAAGCTGCCGGCCTGCCGCTCTTTCGCTATGTCGGCGGCGCCAATGCCCATGTCCTTCCGGTGCCGATGATGAACATCATCAATGGCGGCGAACATGCCGACAACCCGATCGACTTCCAGGAATTCATGATCATGCCGGTCGGCGCTTCCTCGCTGAAAGAGGCCGTTCGCATGGGCGCTGAAGTCTTCCACACGCTGAAGAAAGGCCTTCATGCAGCCGGCCACAGCACTTCCGTTGGCGATGAAGGCGGCTTTGCGCCGAACATCAACAGCGCCAGGGATGCCCTCGACTTCATCATGAAATCCATCGAAAAGGCCGGCTACAAGCCCGGCGAGGACATGTTCCTTGCCCTTGATTGCGCGGCGACCGAGTTTTTCCACGACGGCAATTATGTCTACAAGGGAGAGGGCGTTACCCGCACCCCGGACGAACAGGCCTCCTATCTTGACGAACTGATCACCAACTACCCGATTATCTCCGTCGAGGACGGCATGTCCGAGGATGACTGGGACGGCTGGAAGACCCATACCGTGATCTCCGGCGAGAAGTGCCAGCTCGTTGGCGATGACCTCTTCGTCACCAATTCCGAGCGCCTGCGCGATGGGATCAAGATGGGTGTTGCCAACTCCATCCTCGTCAAGGTCAACC
>CAZIPH010000012.1:0-72853 GCA_964541115.1 uncultured Salaquimonas sp.
CCAATGTTCCCGAGGAAGCCAAGCATGCTGCCGTACTCATCGAGTGCCCGCGTCTCCTGTTTCCCTTCGCCCGGCAGATCATTTCCGATTCAACCCGTAATGGCGGCTTCCCCCCGCTGATGATCGATCCGGTGGATTTCGCCCGCCTGTACCAGGCCCGGATGGCGGCGGCTGCCGAGCAGGCTGCCAACCAGCAGAAAAGCTGAGTCGCCACAAATTGCGGCGGGCAGAAAAGGCGGGCCAAATGGTCCGCTTTTTTGTGGGTCAAGTCTTGTCAGAGTGACCCGACGAGAGTGATTGGGGATCAGATGTAACGCTTCCAGATAGCGTCATCACCAAGCGATTTGACAAAGGCCTCATGGGCCACCTTTTCCGCTTCGCTCAACCGCGACGGCAGGGGCTCGGGACGTTCCGGCCGCCTTCCGTCAATTGTTCCGATCGTAGTGATGCGGGTAACGGAGTTTTCCACTTCACTGACCAGTTCGAGGCTGGTCTGCCGGCCGCCCAGCAATTCGATATAAACTTCCGAAAGCAATTCGGAATCGAGCAGCGCTCCATGCAGCGTGCGGTGCTTGTTGTTGATGCCATAGCGCTCGCAAAGGCGGTCGAGGGAATTTTGTGCCATGGGGTGTTTCTTGCGGGCAAGTTCGAGCGTGTCCACCACTCGTTCGGAATCTATTGGAGGCAGGTTCAACCGGGCGAATTCATGGTTGAGGAAGTTGATATCGAAGGGAGCATTATGCGCTACCAGGATCGCATCGTCCCCGATGAATTCCAGAAGGCCGCCGGCCAGTTCAGCAAAGGTTTTCTTGTCCGACAGGAACTGGTTGCTGATGCCATGAACTTCAAAGGCGCCCGGATTTACCTCGCGCCCTTCGGGATTGATGTATTCGTGAAACGTGCGGCCGGTCGGGCTTCGATTGACAAATTCGATGGCACCGATCTCGATGATCCTTTCGCCTTCCTCGGGCCGGAAGCCGGTGGTTTCGGTGTCGAAGATGATTTCCCGCATTGTCGCTATCCCGTCCCTTGAGCCCTTGCAGCTTATTCCTTGATTGTTTCACGCCTGATCTGGTCAATGATGGCGCGGACCTGTTGGCGGGCCCGCTTCATACCCTGACCGGTATCGATCAGGAAATCCGCTTTCGCGCGTTTGATCGAATCAGGAACCTGGCTTTCCAGAATGGCTTCGAATTTCGCGATTGTCATGCCTTCGCGCGCCAGTACCCTGCGGCGTTGCTCTTCCGGGGGCGCGGTAACAACGACTATGCGGTCGCAATGTTTTTCGCCACCGGTTTCAAAAAGCAGGGGTATGTCGAGGACAACCATGTCATGACCCGCTTGTCTTTGTTCCCTGAGGAAAGCATCGCGGGCGCCTGCAACAAGAGGATGAATGATGGCTTCAAGCCGTTTCATCGCTTCGCCATTGCCGATGACGTGTTTTCCCAGAATGTTGCGATCCACCTTCCCGTCCCGCACCGTGCCGGGGAATGCTTGCTCGACAAGCGGGGCCGCTTCACCGGCATAGAGCTGATGCACTACTGCATCGGCATCGTGAACAGGGATGTTTTCATCACGAAACATTTGTGCAGTGGTTGATTTGCCCATGCCAATGGAACCGGTCAGGCCAAGAATTATCATGCTGTTCTTTCCGATTGTGCATCGCCGACCGGTGCGAGAATATGTCTTCGAAGTTCCGGTGTGACTTCAGGCAAGATGCCAAACCATTTTTCGAAACCGGGCGCTGCCTGATGCAGCAGCATCCCCAGCCCGTCAACGCTTTTTCGCCCGGCCTTGTTTGCCGCGGCAAGCAAAGACGTTTCCAGCGGCACATAGACAATGTCATTAACCACTGCGTCGGTTGCGAGGTCTTGCATTGCTTCGTGAATGGTATTGGGCATGCGCTGTGCGCCGTGCATACCCATGCTGGAAGTATTGACGAGAAGACTGGCTCCTGCCATCGCCCGGGGTGCTGAATCGAGAGACACGGGTGTAACGCTGGTGCCAAAATCGCGCGCGAGGCTTTCGGCATTCTCCAGGGTCCGGTTGGCAAGGATGATGTTGCCAAAGCCCCTTTCCCCCAGGGCATACAAGATCCCGCGGGCAGCGCCGCCAGCGCCAATGACAATAGCGGTCCTTTGTGCCGCACCCGCTGACCATCCTTGTGCCTGCTGATCAAGGTTGGCAGAAAAACCGATCCAGTCGGTATTGCCTCCGACCAGACTGTTATCCTCTAACCAGACCGTGTTGACCGCACAGATGGAGCGGGCAGCCGGATCGAGTTCATCGACCAGCGCCACCATTCTTTCCTTGTGGGGAATGGTGAAGTTGCCGCCCGCCCATTTGTCGCGCTTTAACCGGGCGACAAAGTCGGCGAGACCGTCCGGTGGTACGGCAATTTTTTCATAGCTACCCGGCAGGTTGTGCCTCTCCAGCCAGTATCGGTGTATTCGTGGAGACTTTGAATGCTCGATAGGCCAACCGCATACAAACGCCCTGGGAACGCCATCGCCCGCATGATCGGGGGTGGACAGTGTGGATGGGGACCGGGTCACGTTTCGATCACTTCCAGTCGGCGCAGTTCGGCGAGGAGCGGAAGAAGCGGCAGGCCCATGATGGTGAAGAGGTCACCCTCAATCTTTTCCATCAATTGTACGCCTTCGCCCTCAACCTGGTAGGCACCGACACTTGTCAGCGCCTTTTCGCCAACATTTGCCAGATGCCGTCCAACAAAGGTCGGGGACAGTTCACGAAAGGTGATGGTGGCGGTTTCCACATGGCTCCAGATGGTTTCGCCATCCCTGACGATCACCACGGCGGAGTGAAGCTGGTGGCTCTTGCCGGACAGGGCCAGCAGGCGGCGGCGGGCAGCCTCCATGTCTTCGGGCTTGTGCAACATTTCGCCCTTGAAGGCGAGGATCTGGTCGGAGCCGATCACTACAGCGCCGGGATGGCGCGAGGATACCTCGTCTGCCTTGGCGATCGACAGTATTTCGGCAATGTCGGCAGGTGGCAGATCCGCATCAACCAGCGGTTTCTCCACAGCCCGCTCGTCAATGCGTGCGGTGACAGCATCGAACTTCAGTCCGGCGTTTTCCAGTAGCTGGGACCTGAACGGACTTCTGGATGCAAGGATGAGTTTCATCTTGGTCCTCTTGCTGTTTTGGGGCGGAGTGACGTCCCGTCTTCGCTGATTGGCAACACGGCTGCCGGGAGCAACAATTTGCCATCTGCTCAATTCGCCGCCAGGTAACTCTCGCGCTTGTCTGCCCACAAGGCATAGATGGCTGCGGCAGTTTCTTCAATGGACTTGCGGGAAACATCAATCATGGGCCAGTTGTGCCGCCTGCAGAGCTTGCGTGTATGGCTGAGCTCCTCGGCGATGGTCGCCCGGTCGGTGTAGTCATTGGTACCGGTACGGTTTTCGTTTCCGAGTATCCGGTTTTGGCGAACCTGGTGGATCCTGTCGGTTGACGCAATAAGCGCGACAATCAGGGGACGTTTGGCGGCAAGGATGGAAGCGGGAATTTCCACACCGGCTACAAGGGGAAGGTTTGCCGTTTTCAGTCCCCTGTTGGCGAGGTAAATGGAAGTGGGAGTCTTGGAGGTGCGCGAGATGCCCAGGAGGATAATATCCGCGTCCTCGATGTTTTCGGGCAGTGCACCATCATCATGCATGAGCGTGAAGTTGATCGCGTCTATGCGATTGAAATATTCTGCATTGAGTTCGTGCTGGGCGCCGGGTTTGTGGGAACTGGCTATGCCGAGATAGGACTGGAAGGTCTTGAAAATCGGTTCGAGCACGGAAACGCATGGAATGCCCATCCGGGCACATTCATCTATCAGCGTTTGTGCCAGCCGATCGTCGGTAATGGTGAACAGAACAATTCCCGGCTTTTCGTCTATCTCAACGATTACAGCATCGAGGCGGGCGGCCGTTTTCACCATGGGATGAACATGCTCGATGGCATTTGTATTCTGATACTGGGACGTAACTGCCCGGCTGGCCGCTATCAGCGTCTCGCCCGTGGAATCGGATATAAGGTGAAGATGGAAATAGCGTTCATTGGGCTGGCGCTGTCTGTTCGGCATCGGGCTTTCCGGTTCATGGTGCCTGGAGTGGTTTTGTCTTTTCATCATATTGCCGCTTCTTGCGTGTTTGGCAAAGCGGCCCGGCTTGAATGGGACTTGTGTGGATAAGGGTGGGTAAGTCGTCTGCACTTGTCCCGTAACGGGCAGTTTGGAACAAAGGGCCGAAATCAGTTCATCAAGTTTGTGCTGTGACTTTACGGATCCGGCTGCAGTGAATAGGGGGTGTTTTGCAAATTCTGCACAAGGGCCTGACTTTTGTGAACAGTTACTGTGGAGAGATCCTATTCTAAAGGATTGATAATAAATGTATAATTCAATTGTCCCCATTCTTCACAGGCTGTTCTTGCACGGCCGTTACCATGTTCGGCAACACCACGGATTTGCGAATTAACTGTGGATGGCATTGTATCCCCGTTCTTCACAGGCAATAAGAATCAAAAAACAACCCAACGGGAAAATTCTTATATGGCGGCAGCAGTGGAAAACACCAACAGCACGGCGGAACGCAAGGTAATGAAGGTAATAGGCGGGGAACGCCAGGACGTGCCACCTGTCTGGCTGATGCGACAGGCTGGTCGATATTTGCCCGAATACAGGGAAACCAGGAAGCAGGCAGGCGGGTTTCTCGATTTGTGTTATACGCCAGAACTGGCAATCGAAGTGACTCTGCAGCCGATCCGCCGTTTCGGTTTTGATGCCTCCATCCTGTTTTCCGATATTCTCGTTGTACCTGATGCAATGGGTCGCAATGTGCAGTTCGAGGAGGGGCGCGGGCCGATACTCGAGCCGATTGGAGTCGAGGAAGTTGCCGGGTTTGTTGAGGCCAATGCGAGCAGCGGGAAGGCTATAGAGTTTCTCGCGCCGGTTTTTGAAACCGTTTCAGGGTTACGGGCGCAGTTGCCAGCTGAGACCACGCTTCTGGGATTTTGCGGTGCGCCCTGGACGATTGCGACCTACATGATTGCGGGCCATGGAACCCCGGATCAGGCGCCAGCCCGGCTGTTTGCCCATCGTCATCGCGAAGAGATGATCCTGTTGCTGAATGCAATAGCTGATGTGTCTGCCGACTATCTTGTCCGGCAGATCGAGAGCGGAGCCGATGCAGTTCAGATATTCGATTCCTGGGCGGGCGTTCTTGGTGGAGCCGATTTCGAGGATTGGAGCATCAGGCCGGTTCGTCGGATCGTGGAAAGTGTTCGCAAGCGCATACCCGATGCGAAGATCATCGGTTTTCCAAAAGGGGCGGGAAGTCAGTACAATGGATACCGTGAGGCTACGGGTGTGAATGTGCTGGGCCTCGACTGGTCGGTTCCGATGGATTTTGCGAGAGAGCTGCAAAAGGGCGGTGCTGTTCAGGGGAATCTGGATCCGACCCGACTGATCGCCGGTGGCAGGGCACTGGATGACGGTATAGACCGTATCCTGGAGGGTTTGGGTGGCGGGCCGCTCATTTTCAACCTTGGTCACGGAATCACGCCGGACACACCGATCGAACATGTAGAGCAGATGCTGAAGCGGATCAGGGGATAGGCCATTACCATGTATGAATGGGTAAAAGTGGCGCATATCGTTTCTATAATCGCCTGGATGGCCGGACTTTTGTACCTGCCCCGGTTGATGGTCTATCATGTGGATGCGGAGGTCGGTAGTGCCCAGTCAGAGACCTTCAAGGTCATGGAGCGGCGGCTGCTGAAGGCGATCATGACGCCGGCTATGCTGGCCAGCTGGATCTTCGGACTGTGGCTGATGGTGATTCTTGAAGCCTGGACTCAGGGCTGGTTCGTTTCCAAACTGTTTTTGGTGATCGTGATGAGTGCGTTTCACATGTTCGCTGCCAAATGGGTCCGGGAATTTGCCAATGACCAGCGGATGCGGACTGGAAAATTCTTCCGTGTGGCGAACGAAGTCCCGACCGTGATCATGATTGTTGTCGTGATACTGGTGATCGTAAAACCGTTTTGAGAAGATCGCGTAATCTTTGTTGATCGCGAATCTGCTTGATATCGCCTGGCAAAATCAGTATCTGACTCGAAAGCCGTTCTGGCTTTTCGCGGTCCGCAGCACCATGATGTGCCTTGTAGCCTTGTGACCGCTGATATCTCCCCCCTTAAGCAGGATTGTTCCAGGAGATTGGGTCAATCCGAAGTCATATGCCGGAAAGCAATCCCATGGAACAAATGAAGCTTCAGGAACTGAAAGCAAAATCACCCACCGATCTCGTAACCTTCGCTGAGGGTGTCGAGGTCGAGAACGCCAGCACGATGCGAAAGCAGGAGCTGATGTTCGCCATTCTTAAAAGTCTGGCTGAGCAAGATGTTGAAATCATTGGAGAAGGCGTCGTCGAGGTGTTGCAGGACGGCTTCGGATTCTTGCGTTCAGCCAGTGCCAATTACCTGCCGGGGCCTGATGACATTTATATCTCACCCTCCCAGATCAGGCGGTTTTCGCTGAAGACCGGTGATACGGTGGAAGGCCCGATCAGAAGCCCGAAAGAGGGTGAGCGCTATTTCGCCCTGCTCAAGGTCAATACAATCAATTTCGATGATCCCGAAAAGATCAAACACAAGATCCATTTCGATAATCTTACACCGCTTTACCCGGACAAGCGCTTCAAGATGGAAATCGAGAATTCCCAGAGCAAGGATCTGTCGTCGAGGGTGATCGATCTGGTTGCCCCGCTCGGCAAGGGCCAGCGCGGCCTTATCGTTGCGCCGCCACGCACCGGCAAGACGGTTCTGCTGCAGAATATCGCGCATTCAATCACTGCCAATCATCCCGAAAGCTATCTGATCGTTCTTCTGATCGATGAGAGGCCAGAAGAGGTGACAGACATGCAGCGCTCGGTGAAGGGCGAAGTGGTTTCATCCACTTTTGACGAACCTGCTGTTCGCCACGTCCAGGTCGCCGAAATGGTGATCGAGAAGGCAAAACGCCTTGTCGAACATGGTCGTGACGTGGTGATTCTGCTCGATTCGATTACAAGGCTGGGTCGGGCCTACAACACCGTTGTACCATCATCAGGCAAGGTTCTGACCGGTGGTGTCGACGCCAATGCGCTACAGCGACCCAAGCGCTTCTTTGGCGCGGCCAGGAATATCGAGGAAGGCGGATCGCTTACCATCATCGCTACCGCGCTTATTGATACCGGCAGCCGGATGGATGAGGTGATCTTCGAGGAGTTCAAGGGTACGGGCAATTCCGAAATCGTTCTTGATCGCAAGGTTGCCGACAAGCGTGTGTTCCCTTCCATGGATATCCTCAAATCCGGAACAAGGAAGGAAGACCTTCTGGTGCCCAAAGCTGATCTTGCCAAGATTTTCGTCCTGCGCAGGATTCTTTCCTCCATGGGAACCACTGATGCAATCGAGTTCCTGATCGACAAGCTGAAGCAGACGAAGAACAACAACGATTTCTTCGATACGATGAATACCTGATTTTTTGGGAATACCTGATAAAAGGGTTAATTCTTCGTTAGAGGCTTCAGGTCGATTCGGATACGAAACCGGTAGCTGATCACAAATGCCAGACAGTGATATCATTTATGCTCTTTCCAGCGGCGGCCTCCCAAGCGGGGTCGCCGTTATTCGTTTGTCGGGCCCGGGCAGTTTCGTGGTTGGGGAAGCATTTTGTGGCCTTCTGGGGGCGGACCGGCAGGCAGTCTTGCGGACGATACGCGATCCGGGTACCGGGTTCTTGCTGGATCAGGGGCTGGTATTGCCGTTTCGCGGGCCAGCCAGTTTTACGGGTGAAGATGTCGTCGAATTCCACGTGCATGGCGGAGTGGCGGTGGTTTCAGCTGTGCTGCAGGCGCTGTCGCGGTTCGAGAATTGCCGAATGGCCGAGGCGGGTGAATTTTCGCGGCGGGCATTCGAGAATGGACGGCTTGACCTGACAGAAGCAGAGGGGCTGGCAGATCTCGTTGCAGCCGAAAGCGAAGCGCAGCGGCAGATGGCAATTGCCCAGGCATCGGGGAAATTGAGCGGGATGCTGGAGAACTGGCGCTCTCAAATCATTCGTGCCCGGGCCTTCATTGAAGCCGAGTTTGATTTTTCCGACGAGGAGGATGTTCCCGATAGCATGGTGGAGCGTGTGCGCGGAGAGATAGTTGGGCTGATTGGCGCGATAACTGAAAGTCTCGATCAGGCCCGGATTGGTGAGATGATCCGCGATGGTTTCAGGATCGCGCTGATGGGTCCGCCCAACGCCGGAAAATCCAGTTTACTGAATTCGCTCGCCAAACGGGATGTTGCTATTGTCAGCGATATCCCGGGTACAACGCGGGATGTTCTGGAGGTACGCCTGGATATTGATGGGGCCCTGGTCATCCTCAGTGATACTGCGGGGATCCGTGAAAATGCTGATTTCATCGAGGCCATGGGCATAGAACGCGCCTTCAAACAGGCTGGAATGGCTGATTTGATCGTATGGCTGGATCCCGTTGACAACCCATACTCACCACCGGATCAGATTACTTCATGTGGTGTGGATGTTCTCTTGGTCCGCTCTAAGGCGGATGGTTCGGAATCTGTGGTATCAGATGATGTTTTATCAGTAAGTGTCAGGGTGGAAAGTGGTCTTGACAGGCTTATCGGGGAAATCCGCAGCATGACAGGTGCCATCGGCAACAGGGCGAGCACCGCGCTATTGAACAGGGAGCGGCACAAGTATGAGACCGGCAGATGCCTCGAGGAATTGAAGTTGGCCCAAAGCCTGATAGATGGGGACATGGTGGTTGCGTCAGAGCATTTGCGGCGGGCGGGCGACCATCTTGGCAGGCTGACGGGACGTGTGGATGTCGAGGATTTGCTTGACGTGATTTTTTCCGAGTTTTGTATTGGCAAATGATTCACGTGAAACATTTTTGAGTTGAAATTCATGGTCGGCAGAAGCCATGTTTCACGTGAAACAAATTCGGCCTTACTGGTCCGTCCCGGTTATGATGCGGCGATTGCTTTACCACACGGACATATTTCTGTATGGACTCGGCGAAACCAGACCAACAGAGGAATATTTCATCCCACGGAGTATTCCGGTGGAGCAGTGCTGGCAAAGGAGCCGGAAGTGTCTGACAACAAGGCAGGATTTGACGTTATCGTTGTGGGTGGTGGGCATGCCGGCACAGAGGCAGCCGCCGCTTCCGCACGCCTTGGTGCGCGCACGGCTCTCGTTACCCACAAGGCGGACACGATTGGTGTCATGTCCTGCAATCCTGCCATTGGCGGCCTTGGAAAGGGTCATCTTGTTCGCGAAGTGGATGCGCTGGATGGTCTGATGGGCCGGATTGCCGACCGTGGCGGGATCCAGTTCAGGCTTCTGAACCGCCGCAAGGGACCGGCTGTACGTGGCCCGAGGACGCAGGCGGACCGCAAGCTTTATCGTCTTGCCATGCAGGAATCCATTGCTGCGACGGAAAATCTGACAGTGATCGAGGGGGCGGTTGGTGACATTCTCCTTGAGAATGGTGACGCCGCCGGAGTCATTCTGGAAGACGGTCGGGAAACGCGAGCGGGTGCCGTGGTTCTGACAACGGGAACTTTCCTGCGTGGCCTGATCCATATCGGGGAGAAGAAGATTCCTGCCGGGCGGATGGGTGAAGCCCCAGCGATGGGTCTGTCGGCAACGCTCGAGAAAGCGGGATTTGCCCTGTCACGCCTCAAGACCGGTACGCCGGCGCGTCTCGATGGAAGGACCATCGACTGGGCTGGTCTCGAGATGCAGAAGGCGGATGAGGACCCTGTACCGTTCTCCAGCCTTACGGACAGGATTACGAACCCGCAGATCGAATGCGGCATTACCCGGACAAATGACCGGACACATCGCATCATCGAGGAAAACCTGAAACGTTCTGCCATGTATTCCGGCCAGATTGCCGGGGTTGGCCCGCGCTATTGTCCATCGGTGGAAGACAAGATTGTGAAGTTCGGGGACCGGGACGGCCACCAGATCTTTCTTGAGCCGGAGGGTCTCGACGATCACACTGTTTATCCCAACGGGATATCGACTTCGCTTCCCGAGGATGTACAGGTTGCGTTCCTGGCCACAATTGCCGGATTGGAGAAAGCGGGCATCCTTCAGCCGGGTTACGCGATCGAATATGACCATGTTGATCCGAGGGAATTGTATCCGACCCTGGAAACGCGCCGCATTGGCCGTTTTTACCTGGCTGGACAGATCAACGGGACGACCGGATATGAGGAGGCAGCTGCGCAGGGCCTTGTGGCAGGGCTGAATGCTGCGCGGCGCGCTTCGGGCTCCGAGCCCATGATCTTCAGTCGGACAAATTCCTATATCGGCGTGATGATTGACGACCTGACGACGCGAGGCGTCAGCGAACCCTACCGGATGTTTACCTCCCGGGCTGAATACCGGCTCAGCTTGCGTGCGGACAATGCCGATCAGCGCCTGACGCCAATGGGTATTGAACTGGGCTGCGTGGGCAAAAGGCGGCAAGAGGTCTTTGCGCAATGGCGCTCGGAACTGGATTGGGCAACGAACCTGCTGAAGGAATTGTCCCTGACGCCGAATGAGGCAGCTGAGCATGGTTTGAAAATCAAGCAGGATGGTGTCCGGCGCAGCGCTTTTGAACTCCTTTCCCACGAGGAGATCTCGCTTGCGACGCTGGGCGGGATATGGCCGCAACTGAACGGGCTGAGCCCGGCCTGCGCGGAGCAGGTTTCGATCGAGGCAGGGTACGCAGTCTATCTCGAGCGTCAGGAGGCGGACATATCGGCCATGCGCCGGGAGGAGAACAGGGCAATCCCGGAAGACTTTGACTACCGTAGCCTGTCCGGGCTTTCCAACGAACTCATCCAGAAGCTGGAACGGGTGCGGCCGGTCAATCTTGGTCAGGCAAACAGGATTGACGGGATCACGCCAGCCGCGCTCACACTTATCCTGGCGCATCTCAAGAAGCGGTCTGGAACGGGCGCGTTTGACAGCGCAGAACCAGCGGTGGGTGCCTGATGGCCTTGCATTCGCCTGCGAGGCTTGAAAAACGTGCATCTCAGGAGACGGTACGCCAGCTCAATTCGATCACGCCCGTTTCACGTGAAACAATTGGGCGACTGGAGAATTATCACGAGCTCCTTTGTCAATGGCAGGCCAAGACCAATCTTGTCTCACCCAACACGCTCGCGGACTACTGGACTCGCCATGTTGCTGACAGTGCCCAAGTGTTGCCGCTTGCAAGGCGATTGGATGGTTCGCTTCCACGGGCCTGGTTGGACCTGGGAAGTGGGGGAGGATTTCCCGGCCTGGTTCTGGCAATTCTGCTCGCTGATGAAAACTATGCTGCGAACCAAGGGGACGGTCCGTTTCAACTTGCATTGATTGAAAGCATCCAGAAAAAGTGTGCTTTCCTTCGCCGGGTCGTCGCGGAATGCGAAATACCGGCAGATCGGGTGAAGACTGAAGTGGTTTGCGCCAGAATCGAGTCGGTTCCGGAACGGATGAGAAATGCAGATGTCGTCACGGCGAGGGCGCTTGCATCGCTGGAACAATTGCTTGCATGGGCCGAGCCGGCGCTATCGCCTGACCGCCGGCCGCCGGCCAGGGCACTCTTCCACAAGGGCCGCGACTTTCAGAGGGAAATCGAAGAAAGCCGTGGTAGCTGGAAGTTTGATTTGATACACCATCCAAGCAGGATTGATCCGGAGTCGGTGGTCCTTGAAATAACCGGTGTGGAACCAGCAGGTTCGGTGTGAACTGCCTGTGACGGACAGGTATCTGCAGCCGGAATGTCCATGGCCGACCGGCACAGGCAAAGATAATTCACAGATGCGGTAGAAGCAAATGGGCAGTCAAACAATCTCCAGGGTCCTGACCGTTGCCAACCAGAAGGGCGGCGTGGGCAAGACCACGACGACCATCAATCTGGCAACCGCGCTGGCAGCTGTGGGCAAGACGGTGCTGATCGTTGACCTCGATCCGCAGGGAAACGCCAGTACCGGTCTTGGCGTTGACCGCGAAGAGAGAAAGGTCTCGACAGCCGATGTTCTTCGCGGTGATGTTCCGCTCGACCAGGCTGTTGTCCAAACGGCTGTTCCGCGCCTTTATCTGGCGCCCTCGACGCTCGATCTTCTTGGCCTAGAGATGGAAATCGCCGCTTCGAGCGATCGTGCCTACCGGCTGCGAAAGTCGATAGAGGAATATAATCCTGAAAAGCGCGCCTTTGATTATATCATGATCGATTGCCCGCCATCGCTCAACCTGCTGACAATCAATGCCATGGCCGCTGCCCATGCATTGCTGGTTCCCTTGCAGACGGAGTTTTTCGCACTTGAAGGCTTGAGCCAGCTGCTTGAGACGATGAACCAGGTAAAGGCGGGCGTGAACCGCGATCTTTATCTGCACGGTATCATTCTTACCATGCATGATGCGCGCAACAATCTTGCCGCGCAGGTCGAGGCAGATGTCCGTGAACACATGGGCGAGAAGGTCTACCAGACGGTGATACCACGCAATGTGCGCCTGTCCGAGGCGCCTTCGCATGGCAAGCCGGCAATCCTGTATGACCTGAAATGCCAGGGTAGCCAGGCCTATCTGCGGCTTGCCTCGGAAGTTATTCGCAGGGAAAAGCAATTGACCGCCGCCTGACGGTGGCAAGGAATGATGACAGCGGCAAAGGGATACTGCCAAGGCAGGGAGAATGAAGATGAGTGAAGGTGGATCCAAGAAACGGCTGGGCAGGGGCCTTGCTGCATTGATCGGAGACCTTGATGAACCGGTAACGGTAACTGCAGGCAGGGATGCGGCCGGCGAAAAGATCTCAAGCGAGATTGCCGAGGCCGGCCTGCGGGTTGACCGCAAGGTTGCAATCGAGCTCATCCGTGCCAATCCGAACAATCCGCGTCGCCATTTTGCCGAAGAACAACTGGATGATCTTGCCCGCTCGATCAGCGAACACGGCATTGTCCAGCCGATCCTGGTGCGGACCGTACGGGACGGCGATCTCGGCGGCGCCAAATACGAGATCATTGCCGGTGAGCGCCGCTGGCGTGCAGCTCAAAAGGCCGCGCTTCACGAAGTGCCGATCATCGTACGCGACGTGGATGACAAGGAAGCGCTTGAGCTGGCGATCATCGAGAACGTCCAGCGTGCAGACCTCAACCCGGTGGAAGAGGCGCTTGGATACCAGCAACTGATCGATGAATATGATTACACCCAGGCAGATCTTGGTACGGTGATTGGCAAGAGCCGCAGTCACGTTGCCAACACGCTCCGCCTTCTCAAATTGCCAGATGAAGTCCGGAAGCATGTTTCATCCGGTGCATTGTCAGCGGGTCATGCACGGGCGCTGGTGACCAGTGAAAATCCCGCAGCGCTGGCAAGGAAGATCATCTCCGAGGGTCTGTCCGTTCGCCAGGCCGAGGACATGGCGCAGGCACAACTCACCGCCGCCAGCAGAGAGGATGGCAAGCGCGCGCCGGAAACGAAAAGCCTCGACTTCAAGTCCGCTGATACCAAGGCACTCGAAAAAAGGATCAGCGATGTCCTGGGCATGGCCGTTGACATCCGCCACCGCGATGATCCGAAGACGGGTGGCAGGGGCGAAATCAGGGTGCGTTATTCGAGCCTTGACCAGCTGGAAGCGGTTTGTGCCAAACTGGAAAAATAGGCATTTTGCGAGGCCTTGTTCTGTGAAACACCTGGCCTCAGTTTGCTGAGCGAACGAGCAGCAGACTGGCCAACAGGCTGGTTCCGGCAATCGATGATGCGAGTTCGGGTTTCGAGCGTGCATCAAAGGCAGCCTTTTCCAGGCGCGCAAGTATCTTCTCGATCATCCGCGTATCAAGGCCCGACAGGGCACGCCCGATGATGGCCTTGCGCTTGTAGAAAACAGGCGGCCTTGCCCCGTCCACGACCGCACTTGTTCCAAGGCGATATGTTTCCATCCTGCCGCGTAATTCATGCAGAAGCTGAAAATGACGGAGCGTGTTCAGGATCAGCATGTCCGGGGAAAGACCTTCAAGTAGCACGCGCTCGAAATTCTTCTCGAATGCTTCCATGTTGCCGGCTGATACAGCATCGATGAGTTCGTTGACATCAACAATGGAAGCGTCGCCGACAATCGCGGTCACATGGTCCTTTGTGACACGGGTTTCGCCATGGGCATAGAGGGCAAGTTTCTTCAGTTCGTTTCGACTGGCCTGGCGGTCTGAACCCAGATAACCCCTGAGATAATCCTGAAGCTCGCGGTCCACCGCAAAACCCTTGTCGGTCAGTTCTTCGCGGATCAACTGGTTGAGTGCGGCGGCCTCGTCCTGGTAGCAGGGAAGTGCCATTGCGTGGGGCGATTTTTCGATCAGGCCGCGCAGGCCTGTGCTGCCTTTCAGATCGCCTGCCTCAATGATGATCCAGGCATCCTGCGGCTTTTGTTCAAGAAGCGGTTTGACGGCATCGGCGAGATTGCGTCGCGTGGTCCCGCTGACGCGGATCAGGCGATCGCCACCGAACATTCCAACCGTGAAAGCCTCATCGACAAGGCGCGCCTTGTCAGCGGCAACATCGTCGGCATCGAGGCGAATGGTCGAAAAGGAGTCGAATGGATCGACTCCGGAAGCGGCGGCAAGCTTGTCCGCCCTTTCGCTTACCAGACCCGCATCGGGACCATAGACCAGCAATACCCGGAATTTTGTATCAGGCCGCTCCACCCAGCGTTCGACTTCGTGATTCTTGAGCGAAGCCATTACAGGCGGGAGACGTCGCTACCGATTGCCAGGCGCAGCTGCTCGGCAATTTCGCGGGCCGCGCGGCTTTCCGCATCGCGCTCTGCGCGCTGGGCAGCGAATGACTGGCTCTTTCTGTCGAATGGCGCATTTGTGGTCCGCGTGCCGGTCGCGATGACCCGTTCTGCGGCGATGTCATACAGATCGTAACTTGCGGTAACCTGGACAGAGCCGGCGGTATTTCCGCTGGGGTTCCGTCTTGCATTGCCGGTTTCGATTGCACCGGCGATTGCACCGGCAAGTACGGTGGTTGTGCTGGTCACACGAATACGAACCTCATGGCTAGGATCGACCGGGCTTGAACCGCCGCTCAACAGGAATATCAGATGGTTCCTGACCTGCTGGCCAGCCCTGCTGCCAACTTCTGCGACAGAAATCCGCGAAAGGGCCAGATTCTGGTTACCAACAGTCCCGGCATCGCTGGAATAAAGCGGCTGAAACTGGCAGGCGGAAATGCCGAAAGCCAATGCCCCCATCATCACGGCGATTGCCAGGCTTCTGGTGCGTTTTCTTGTTACGGGCATTTGCGTTTCCTGATTGATCCACATCTGGTTGCCAGTCTTCTACACGTACCGGTGTTTCACATCATACCGGTCAGACGACGATATTCACGATCCTTTTCGGCACAACGATGACCCTGCTCGGCTCCTTGCCGTCCAGATAGGGCTTTACCACATCCAGTGCGAGGGATGCAGCAATAATCTCCTCCTGGCTGGCTTCAGCCGAAATGACAACCTCGCCGCGCTTCTTCCCATTGACCTGTACCGGCAAGGTGAGTTCATCATCGCGGACGAGATCGGCGATGACCACTGGCCATGCAGCCTCGGCGACCATGCCCTTGCCGCCAATCGCCTGCCAGCATTCCTCGGCAAGGTGCGGCATCATGGGGGCAAGCATCGATACCAGGAACCCGCTTGCCTGTTTTACTGCGCCAACAAGTTCGCCATCGGCACGGTTTTCGGCAACTTCGCCAAGCGGTGCGGCGATGGCGTTGACCAGTTCATACAGGCGGGCGACGGCCTTGTTGAAACCCAGCCTGTCAAGATCCCTGCCGACCTGGTCGAGGGTCTTGTGGGCAATGCGGGAAACTTCAAGTGCCTGGCCTTCGCTGCCAGGCTGCGCATCGGCAGCCTTCAACTGATCGGAGGCGTTCGAAATCAGCCGCCAGACGCGCTGGACGAAACGGTGTGCGCCATCGACGCCCGATTCGGTCCATTCGA
The DNA here is from genome assembly GCA_964541115.1 of uncultured Salaquimonas sp. GTDB lineage: Bacteria > Pseudomonadota > Alphaproteobacteria > Rhizobiales > Rhizobiaceae > Salaquimonas. The sequence continues at coordinate 16,040 of CAZIPH010000012.1, forward strand.
CATCCCGCTCGGGCGGAGAATCCGACAACATGAAGAAGCGTGCGGTATCAGCACCATAAGAAGCGATGATGTCGTCAGGATCGACGACGTTGCGCTTCGACTTCGACATCTTCTCGATCGGGCCGATTTCAGCCTCAGTGCCTGACTGAAGATCGAATGCCTTGCGAACACCGCCACTTTCCTCGAGGCGAACTTCGGCCGGGGCGAGGTAGTTGTTTCCGCTCTTGTAGGTTTCATGCACCACCATGCCCTGGGTAAACAGGCCCTTGAAGGGTTCGCTCACGTCAAGGTGCCCGGTTGCCTTCATCGCCCTGGCAAAAAAGCGCGAATAGAGAAGGTGCAGGATGGCGTGCTCGATGCCGCCAATATACTGGTCTACCGGCAGCCATTCATTGGCCGCCTTCGGCTCGGTCGGATCGTCTTCATTGGGAGCGGTAAATCGCGCAAAGTACCAGGACGAATCGACGAATGTGTCCATCGTGTCTGTTTCACGCCGCGCATCGGCCCCGCATTTTGGACAGGCAACATGGCGCCATGTCTCATGCCGGTCGAGCGGATTGCCCGGCTTGTCGAAGGTCACATCCTCGGGAAGCCTTACAGGAAGATCCTTCTTTGGGACGGGAACAATGCCGCAAACCTCGCAATGGATCACCGGGATGGGGCAACCCCAGTAGCGCTGGCGCGAAATACCCCAGTCGCGCAGGCGATACTGAACGCGGCCGGTGCCAAGGCCCCTGCTTTCAGCCCAGTCAATGGTTGCGTCTATTCCTTCATAGCCGGTAGCGACTTCAACGCCTGCAGGCTGGTTGACGTAGCGCACCTTCTCGGATTTTTCGGGAACGTAGGCCTCATCTCCCACAGGCGTGTCATCGTCCAGAGGGAAGAAGGTGTCGATGACGGCCAGATCATATTTGCGCGCGAAATCAAGGTCGCGCTGATCATGGGCCGGACAGCCGAAAACAGCACCCGTGCCGTAATCCATCAGGATGAAATTGGCGACCCAGACCGGCAGGGTCTGGTCCGGGTACAGCGGATGGATCACCTCGACACCTGTGTCGTAGCCCTGCTTTTCGGCCTTTTCGAGCGCTTCCTCGGAAGTTCCCGCCCGGCGGACATCGACGGAAAAACGCGCCAGATCAGCGTCGCTTTCGGCCAGCTTTTTTGCAAGCGGATGCTCCGGCGCAATCGCGATGAAACTCGCGCCATTCAGCGTGTCGGGGCGCGTCGTATAGATCTCGATGGCGTCATGATCGCCGATTGGTTCGGCCAGTTTGAAGGCCATTTGCAGGCCGCGTGACTTGCCGATCCAGTTGCGCTGCATGGTGCGAACCTTTTCAGGCCAGTCATCCAGCGTGTCGATTGCCTCAAGAAGATCCTCGGCATAATCTGTTATCCTGAAGACCCACTGGGCAAGTTCGCGCTGTTCGACGAGCGCACCGGAGCGCCAACCCCGGCCATCGATGACCTGCTCGTTGGCCAACACGGTCTGGTCCTCCGGGTCCCAGTTGACCTTGGAAATCTTGCGGCCGACCAGTCCCTTCTCCAGGAAATCAACGAAAAGAATTTGCTGGCGGTGATAGTATTCGACATCACAAGTGGCGAACTCGCGCGACCAGTCGAGCGAAAGTCCCATGGACTTAAGCTGCTTGCGCATGGTGGCGATGTTTTCATAGGTCCATGCCTTGGGGTGGACATTGTTTTTCATTGCGGCGTTTTCGGCAGGCATGCCGAACGCATCCCAACCCATAGGGTGCAGGACGTTGTATCCGCGCGCGCGCTTGTAGCGGGCGACCACATCGCCCATGGCATAATTGCGCACATGCCCCATGTGAATGCGGCCGGAAGGATAGGGGAACATCTCCAGCACGTAGTATTTGGGGCGCGGATCATCATTGTCCGTCTCGAAAAGCCGGGAACTGATCCAGGCTTCCTGCCATTTGGGTTCACTAATGCGCGGATTGTAGCGTTCGCTTGCCATTGGAAATAAGTGCTATCAGGTTACAAAGAGGGTGGCGGGGAATCACCGGGGAAGCCGCGGTGAGAATGGTTCGCAAGTGCTTCAACAGAATTACGCGCTGCGGTCAACTGCCAGAGAATAAACACGCCTTATTGACTGGAAATACAAGGGTCGGACATGAGTGTATCCACGCGATTGAGAGAAACAAGGGAGCGGATTGCAGCAGCGGCAAAACTGCCCGGACGCAAGGCCGAGGATGTTTGCCTCATTGCCGTTTCCAAGACACATGGCGCCGGCACCATCCGCGAGGCACTCGATGCTGGCCAGCGGGTATTCGGCGAAAACCGTGTACAGGAAGCGCAGGAAAAATGGCCGGCACTGAAAGAGGAGTATCCCGATATCGAGCTTCATCTCATCGGGCCGCTCCAATCGAACAAGGCAGGAGATGCCGTGGCGCTGTTCGATGTCATCCAGACCGTCGACCGCGACAAGATTGCCGGGGCGATCGCAAGGGAAATGGCAACTCAGGGCCGCAACGTGAGACTCTTCGTCCAGGTCAATACGGGTTCGGAACCGCAAAAGGCAGGGATCGAGCCCGATGAAGCGGTTTCGTTTGTCGAGCGCTGCAGGCAGGTTCACGGGCTTTCCATCGAAGGCCTGATGTGCATTCCACCGGTTGATGAAAACCCCGGCCCGCATTTTGCCCTGTTGCGCCAACTGGCCTCACAGTGCGGCCTTCGATCGCTCTCCATGGGCATGTCGTCTGACCATGAAACCGCTGTTGAACTGGGCGCCACCCATGTGCGGGTGGGCAGTGCGATATTCGGCGAAAGGGATTACGCCTGAATCTTCAGGGCAGGATGTGCATGACTGTCTGTGGCCCAAGCCTTGGCAGAAGATGCAGCATCAGCTTTTGCGGGATGGCAATGCAGCCGGCAGTATAGGGCTTGTCTGCGGTCAGGTGAAAGAACACCGCGCTTCCCCTGCCCCTTGTCCTGCGCGAAAAGTTATGGTCGAGAACGACCACTAAATCGTAGAGCCCGTCGCTGCGTTTCATCGTTTCTGCCGAGGCGGGATAAGGCAGGGTTACCGGGCGGTTGTAATTGGGATCGGCCGGCGCATCGCACCATCCATCGGTTTGGGAAATCGGCTGCAGGGCAAGTTGTGAAACCGGGAACCTGATGTGATCGGGACGATGCCAGGCATAGATGAGCCGATAACTGCCAGCCGGGGTAGACCAGTCACCCTCGCGCTTTCTCACTGAAATTCCGTTTTTCCCCAGAATACAGGGCCAGACACGGTCCTCGATGCGCAGCAGTCCCGCTGCAGCGTCCCTGCCCGGTTTTCTGCAAATGGTGATTTGCCTGATCGTATTCACAGTGATCCGGTCCCTTCTCGACCCATTATATGCCAAGCCATTATCACAATTTCCATGATCCGTTCACGCTCGCTTGATAATGCGCGTGATCGCCTTTTCGTTGGTGAAACAAGGCCGTAAAAGCACCGCATTGCAATCAAACAGTGCAACCCCTAGATTTCAACTGATTTGCCGCGCCTGATGGCACCCTGATGGCAAGATGCCCGGAGATGGAAAAATGACCGCACGCACCATTCTGCTTGTTGATGATGACGAGGATCTTCGCGAGGCATTGACTGAACAGCTCTCCCTCTATGAAGAGTTTGATGTCAGCAGTGAAGCCAGCGCGACAAAAGGCGTGCAGGCTGCCCGCAACAATCATGTGGACCTGCTTGTCATGGATGTCGGCCTGCCGGACATGGATGGCCGCGAAGCGGTGAAGCTGCTGCGCAAGGGCGGCTTTCGCGCACCCATTATCATGCTGACGGGTCACGACACCGATTCCGACACGATCCTTGGCCTTGAGGCAGGCGCTAATGACTATGTCACCAAGCCCTTCCGCTTCGCGGTCCTGCTGGCGCGTATTCGTGCCCAGCTGCGCACGCACGAACAGAGCGAGGACGCGGTGTTTTCCATCGGCCCTTACACGTTCAAGCCCTCCCAGAAAATGCTGCTGGAAGACAACGGCCAGAAAATTCGTCTGACGGAAAAGGAAACGGCCATCATGAAATATCTGTACCGGGCCGAGCAGAAGATCATCGGGCGAGACGAGCTGCTCGAACAGGTCTGGGGTTACAATTCCGGCGTCACGACGCATACGCTGGAAACGCATATTTACCGCCTTCGCCAGAAGATCGAAAAGGATCCTTCCAATGCGCGCCTGCTGGTGACTGATGGCGGCGGATACAAGCTGGTTCCGTAACTCGAGCCCTCCCCAAAGGACTGCCCTGTTTCGTTCCTGTTGTCTTGACGGCAAAAAGCGATAAGAAACAGGCATGACACTTACCGAAGACATAACACTGCTATCGCGGGTCAGCCTGTTCGAGGGATTTCCCGATGAGCAGCTGCGGCTGCTGGCGTTTGGGGCCAAGCGACTCTACCTGCGCGGCGGCGAGGAGTTGTTCGGCGAAGGCGCCCTGTCCGATGGCGGCTATGTGGTGATCAGCGGACAGGTCGATCTTCTGGTCCACCGCAATGGCCGTGAACTGGTCATGGCAAGTCAACTGGAAAACAGCCTGATCGGGGAAACCGCGCTCATTGCCGAGAACCGTAGGCCGGTCACGGCGCTTGCCCGCACCAATTGCGAACTCATTTACATTCCACGTGAACTGTTCCGCCGCATGCTCGGCGAATATCCACATCTTGCCGAAAAGCTGCAGGAGCGCATCAGCCGCACCGTACGCATCATGATCGAACAAATGGAAACGGTCGAAACCCGGCTTGCCAGCAATCCCGGTCTTTCCGGGGCGACGAGGGAAAACGGGTTCTAATCGATTTCAAAACGGGCGATTACGGGAACATGGTCTGATGCCTTTTCCCAGCCCCGCGCTTCCTCGATCACCTCGATACCGGACAGTTTCCCGGCCAGCCGCGAATCGCTCCAGACATGATCGAGCCTGCGCCCCCGGTTGGAAGCCTTCCAGTCCTTCGCCCGGTAGCTCCACCAGGTGTAGAGTTTTTCATCCATGGGAACATGCCGGCGCATCAGGTCGACCCACTCACCCCGGTTCATGACTTCCAAAAGGCCCTCGGTCTCAACGGGGGTGTGGGAAACGATCTTCAGCAATTGCTTGTGCGACCAGACATCATGTTCGTATGGCGCTATGTTGAGGTCGCCAACCAGAATGGATGACACACCATTGTCGACAGCTTTCAGAAGTTTCATTTCCTCGATGAACCGCAGCTTGTGATCAAATTTCGGGTTGATTGCGGGATCAGGTTCATCGCCACCCGCAGGCACATAAAAATTGTGCAGCCGGACGGTATTGCCGGCCAATTCAAAATCCGTTGCGATATGGCGGGTGTCGCCCATGGCACAATAGTCGGTGGAAAACCGTTCTCGGAAGGGGCGTTTCGAGAGGGTGGCAACGCCGTGATAGCCCTTCTGGCCATGAACCGCGTGGTATTCATATCCAAGCTTGTTGAAGACCCTTGCGGGAAACTCGTCATTCATGCACTTGATTTCCTGCAGGCACAAAATGTCGGGATCGTGCTCTTTCAGGAAAGCCTCGACGAGCGGTGCGCGCAGGCGTACGGAATTGATGTTCCAGGTGGCAATGGAAAAAGGCATGTAGAACTCCGGCGGTCTGGTCAGGCCCAGTCCGGCCATATTGGATAGGAGGTTTCATGCATACAAGTAAAGGCGCACCGGCCGCGACAAACGCTGCAGCTTATCAACAGGCAATCAATTGTTGCGCTTGAACTGGTTCTTGTTGATCTGGAAGTTGCGCTCGCTCAAATTGACATTTTCTTCCACATTGAAAACCATGACAGAGGTTTCCTTGCCCTGGGCGTCCTTGATGGTCCATTGCCGCAGGTCGAATGTCTCAGGCTCGAACAGCAAGGTGATTACCGAATTTCCGAACAGCTGCTTGTCGCCCAGGACAATGGTCGTCACATCAGGGTCCGTGCGAACGTCCAGGATGGATTTTTCGTCAATGTCCAGCTTGTCGTCGAGAAGGATTTTCAGGGGCGTGTTCTTGAGGGGATAGGAATCAAACGTTTTCAGCTTGTTGTTGATCACCATCACTGCAAGGCCATTTGAAACGACCTCGACAGGAGAGGGTGCCTCATAATCGAAGCGAACCTTGCCGGGTCGTTTGATCGCAAACACGCCGCCGCTCTGATTTCCCTTCTCGTCAAACTGGAGAAACTCGCCCTTCATGGTGGGAACATTGGCATAATGAGCACGCAGTGCTGCAAGCGTATCGGCCCTGACATCGGCCTGAGCCGCAGACACTGACACCATCAAGGCCATGGCGAGAATCGAGAGGGCAAGGCCTGAGGCAAGGCTCGCAAATCGGGCCGGCTTGCGTCGTTTCATTTCAAACAGTTCCATTTCGTCTCGCTTTCACTGATCCTGTGACCGGATCCCGCCGGGTTTTGCTTTTCGACTGATGATTGGGCCAAATCATGGCGGCTGTCGCAATCGTTGAGGGCAGCTTCCATGGTTCCTAAATGGTCTCGTTTTCATCCGGTACAAGGATTTCCCGCTTGCCGGCATGATTAGCTGCGCCGATCAGCCCCTCCTGTTCCATGCGCTCGATCAGGCTGGCGGCGCGATTGTAGCCGATGCCAAGGCGGCGCTGGATATATGAAGTGGAAACCTTGCGGTCGCGCAATACGATGGAAACGGCCTGGTCGTAAATATCATTCGATTCAGCGAATGCATCGGTGCCGACAGGGCCTTCGCCATCCCCGTCTTCATCCTCATCCTGGGTTACCGCTTCCAGATATTGCGGAACACCCTGGTTCTTGAGGTGATTAACGACCTTTTCGACTTCCTCGTCGGCGACAAACGGGCCATGGACGCGCTGGATCCTGCCTCCACCGGCCATGTAGAGCATGTCGCCCATACCAAGCAGCTGTTCTGCGCCCTGCTCACCGAGAATGGTGCGCGAATCGATTTTCGAGGTAACCTGGAAGGAGATTCGTGTCGGGAAGTTCGCCTTGATCGTGCCAGTGATCACATCGACAGAAGGACGCTGGGTTGCCATTATCACATGGATGCCTGCTGCACGGGCCATCTGGGCAAGCCGCTGGATGGCACCCTCGATATCCTTGCCGGCAACCATCATCAGATCGGCCATCTCGTCGATGATAACGACGATATAAGGCATTGAATCGAAATTCAGTTCCTCGGTTTCATAAATCGCCTCGCCTGTCTCCCGGTCATAGCCGGTCTGAATTGTGCGGGTGAGTTTCTCGCCCTTGGCGTTTACCTGCTCGATCCTCTGATTGTAGCCGTCAATGTTGCGAACACCGAGCTTGGACATTTTTGCGTAGCGTGCTTCCATTTCGCGCACGGTCCATTTCAGCGCAACAACCGCCTTCTTGGGATCGGTAACCACCGGGGTCAGGAGATGGGGAATGCCGTCATAGATCGAGAGTTCCAGCATCTTTGGGTCGATCATGATCATTTTCACCTGTTCGGGCGACATGCGGTACAGGATGGACAGGATCATGGTATTGATCGCCACCGACTTGCCCGAACCGGTGGTGCCGGCGACCAGCAGGTGGGGCATCTTGGCAAGATTGGCAATGACCGGCTCGCCGCCAATCGTCTTGCCAAGAACCAGCGGCAGGCTTGCCTTGTTCTTCTCGTAGTCCTGGGAAGAAAGCAGTTCGCGAAGATAGACGGTTTCGCGGCGCTGGTTCGGCAATTCGATACCGATCGCGTTGCGGCCGGGAACCACCGCCACGCGCGCGGCAATCGCGCTCATGGAGCGGGCAATATCCTCGGCAAGGCCTATCACGCGCGAGGATTTCACACCCGGAGCCGGTTCCAGTTCATAAAGGGTCACCACCGGCCCGGGACGCACATTGATGATCTCGCCCTTGACGCCGAAATCCTCGAGAACCCCCTCGAGAAGCCGGGCATTCGCCTCAAGCGCATCGGTCGAAAGCGTCTGGTCCCTTACGAGGTTTTGCGCCTCGGAAAGAAAACCCAGTTCAGGAAGCTCGAAGGAATCTGCTGCCAGAAGCGATGGCTGCGCCTCGCGCACGATGCGCGCGCCCGGCTTTGGCCGTTCAGCTGGCGGGATTACCCTTGATTGTGCCTGGGAATGTGGATGGCGGGTTTCCTCATATTGCGGCATGCCCATAGCCGGTGGCGCGATGCCATCGTCAAAGGGAACAGACGATCCGGTGCTGAGTGCATCATCATAGTACTCCTCGCCATAGGCCGGGGCCATGGCGGGCGCCGTGATGACATCACGCAATTCACCAGAAGCCCTGGCGGATGACGAATTGTGAGCCGGACCAAAGCCGGGCTCTGCCCTTGCCGACGGGTCGTATCGCTCGAATCCGTCATCGGGCGGTGCTGTCAGGCGGTCCAAGGCCCCTGAAATACGCGACAGGAAGGTTTCACGCCTGGCCAGCCCGGTTGGTTGCGGCTCGTCATCATATTCGTCTTCTTCAACGTATGTTGCAGCCTTTTGCTGAGGGGCGCGCAGTTTGCGGCGCTTGAACATTGCGCGAAGCGTCAGCCAGAAATGGGTGGCCGCGCCCATCCACCAGGCGGTGCTGTCATCCTCTTCATAGATCTCGCCGGTTTCGGGATCGAAACTGAAGCCATCAGGATTGTGCTTTGCCGGTCGGTTGACAAGACCGGCGGCAAAGAGGGTGAGAAACAGCGCGGGAATAACCAGGACAAGGAAGAACACACCTGCCAGCATGCCGGACGGGTATCCTCCCAATACCAGGCTAGGCAATTTGAGCACCAGGTCGCCGACAATCCCGCCAAGACCCGATGGCAGTGGCCAACTGCCATTGAGTGGCAGGCAGGAGAATGCTGCGGCCGAAACGATTACGGCACACGGCCAGGAAATCATGCGTTTCCTGAAAATGCCGACGGGTTTCTGGATCAGTTTCAACCAGCCCCAGATCGCCGGTGGAACCAGCGCCACCACACTCGCAAGTCCGGAAAACTGGATCAGGATATCGGCGAAGGAGGCACCCCAGAAGCCACCGGCATTCTGGATCTCGCGGCCATTGGCATTGGACAGGCTGGGATCATCGACAGACCAGGTCGCAAGCGAGGCAAAGGCCAGCGCAACGCAGACCAGAATGGCCAGGCCTATAAGGACACCAATCTGCCCTGAAAAACGGTTACCGGCCGTCTGACCCTGATAAAGATAGCTGTCTTGCCGTGCCGGTCTGGATACCTGCATGCCGCTGCACTCCAAAGCATAAGAAAATTGCGCTCATTGTTGGATGCACAGTAGTAGGCAGAGGTTAATCACCTGTTAACCATGGGTAACTGAAGGGACCGTTATCGACCCAAAAAACTGAATTCCGGAACGGGTTTGAGGATAGAAGGAGCCGGACGAAAAAGGGGCCCGAAGGCCCCTTTCCGCTTGCGCCGGGTGAATTAGCGCGAAGCAAATTCAGGATAGGCTTCAACGCCGATTTCAGCGCGGTCGAGACCGAGCATTTCATCCTCGGCCGAAACCCGGATACCGACGATTGCCTTGAGGGCGAACCAGACGATTGCCGACAGGACCACGGTGAATACACCGTAAGCGATGATACCGGTGATCTGCGCACCCCAGTTGCCGGTATAGAAGGCAACGGCGAGCGTGCCCCAGATACCCGCAAACAGGTGAACCGGGATTGCGCCAACCACGTCATCGATTTTCAGCTTGTCGAGAAGCGGAACGGTGAAAACGACTATCACGCCACCAACAGCGCCGGTAAGGATTGCCGCAAACACGCCTGGTGCGAGCGGCTCGGCGGTGATGGCGACCAGGCCGGCCAGTGCACCGTTGAGGGTTATTGTCACATCAACCTTCTTGTAGATCAGCTGAAGCAGGATCATGGTGGTCACCACGCCGCCGGCTGCTGCCATGTTGGTGTTCACGAAAATGCGTGAAACATCAGACACGTCGGAGATGGTGCCCATTGCGAGCTGCGAGGCGCCGTTGAAGCCAAACCAGCCGAGCCACAGGATGAAGGTTCCCAGGGTTGCGAGCGGTATGGACGAACCGGGCATTGGCGCAACGCCGCCCTCGACATATTTACCCTTGCGTGCCCCGAGGATCAGGGCACCGGTAAGCGCAGCCCAGCCACCGACAGAGTGAACGAGGGTCGATCCGGCAAAGTCGGAAAAGCCCATTTCCGACAGCCAGCCGCCACCCCACTGCCAGGAACCGGCAATCGGGTAAATGAAGCCGGTCAGCATCACCACGAAGATCAGGAAAGGCCAAAGCTTGATGCGCTCGGCAAGTGTGCCGGAGACGATCGAGGCTGCTGTAGCCACAAACACCATCTGGAAGAACCAGTCGGAGGCAGTCGAATAACCGGTATCGAGAAGGGCAGCAGCATCTGCGCCTTCAAGGCCGACAGGATCCATGGCGTAGAAGAGCGAGAACGAACCGATATAGCCGCCGTCAACGCCGGTATACATGAGATTGTAGCCGATCAGCCAGTACATGATGCCTGCGATGGAATACAGGCCGATATTCTTGGCGCATTGCATCGAAACGTTCTTGGAGCGGACAAGTCCCGCCTCCAGCATGGCAAAGCCTGCAGCCATCCACATGACAAGGAAACCGCCAATGAGGAAAAGGAGAGTGTTGAAGATATAGGCAGTGTCCGCAGCGGCGGCAGGTGCGACATCCTGGGCAAGGGCAGGGGTCGCGAGCATTGCCAGCACACCACCAGCGATGAGCGGAAGCATCCGGCGCAATGTTTTTGTTTTCATATCCAGTTTCGGGTCCATATTCCGATTTCCTTTGTTGGTAGTAAGGAGGTCAAAGAAGGTGCGGTTTCGAGGCATCAAAGGGCTTCGGCGTCTTTCTCGCCGGTGCGGATGCGCAGGACAGCTTCCAGATCCAGAACGAAAATCTTGCCATCACCGATCTGGCCGGTGCGGGCGGATTCCGCGATTGCCTCCAGTGCCTTGGGTGCCATGTCGGCATTGACGGCAACTTCCAGCTTCAGTTTGGGTAGAAAGTGAATGGCGTATTCGGCACCGCGATAGATCTCGGTGTGACCCTTCTGGCGGCCATAGCCTTTCACTTCGGTGACGGTCAGGCCTTCAATGCCGAGCGCGGTAAGCGCCTCTCTGACGGCATCCAGGCGGAACGGTTTGATGACCGCTGTGATGAGTTTCATGTTTCACCCGTTTGTCTGTTGGGTTGCAGTTGTGGCCACAATCCCGGTTGATCTTGCCTCTGCCAGGCCAAAACGCGGCAAAGGACAAACGGATGGATTCAAAAGCCGTGCCAGTTTCTCAGGAAAGTGCTAACACGCTGAATTAATTAATATTTTTGAACGATTGCCGCGCCGCGGCGTTGAAACATGGCGGCTTTGTGCTTAATTCTTGTTCAATATTGACTGATTGCACATAATTTAATCTTCTCTATCCGCCTGACACAGGAACCTTGCGGCTTGTATCATCCCTCAGGCGAATAAGACCTTCCTGGGCGGTGGAAGCTACCAGCTGCCCGTCCTCGCAGAAGATCAGGCCACGGGTGAGCCCCCTTGCGCCGGACGCATTGGGACTGTCCTGAGTATAAAGATGCCATTTCTCCATCCGGATCGGCCTGTGGAACCACATTGCGTGATCCAGGCTGGCGACCTGAAGTTTGGGATCGAAAACGGCACGGCCATGGGCAAAGAGCGAGGTGTCGAGAAGGGTCATGTCGGAAGCGTAAGCGAGAACCGCTTCCTGGATCGCCGAATCGCCAGGTAGCGGTCCGGTGGAGCGGAACCATACGTGCTGTTTGGGTTCCAGCTTCTTGCCGGAAATGTAATGGGTAAGGTCGGTGGGCCGTAATTCGATCGGCCGTTCCTGCTGCCAGTATCTGCGAACGTTTTCGGGAGCATGCTCGATGAACTGCTCTGCAAGTTCCCTTTCGCTGGCCAGTGTTTCGGGACGAGGGACATCGGGCATTTCAAAAGTGTGTTCGAGCCCGTCCTCGATGATCTGGAAAGAGGCCGACATGGAAAAGATCGCGTGGCCGTGCTGGATGGCAACAACACGGCGGGTTGTGAAGCTGCCGCCATCGCGGATGCGGTCGACTTCATAGATGATCGGATTCTCCGGATCGCCCGGTCGCATGAAATAGCCATGCAGCGAATGAACACGGCGCTCCTCGGGGACAGTCCGCTGGGCAGCAACCAGTGCCTGGCCGATGACCTGTCCGCCATAGACGCGTTGCCACCCGACTTTCGGGCTGATGCCGCGAAAAAGGTTGATTTCCAGCCTTTCAAGGTCAAGCGTGTTCAGGAGGGTTGTGACGGCTTTGGACATCTGGCTTCCAGTTTCGTATTCAAAATGGCTGCAGTCGATCATCGCGAACCTGGCGCTGCGACGATTTGCGGAGCGGCGGCATTCGACTCCGCCCGAACCCTGACGTAAATTGAAGGCAGTCAAGACGCAAGAGCCAGGAACCGGTGATCATATGGCGAAGACGACATCCGCAGGCCAGTCTGCAGACATACTGATTGCCGGAGGCGGCTATGTCGGCCTTTCGACAGCCGTAGCGATCGTCATGGAGGCGCCGCACCTCAAGATCATCATTGCTGATGCGGCGCCAAGGGCTGCGTTGGAAAAGGACGAAAGGGCTTCGGCAATTGCTGCAGCGGCCAGCCGCATGCTGACAGTGATGGGTATCTGGCAAGAGATCGAGGACCATGCACAACCCATCCATGAAATGATTGTCACCGATTCCAAGATGCAGGATGTGACGCGACCCGTCTTTCTGACCTTTGGCCAGAGTGAGGCGGAAGGACAATCGGGTGTATCCGGGGCAGGCGTAGTTGGGGCAGGCGATGCACCCTTTGCCCACATGATGCCGAACAGGGAGCTGGTCGGAGCGCTCAGGAAAAAGGCCGATGAACTCGGCATTACGCAGATATTCGAATGCGGCGTTGAAGATTTTACGCGTGAGGGTTCCGGGATCAGGGCGAGTTTGCAGAATGGCCAAAATGTGGAAGCCAGGTTGCTGATTGCCGCTGATGGCGTGCGCTCGCGCATGCGCGACATTGCCGGGATCAAGACGGTTCACTGGCCTTATGACCAGTGGGGTATTGTAACGACGGTGGCCCATGAGCGGCCTCATCATGGCCGGGCGGAAGAGCATTTCCTTCCAGCCGGCCCGTTTGCCATCCTCCCGTTGAAGGGCAACCGCTCCTCGCTGGTATGGACGGAAAGCGAACGAGATGCCCGGCGGATTCTTGCCATGGATGACTTTTCCTTCGAACTGGAGCTGGAACAGCGCTTTGGCCACAAGCTGGGCGAAATTTCGGTGGATGGACCGAAGAAGGGTTTTCCGCTCGGCCTCACCCTTGCGCGGGAATTTGTCGTTGACCGGGTCGCGCTTGTTGGTGATGCGGCGCATGGCATTCACCCGATTGCCGGACAGGGTCTCAACCTCGGCTTCAAGGACGCAGCAGCATTGGCCGAAACCATCATTGAGGCGGACAGGCTGGGGATGGATATCGGTTCGCTCTCGACGCTGGAGCGCTACCAGCTCTGGCGCCGTTTCGACACGGTACAGATGGGCGTGATGACGGATGTGCTCAACCGGCTGTTTTCCAACGACAATCCCGTCCTGCGCATTGCCCGCGATGTGGGGCTTGGCATGGTTGACCGGATGCCCGGCCTCAAGAGGATGTTCATAGAACAGGCGGCAGGCAACAGGCCGGGAACACCCAAACTGTTGCGCGGACTGGCCATCAACAGCCAGGAAAGCTGACCGGAAAGCTGCAAGGCAAGGTTGGCTGGAAGTCTCAAAGCGACACAGGCTTGAAAACGGTTCGCTTTCCCTTTTCGGATTGTTGCGGTTCGACCACATTGCGCAGGTGAACCATTGCCATTGGGTGGGTGATGGATCCCGCATCCGTTTCGAGCATGAGTTCGTCGGCACCATGCCGCGCGGCATTGGCAACAATCTCGAAGACGCTGGCAGTTGTCTGTTGCAAGGCTTTAGGTGGGGCATTGCCATCGATCATGTGGGACAGAAACAGGGCTGCGGTCAGGTCACCTGGCCCATTGGGCGGATTGTCCACCTGGCGATGTTCCGCAAAAACAGGCGGTTCGGCGCTGACCAGCAGGTTTCCGATTGCACCCTTCATGTAGCCGGGCATGGAGGTCACCAGCACTGTCTTTCCGGGAAGCACCCTTGCGGCGGCTATCGCCTCTGCGTGATCGGTGACCTTTTTTGATGTAAGCCATGACAATTCGAAGCGGTTCGGCGTCAGTATGTCGGCAAGCGGCGCGAGGTGATCCCTGATTGCGATCGCGGTTTCCTCGGGAACATAGAGCCTTCCTTCACCGCCAAGGATACCGTCACCCATCACGGGATCACAGACATGGAGGAGACCGGGATTGCGAACCTTGAGCTGCTTCACGAAACCGGCAACGGTTGTCGCCTGTTCCGCGCTCGCCATGTATCCTGTCAGGACACCGCCGACTTCCGAAATCCAGCGCGATCCGGCAAGGTCATCCAGGAAGCGGGCAAACTGTTCTTCATCAGGCACCAGCCGTGTCCCCCTGCCATGGCCGGGATGGAAAGGCAGGGTGATGGTTGGAACCGCCCAGACCGGATGGCCACGCACCTCCAGCGCAAACACGGCTGCCCGGTTGCCGACCGAACCACGGGCGACATGACTTGAAAGAACGATCACCGGCTTCTTCATTCAACGGGCCTGACTGGTTTGCAGATGCCTTCAAAGCACATAGGCATTGAGGAGGTAGATGACGAGGATAACCATGGCGATCCAGCCCAATGTCCGGCCGATGCGCTTGCCAAGCACCTCAATGGGGTCATTATCATCGGCGTTGCCATCGCGCCCGGAAATATTCTTGCCAAACTGGCGGGTTGTGCGAACCATGGAGGACGTGCCTACCGTCTCGGAATCGCGCTCCACCCTGTCAAGAATGCGGCGGGCCTCTTCTGCCTGTTCATCACGCGACTGCTTGCGCTTGTCATTCATTTTTGTCTCCGTGTCTTGCCCGAACGGCAAGCCCGGTGGATAGAGGAGTGTATTGGAACCATAATGCGAATCAGGTCCATACTTCAAAGAAAATGCCGGGAAGGATCAGACATGTTCATGAAATGCATCTCGATCAGGCCATCTGGGCTGAACAGCGCCGCAATGCCGGCATTGAAAAAACTGCTTATTGCGCCACTTCTGCTGGCCATGCTGGCCCTTTCGGGCTGCGGGGTCAACAATATCCCGACATATGAAGAAAATGCCAAGGCGAAGTGGAGCGAGGTACTCAGCCAGTATCAGCGCCGCGCAGACCTCATTCCCAACCTCATTGAAACCGTAAAGGGTTTTGCGGCACAGGAAAAAGATGTGCTGACATCGGTAGTCGAGGCGCGCAGCAAGGCCACCGCCCCGCAATTGCCCGATGATATCCTGACCAATCCCGAAGCGTTCAAACAATTCCAGGAGAACCAGGCTGGCCTTTCGGGTGCCCTGTCACGCCTGCTCGTCGTGGTGGAACGCTATCCGGACCTCAAATCCAACCAGAACTTCCTGGCACTCCAATCACAATTGGAGGGAACCGAGAACCGGATCGCTGTCGCCCGCCGGGACTATATCGAGGCGGTCCGCCTCTACAATACCGAACTCAAGACCATACCTGGCCGCTGGTGGCGCAGCTGGATGTATCCGGATAACAACGCGATGCAGACCTTCACAATCGAGGATGAGAATCTTGCCAATCCGCAGGTAAAATTTTGAGATCACGGGCAATCCGGTAAAAGGGGAGTGGCAGGATGGGTGCAGTGCGGTTCCCGCTAAACCTGATCCTCGGCATTCTCCTGCTTGTCAGCGCGTGCGTTACTGCTTCTGCGCAGGCCGTAATCGGCGAGTTGCCTCAACTCACCGGGCGGGTAGTCGATAATGCCGGTCTGCTTGATCCAACGCAGGAAGCGCGGCTCGACGGGCAGCTTGCGGCATTCGAAAACTCGTCATCCGACCAGCTGGTAGTGGCTACAATCCCGGGTCTAAATGGTGCCAATCTGGAGGATTATGCCAACCGCCTGTTTCGTCAATGGGAGCTCGGCCAGGATGGCATCAACAATGGCGTTCTCCTGCTGATCGCCCGTGATGACAGGAAAATCCGCATTGAAGTGGGCTATGGACTGGAAGGCACGCTCACCGATGCGCTTTCGAAAGTCATCATCGAGACGGTAATCGTTCCGCGCTTTCGCGAGGGGGCTTTTGCTGCCGGCATCATCGAAGGTTCGGACATGATCCTCAAGGTCCTTGCCGGTGACAGCGCGGAACTCGAGGACCGGAAAAAACGCTTCGAGGAAAACAATCAGGAACCATTCGACTGGGTAGCGCTGGTTTTCCTGACGATATGGGCCACGCTCTTCTTCGGACCAATCCTGTTCGCAATCGGTGCCCCGATCTTCGGAGAGAAGATCGGCAAGCGCCGTTATCGCTGGCTTGGCATTGAAACCACTTATGGTGGATCCTCGGGGCGTCGATCCTCAAATGGTAGCTGGTCGTCCGGTGGCAGTGGCTGGTCATCAGGCGGAGGCGGATTTTCGGGGGGTGGCGGATCATCTGGCGGCGGCGGCGCATCGGGAGGATGGTAGGATGAGCATTCACTTTTCAAATGAAGAGCTGCAGCGCGTGCCTGAGGCGATCACCAGCGCTGAAGCAGGCACCAGTGCTGAAATCTTTGCTGTTCTTGCAAGGCGCAGTGATGACTACCGCTTTGTCGGTTATGCCTTTGCTGCCCTGTGGATATTCCTGTTTTCCGGTCTGATTGGCCTCTGGGTTCTCTGGAGATCATCACAGACTGCGGATTGGGGCAATGGAACGGTCTTGCCCTGGTTCGAAAACCTTCCCCTCTTCATCCTTGCCCAGATTCTCGCTTTTGTCTGTATCGTACTGGTATTGCGGCTGGTGCCGCGCCTTGGTGTTGCGATCACGCCACGGCGCATCAGGGATGAACGTGCCCGCGCAAATGGTATCAAGCAGTTTCTTGCCCATGGTGTTCACCAGACGGGCGGCAGGAGCGGACTACTGGTCTTCGTTTCGCTTGAAGAGCGCTATGGCGAGATCTTTGTCGATGCTGCGATCGAAAAGGCGCTCGGGCGCGATTTTCTCCTGGAGGAAATCAGGGTTCTTGTTGAGTCATGTGCCGAGGGGCGGGTGATCGACGGCTATGTAGCAGTGATCGGACAGCTGGGAGAACGACTCGCGGTTAGCTTCCCCATAAATGAGAACGATGAGAATGAACTGGTCAACCGCTTTGTAATTCTTTGAAGAAGGGCTAGCCAGGCGGTTGATGTTGCTGAACCGTTTCGCGGTATGGTCGAAGGCGCCCGTTCGCATCATGACGCTGGCAAGAATTAACGATTCCTGTCATATATCGTCAATGCCGGATGGCTATTGGCAAAGAAAATTGCCTGAATAGCCGCATGATTTTGTTGCACGTGATCAATATTCCGGACGTTTGGGGGGATAACAAGTTGACGACGAGCGTCCAGAATCCGGCACCCGTGGACGAACATCCGCACAAGACAACCGCTGGCCGCAAGGGCCTTTTCGGATGGATGATGTTCGACTGGGCCGCGCAACCCTTCTTCACGGTTGTAACGACTTTCATTTTTGGTCCCTATTTCGTTTCGCGACTGGCGGAGAACCCCGAAACCGGGCAGGCGGTATGGTCTTTTGGCATCGCCGCTGCCGGTTTTCTGATTGCCATTCTTTCGCCGATCCTCGGATCGATCGCCGACCAGACCGGGCCACGCAAGCCATGGATCGGTTTTTTTGTATTCATCAAGGTATTTGCCCTGTTCGCCCTCTGGCAGGCCGCGCCAGGCAGCGACATTTACTGGGTGATCTTCATCTACATCATGGCGATGGTTGCAGCGGAGTTTTCGATAGTCTTCAACGATTCGATGCTGCCAAGCCTTACAACCAAACAGAATATCGGCTCGGTTTCCAATGTCGCCTGGGGTCTTGGATATGCCGGCGGCATGATCATGCTGATCTTTGTTGTCGGGTTCCTTGCAGCCGACCCGGTCAGCGGCAAGACCTTTCTGGGCCTTGATCCACTGTTCGGACTTGACCCTGCACAGGCAGAAGGGGACCGGATCGTCGGGCCACTATCGGCCATCTGGTATCTAGTCTTCATCCTGCCGATGTTTTTCTTCACACCTGACAAAACCGACCGCAGGAAAATGGGAGATGCGATACGGCGCGGCTTTGCGGAACTGAAGTCTACCATTCGCGAGGCCCGCCAGCGCGCAGGCATCTTCAGATTCCTGATCGCCCGAATGATCTACCAGGACGGGGTGAATGCACTTTTGGTGCTTGGTGGCGCGTTCGCGGCTTCCATGTTTGGTTGGGCAACAGCTGAAATCGGCATATATGGCATACTGCTAAATGTCGTTGCCATTCCATCCTGCTTTGCAGCCGCATGGCTTGACACCCGGTTTGGCTCAAAGCAGGTCGTGCTCGCATCGATCATCTGCCTGACCATCGCCACGCTCGGGATCATCTCGACCGGGCCCGGCTATACGATGTTCGGCTATCTTCCCCTGCCGGGCGAAGATACCGGCGGCCTTTTCGGTACGCCTGCCGAAAAAGCCTATATTGCCTATGGCATGCTGATCGGTCTTGCATTCGGCCCGGTCCAGGCCTCATCGCGTTCCTGGCTGGCCCGCAGCGTAACCCCGGAAGAGGCAGGGCGCTATTTCGGCCTCTATGCGCTGGCAGGACGCGTTACCAGCTTCCTTGCGCCGCTGATGATCGGCATCGTCACCAGCCTTCTGTTTTCCCAGCGCGCCGGCATGGCGGTGATCATCGTCTTCCTCCTCGTCGGTTTCCTGATCGCTCGTGGTACGCCCTATCCTGCGGACAAGCCGAAAGTGCCGGCCTTTGCCGCCATGTGATTCTGCAGGGTGTTGACAGGTGAGGCCGAGGGCAGGGTCAGTGCCGGAAATGGCGCATGCCGGTGAACACCATTGCAATGCCTGCTTCATCGGCTGCCTTGATGACCTCCTCATCGCGCATGGAACCGCCCGGCTGGATCACCGCTGTCGCGCCTGCCTCGATTGCCGACAAGAGGCCGTCGGCGAAGGGAAAGAAGGCATCGGATGCAACGACGCTGCCAATGGTGGCCGATGCCGGTGCGCCGGCAGTTGCCGCTGCATCGTCCGCCTTCCTTGCGGCTATGCGCGAAGAATCCACCCGGCTCATCTGCCCGGCGCCAATTCCCACGGTTGCGCCGTCCTTCACATAGATGATGGCATTGGACTTAACGTGCTTGGCGATACGAAAGGCGAGCCTCATGTCTTCCATTTCTGCCTCTGTCGGCTGGCGTTTGGTGACAACCTTCAATTCGACATCGTCTACCGAACCATTGTCGCGTGACTGGACAAGAAGGCCGCCGGAAACGGATTTGAGCAAAACACCTGCAGTGCGCGGATTGGCCAGCCCGCCTGTTGTCAAAAGCCGCAGGTTCGGTTTTGCGGCAATGATCTGTCTTGCCTCCTCGCTGACGGAGGGAGCGATGATGACCTCGGTGAAGATCTTGACGATCTCGGAGGCCGCCTCGCCATCGAGTTCACGGTTCATCGCGACGATGCCGCCAAAGGCGGAAACCGTGTCACAGGCATAGGCCTTCTCATAAGCCTGGCGAAGGGATGCAGCAGTTGCCACACCGCACGGATTGGCGTGTTTGATGATCGCGATTGCAGCACTTTTTTCAGGATCAAACTCGCTGGCCAGTTCGAAGGCGGCATCGGTATCGTTGATGTTGTTGTAGGAAAGCTGCTTGCCCTGCAACTGCGTAGCGGTCGAAACGCCCGCCCGGCTTTCACTTGTAAGGTAGAAGGCGGCCTGCTGATGCGGGTTCTCGCCATAGCGAAGGATTTCGTGTCTTTTTGCCGCGATGGAGAACCGGTCGGGAAAGCTTTCGCCGAGCTGTCCTGCGAACCAGTTCGAGATGGCACTGTCATAGGCCGCCGTCAGGGCATAGGCGCTGGCAGCCATCTTCTTGCGGAAATCCAACGGCAGTTGACCGTCATTTTCGCGCATCAGTTCGACCAGGCTGCCGTAATCTGCCGGATCGGTGAGGATGGTGACATAGGCATGGTTTTTTGCCGAGGCGCGTATCATGGCAGGCCCGCCGATATCAATGTTCTCGACGCAGTTGGCATAATCCGCACCGGCGGCAACGGTCTTCCCGAACGGATAGAGATTGACCACTACGATATCGATGGGGAGGATGCCGTGTTCGCTCATCGCCCGTTGGTGTTCGCTATCATCCCGGATGGAAAGCAGGCCGCCATGGATGCCCGGATGCAGCGTCTTAACGCGGCCGTCCATGATCTCGGGAAATCCGGTCAATTCGCTGACATCGCGAACCGGAATGCCGGCCTCCGCCAGTGCGCTGGCAGTGCCACCGGTTGATACCAGTTCCACCCCCATATCGTTTAACGCCGCCGCAAGTTTGATGACCCCGCTCTTGACGGATACGGACAGCAAGGCCCGCTTTGGCCTGACGAGATCGGGGACGGGAATGTTCTTGGATGCCACAGCCATGGGATACTGCCTTGAAGATGGAGATTGGGAGATAGATATCCCCTAGCATGGGGGTCAAGCGCGCCGAAACCGTCAATTGGCAGAACCGCCCGGCAAAGTTGGATTGTCCAAAGCTTTGTCCAATACAGCGTTGAAGTCTTTGTGCGGCAACTGCCGGGTCACTTTCCGGAAACGCGTTGGCGTACGAGCAGCCAGCGCACTTCGGGCGTTTCGCGCGCGCTTCCTGCCAGAACGATCTGCTTGCTGCGCTTGGCACCGGTTGTGGGTGAGAAATAGATGCTTTCCTCGATTTCCGGCAGGCAGTCGAGACAGGTCAGTTTCCAGACCAATCCGCCGCCACACATCATCAAAATGCTGGCGCCATTGTCTGTTTTTCCAGCGCTGACGGAAGGGTGAAGGTGAAAACGGATGGCGAAGTCCAGCGCGCCCTTGCGAGGGAGGGGCCTGCCCGCCCTGCCGTGGAGCTTGTCGATGCCCTCAATGCGATTGCCGCCAGCGGTCAGGTGAACCTTGCGGGAATGGATGACCCCAAAGCGCTTGAGGTAGCCGTCATGGCCTGCCGAGAAACGCTTGCTGGTGGCGGTGTTCTCCCTTTTGCATTCTACCTTCGAAACACCGCTGATGATGCGGTCGCCGAGCAGGCTCATCACTCCGCCGCTGCTGTAGAAGCGTGAGGAGGATGTATCATTGAGGACCAGGGTCGAATGGGCGGCAGTGGCGCGTGCAGCTGTTCTTGCCGGGGATGTCGCCGCCGGCACACCGCAATTGACAAAGACGAGATTGTCGCCGGATGATATTTCAAGGGAAAGAGTTCCGGCATTGGCAGTGGTAGAATCAGCCCCCCTTGGTGGCGCACCGGTATCGGTCAGGATGATGGTCTCGCCGAGCGCCATCCGCTGGAAACCTGAATCCACCGCACTCTCGGGGGCGGAACCGAAAAAGTCGTCATATTGCAGGATTGTGGCAAGCAGATCGGCCCGCCCGCCGCCGGACCCGTTGAACCGTGCAAGGTTTCCATCGCCAAGCCGGAAGAATTTTACCGCGACCATGATGCGGTCGATGGAGGTGACCAGTCCGGGCGACGGGGCCTTGCCAAGGCGCTTGTAGGATTCGCGAAGCGGAAGCAGCAGGGCCAGAAGTTCGACGAGAACCTGCGGATTGCGGCTCAAATGTCCACCATCGCGAAAAACCTGCTCGGCAAGTTCTTCATCCAGACGCTCTGGCGCCTTGCGCAGGCGGCGCGACTGGCCATCCACGCAAAGGGCGGCATAGCAAAGGGCAATACGGGTATAGAGCCGGTCGAGCGCGCACGCACTCTCATCGCAGCGTGCCTTGAGGATACGGATGTGTATGCCGATCGACTTCAGCCAGGCCTGGTAGAAGCGGGGTGTAGCGTTCTCGACGACCGGAACAGAGTGACATAACCATGCCATCATCCTCCGAGCCGCAACCTGGTTGTCCCAGGCAAGCCTGCCCGAGGGTTTGCCGTGCAGGGCAATCCAGTCAGAAATACGCGCCTGTATGCAGGACTTGGACCGAGCGCTGCCTTCGGCTTCGAGGTGACGAATCCAACCAAAGGAATGCAGTTCGCGCTGCCACTGGACCGGTGCCTTCTGCACAGTAAAGGGGTTGCCACCCCGGCAGTCAATTGTAGTGCCACCCAGGAAGAAAACGCCTGAATAAAGATCATCGGCGCTGGTCGGATCAGCAGTAAACAGGTCCTGTGGTGCAAGCAGCAGCTTTTCCGGTGCCGGGCCGCTGGCAATGATTGCTGCAGGCGCAGTGCGCCCGGCCTTGTGAGCGAAGCGGCGCGCCTTTTCTGCAATTGCCAGGCGGGCAATCGTCATCGTCTGAAGCAGCCCGCCATTCATGCGTAAATCCCGGTTGTTGAGGCTGAAGGCGTTATCGGCATCGCTGCACAGATTCGTCTCTCCAGACCCAATCTACCGGCAATGGTCAAAAGAACAAGTCATCCCGTTTTAACCCTCCCCCACATTGCCCTGGCTTCGCCTCGGAGATCTACCTGAAATCCAGTCAGGCTGAGGGTTCACAATGCCTTTTTGAACCGTGCAGCGAAAAAACCGTCCATTCCGCCCATTGCCGGATTGTCAAGCGTCAGGAAATGGGGAAGGGAACGAAACTGGCCCCTTCCATTGATACAGGCCTCAAGGCCTGGAAGTTCTCCTGCTTCGATCGGGTCTGCCTCGAGGCCATCCAGTTTCAAACTGGCGACAAGATTTTCTCCCTCTTCCTTGAGAAGGGAACAATTGGCATAGATCAAGCGTCCGCCGGGTTTCAGCCAGTTTGCCACCCGGGCAATCATGGCGCGTTGCAGCGCAATCAGGATTTGCAGGTCGTTCTCATCCGTGTTCCAGAGTATGTCGGGATGGCGGCGCACCGTGCCGGTTGCGCTACAGGGTGCATCAAGAATAATCGCATCGACTGGCGCAACAGGTTCCCATTCAAGAAGATCAGTACAGACGATCCTGGCTTTCAGGCTTGTACGCTCCAGGTTTTCCCTGAGCCGGTCAAGACGGCGTGCAGAAATATCGACAGCGATCACATCTGCGCCGACTGAAGCCAGTTGCATGGTTTTGCCGCCTGGTGCGGCACAAAGGTCGATGACGGATTTTCCCGAGACATCACCCAGCAGGCGAACCGGCTGGGCGGCGGCGATATCCTGAACCCACCACTGACCTTCCGCGTAACCGGGCAACTGGTTCACGGGTCGCGGGTCGGTCAGCCTTGCAGCATTTCCCGGCAGCGCCATCATGAGGTCAGGGTCCACAGGCCATCCCGGCTTTCCCTGAAGGTCGAGAACGGGTGGTCTTGCAATCGCTCGGCTAATAAGGTCGAGTTTTTCCCGGCCATGGTCGCTTGCAAGGCGCTTGGCCAGAAAAGGCGGGAAGAGTGTTACGGAGGCGGTTTTTGCCAGTAGCTCCTCCCTTTCGCGTACAAGCGTGCGAAGCACTGCGTTGGCGAAGCCGGAAAAGCGGTTCGTGCTGCGTTCGCGCTTGATGGCCCCGGTGGCAAGATCGACTGCCGCGCTATGGGGAACATCCATGAAAAGGATCTGCGCCGCGGCAGTTTCGAGTGTCGAGACCAGAAAACGGGCGCGCCGGGGCGGCGTGCGGTCCCAGCAAAGGTTGAGGATGGCATTGATCCGGGTTCTGTGGCGCAGGGTGGCAAGTGCAATGGCGCGAGCAAGGGCCTGGTCGCGTGCGTCAAGTTTCAGCCAGGCGGAGAGGCCCCGCTCGGGATCGGTCAGATCCTCCATGCTGGCCTTCTTGTCGATTACCAGCATGACAAGCGCGGTGGCGGCAAGCCTGCTTTCGAGACCTTCCTTGTTTCGGTGACCGGCGTTCCTGTAACCAGGCTTGTTTGTGGATGGTGCTTTCATGAGTTCGGTGTGGCTTTCTCGGCCGGCTTTCCATTGGCGCAAAACGCTCTATAACAACGGGGGGAGGAAATGTCTGTGAGAAACCGGTCAAATGACGAATAGCGCAAATGACGCATTGCCAGCGGCTGCAAAACGCGCATTGAAAGAAGCCGAGGAACGGCGCCAGGCGCGCGAGGCGGCAGCCAAGAACGCAGTCGGGAAGGCACCAAAGGAAATCAATGGCAGGAATGGTCCTGATCCAGCCCGCTATGGCGACTGGGAAAAAAAGGGCATTGCCATTGATTTCTGAGCGGTGCGATTTAATCCCGATGCACGACATTTATCCAATCAGGCAGCAAGCGCGCTTGCCACATGGCGGCGGATTTCCGGCAGGGTAAAGGGCTTCTGGACAACATCAATCACGATCTCGCCAATGCTTCCGGCGCGTTCGCGCTGGTTGGCATAGCCTGTCATCATCAGGATCTTCTGGTTCGGCATGGCTCTTGCCAGTCCAATGCTCATTTCGATACCGTCCATCTGGGGCATCTGGATATCCGTGAGCACGAGGTCGAAACCGGCCTGATCGGCAATAAATATCTCCAGCCCCATCTCGCCATCTTCAGCCTCGACCACCTCATGCCTGTCGATTTCAAGAGCGCGCGCGACGAATGAACGCACGGAATCATCATCCTCGACCAGCAGAATCCTAGCCATCAGGCGTCCCCCGTCACAATGCCCACAAAGGGCAATTCCCTGAATGCAAAAGCCGCATCCATTCCATAGCCCACGACAAACTTGTCGGGGCATTCAAATCCGATGAAGTCCGCCTCTATGTCCGATTTGCGCTTGGAGGACTTGTCAAGAAGGCTGATTATGGCAACCTTGTTGGCACCTCGCGAAAGCATGAGATCGCGGGTGTATTTCATCGTCTTTCCTGATTCCAGTATGTCATCGATCAGGATTACGTCGCGACCCCTGACGTCCGTATCAATATCCCGCAACAGCCGTATCTCACCACTTTCCGTACCCTTGCCGTAACTGGAAATGTAGATGAACTCGACTTCGGGAGACATCCCGGCCTTGTGAAAAGCACGGATGAGGTCAGCGGCAAAGACGAAGGAACCCTTTAGAACCGAAATGACCAGAACGTCCTTCAGGTCACTGAGGGCAACCGCCTCAGCCAGTTCGTTAATGCGTTTGGCGATGACTTCGGCGCTGAAGAGAACTTCGATCTTCTTGTTGCGTACAATCGGCATTGGTGTTCGGGCTTCCTATTTCATGGATTTGTCGGTTACCTGGGCCGTGACATGAGCGGTCTCGGCGCGCCCGGAGAAATCTATTGAAGAAGTCCTGAAATAGATACTGTCATCTGCCTTGACGATGCCGGCACCTGTTCGGTGACGCCAGCTTTGCACTTCCTTGCCGTCTTCATCCATCAGGGAAATCGTCAATGGCAAAAGCGATCGGGATTGGCCGGCCCGGTTGGTAATCTTGCCTGTAACAGTCACCACAAAAGTGCCGTTCTTGAGAATACGGGTCATTGTGATGTCGCGCACAAATAGACCCTGCGCTGCGCTGACCGATGCGGTGGTCATCGGGTCGATATCCAGTCGTCCTGCCTGTTCCGTGAACCAGATGAAGCCGATGGGAAGCGCTACTGCGAGGGTGAATACTGCTGCGAGCGTTGTATAGGGTACAGTGTTTGCGGGTTCATCGTAATCGTTGGCGCCGACAGGCTGGCGGATTGCTGAACGATCGCGGGCCTCGGGTGCCCTGGCGGACTGGCGAGAGTGGACCCTGTCCACAAAATAGCTGGAAATGCCGTTCTTTTCGAAAGGTCTGCGCGGTTCGCCGTTGGCCACATCGTGACCGTCCGTGTAGCCCGGCCTCTTGAAAGGATCGCGCTTTCCAAAGCTTCTGGCGGTCGATCCATCCACACCATCCAGCGGGTCATGGTCGATGACCTGTACGGGCCTTGGTCGCTCGTTGTTACGATTGAATGCCATCTCTTGACCTTTCAACTTCACCCATGGTGCAACGCCCGATTTTCCCTGTCGTTGGCGGGCCGGGGTTGAACCTTTGCGATTCGATGCTTACAGGCCATTCCTTAAGGCATTGTTAACCATGATTAACGCAAGGTCCGTTTTTGCAGGGTTCGACTTTACTGGAAACCGCGCTGCGCAATGATAGACGATGAGCACTCGCGATGAATCGCTGGGTTCGGTCCGAAGTTTCAACAAAGGGGGCAGGCACATGATCGAGTTTGAAAATGTCGGCCTGCGCTATGGCCTTGGTCCGGAAGTCCTGAGTGACCTCAGCTTCTCCATTCCCCCTGATTCGTTCCAGTTCCTGACCGGGCCGTCCGGTGCGGGAAAGACCAGCCTGCTTCGTCTCATGCTGATGTCACTGAAGCCGACACGGGGGCTTGTTCGTGTATTCGGCCAGGAAGCCTCGAGGATAGGGCGGGAGGAAATGCCGCTTATCCGCCGCAAGATAGGCGTCGTCTTCCAGGACTTCAGGCTGCTCGATCACCTGACGACTTATGAAAATGTCGCGTTGCCACTGAAGGTTCGCGGCAAGGATGAGGCTGCCTATCAGCGCGATGTGGTGGAACTGCTCAAATGGGTCGGCCTGGGCGAACGGATGCATGCCCTGCCGCCGGTCCTGTCGGGCGGCGAAAAACAGCGAGCCGCCATTGCCCGTGCCCTAATTGACCAGCCGCAGGTCCTGCTGGCGGATGAGCCGACCGGCAATGTGGATCCGCCAATGGCGAGACGACTGCTCAGGCTGTTTATCGAATTGCATCGCTCGGGCACTTCGGTTGTCATTGCCACACATGACATGGGACTGATGGACCAGTATGATGCAAGGCGGCTCGTCCTGACCGATGGAAGGCTGCAGATCTATGACTGATGAACGTGTCAGCCGCCCGCCTGAAACCGCATCCGCGGGCAAGCCGGAAAAGGGCGTCGTGGAAACCGCTGCAACCGATGGGCAGCAAAAATCCGCTGGCGAACCCCGCCGCAGGCAACCGCCATTGCACAGCGGCCGCTCAATTGTTCCGCGTGAAGGCGTTGCCGGGCAGGCCTTGCTGACCGTAATTGCCATCATGGCGTTTCTCGCCTGTCTGACGCTTGGCGCCGTCTATCTGGTTCGCGAAACCGCACAGGGATGGCAGACCGATATTTCAAGGGAAATCACGGTCCAGATCCGGCCATTTGAAAATGTCGATCTGGAAACATCGATCCGCGATGCCAGCCGCCTGCTGCTAAGCCAGGAAGGGATCGGCAGCGTTACGGTCCTTGACGATGATGCAACCAGGCGGTTGCTTGAACCCTATCTTGGAAGCGGGTTACAACTGGAGGAACTGCCGATCCCGGCCCTGATGACCGTCACCATCAAGGATGGGGCCACCCCCGATTATGCCGCGATCAGCGAAAGGCTGCGAAGCGAGATTCCCGGCGCCTCGCTTGATGATCACCGCTCATGGGTGGACCGGCTGACGTCGATGGCCCGCACCACCGTTCTTGGCGGGATACTGGTATTTGTCCTGGTGATGACGGCAACCGTGTTGACGGTAGTCTTTGCGACACGAGGTGCAATGGCCGGCAACAAGGACATTGTCGATGTTCTGCATTTTGTCGGTGCGGACCGGCGTTTCATTGCCCGCGAATTTGAACATCATTTCCTTCGTCTTGGCATGATGGGCGCAATGACGGGCGGGGCGGCGGCGACCTTCGTCTTTCTGGCGCTCGGCTTCTGGTCTGCTTCCATGCGCTCGACACCGCAGGCCGACCAAATGGCAGCCTTGTTTGGCAGTTTTACCATCGGCTTCACCGGGCTCCTGGGGATCTTTGTAGTTGCGGTTTCGGTTGCCGTGCTTACAGGCCTGACATCGCGGATCACCGTCATGCGCCATGTACATCAGCTTGAGACCTATGGCGGAAGGAATGGCTGATCGCCAGGACGGTTTCCCGCGCCGTAATTTGCCGGATTTCAGACAAGACTGCGCCGTTTTTGAATGGCATCAAACGAAGCACGCATAAAGCGAAGGAGAATCAGGGCGGGTGCCTGAATGACGATGATGACGAAGGAAACCGTTTCACAACACAGGCATTCAGCGCTGGCAGGTGTCGGCTTCGGCAGCTTTCGTTTGCGGCTTTCACGGCTTCTTCTTGGAACATTCTTGCTGGTCATTGCCGCCCTCTTCGCCGGTTTTCCCTTCTTTCGCAACGCGGTCGATAACTACAGCCAGCAGGACCGCTCCGTAGTCAGCGGACAGGCAGACGGCATCGTCGTTCTTACAGGTGACAAGGCACGCATCCGTACGGGGTTGCTGCTGCTGGAAGAAGGCCTTGCACATCGCCTTCTCATCAGCGGGGTGCATGAGTATACCTCTCGCGAAGCGATCCTTCGCCTGGCGGGCTTTGACAGCAAAAAACTGCAATGCTGCGTCGATATTGGTCATATGGCAAAAGACACGATCGGCAATGCCGCCGAGACAAGGAGCTGGGTGGAAGAACACTCAATCAGGCAGCTATTTGTCGTTACCAGTGATTATCACATGCCAAGGAGTCTGCTGGAGCTTGATCATGCATTGCCGCAAACAAGGCTGGTACCGATCGTCGCGAAGCCGGAAAAGGCTGATGGACAGGTGGTCAGGACAGAAGGTGACCTCCTGCGGCTGACGTTGAAGGAATACGGAAAATACCTTGCTGCCCGGCTGCGCCTCCTCGTTGAAAATGGTACCAGACAGTCGCTGGCTTCAATGTCCGGGCGCTGACGGAACGCCCCCGAAGCAAGAACCACCAAAGAAACTTTGACACGCCCTGCTTGCGTCGATTACTCAGTCAGGTAATCCGAACCTTTCCGGTGGTAACCGTGCTCCAGTTCCGCTCCTTTGTTTTCCATGGCATGTTCTATCTGAGCAACGCATTGCAGATGATTTTCTGGACCCCCAGTTTTTTCATCATGCCGCGCAGTGTTGCATGGAAAGTGGCAAAGAGCTGGGCCTACAGCCATCTCGTATTGCAACACCGGATCTGCGGCTCGACCTATGATTTCAGGGGTGTTGGCAAGGTACGCCGCGATGTGAGCCAACTGGTTGCCTCCAAGCATCAGTCGCAATGGGAGACCTATACCATGCTGCTGTTCTTCGATGATCCCGGTTATGTCCTCAAGCGCATCCTGATGTATACCCCGCTTTTCGGCTGGTATATGCAGAAAATGAAGCTCGTGCCGGTGGACAGGGGCAAGCGTGGCCAGGCCCTTGCCTCCATGACCAAAAACACGCGACAGCAGATGGCCGAGCGCAATCGCCAGGTGGTGATCTATCCCGAAGGGACCCGCACAAGACCGGGCGCGCCACCCGCTTACAAATACGGAATCACCCATCTTTACTGCGAACTTGATGTTCCCGTGCAGCCGGTTGCGCTCAATTCGGGTCTCTATTGGGGTCGCCACGAGTTCAGCGTGTATCCCGGCACAATCATTCTTGAATTCCTCGATCCCATCGAGCCGGGGCTCGACAAGGAAGTCTTTTCACGCACGCTCGAAGTTCAGATCGAGGCAGCCTCGAACCGCCTGATCGAAGAAGCGATTGTCTCGGACTTTCCACCGCCACTGGCGCGCGAGATCGGCATGCGGAGAAAGGCGGAAGCCGCGGCCTCCTTAAGAGTCACATCAAAGCCGCCGGCACAATCGTTCAAGCGTCCTGTCGCGTAATCCCAGTTCCCCCAGTGACCGGACGGTGGATCTGACATAATCCACATTTGCGCCTGATTGCCCCTCGGCGCGCCTGACGCGTTCAATAATTTCATCCTCGCTCATGCCGCTGGCATATTGGGGGTGGCCCGGATCAACCACATAGGTCAGTGCATCGACCTTGCGACCGTCTTCCAGCTTGATCCGAACCCAGGTCTCCCTGTAGACATTTGTCACCAGTTCGCGCTCACGCAGATAGGCAATGACTGCATCGCGCTTTCCTGCATCAACAAGCCTGGCGAGGCCGCTGCAGGAGCCGCCGCGATCAAGGCCGAGGACAAGACCGGGTGCCTGCCGTGTTCCGCGATGTACCCAGGAATGAATGCACAGGGCGCGGTGCCTGCCGTACAGCACGGCCTTGTGTTCCTGCCTGAACTCAAAACCTGGCCGCCATATCAGCGAACCGTAGCCAAACACCCAAAAATCACTCATACCAGATCCCGAAAGCCGAAGATTCGCCATAGCGTTCTGTCAGGTGATAACCCGACTGAACAGGATAGGCCATGCCGGCAGGCCTTTTGCAGGGAAAACGAACAAAATACAAATGACATCAGGATCGAAAAAGAAAACGATATTTCTCATCTCCCTTATCGTGGTGCTGATCGCGGGCCTGAGTGGAGGGTGGTACTGGGCTGCCGGCAAGCTGGGCGAGACAGTCCGCAATTTTTCGCAGACGCTGTCGAAAGAGGGCAAGACCCTGGAGTGTGACGACCAGGATGTTGTCGGTTATCCCTTCCGCATCGGACTGCGCTGTAAAAACCTGTCCTTTTCCGATCCGGATTCGGGTATCAGCGTCAATGGCGGTGCCCTGCGCTCGGCGGCGCAGCTCTATAGACCCGGTCATGTGGTGGCAGAATTCGACGCGCCCTATGACATCAATCTTCCCGGCCTGGCACCGCTGACGCTTGACTGGTCAAACCTGAGAACCAGCAGCCGCCTCAATATGCAGGGCATGCAGCGGGTGTCACTTCAGGTAAGCAATCTTGATATCTCTGCCAACGATTTCGGTCAGCGTGACCTGCTGGCCAATCTTTCGGACCTGCAAATGCATGCCCGTGCCGGTGAAAATGATCCGCGCAGCCTTGATGTTGCCCTGTCGGCACAGGATTGGAAGATCGATGACAATGGCAGCGGGCAAATCGAGCCTGTACGTTTCAATTTTGTCGGAAATCTGGAAGGGGGCCATGCGGCACTTGTTTCAGGCGCCGATCTCTTCAGCCTGCTTCGCTCGCGTGGTGGAAACGGCACTGTGTCGGACCTGACTCTTGCCACGCAAAGCGGCGGGAGGGTTAGCGTCAGTGGACCGGTGGAGATCGATACCCAGGGGCGCCTTTCAGGCAAGATTACCATCAATCTGGATGAGCCAGCCAAACTGATCAGCTACGTAACCTCGGTCTTTCCTCCTGCCGAGCCGACCCTCGGCGGTATTGGGAAATATCTCGAAGCGCTGGCGAAAAAGGAGGATGGCAAGGCCATTGTGCGTGACCTGACCCTGAGCATCGACAAGGGCAGGGTGTTTGCCGGCTTCCTCGAAATCGGGCAGATCCCGCCGCTATTCCAGTAGAAACTGCCACCTAAACTAATCGGAGGAATAGGGCCGGAAAAGCGTGTCTTCGAGGTCCGGCTTGTCACCATCGGGTTTGAGCGAGATGTGTTCGCGCTCGATTACCTTGCGGCGGGTGAGGCGGCTTTCCGAGATCAGCTTTTCCAGTTTGTCACCATCGGCATTCTCGATTGCCTCGGCAAATACCTGCATGTCCGATATCAGCTCGCGGAACATTGCCAGGATGGGCTCGCGGTTCTTCAGGAAGATATCGCGCCACATTACCGGGTTGGACGATGCAATGCGGGTGAAATCCTTGAAGGCGCCGGCAGAAAACCGGATCACCGGTGACTTGCTGTCCTGTTCGAGCCTGATCCCGGTATGGAAAATGGAAAAGGCAACCAGGTGCGGAAGGTGGCTGGTTATGGCCAGGGCATAGTCATGGCGGCGCGGAGACATTACCTCGACCTGTGATCCCAGCCCTTCCCAGAACTCACGGACGGTCCTGACGGCTTCCGGCTCCTCGTCGCTGGTGGGGGTAAGGATGCACCAGCGATTGACGAAAAGGCGTGGCAAGCCGGCATCGGGGCCGGAAAACTCGGTACCCGCCAGAGGGTGGGCCGGGATAAATGAAACATACTGCGGCAGATGCGGCAGGGTTTCCTCGACCACAGCCATCTTGACCGATCCGACGTCGGAAAGGATTGCGCCCGGCTTGAGGTGCGGGGCTATCTCGCGGGCCAGTTCGCCGTAATTTCCGACAGGCACGCAACCGATGACAAGATCGGCGCCCTGGACCGCCTCGGCACTCGTATCGACGATACGGGCGCGCCCAAGGCCCAGTTCAAGCAGCCGTTTGCGGACCTTTGGCGAGGCATCCGTCACGACAACCTCGCGGGCAAGACTGCGTTCGAAAACGGCGCGTGTGATGGACGAGCCGATCAGACCCTGGCCGATGATTGCCAGCCGCGAAACAGGTTTTGCCTTTGGTGCAGCCATATTCTAATCAGCTTTCCCCAGGAAAGCCCTGAGTGTGTCGACCACCGCCCGATTCGATTCTTCAAGTCCGATGGACATGCGGAGGGCATTGGGAAAACCGTATCCTGCAACGCTGCGAAGGATCAGCCCCTTTTGCGTCAATGCCGCGTCTGCCTCTGCAGCACCCTTGCCCGGATCGTCGGGAAAATGGATCAGCAAGAAGTTGCCGACCGAGGGCGTGACACGAAGGCCAAGGGAGGTGAGTTCATCGGTCAGCCATTCCAGCCATTTGTCATTGTGGGCAATGGCCTTTTCCAGATGGGTACGGTCGCGGATGGCAGCAGCGCCCGCCGCAATCGCCGGTGCGTTGACATTGAAGGGGCCGCGGACCCGTTCGATTGTCTCGATGATTTCCCTCGGGCCATAGCACCAGCCGATGCGGAGCGCCGCAAGGCCGTGGATCTTTGAAAATGTCCTTGTCATCACGACATTTCTTGCGGACGAAACCAGTTCGATGCCGGATTCATAATCATTGCGCCGGACATATTCGGCATAGGCTGCGTCCATGACGAGCAGCACGCCCGAAGGCAGGCCGGCATGAAGGCGGCGCACTTCCTCATTGGGAAGGTAAGTGCCGGTGGGATTGTTAGGATTGGCAAGGAAGACGATCCTTGTGCGCTCGGTAACGGCTGCCAGTATCGCATCGACACTGGCGCGCTCATCGGTTTCCTTCACCACGACCGGTGTCGCGGAGCATGACATGGTAATGATCCGGTACATCAGGAAGCCGTGTTCGGTGAAGATCACTTCATCCCCAGGCTCGAGGTAGGCAAGGCCTATCAGGGACAGGATTTCGTCCGAGCCCGAGCCGCAAACAATGTTGTCCGGATTGAGACCGTGTACCTCGGCAATTGCCCTGCGCAGTGCGCTGGAGCTGCCATCGGGGTAGAGTTCCATATTGTGTGTGGCGGCGCGGGCAGCCTCCATTGCAGCCGGGCTCGGTCCGATCGGTGTCTCGTTGGAGGAAAGCTTGTGCAACTTGACCCCGTCGGGTGCGCTGGATTTACCAGGCTTGTAGATGGCAATGTCGAGGATGCCGGGTTTGGGCCGTGGCGCTGAATGCGGTGCTGAAGATGTGTCAGGCATGATGCGTTCCAATTTGGCGGGCAGTTTGCCGACA
Organism: uncultured Salaquimonas sp.; assembly: GCA_964541115.1. GTDB lineage: Bacteria > Pseudomonadota > Alphaproteobacteria > Rhizobiales > Rhizobiaceae > Salaquimonas. The sequence continues at coordinate 49,447 of CAZIPH010000012.1, forward strand.
AGGCCGGCAACACCCATGATGAACTTGAGGTTTCATATTCCCAAGAGCGTACAAAATCAAAGTGTGATTCGTGCCGGCGGTGATCCGTCAGCAGTGTGAACTTTCGTTTTCCGGTGAATGACGGCTTCTGCTTGTATTGGATGACCGCGCGCTTTGACCGCTCATTGCGGGCACCAGAACACGCTTTTCCTGTTTTGCCGTTGACGTTACGCCCTGGTACAGGCGCTTCTTGGCAATCACCACATAGGCGCCGCAGAAAACGGGCCATGCCCTGTGGGCTATCCGCTCGATCCAGGGATAGGCCCGCATCAGCCGGTTGTAGCGCATTGGCGGGAAATTGAGGCAATCGCCCCAGCGCACCGGAGCCAGCTTGGCCTTTCGCAACAAGCGGCCCAATTGCCCGCGCGAGAATGGCCGGCCATTGCCGAAGGGCGTGTGTTCGAACCGGGCCCACAGGCCCCGGCGGTTTGCCGCTACAAGTATGAGCTTTCCCTCGGGCACAAGTATGCGCCATACCTCGTCCAGCATGGCGGCGGGATCGGGCACATTCTCCAGAAGATGCAGCAGCACCACGCATTGAACCGATGCAGTTTCAATGGGAAGTTCATCCTCATCGACAAGGGCAGTACGCGAGGGCCCATGAACCGGCCACTTGATGGCACCCTGGCGCGCAGGCATCAGGATCAGGGGCGTGGGAGTATTCTCATTGCCCTTTCCATCATCGGAAGCCATTCCTTCTTCGAAGAGGGGAACCGCATAGCCAATGCCGACCATGTCAAGCGATGCCCCGGCCTCGTCGAGCCCGCCATATTTGCGGAACGCTCGGGTCAGTGACAAGGCGGCAGCACGCCCAAGGGGCGTTGCATAGAATTCGCGCAGGTCAACAACGTCGATGGTCATTTCGCAACCGTAAACGGAACTGTTGCAAAGGCAAACGGGAGTTTCAGTTGCCCTGCAGGAAGCCAAGTACAATCAGTGTCTGGCCGGTGATGTAGAAGATCCAGACCAGCCACGGCGTGATGCGTCTTCCAAGCGAATTGGCGAGCGGGGTAAACTTGTCCTGTGCGAGCAGGATGTCGGACAGCATGAACAGCGCGATGCCCGCCAGTATGATCGTTCCGGGACTGGCAAGCCGTGCGGTGAAGGCCATCACGGCAATCGTGACCGCATAGGCGATGACCGGTGCTTTCATTGGCCCAAGATGCGGCCACAGGCGCATGAGAACCATGATGATCAGGGCAGCAAGGATAAGGGCCAGTAGTGCGGTATCGCTGTTGGGCAGGAAAACGAATCCATCGGAGGTGACGAAGTAGGCGATAAAGAAGAGATGACCCGCCAGAAAGGCGCCAAGCCCGGTGTGGAAATTCTTTTCATCCTCGAAGGCAAGGAACCAGTCACCTACCGCGCATGCACCCAGGGCGGCAAGGATGAGGATCGGCAGGCTGCCGATCAGGGCGGCTGCGATCAGCAGGACCATCGGCACGATTTTCGCGGCTGCACGCTGCAGGCTGGCTTCGCGCGGCAACCAAAGAACCGCATAGATTGTGGCCGACAAAGCGGCGAGCACCAACAGCAAGTCTGCAGAAGATAGATCTGAAAATATCGTACTCATGAAAAATGCCCGGAACGTCCTGTCCCGGGCATTTAGGCATTTTCACGCGTGATTGAAAGACCGCGGAGTTTTTTGTGTTCAGTCGCGTTCGACGCACAGGGCAACGCCCATGCCGCCACCGATGCAAAGGGTTGCAAGACCCTTCTTCGCATCACGGCGCTGCATTTCGAAAAGCAGGGTGTTGAGAATGCGGGCACCGGAAGCGCCGACCGGATGACCAATGGCAATCGCGCCGCCATTGACGTTGACGATTTCCGGGTTCCAGCCCATGTCCTTGTTGACGGCACAGGCCTGTGCGGCGAAGGCCTCATTGGCTTCCACCAGGTCGAGGTCATCGACGCTCCAGCCAGCCTTTTGCAGCGCCTTGCGCGATGCTGGGATCGGGCCGGTGCCCATGATTGCAGGATCGACCCCCGCCGTTGCCCAGGAAACGATGCGGGCCATCGGTGTGATTCCACGCTTTTGCGCCTCGCTTTCGCGCATGAGTAGCGCAACCGCGCCGCCATCATTGATGCCTGAAGCATTGGCAGCAGTGACAGTGCCTTCCTTGTCAAAGGCAGGGCGCAGCTTGGCAATGCCTTCAATGGTCACGCCATGCTTGATGTACTCGTCTTCCTCGACAGTGGTATCGCCCTTGCGGCCCTTGACGATAAAGGGAACGATTTCGTCCCTGAACCTTCCGGCCTTCTGGGCAGCCTCGGCCTTGTTCTGCGAGGCAACGGCAAAGGCGTCCTGTTCGTCGCGGGTAAGCTGCCACTGGCGGGCAACGTTTTCCGCAGTCGTACCCATCAAGTAGCTGTGGAATGCGTCGGTAAGGGCGTCATGCATCATGGTATCGACCATCTTGGCCGGGCCCATCTTGACACCGTCGCGCATGTGGATGGCATGGGGTGCCATGGACATGCTTTCCTGGCCGCCGGCGACAATGATGTTTGCATCGCCATTGGCGATCTGCTGCATACCGATGGCAACGGCGCGAAGGCCCGACCCGCAAAGCTGGTTGAGGCCCCATGCGGTAGCCTCCTGGGGAATTCCCGCGGCCATGGCGGCCTGACGGGCCGGGTTCTGACCCTCGGCGGCTGAAAGAATCTGGCCCATGATCACTTCATCGACATCTGCAGGATCTACACCGGCGCGCTCCAGCGCACCCTTGATGGCCGTTGCGCCAAGCTGATGGGCTGCTATACCTGAAAAGGCACCGTTGAAAGAGCCAACCGGGGTTCTGGCCGCGCTGGCGATTACGATTGCGTCACTATTGCTCATTGTTGTGTCCCTTCATGATGGTGACATGGTGGCGAAGGATGATACGCCAAGTTTTGTCCCTTATTGACACGGATTGAAACCCCAGCCAACTAGACTTTGGAATCCGCGCCATGGATGGCCAATTGCGCGCAACAGGTGGACAAGAGCTTGACCAGCCCGGCGAAAATGACATGACAGGAAATTATCTCAGAGCACCCCTTCCAAGAAAACAGACCGTGGCAGTGCGGATCGGCGACGTAATTTGCGGCGGATCGGCGCCGGTCGTCGTTCAGTCCATGACCAATACAGACACTGCCGATATCGAGGCGACGGTAAAACAGGTCGCAGATCTGGCAAGGGCAGGGTCGGAACTGGTTCGCATTACTATCGACCGGGACGAGGCTGCGGCTGCAGTGCCGCATATCAGGGACCGGCTGCTGGCACAGAATGTAGATGTGCCGCTGATCGGTGATTTTCACTATATCGGCCACAAACTGCTGGCGGATCATCCTGCCTGTGCCGAGGCGCTCGCCAAATACCGGATCAATCCGGGCAATGTGGGTTTTGGGGAAAAGAAGGACCGGCAATTTGCCCAGATCATCGAGAGTGCCATCGAATATGACAAGCCGGTCCGCATCGGCGTCAATTGGGGCTCGCTCGACCAGTCGCTGCTGACAAGGCTGATGGACGACAACAAGGCGGGCGGATCGCCCCTTTCAGCGCGCGAAGTGATGCGCGAGGCGATCATTCAATCGGCGCTGTTGTCTGCCAGTCTTGCCGAGGAGATCGGCCTTGGCCGTGACAAGATCATCCTGTCGGCAAAGGTTAGCCAGGTGCAGGACCTGATCGCGGTCTACACGGGACTGGCAGAGCGTTCCGATCATGCCCTGCATCTCGGCCTGACCGAGGCGGGAATGGGCTCGAAGGGCATTGTTGCATCCGCTGCCGCGCTCGGGCTCTTGCTCCAGCAGGGCATTGGCGACACGATCCGTATTTCTCTGACGCCCGAACCTGGCGGCGACCGGACCCGTGAAGTGCAGGTTGGCCAGGAATTGTTGCAGACGATGGGTTTTCGCTCCTTTGTGCCCGTCGTTGCCGCCTGCCCCGGCTGTGGACGCACCACCTCGACCGTCTTCCAGGAACTGGCGCAAAAGATTGAAGGGGATCTTCGCAAGAACATGCCGGTGTGGCGGGACAAGTATCCCGGTGTGGAAAAACTCAACGTCGCGGTTATGGGCTGTATCGTAAACGGCCCGGGCGAATCAAAGCATGCCAATATCGGCATTTCGTTGCCGGGCACGGGTGAACAACCGGCCGCCCCGGTCTTCATTGACGGCAAAAAGGCGGCGACCCTGCGCGGACCGAACATTGCCAGCGAATTCGAAGCCATGGTGCAGGCCTATATCGAGGCCAATTTCAGCGCGAGGGCCTGAATGGTCAGGCTTTTGCGTATCGGCGTGAAAAGCTGGGCGTGATCAGCAGGGTTGCCAGCAAAAGCAGCGCCATCATGGCAAAGACCGTGCGGAAACCATGGAACTCGCCGACGATGCCAAGGCTGGCGGGGGCGAACAAAAGGCCCGAATAACCGCAGAAAGTAGCAGCTGCGATGCCCGCTCCCCTGGGCAGGTCCCTGATGCGCGAGGCCGCGGAAAAAGCAATAGGTACGGTATTGGCATTGCCAAATCCGGCAAGGCCAAAACCGACGGCGGCGAGGATTGCGGTGGGAGAGAATATCACCACAACAAGACCCGAGACCGCCAGCAAGATGGAGGCTGTGAATACTCTGGCATCGCCAAACCGGTCACGCAGCCGGTCACCCGTGAAGCGGGCCAGCATCATCGTGAACGAGAATGCGCCAAATGCGAGACCTGAAAGTGTCACGCCGCTGTCGAGTTCGGATCTGAAATAATGGGCGCTCCAGTCAACGACCGCCCCTTCGCTGATGAAGCCCGCAAAGGCTATGAAGCCGAACAGCCAAGGCAGCAGGTGCCGCGGCAGGGTTCGCGGCATGCCCTCGGCGCCGGCTTTCGGCTTGGCTGAAAGATAGGGGCTGGCGGCAAAGGTAGCAGCCATCACCAGTGCGCCGACGGTAAGGGCCAGCGCGTCGCTTCCAAGGGCAGCCATGAATGGGGCACCAAGCAGCGCGCCGATCATGGCACCCGCACTCCAGAAGCCGTGAAAGGCCGACATGATGTTGCGACCGCTGGCATTTTCCAGATCGCCGGCATCAGCATTCATGGCCACATCCTGGGTGGCAAGAAACGCCATGATCACCATCAATATGGCTGCGGCCATCCAGAATGAATCCACGTTGATGATCCAGTAAAGGCCGGGCGCCAGGAGAATACCGGAGAGGAGAATGATCCGGCGAATGCCGGCAACGGCAATGCTGAGCGGGCTGAAGGCGAGTGCCGCGATTGCAGCGATGCCACCTGCAAGGATGATCAGGCCCATTTCCGATTCGCGGATCGACAGGTTGGCGATCACCACCGGTATGAGGACAGCCCAGCAGCCGACGGCCAGGCCGTTGCCGAAAAAGATCGCCGAAACGGCGGCCCGCCTCTTGGCGAAATTCGCCGGAAGGGCTGGATTGTCCATCGATGACATGACGTGTCCGGATTCGATATGATCGGTACGCAAGGCATTTCACCTTTTGCTGGTTTTCGCTAGCAGATTTCCCGCTCCTGAAAGCGTTGCTTCAGGTGTCGGCAGGAAGATTACCAGGATATATCAGCAGCGGGTTTGCCGAATTTGTGACCCTGCTGGTAGTCTACATTCCACGCGTTGAGTATTTCTGCGGTAAGGTCATCCTCGACCCATTCGACAACCGTCTCGATATTGAATACGCGCGTCAATTCGATCAGCGCCTTGATGAAGGCCTGGTTCTCGATACTGTCGACAAGATTGACTGCGAATGACCCGTCGATCTTGACGATATCGACAGGCAGTTGCTTCAAATTGGCAAAAGAGGTGAATCCGGCACCAAAATCATCGATTGCAATCCGGCAGCCCAATGTACGTATGTTTTCAAGAAACCGACTTGTCTCAGCCAGCTGGGTAATGGCCATGGATTCAGTGATTTCAACGATAAGGCGCTCCGGACCTCCCGGAATTGCAGTGATCCCGCTTACCAGGCTGGACAGCCATTCAGGATCAAGCACCGTGTCATGGCTGACATTGACGGACAGGACCGCATTTTCATGGGTAGCGAGGGTTTTGAGAACCAGTTCCAGTGCATGCTTGTCGACAATGCGCACAAGGCCGAGTTCCTCAACCACCCTGATGAAATCACCTGCCTCGTGAACCACGCCGTCCTTTCCCACCATGCGAACCAGTGCCTCATGAAAGGCGACGCTCTCATCCTTTCGGCATACGGGCTGGAAAGCGAGTTCGATCCTGCCCTCCTCGACTGCCTCGATCACCGCTGTTGAAAATTCCGCCTTGTAGCGGGCTTCAGCGACCATTTCGGCAGAGTGACTGTGGACGCATACCCGTCTTGCCGGTTCCATGCGTGCGTTGCGGGTCGCCCGGAACGCCGCATGAATTGCCGCATGGGGAGTTTCGGCGTGATGCGGCAGAAAGCAGGCGCCAATGACGCCGGACACCGCAACAAATCCGTTGGGCGTCCTGATTACATCCTTCGAGATTGCCGAGAGAATGCGCTCACCGGCATCGAAGATTTCCGCTGGCGGGCAATCCTTCAGGATCAGACCAAACTTGGCACCGGAGAACCTGCAGACAATGTCGTCGGCGCGCAGCTTCGAAGCGATGATTTCCCCCAGCTTGCGCAGGATCAGGTCGCCCGTTTCGAAACCATGGACATCATTGATGAGATCCATTCGATCAATGCTGAGTATGAGGAAACTGGAAACCTGGCCCGACTGCCTCGCATGGGTGATGATCCGTTCCAGATGGCGTTCCATGCAGCGGCGGTTGGGCAGGCCGGTAAGGTCATCAAAATCGGACTGGCGCCGTAAATCCTCTTCGCGTTTGCGGCGCTCATTGATGATGCGAATACTGCCTTCGGCACGAACGGGCTTGCCATCAGCCCCCGCAAACCAGCAGCCGGTATCCTCGATCCACAGGGGCGGAGCAGAAGAGTCGGGATCGGGATGCAGCAGATAGACGCACTGATAGGGGACTTTGCAGCCGGGTTCTGCCGATCCGTCCCGACTTGCAGAAAGGATGGTTCCGAAGCGGGTTTCGCGGCTTTGCGAACCCAGCATTTTTTCAAAGCTCCTGCCCTTGAGGTGACGAGTTTCGCCCTCGCTCAAACCGGTCTGGCGGCAGAAATTCCGGCTCCATTCAATGGTATCGGAGGCGATATCCCAAATATAGAAAGCCTGGCCGGTAAGATCGACGATCTCCTCGGTCGCGTCGGCCAGTCTTGCCATCCGTCCGCGCATGCGGTCGGATTCGGTCACGTTGTTTAATTCGCCATCCTGGTGGATAGCGGGATTGCCCGCAGAAATACGATTCATGTCAGCCCTCATGAGGGACCATTCTGGCAAGAATTGCTTAACATTCTGCGAACCTGACGCAGCGGGAGGCCTTTTTGGTCACCCGAACCGGACCGCAAACTCAGTATCCTGCCGCGTGTCCGTCCTTCCTTGGATCTGAGCCGGCCACCAGCATATTGCTCTCGCGGTCGATGAGAATGATCTGTCCGCCGCCATGCAGTCCGCCACGATCGACCTGGTGGCCCATTTTGCGAAGCTTTTCAACGACTGCATGCGAAATGCCTGATTCAGCCTGCAGCCTGCCGTCCCCATCCCAGAAGAGGCGCGGGAAGTCGAGTGCCTGTTGCGGGTCCATGCCGTATTTCAGCATGTTCACCAGAACATGGGCATGGCCCATTGGCTGATAGGCCCCGCCCATGACCCCAAAACAGATCGATACCCTGCCATCGCGAACGGCCATGGCAGGAATGATCGTGTGAAGAGGCCGCTTGCCCGGTGCAATCACATTGGGATGGCCTGCTTCAAGGGAAAAACAGCTGCCGCGATTCTGCAGCGCTATGGCGGATTTGGGTGTGACGATACCGGTTCCGAAAATGCCATAGACCGAATTGATGAATGAAACCGCCATACCCTGCTGGTCCACAACGGACAGATAGATCGTGTCGGCGTCAGGCAGGTCGGGCAATTGAAGCTGGTCGTTGCGCCTGTCCGGATCATACTGCCCAAGCAGTGCTGTCGTGGTCGCATCGCTCAACATGTCTTCAACCCTCGACTGAAGGTGTTCAAGATCAGACACATGGCAATCGCGCATTGCATAGGCAATGCGGCCGAACTCAATCAGTTCGTGATAATGCGCCGCTGAACCGGCTTCTGCTTTCGAGCCATTGCTGGTCAGAAGATTCAGCATAATAAGGGCAGTAATGCCCTGACCATTGGGCGGGATTTCGAGAATTTCATGGCCCATGAACGGGGTAGAGATGGGATCGAGCCAGTCGGCGCTGCAGGAGGCAAGGTCCGATTCGGTTACGAAACCACCTTTTGACAGGATGGTCTGCGAGATTTCAGCAGCAATCTCGCCGGTATAGACGGCGGATGCTCCCTCACGGGCAATGCGTTCCAGCGTGGCGGCGAGGGCGGGAAACACAATGCGCCTGCCAGCCTGCGGCGGCATACCGTCGAACAGCAAATGAAGGCGTGCGCCCTCGTCGTTGTTGAGCTTTTCAGTCTGGGTCTGCCAATCCCTGGCAACGCGTGGGGCAACGGGGAAGCCGGATACTGCGTAATCCACCGCCTCTGCAAACAGCCTCGCCCAGTCCATCGAACCCAGCTTCCGGTGCAAGGTTTCCCAGGCCCTTACGGCTCCAGGAACGGTTATAGCCTCGCCGGAAGTGTCTGAAATACCCGCAGCAGTGCGACCGGCAAAATGATCCAGCGTTGCTTTCGAACCGGCGCGGCCAGACCCGTTCAGCGCATGGGTGGTTCCGTCCGCCTCGCAAATGATCGCAAAACAGTCGCCGCCAATTCCGGTCATGTGAGGCTCGACCACACAAAGGGTTGCGGAAGCGGCGATTGCGGCATCGACCGCATTTCCGCCATCGCGCAGGACCTGCAATGCAGTCGCTGTGGCCAGCGGGTGCGAAGTCGAAACAGCGGCATTGGGTGCATAAACCGGAGATCGGCCGGGAAGATCAAATTGCCTTGGCATTCGTGAGAGCCTTCTTTTTTACGGCTGTTTGCAAGATGCACTCTTGCGTTGACTGGGGGAGCACTGTTTGGTGACTCATGCGCGCAACTTTTTCCGAGGGGGAATCAAATGTCCAGCGTTACACTGTCCCGGGCCAACAAAATAATTCGTGTTGCCTTTGCCACGGCACAGGAGAAGGGCCTCAAGCCGCTCGCCATTTGCGTTTACGATGCGGGCGGGAACCTGAAGGCTTTCCAGGCGCAGGATGGGACCTCGATCGGGCGGTTTGCCATTGCCGGCGGCAAGGCTCGCGGGGCGTTGGCGGTCGGTGCCGGTTCGCGATGGTTGCACAAGCAGGCGGAAAGCCGGCCGCATTTCGTAGCCGGTGTGAGTTCAGTGATCGAGGGCGGCGTAATTCCCGGCCCCGGCGGAGTTATTGCCCGCGACAAGTCAGGCCGGATCATCGCGGCAGTGGGCGTATCAGGCGATACGGCCGACAATGACGAAATGGTGGCAGTTGCCGGGATCGAGTCTTGCGGCCTTGCAGCCGATATCGGCTGATCTCCCGTCAGTAATTGCCGCCGCCGCCAACAGATACATCGCGGGTAGCAGAGCGGATCGAGACCGAAAAGCCGGCGATTACATCAACAAAGGTTATAACCATCAGGATGAAAAAAACCGCATGGGCTGCGGAGGGCACGACGAGAAACTCGACCAGGAATGCAATGAAGACAAGGGTCGAGAGAAGGTGATCAATAATCGAGGATGAGCCGATCCTGGTCGATTTCATGATCTCCACAAACAGAAGCAGCAAGGCAAAGGTAATAAGCAATTCGCCAAGCGTCATGGCCCAGGTCGCTCCCGATAGCATCCCCAGCGAGAAAATCTCGTTCTGCCAGATATCTGTTCCGCCACCCGTGGCAGTAATGCTGAGAGCGAGGATGTTGTAGACGATGAACGGAATTATCATCAGGGGAATGTTGGCGAGCATGACGGGCTCCTTGCGGGCGGATGTTGTTGCTGCGCGAGTCTATACCGCAAAGACAGCCAATGGGAACTGTCTTCAAACCTGAAATCGGGCAATAAAAAAGGCCGGAAGAACCGGCCTCTTTTATTGCCTGTATATCTGAACCAAATTCACTGTATCAGCGCCGGCCCTGGCCAGCCCTTCAGTCCGGGCCTCAGATAGCGTCTTTTGGTTCGAGGATCTGGCGGCCGCGATACATGCCTGTCTTCAGGTCGATGTGGTGCGGGCGGCGCAGTTCACCTGAATCCTTGTCTTCGACATAGGCAGGTTTTTTCAGTGCGTCGGCTGAACGGCGCATGCCGCGCTTGGACTTGGAAATCTTGCTCTTTGGTACAGCCATTTTATCTGCTCCATCATAACGAAAAAGGCCCCGCCAGCGATCCATCAGCCGGATCGGCTGATCGGGGGAGGCCTCAAATATCTTGGGTTGGCGCGGCTTATACAATCGAATTGCCTGTTTGACCAGTGGCAGGCGGCACTTTTTTGTCTGCTCACCCGCAGGGCCGTTCGGGCCTGCGGCGTGCGGCAGTTTACCAACCCGGTACCTTTAGGCAGCGCACATAGGAGCCCGATCTGGCGGACAGGCGTTCAATGCGATTTGCGAGCCGGTTCAGGGAAGCCGACGGCTTGTTGGGGGTACGTTCCACAGGGCTGGGCAGGGTCACCGCGAGCAAGGAGGCCTGGCGACGCGTCAGCTGCGAGGCGGATTTGCCGAAATAATGTTGGCTCGCAGCCTCGATGCCGAACACGCCGTCATCCCATTCGACGATATTGAGATAAATCTCCATCATCCGGTGCTTTGTCCAGATCCAGTCGGCGAACATCGCATAAGGAATTTCAAGACCCTTGCGAATTATGGAGCGCTGCGGCCAGAAGAACAGGTTCTTCATGGTCTGCATGGGTAATGTACTGGCACCGCGCGGTTTTTCCCCGTCAAGGGCCTCGTTGACCACAAGGTTTATGGCGGCCCAGTCAACGCCACGGTGAAAGCAGAACTGGCCGTCCTCGGACATTACCACGGCCTGTGGAACAACTTCGGCCACTTCATCAAGACTGATCCAGCGGCGGTCCACGGGTTGACCAGTCAGGTTGCGGGCGAGCATGATTGTGGAAGCAGGCTGGGTGCCGGGAATAGCGTAGATCAGCATGAAAAGGACGGGCAGGATTGCCACGATAAAGGCAGTGCCGAAAATGCCGCGCACAAAACGGTTGGCAAGAAAGGCGCGGCTTCGCCGAAAGCGTCTGTTCGCGCTGGTTGCCATTTTTGAAGATGCCCGACCTGGTGACCCCGATACTACCGCGGCTATTATCACAGCCGGACAAAATCACAAATTACCTTGCGCCGATCACGCTTGACCGAGGCCCAATCGGCTGCGATGAGAAACGCCGGTAAACCGGGTAATGGACCTGACGGCGGGTCTGTCTTTGGGCAGATATCTGGAAATGAGGGCATGAGCACATTTGAAAACCGCCTGTTCGAAGTGGCAATCGCAGTTGGCACTGCGCTTGAGGCAGAGTTGGCGGATCGATTGCTGAGCGGAGAGATTGCCCGGCCGCAGCGCCTGCTGGCAGCAATGCGCCATGGCGCCCTGAATGGCGGCAAGCGCTTGCGCCCTTTTCTGGTAGTCGAGAGCGCGGGATTGTTCGGCGTCGAAATGGCCGACGCCATGCGTACGGCGCTCGCCCTTGAATGCGTCCATTGCTATTCGCTCATTCACGATGATCTGCCGGCGATGGATGATGATGATCTCAGGCGCGGCCAGCCGACCGTTCATGTTGCCTATGACGAGGCAACAGCCATTCTTGCCGGCGACAGTCTGCTGACCTTCGGTTTCGACCTGCTGGCTGATCAGGCTACCCATGGCAACCCGGCGGTGCGGGCCGAACTCGTTCTGCAACTGGCCCGCGCAGCCGGTGCCGGTGGCATGGCAGGCGGCCAGATGCTTGATTTGCAGGCAGAAAAAACCCCTACCGATGAAGCGGGTATTCGACTGCTGCAATCCATGAAGACCGGCGCGCTGATCCGGTATGCCTGCGAAGCAGGTGCGATCCTGGGTGGTGCCAGCGATGATGAGCAGGCGAGGCTGCGTCTTTTTGGTGAGAGGATCGGGGCGGCGTTCCAGCTCGCTGACGATATTCTCGATGTGACGGCCAGCGCAGAGCAAATGGGGAAGAAGGTTGCCAAGGACGCGAATGCAGGCAAGGGTACATTGGTGTCACTCCACGGTGTGGAGCGGGCAAGGAAGATGGCTGCGGAACTGGTTATTGAAGCCGAGACATTGCTCTCGCCGTTCGGCGAGAAGGCAGCCACGCTGAGAGAATGCGCGCACTATATCGTTGAACGGGGGAAGTGAGCCGTATTGTGAACAAGATGGCAAGCGCAGATGGCGGGCAGCCACTTTTGGGAGTTGAATAATGAGAATCCTTCCTGTTATCACATTGCTGTTTCTGCCCCTGATGTTTCCAGTGGCGGCCAATGCCCAGGTCCCGCCCTCACAATCTGAAATCGAAAACTATACCGGTCTTCACCGGGTCGGCCATGAAGGCGATGTTGGCGCCATCAAGCGGCTTGTGGCGGAGGGTGCCGATCTTGAAGCGCGTGACGGAAATGGCCGCACTCCGGTTCACGTGGCAGCCTTTGCCTCCAATGATGATGCATTGCGGGCGCTTGCCGAAGCCGGTGCAGACATGAACGCGCTCGACAACCAGATTTATGATGCCGTGACGATTGCTGCAGTTGCCGACGATCCGCAGCTGGTGGAATTGGCAATCAGCCTTGGTAACCGGGCTGACCTCGTCACCAGTATTTATGACGGGACGGCGCTCATCGCAGCCGCCCATCTTGGGCATCACGAAGTGGTGGGCAAGCTCATCGAGGGCGGGGCGCCGCTTGATCATGTGAACAACCTTGGATGGACCGCGCTGATAGAGGCTGTCATCCTTGGTGATGGTGGTCCGGACCATGTCGCCACCGTAAAGCGGCTGGTCGAGGCGGGCGCGGACAGGAGCATTGGTGACAGGGACGGGGTGACGCCCCTGCAACATGCAGAGGCGCGCGGCTTTACGGAGATTGCCGAATTGATCCGATCAGGGGCAAAGTGACCGGTCTTGATGTCCGTGCGCCGGCTCAACTGCTCCAGGTCGCCAGCTTGCGTCGCATTTCCTCGACGATCGCATCCGAAACGATCCGGATTCGTTCAAGGCGGGCATAGTCCTCATGTACGATGAAGTAGAATGACCGCGTGAAGTTGATCTTTTCGGGCAAAACCTTCGTCAGTTGCGGATATTGCATCGCCATGAAGTCATGCAGGATGCAGACCCCGCCATCGCGCAAGGTAGCCTCGAGCTGGACGTTGACGCTGGTCGAGGTCAGGTGCGGGCGGATATCCGGCCCGACAAGCGGGATATAATCCAGTTCCTTGTCATAGATCAGGTCAGGCACATAGGCGATACCGCGCAGCTTCTTGAGATCCTCGACCTTTTCGACAGGCGGGTGGCTGTCGAGATAGGCTTCGGTTCCATAAAGATGCAGCGTGTAGTCGGCGATCTTGCGGTATTTGAGCCGCCCGGAAGTTGGCGCCGAAACCGCTATGGCTATGTCGGCCTCGCGCTTTGACAGCGAGAAGGTGCGGGGCAGGGCAACGATCTGCAGTTCCAGTTTGGGATGCTGCTTGCACAATTCGATTGCGATATCGGTCAGGACATAGGAGGCGACGCCCTCGGGAGCGCCGACACGGACAATGCCTGAAATGATCTGGTCCTGCCCGCCGATCTCGGCCTGTGCATGGATGGCACTGGTTTCCATCGCCTCGGCAATATCCACCAGACGCTGACCTGCATCGGTAAGGCGATAGCCCTGTGGCGAGCGGTCGAACAGATTGATCTTCAACGAGTTCTCCAGAGCCTTTATGCGGCGGCCGACCGTGGCATGATCGACGCCAAGTTGCTGGCCTGCACGCGAGAGGCGCCCGGTTCTGGCGACAGAAAGGAAGTATCGGTAATCGTCCCAATTCATTGCTTGTCTTTTCCGCCAAATGATAGAAACCTGAGGCAAGGGCCGGCATGGCTGGTTAGCCCGGGTGTGCATCAATGCACAATGACCAGGAATTTTAAACTGTTGTATCGCTATTTTTGAAGCATTAAAATTACACCAGAAAAATTCAGTGTGAATTCGCGGTCAAGTCCCGGAATTCAGGAGGAGAAGTTCCATGAAGAAGATAGGTCATTTCATCAACGGCAGACACGTCGAGGGAAAAAGCGGCCGCGAGGCTGATGTGTACAACCCCGCCACAGGCGAGGTGCAGGCAAGAGTGGCGCTGGCCAGCAAGGCCGAGATGGATGAGGCGGTTGCCATTGCGGCTGAGGCGCAGGTGGCTTGGGGCGCGACCAATCCGCAGCGCCGTGCACGGGTGATGATGGAGTTCGTCCGTCTGCTCAACCGTGACATGCAGAAGCTTGCCGAGGCGCTTTCCTCCGAGCACGGCAAGACGGTTCCCGATGCCAAGGGCGATGTGCAGCGCGGCCTCGAAGTGATCGAGTTCTGCATCGGCGCGCCGCACCTCATGAAGGGGGAATTCACTGACAGTGCAGGACCGGGTATCGACATGTACTCCATGCGCCAGCCGCTGGGTGTCGTTGCGGGCATCACGCCATTCAACTTTCCGGCGATGATTCCGATGTGGAAACTGGGACCGGCAATTTCGGCCGGCAATGCGTTCATTCTCAAGCCGTCCGAACGTGACCCTTCCGTGCCGATGATGCTGGGTGAACTGCTCAAGGAAGCGGGCCTTCCAGACGGTATCTATCAGGTGGTGAACGGCGACAAGGAAGCGGTGGATGCCATCATTGATGACCCGGTCATCCAGGCGATCGGCTTTGTCGGCTCCACGCCGATTGCCCAGTACATTTATGGCCGTGGCTGTTCGAACGGCAAACGCGTCCAGTGTTTTGGCGGCGCGAAGAATCACATGATCATCATGCCCGATGCAGATCTTGATCAGGCTGCCGACGCGCTGGTGGGCGCAGGCTATGGCGCAGCCGGCGAGCGTTGCATGGCGATTTCCGTTGCCGTGCCGGTTGGCGAGAAAACTGCTGATGCGCTGATAGAAAAACTCGTGCCGCGCGTCGAGAAACTGAAGGTTGGCCCCTACACGGCAGGCGATGATATCGATTACGGCCCTCTGGTGACGAAAGAAGCCAAGCAGCGCGTGCTCGGCCTTGTCGAGTCCGGTGTGAAACAGGGGGCCAAACTGGTCGTTGATGGCCGCAATTTCTCCCTGCAGGGATATGAAGACGGCTTCTTCGTTGGCCCGCACCTGTTTGACCGGGTGACCACTGACATGGATATCTACAAGCAGGAGATCTTCGGCCCCGTGCTTTCGACGGTCCGTGCCCAGACCTATGAAGAGGCAATCGGCTATGCCATGGACCATGAATATGGCAATGGTACTGCAATCTTCACCCGCGACGGTGATACGGCCCGTGATTTTGCCAACCGCATCAATATCGGCATGGTCGGCATCAACGTGCCGATACCCGTGCCACTGGCCTATCACACCTTTGGCGGCTGGAAGCGCTCGGGCTTTGGCGATCTCAACCAGCATGGCACGGATGCGTTCAGGTTCTACACAAGGACCAAAACGATCACCGCGCGCTGGCCTTCCGGTATCAAGGAAGGTGGCGAGTTCAACTTCAGGGCAATGGACTAGAGCAGTAGTGCCGGCCCGGCATTGCCGGGTGGATACCGGACAGCCCCAATCGCCACTGAGGAAGGTTTCGGGAGGAAACCATGGACTTTTCACTGAGTGAGGAACAACAGGCCATCTTCGCCATGGCGCGCAGCTTTGCTGCCGCAAACCTTGCTCCCAGGGCAATAGAGTGGGACGAGACCGGGCATTTTCCTGAAGATGTTGTTCGCTCGTCTGCCGAACTCGGCCTTGCGGGCATTTATGTGCGCGAAGACGTTGGTGGTTCGGGTCTGGGCCGACTGGATGCCGTTCTGGTTTTCGAGGCGCTGGCGCATGGCTGCCCGTCAATCGGGGCATTCCTTTCTATCCACAACATGGTTGGCGGCATGATCGACAACTATGGCAGCGAGGAGCAGCGCCAGAAATGGCTGCCGAAACTCTGCTCCATGGAAATAATGGCAAGCTACTGCCTGACCGAGCCAGGCTCCGGCTCCGACGCGGCGGCGCTGCGAACCAGGGCTGTCAGGGATGGCAACCAGTGGAAATTGAACGGAACCAAGGCGTTTATTTCAGGTGCTGGCCATTCCGACCTTTACGTTGCCATGGTGCGCACGGGGGATGATTCTCCGCGCGGCATTTCCGCCATGCTGATCGAGAATGGAACCGAAGGCCTGTCCTTCGGCGCCAATGAGCGCAAGATGGGCTGGCGCGCCCAGCCTACTGCCCAGGTCCAGTTCGATGACTGCAAGGTGCCTGCCGATCACCTTTTGGGTGAAGAGGGCAAGGGCTTCAAATATGCAATGGCCGGGCTCGACGGCGGCAGGCTGAATATTGCGGCATCCGCGCTGGGAGCTGCCCAGTTCGCGCTCGATACATCGCTGCTTTATGTCAAGGACCGCAAGGCATTTGGAAAACCGATAGGTGAATTCCAGGCTTTGCAGTTCAAATTGGCGGACATGGAAACCGAATTGCAGGCTTCGCGCGCGCTGCTCTACCAGGCAGCATGGAAACTCGACAACAAGGCCGCAGATGCCTCCAAGCATTGCGCCATGGCAAAACGCTTCGTCACCGATACGGCTTCGCGCGTTGCCAATGAGGCGCTGCAGATTCATGGCGGCTACGGCTATCTGGCCGATTATGGCATGGAAAAGATCGTGCGGGATCTCAGGGTCCACCAGATTCTTGAAGGCACCAATGAGATCATGCGGGTGATCATTGCCCGTCACATGATGGCAGGGTGAGGATGAGTTCTGGCGAGGACATCCATATCCGTATTGTCGGAAAGATTGGTCGGATCACTCTGAACCGGCCCAAGGCGCTCAATGCGCTGACCTATGAAATGTGCACTGCCATTGAATCGGCACTTGATGAGTGGCTGGCAGGCGACGCAGTCGAAATGATCCTGATCGATGCGGAAGGCGACCGGGCCTTTTGCGCAGGCGGTGACATTGCCGATCTGTATGCCTCGGGCAAGGCGGGTGACTACGCGTTTGGCCGCAAGTTCTGGGCAGATGAATACCGGCTCAATGCGAAGATCGCCAATTGCCCCATTCCCTATGTGGCCATCATGGACGGCATCACCATGGGCGGCGGTGTCGGAATATCGGTGCACGGCTCTGACCGGATTGTCACCGAACGCTCGATGATTGCCATGCCCGAATGTGGCATTGGCCTCGTGCCCGATGTGGGTGGATCGTGGACCCTGTCGCGGGCACCTGGCCATCTTGGAGAATTCCTCGCAATGACCGGTTACCGGATGGGCCCGGGCGATGCGGTACTGGCCGGATTTGGTGATGTGCAGGTGCCAAGCGACAATATCGCCGAGCTTACCGTACGGATCGAGGAAACGGGCGATCTGTCGGTACTCGCGGAATTTGCAGGGCCTGCCGACACACCCACGCTGATAGACCATCTCGAAGCAATTGATCGGCATTTTTCACATGACAACGCGCTTGCCTGCGTCCAGTCACTTGAAGCAGCCGGGCAGGCAGATGGCGATGAATGGGCGCAGGAAGCGGCCGGGCTCGTGCGCCGCTCCTGCCCGCTGTCTGTCGCCTGCGCCTTTGAAATCATCCGCCAGGCACGTATGCTCGATACGATCGAGGAAGTGCTGGCGCTTGAATACCGCTTCACCTCGCGGTCGATGTCCGATGGTGAATTTGTCGAAGGCGTACGGGCGCAGATCATCGACAAGGACCGCAAGCCGAACTGGCAGACCGCGCGGCTCGAGGATGTGAGCGAAGAACAGATTTCGCAAATGCTGGCGCCGCTTGGCGTAAAGGAACTGAATCTGAAGTAGGACAGACAGGCTGAAGGCAAGAACACTCGCAGGAGGAAAAATGAGCATTATCGGCTTTATCGGCCTTGGCAATATGGGCCTGCCCATGGCCGTCAACCTGAAGAAGGCAGGCCATGCCATACAGGCATTCGACACCGTGCCGCAAGCGCAGGAAAAGGCAAAGGCTGAAGGCATGGAAGTATGCACTTCGGCAGCTGCGGCAGCTGCGGGCGCCGATGTGGTTATCACCATGTTGCCAAACGGGGAAATCGTCTCGGCCGTTTATGAGCAGATCATCCCCGCGGCAAAGACGGGCGCCGTATTGATCGACAGTTCAACGATCGATGTTACCAGCGCGCGCACTGCCCATTCACGCGCGGCCAATGCGAGGCTGCTGTCGGTCGATGCGCCGGTTTCAGGCGGTATTGGCGGGGCTGCAGCCGGAACGCTGACCTTCATGTGCGGCGGCAGCAAAGAAGCCTTTGAAACGGCAAAGCCCTATCTCGACATCATGGGTGGCAAGATCGTCCATTGCGGGGATGGCGGATCGGGACAGGCAGCGAAAATCTGCAACAACATGTTGCTTGCCATTTCGATGATCGGGACCTGCGAGGCATTCGCACTGGCCGAAAAACTAGGCCTGTCGCAGGAAGCCGCTTTCGAGGTGATGTCGACTTCGTCCGGTTCCTGCTGGTCGGTTAACACCTATTGCCCTGTACCGGGCGTTGGGCCTAAATCACCTGCCGACAATGACTACAAACCGGGCTTTGCCGCCGAACTCATGTTCAAGGATTCCTCGCTCGCCCAACAAGCAGCCGGCGAGGTTGGCCAGGCAACCCCAATGGGCCAGTATGCCACCATGCTCTACCAGCACTTCCTGGCGCATGGCGGCAGGGGCAAGGACTTTTCCGGCATTATCGAATATCTCAAGACCGCAGAACGGGGGAACGGCTGATGGCACTGGTTGAAACAAGAACCGAGGATGGCGTCGGCATCATCACGATCAACCGGCCCGATGCGCTGAACGCAGTCAATGCCGAGGTGATGGACGGGTTGATATCGGCGGCAGCAGAATTCGACAGGGATGAGGCCGTTGGCTGCATTCTCATCACCGGCGAGGGCAAGGCCTTTGTTGCCGGGGCGGACATCAAGGAAATGCAGGAAAAATCCTATATGGACATGTTCCTTGCCGACCGGCAGTCGCAATGGGAAGGCTTTGCCGCCACACGCACGCCGATGATTGCGGTGGTCAACGGTTTTGCCCTTGGCGGGGGATGCGAGATCGCCATGATGTGCGACATCATCATCGCCTCCGAGAAGGCGAAATTCGGCCAACCTGAAATCAAGCTTGGCGTGACGCCTGGTTGGGGCGGGTCGCAGCGCCTCACCAGGGCTGTTGGCAAGGCCAAGGCGATGGACCTTATCCTTACCGGACGGATGATGGATGCCGGGGAAGCCGAGCGCTGCGGCCTCGTCGCGCGCGTGGTTCCCCATGACGAGCTGATGCAAATCGCCATGGATACGGCGAAAACGATTGCCGGCATGGGCAGGCCCTCGGTGCTGATTGCCAAGGAGCAGGTCAACCGCGCCTTCGAGACGACGCTGGAAGAGGGACTGCGTTTTGAGCGGCGCACCTTCTATTCGCTGTTTGCAACGCAGGACCAGAAAGAGGGCATGGCCGCCTTTGCGGAAAAACGTCCGGCGAAATTCACCAACAAATAGGAACACATCATGGCGCAAGTCGACCCGATAGTTATCGTTGGAGCCTCCCGCACGCCGATGGGCGGGTTCCAGGGTGAATTCAGTTCGCTTAGCGCATCGCAGCTTGGTGGCGCGGCCATCAAGGCTGCGCTTGAAGGTTCAGGCCTCAAAGCCGATGAGGTGGACGAGATCATCATGGGAAATGTCCTGCCGGCAGGGCAGGGCCAGGCCCCGGCGCGCCAGGCGGCCTTTGCGGCAGGCCTTCCCAAGGAGGTTCCCGCCTCGACGCTGAACAAGATGTGTGGCTCCGGCATGAAGACCATCATGATCGCCGTTGACCAGTTGCTCGCGGGCAATGGCAATGTAGTGATTGCCGGCGGCATGGAGTCCATGACCAATGCGCCTTACCTGCTGCCGAAAATGCGCGGCGGTGCACGCCTCGGCCATGGCGAAGTAAAGGACCACATGTTCCTTGACGGGCTTGAAGATGCCTATGAGCCGGGACGCCTGATGGGCACTTTTGCCGAGGACTGCGCCGAGAAATACCAGTTCACCCGCGATGAGCAGGACGCCTATGCGGTCCGATCGCTCGAAAACGCATTGGCGGCGGAAAAGGCAGGGCATTTTTCCCGGGAAATCACACCGGTGTCGGTTTCCTCGCGCAAGGGCGAAACCCTGATTGCCTCGGACGAGCAGCCGCGCAAGGCCAGCCCAGAAAAGATCCCGCACCTCAAGCCCGCCTTCCGCAAGGATGGCACGGTAACGGCGGCGAACTCCTCCTCAATCTCAGATGGTGCGGCGGCGCTGGTACTGATGCGCCAGTCGGAGGCTGAAAGGCGCGGCCTTGCGATCCGGGCCCGCATCCTTGGCCATGCCTCGCATGCCCAGGAACCGGCCTGGTTCTCGACGGCGCCCATCCCTGCCATGCGCAGACTGATGGAACGCATTGGCTGGCAGATGGATGATGTTGATCTTTGGGAGATCAATGAGGCGTTTGCCGTTGTGCCGATGGCAGCCGAGCGCGAAATGGGGATTGCCCGCGAGAAGCTCAACATTCATGGCGGCGCCTGCGCACTGGGCCACCCGATCGGAGCTTCCGGTGCGCGGATCATCGTCACCCTGCTCAACGCACTTGAAAGCCACGGCTTGAAGCGCGGCATGAGCGGTATCTGCATTGGCGGCGGCGAGGGAACGGCACTGGCGATCGAGCGCGTTGAATAGGCGACTGGAGCAGGATTGACAGTTGTGCAGGAATGCACAACTGGTTGGAGATTGTGGCCTACCTTTGTTGTATGGCTGCACAACGCCCATTCGCACTAATGTCGCGACGGATCGTTCACAGGCCCCTTTTCGGCTTTCTGTATTGGGGTCTGGCAAAGCCGGAAAAATTGGGCTGATATGTCCGCACGCAACAGCGGACTGCAATATGGACTGGGAGGGCATGCATGCAGGAAATTCTGGCCGAACTTGAACGGCGCCGCGAGGAGGCCCGCATGGGCGGTGGTGCCAAGCGCATCGAGGCCCAGCACGCCAAGGGCAAACTGACCGCGCGCGAGCGGATCGAACTGCTGCTCGATGAGGGCAGTTTCGAAGAGTACGACATGTTCGTTACCCATCGCTGCACCGATTTCGGCATGGGCGATACGAAATATGCCGGTGATGGTGTCGTGACCGGATGGGGCACGATCAATGGCCGCATGACCTATGTCTTCTCCCAGGACTTCACGGTGTTCGGCGGATCGCTTTCTGAAACCCATGCACAGAAGATCTGCAAGATCATGGACATGGCGATGAAGAATGGCGCGCCGGTCATCGGGATCAATGACAGTGGCGGGGCGCGCATTCAGGAGGGGGTTGCCTCGCTGGGCGGCTATGCCGATGTCTTTCAGATGAACACGCTGGCTTCGGGCGTTGTGCCGCAGATTTCCATGATCATGGGACCATGCGCGGGCGGTGCCGTCTATTCGCCGGCCATGACCGATTTCATCTTCATGGTGAAGGACACGTCCTACATGTTCGTCACCGGGCCGGACGTTGTGAAGACCGTCACCAACGAGATTGTCACAGCCGAGGAACTTGGCGGAGCCAAGACACATACGTCCAAGTCCTCCGTTGCAGATGGTGCGTTCGAAAACGACGTCGAGGCGCTGATGGCGTTGCGCCGTTTCTTCGATTTCCTGCCGCTCAACAACAGGGAGAAGCCGCCGATCCGGCCGTTCTTCGACAGCGTCGAGCGCGACGACAAGAGCCTGGACACGCTGATCCCGGACAATCCGAACAAGCCCTATGACATCAAGGAACTCATCGTGAAGATCGCCGATGAGGGCGACTTCTTCGAGATCCAGGAAGATTATGCCAGGAACATCGTGACGGGCTTTATCCGCCTTGAAGGCTCGACCGTGGGCGTTGTTGCCAACCAGCCCATGGTGCTGGCCGGAGTGCTGGACATCAACTCATCGCGCAAGGCGGCGCGCTTTGTGCGCTTCTGCGACTGTTTCAACATTCCGATCCTTACCCTGGTGGATGTTCCGGGTTTCCTGCCGGGAACTTCCCAGGAATTTGGCGGGGTCATCAAGCATGGCGCGAAGCTGCTGTTTGCCTATGGCGAGGCGACCGTGCCGAAAGTGACGCTGATCACCCGCAAGGCCTATGGTGGCGCTTACGATGTGATGGCGTCAAAACATCTGCGCGGTGATGTCAATTATGCCTGGCCGACGGCGGAAATCGCCGTGATGGGTGCGAAGGGTGCGGTGGAGATTCTCTATCGCTCGGAGCTTGGCGACAAGGAGAAGATCGCCCGGCGCACGAAGGATTATGAGGACCGTTTCGCCAATCCGTTCGTTGCGGCGGAAAAGGGGTTCATCGATGATGTGATCAAACCATCGAAAACCCGTAAGCGGCTCTCACGCGCCTTTGCAAGCTTGCGGAACAAGGATTTGCAAAACCCGTGGAAGAAACACGACAACATTCCGCTTTAGGGCCGTTGTGAGGGGGTGGGGATGTCTGACGAGGTTGACCAGTTTTTGAATGAGCTGAAAGAAAGACTCGGATTGAGAGGCTTTAAAACTGTAGGCGCTGGTGAAGGGTTGAATGGAGGGGCGCGTGAAATCCGAGTTACTATGGATCGGACTATTGATCAGAGAATTCTAAACGATGCACTAAGCTCGAATGATGAACTTAAGGTAGTATTGTTCTATGCTATGGAAATTGAACTTCAATTGAATGATTTCTTGGAAGCTACAGGACTGTCAGCACCAAGGGATTTCGGCGCAGGTTGCTTAAAGCTGGAAGCATTAAGATTTGACAATGGAGTTTTTGAGATTGTCGATGGCTTCCGAAGGCTGAGGAACAAATTTGCACACAAGAAGGATGCCTCGTTGAATAATCACAAGGAAATCCTGAGTAGTATTTTTGATCAACCACTTCCGAATTTTCAGGATACTCCGGTGGTAAATGTCCGAGGCCCAGAAAATGCAAGTAGTATCCCTATCGCAGACTTGCCGCCGATACATAGGTTAGCGGTGTATGGTGATTTGACCCTACTGTTCCTTGCTGCAGCGAATCAGTTTTTCGACTTTCCTAAGCCGTTTCAGAAAGTGGTGTTGACGATTGGCGACAAAGGCTAGCGATAGCAGGAGCCGCAACTGGGTCCTCGGGACAAGCCCGAGGATGACTACGGAGAGGAAGATTTGAATGACAGACGAAAACAAGTTTCC
>CAZIPH010000013.1:0-70707 GCA_964541115.1 uncultured Salaquimonas sp.
CTGGTTCCGTCGCCCAAAATTCCATGACGCCCGCGCTATGGGGAATCCTGATCCTGCTTGCACTGATCTGGGGCGGGTCATTTCTGTTTGGCCGGATCGCTGTTCAGGAGATCCCGCCACTGACCCTCGTATTCCTGCGGGTGGCCATTGCCGCTGCAACGATATGGCTTTTCGTGGCCGCAATGCGGCGCAAGGTGAACCTGACGAAACGTTTTGCGGTAAACATCATCATCATGTCCGTCCTCAACAACGTCATCCCGTTTTCCTTCATTCTCTACGGGCAAAAGGAAATCGGTTCGGGCCTTGCCTCGATCGTCAATGCCATGACGCCGATCTGGACCGTGATTATAGCCAACTTCCTGACCAGCGATGAACGGTTCACGTCGCGCAAGATCTCGGGCGTCCTTGCCGGGTTTTTCGGAGTCGCTGTCCTGATGGGCGGCGATGCGTTGAACGGTCTTGGCGCCTCCGCCCTCGCCCAGGCTTGCGTGCTGGCAGCAACAATCAGCTACGGATTTTCCGGCGTCTTCGGCAAGCGCCTGAAGGGTATCGATCCGATGATTGTTGCTGCGGGCCAGTTGACGGCCTCGACGCTGATCATGTGCGTTATTGTTCTCGTAACTGGCGATGCGGCGGGGCTTGCCATGCCGTCGACCAAGGCGATCTGGGCAGTGATAGGCCTGGCAATACCCTGCACGGCGATCGCCTATGTGCTGTTCTTCCACATACTCTCGCATGCAGGCGCAACCAATGTTTCACTAGTCACCTTCCTGGTGCCAGTCAGCGCGGTCATGCTAGGGATTGTCTTCCTCGATGAAAGCCTGACCTATTGGCACACGGGCGGCATGGCACTCATTGCCACCGGTCTTGTCATTCTGGATGGGCGGCTTTTACGAATTGCAAAATCACCTGTGATTTCAGGCAGCTAACGCGCCTTGGGGATTCTTTTCATGAATGCCCAACAGCCGACAAATGGCGACCGGCAGTTCCGCACGGTTCATCGTGTAGAAGTGGAAGTCTGATACACCGCGGCCGGCAAGATCAGCAACCTGCTCTGCAGCAACAGCTGCTGCAACCAGTGACCGGGTTTGCGGATCCGCATCAAGGCCGCTGAAACGGTCAACCAGCCATTGCGGTATGGACGCGCCGCATTTGGCGGAGAATCCCGCGACTTTTCCAAAGTGATGAATAGGCAGAATGCCCGGCACGATGGGGATGTAAATCCCGGCGCGGCGAACCTTTTCGAGATACGCCTCGAACTTGTCATTATCGAAACAGAACTGGGTGATTGCCCGTGTGGCGCCATTGTCGACCTTGCGCTTGAGCATGTCGAGATCGGTCTGGAAATCGAAGCTCTCAGGATGTTTTTCCGGATAAGCCGCAACCGTGATGTCGAAATCGGCGAAGGCCTTGAGGCCTGCAACCAGCTCCGAGCCATTGGCATAGCCATCTGCCTGCGGCACATATTTGCCGCCCACGCCGCTGGTCGGGTCACCGCGAAGGGCAACGAAACGCCTTACTCCTGCCTGCCACAACTCGCGAACAACACCATCGACCTCGTTCTTGCTGGCATCCACACAGGTCAGATGTGCGGCAACATCGAGTTCGGTTTCGGCGATGATCTTCTTGACGGTGCGGATGGTCCGCTCGCGGGTGGAACCATCTGCGCCATAGGTAACCGATACAAAGACAGGTGATAGCTTTTCCAGCCGGCGGACGGTTTCAAACAGCATGGATCCAGCCTGATCATCCTTTGGCGGAAACAGCTCGAAGGAGACATTGATATCGCGTTCTGGCAGTCGTGAAAGGCTGGCAATATTCATCGGTCTGTTCCCTGTAGTGTACGATCACGTCGTGGATTGGGTATTGGCGAAAAGCATGTCGGGATGCCTGGCAAGCCAGAGCGTCACGGTCAGCGATTTGTCGGACTTGCCGCTGCTGGCTGACAGTTTCTTGCAGTCGAGAACATCAAGGCCTGCTGCTTCCAGCCAGCCTGACACCAGTTCTGCAGGAAAGCCGAGGCGCAGATGCGCATGCTGTTCACGAAGGAACTCCATGCTATGCGGCGCAAAATCGACTATCAGCAGCCGACCGCCCGGACGCAGCGCCTTGGCTGCTTCGCGCACGGCCTGCTGGGGATCATCAAGATAATGGAGCACCTGGTGAATGGTAACGAGGTCATACTGCCCTTCAGGCGTGGGAAGGTTGAGAATGTCGCCCTGACGCACCTGAACACGGCCAAGACCCGCCTTTTCAAGATTGGCACGGGCAACGGCCAGCATGTCCCTGCTGGCATCAATCCCGACCGCCTTGACGGCAAGGTCGCTGAACAGTTCGAGGAGGCGGCCGGTTCCGGTTCCAAGATCAAGATGGGCCTGGAATTTCTTGGGTCCGATCAGATCGAGCATGGCTGCTTCAACCTTTTCATCATCCACATGCAGTGAACGGATCGCATTCCATTCTTCGGCATTGGCGGAGAAGTAATGCGCCGCAGTGGCAGCGCGGCGCGCGCGGACTGTCTCAAGACGCTGGAGGTCCCGCGCAAGCTGGGGATCGTTCTGGCTCATATGGGAAAGCAGCGAGGCAACGAATTCAGCTGGCGCACCTTCCTCCGTGGAGCGGAAATAGGCCCATGCCCCTTCCTGGTAGCGCTCCAGCAAACCAGCTTCGGCCAGCAATTTCAGGTGACGGGAAATGCGTGGCTGGGACTGGCCAAGTATCTCGATAAGGTCGGAAACTGTAAGGTCATTGCGCGAGAGGAGCGCTAGCAAACGCAGTCTGGTGTGCTCACCCGCGGTCTTGAGCAGGTTGACGGTCATATCCAGCGGGAGTTGCGTCTTGCGCAGCATTGGCATTAACCTTAAACTGTCGTTTTGAAAACGATATAAACATATCTTTATATCATATCTGAGCGGCTGACAAGCGCTTGCGACAAATTTTTGCAGATTTCCGACAACTGGATACGTCATGCGATTAGGACGCAGAAACAACCAGGACAGTTCAGGCTTGAAAAAGGCGCTTCGCGCGCTGGTTCCCCGCACTTCCATGGCCGATTTCCAGGCCATCGAGGAGATTGCCACCAGCGGCCATTTGCGCCATCTGCCACCGACAATCATCGCCTGGCAGGCCGTCACGACGCATATCCGGCATAACCACACACAATATGATGCATTGCTGGCCGAGGGTTATGACCGCGAATCGGCACGTCATTTCGTGCTCGATGAAATGAATGAAGTGCTGAAAAAATGGGGCAGCCTGCGCCGGGTTGTCGAAGATGAACAGATGGACGGCTCCTGAAAACCTGTTACTGAAGCCCCTTCTTGACGCACTGTTCAATGCTCTGCGCATTGTAACAAACATGGGCACGCCTATGTTCCATTTCCCGAACGGCGGCCAGACAGGCTCCCAAACTGCATAAGGACTTTTCATGTCACGACTGGATGCTTTCCCCATCACGAAGAAATGGCCTGCCAGAAATCCCGATATCATTCAGCTTTATTCGCTGCCAACGCCCAACGGCATCAAGGCTTCGGCCATGCTGGAGGAAAGCGGCCTCGCCTATGAGCCGCATCTGGTCAATTTCGGATCGAATGACCAGACAACGCCCGAGTTCATGTCGCTCAACCCCAACAACAAGATCCCGGCAATCATCGATCCGAACGGTCCTTCCGGCGAGCCGGTTGGACTATGGGAATCAGGTGCCATCCTGGTCTATCTCGCCGAAAAGAGTGGCAGGCTGCTTTCCACTGATCCGGTGGAACGGCTGCACACGCTACAATGGCTGATGTTCCAGATGGGAGGCGTCGGCCCGATGTTTGGCCAGTTCGGCTTCTTCCACAAGTTTGCCGGCAAGGAGATAGAGGACAAGACCGCTTTCAACCGTTATCGCGATGAATCCATCCGCCTGTTGAAGGTTCTCGATGGCCAGCTCAAAGGCAGGGAATATCTGGTCGGCAATGATTATTCCATCGCTGATCTTTCGATCTGGCCCTGGGTTCGCACCATGACGGGATTTTACGAGGCCGGAGAGATCATCGGCATTGATGATGTTGCGAACGTCAAAAGCTGGGTGGAGCGCTGCTTTGCCCGCCCTGCCAGCGAAAAGGCGGTGAACATTCCTGCCCAGGACTGATCAGGCGCCAGACTTTCGCAAACAACAGGACTGGCGGTTTCGCCAG
This sequence comes from uncultured Salaquimonas sp., assembly GCA_964541115.1. Lineage (GTDB taxonomy): Bacteria > Pseudomonadota > Alphaproteobacteria > Rhizobiales > Rhizobiaceae > Salaquimonas. The sequence continues at coordinate 4,179 of CAZIPH010000013.1, forward strand.
TCTGCTCAGCCAGGATAAATCCACTGCTCCCAAAGGCGGGCTGTTACTGTCTCGCCCGGCCGGATCTTGCCCTCGCGCTCCACCCAGGCAACGAGGCCACGCTTCATGTGGGCTGCATCCTTGAATGCGAGCGCCATGTCGGAGGACATGTAATCGCCATCAGGCCCTGCCGGAGCACCCACCGATTTTGCGATTGATCCACCCGCCAACCGGCAGGGTGCATTGTATCCGTCCACCCGCAAGGTCACGCCGCCCTCAAAGAAGAGCAGCGTGCGCGGCGGGAGGTAGCTCATGGCAGGAATGCCTTCCAGCACAAGATTGGCACCGATCCATCCGGCCTCAAACTTCTCAATTCCCATGCCAACCCGGATTTCCTCGATCTCTTCGATCGACAGGATGGAAAGCTGACGCTCATTGCGCATCTCGGTTCCGCGCTTGTACCAGGGCTCACGCGAACCCGATGGGCGTGTCAGTCCGGCATGTATGTCACCGCTGATCCCTTCATAGGAGAGCGCCAGCATGTCGACGGGGCTGGAAACGAAATCCTTGCCGCCCGCCTGCAGCACCTCGGTGATCTTGCCGGAAAGCTTTCTGGGCGCGTGCGTCTTTATCATGCTGTTCTCGTTCCATGAATGGCTGAGCGGACTTTGACAGTACTATTGCACAAAATTCAATGTTCCCATGTGGCACCACATCGATAATCTGGGCTAATCTGACCGCAATCCGCACAAGCAAATGGAGACAGTGATGGCAGGAAAGAAGAAGAAGCCGATAGTGGCGCTGAAAATGCCGAAATCGGAGGTCCCGCTCACCGAAAGGCAGCAGAAATATCTCGATGTGGCAAAGGAAAAGCTCGGCTTTGTGCCCAACGTGCTGCAGGCCTATGCCTGGCATTCCACAAAGTTTGCCGCATTCAGCGAGATGTACAATGACCTGATGCTCGGCGACTCGGGCCTTTCAAAACTGGAACGCGAAATGATCGCTGTGGTCGTTTCTTCCGCCAACCACTGCTATTATTGCCTTACTGCTCATGGCGCTGCGGTGCGCCAACTGTCGGGCCAGCCTGAACTGGGCGAACAGCTGGTGATGAATTACCGGTCCGCTGACGTTACGAAAAAACAACGCGCCATGCTGGACTTCGCCTGGACCCTTACCAGACAGCCTGAAGGGATCGACGAAGAGCATCGTGCGGCCCTGCGCAAGGCAGGTTGGAAGGACAGGGAAATCTGGGACATCGCGGCTGTGGCCGCTTTCTTCAACATGTCGAACCGCATCAGTGCGGCAACCGACAAACAGCCCAATGAGGAATATCACTCCATGGCACGTTAGAGATTATGCCTTGTCAATTCCCGCAAATTGCATGGCGAGAAAGCTGCGCAGCAGGGTTTCACGCTCTGCGGGATCCTTGACTTGCGACTTCATCCCTTCCAGCCAGAAATGCAGATTGAGCGCCATCTGCTCCGGCATCAGGGGCAAAAGATCTCCAAACCTTGCGAATTCCTCCCGCAACCGCTCAGTCAACCCTTCGCCAAACTCGGCGATGATGTCGGCAGAAAGCTCGTTCTTCATGTCAATCAGTTCTGCGCCATGGGTGGTCGATTCCATTTCCGCCATGTGGTCGAGCAAACCGACCTTCAATGCCCGGAAAATCCTGTCCGCTGATGGCGCGCCGACTTCTGAAAAGACATCATCCATTTGCCCCAGGCACTGCTCAAGCATTGCCGACGCTATGGCCCGGTAGATTTCCTGTTTGTTGCGGAAAAACTGGTAAAGCGCGGGCCGGGACAATCCGCTTGCACGAGCGATATCGTCCATCGTGATTTTCGCATAACCATACTGATGGACGAGGCCGAACATGGCTTCCATTATGGCGGCCTGCTTGCTGACCTGGCGTTCGGTTGTCGGCGGTTGAATTTCCAAAAGTCGGTTCCTGCGCTATGTGTCGTTTCACTACCGGAGTTTTAGCAGAAATAACAGCGTTGACAATCTGACGTATTTACTAATATTGTCAAAAAGTCATCCCGTTTACAATGAGGACACCCATGAAGTTGAACGTCAATGGCAGGGAATACGAAGTGGATGTCGAGCCGGAAATGCCCCTCCTTTGGGTGTTGCGCGACGAACTCGGCCTGACGGGAACCAAATATGGATGCGGTATCGCACAATGCGGAGCCTGCACGGTCCATGTGGACGGAATGGCAGTTCGCTCCTGCCAACTGGCAGCCGGAGACGTCGCGGGAGACATCACCACCATTGAAGGTATCGGCAATCGCGATGCACTGCACGCAGTCCAGGCTGCCTGGATCGAGCACCAGGTCGCACAGTGCGGATATTGCCAGTCTGGCCAGATCATGCAGGCCGCATCGTTTCTGGACCTCAACGCCGAACCAAGCGATGAGGACATCGACAGCGCCATGTCCTCCAATCTCTGCCGTTGCGGCACCTATCCCCGAATTCGCGAAGCGGTGAAAACCGCTGCCAGGAACCTGAAGGGAGCCGCATGATGGGAAAGCTGCGAACCCTAACCCGTCGTTCATTTCTGGTAGGCACAACTGCCATCGCCGGCGGCGTTGCTTTCGGCATATATGCCTACAACACGCCCGGCAGGAACCCGCTCAAGCCGCAACTCGCCGAGGGCGAGGCTGCAATTACCAATTATGTGCGCATCACCCCCGAGGGCATTACGCTCATCACTCCGCGCGCCGACCTGGGCCAGGGCGCCTATCACATCCAGGCAGCACTGATCGCAGAGGAACTCGATGTCGATCTAGACCAGATCAGCGTCGATCCAGGGCCGCCCAGCGCCGTTTACTACAATACCGCGCTCTCGGCCGAGGCAGCCCCCTTCCCGGCCACCAATCACAGCGGCGTTGCAGAAACCGTCCGCACCGTGATGGATGCGCCGATGAAATTCATCGGCTTGCAGATCACTGGCGGCTCAACCACGGTTCCCGACCAGTACGAGAAGCTGCGCATCGCCGGTGCTGTTGCCCGCGAGACGCTGAAGAAATGCGCCTCAGAGCGTACCGGCATTGCGGCCGATCGCATGAAGACAGCAAACGGCAAGATCGAACTGCCCGATGGCCAGACCATCGCCTATACTGATCTTGCTGGTGAAGCGGCAAGGACCGATCCTGTGTCCAGTGTTTCTCTCCGGCCGGAAAGCGAGTGGCGCTACCTCGGCAAGGACATGCAACGCATTGATATAATTGGCAAATCAACGGGAACGCAAGCGTACGGCATTGACGCCGCAGTCGAGGGCATGGTGCATGCCACCATTGTAACGAACCCCCGCTTTGGCGGCGAGATGCTGACCTATGATGCAAGCGCTGCCGAAAAGATGCGCGGCGTGCAGAAAATCCTTCCTGTGACCGGTGGCGTTGGGGTTGTTGCTGACAATACCTGGCGTGCCTTCGAGGCGGCAAGGGCCATAAGGTTCGAGTGGGGAGAAGCTCCCTATCCCGCTGAAATGGACGCCCACTGGAAAACCCTTGAAAACTCCTTCATCGAGGAGCGCCTCGACAGCCGCAATCTCGACAAGGGTGACGTGGCAGGTGTGCTGGCCGGTGCAGGCGTGATCGAAGCCGAGTACCGGGCACCGTATCTTTCCCACGCCCCGCTTGAGCCGGTGAGCGCTATCGTCAAGGTAACCGATGAGCGGGTCGATATCTGGACGGGCACACAAGTTCCCCGTTTCGTCCAGACCAATGCCGCCAGGATCACCGGACACAATGCGGAAAATGTCCATGTCCACGTATTGATGATGGGCGGAAGCTTCGGCCATCGACTGGAAGATGACTATGTCCAGCGCACGGTCGAACTCGCCAACCAGATGCGCGGAACGCCGGTCAAGATGACCTATTCGCGTGAGGAGGACATGGCCCACGACTTCCCCCGACAGATCGCAATGGCGCGGGGCAAGGGCAGTGTGAAAGACGGCAAGGTGGAAGCCTATGATCTTGCAATTGCAATGCCCTCGGTATTTTCTTCCCAGATGGGCAGACAGGGACTTTCCATTCCAGGCCCCGACGCGATCATTTTTGCGGCCGCGTGGGACCAGCCCTATGACATCGCCCATTACCGCATGAGCGCTTATCGCGCGCCTGATCTGGCGCCCATGAGTTCCTGGCGCTCGGTTGGCGCCTCAACCAATGCCTTTTTCCACGAGGGCATTCTGGACGAGATCATACTTGCTGCGGGCGCTGACCCGCTGGAGGAGCGTATCCGCCTCATGTGGCACGAGCCTTCCCGCAAGACACTGGAAGCAGTTGGCGAAATGTCGAACTGGGGCAGTGATCCCGGATCGAATCGCGGCCGCGGCGTCGCCTTTTCCATGAGTTTCGGGGTACCCACCGCAGAAGTCATTGAGGTCACCAACACGCCTGACGGCATTCGCATCGACAAGGTCTATGTGGCTGCGGAGGTTGGCGCGGTTCTTGACCCTGTAAACTTTGAAAACCAGGTTCAGGGCGGTGTTGTATGGGCGCTGGGGCATGCGATGAACTGTGAAACGACCTTCTCGGACGGAATGGTCGAACAGCTCAACTACCACGCTTTTGAAGGCATGCGCCTCTACCAGTGCCCGGCAATCGAGGTGCGCGGGCTTGAAAACGGCGACAAGGTCAGAGGCATCGGTGAGCCCCCGGTTCCACCGGCAGCCCCCGCCCTTGCCAACGCGATCTTCGCCGCCACCGGCAAGCGCATCCGCGAAATGCCCTTCAACAAGCATATTGATTTCGTGTGAGACAGATGACCATGAAAAAGACACTTCTGGCCGGCCTTCTGGCTGCAGCCTGTGCCACCGCGGCACAGGCCAGCGAGAACGCACAAATCAATCCGCCTGCAGAAGGCAGCGTCTCTGCCGAGCAGGGCCTTGAAGCCTGGAACAGGATCTACGAGGTCACCTCGCATCCGCGCTGTGCCAATTGCCATGTTGGCGAAGAGGGACGACCGATGTGGTCAGGCCCTGGCTATGGCGAAACGCGTCCACACGGCATGAACATCAAGGCTGGCGAAAGCAGGATAGGAATCGAGACCATTCCATGTTCTGCTTGCCATACAGCAAGCAACACCCCTGTCGCCCATGGCGCACCAGGCAATCATGTCTGGCATTTGCCACCGGCAGAGATGGAATGGTTCGGCAAGACCAGTGCCGAAATTTGCGCACAGCTAAGGGACCCTGCGAGAAATGGTGATCGCGACTTTATCAAACTGGCGGAACATGTCGCGCATGACGCGCTTGTTCACTGGGGATGGCAACCGGGCATTGGCCGTGAGCCCGCTCCCTATTCGGTTCAGCAACACCTGGACGACATCCTGATCTGGGGCGTGGCCGGCCAGCCGTGTCCCGCGCAATAGAGGTAAAGATGGCTCAGATAATCACCTACCGAACTGCCGCCATGTTCACAGGTTTCAGTGGCATTGTTCATCTTGTCGCGCCCCTTGTCAGCGGTCTCACTACCGATGCAACACTGCTGCTGGTGGCTGGCATCGTTTATCTCCTGGCGGCTTTCGGCTTGTCGAGACGCTTGCGCTGGCTCGCCTTGCTTGTCTTCCCGGTATTGCTTTTCGCAACGCTTTTCGATTTTGCATGGTCGTTCAATGGGACCACCGTGCCTGCATGGATATACGCCGCCATCGCGGCCTCCAATACGCTGGCGCTGATTGTGCTCTTCATCCTCCTATGGCGACCGAAGACAATTTCTGCCTGACCTGAACCCCGGTCCGCAAAAAAGCGGTCTTCGCAGGAAAGCCGCCACTTCTTATTTCGTCAGGAGTTTGAAGGCTCTGATCAGGCAACTTGCCGTGCAAGGGCGCATTGCGACCACAGATTGTTCAGCGAGCGCACCAGATGGGCAATGTCTTCATCCGTATGCAAAGGCCCCGGCGTTATGCGCAGACGCTCGGTACCGACCGGAACTGTCGGATAATTGATCGGCTGCACATAGATACCGTAAGTGTTCAGCAGGATGTCACTGATCCATTTCGCCTTTTTCGCATCACCCACCATGACGGGGATGATATGGCTCTCATTGGGATTGTAGGGAATACCCATACGATCAAGACCGGCACGAACCTTGGCGACATTCGCCTTCTGGGCATTGCGTTCAGCGGCACTCTCCTTGAGATGGCGGATCGAGGCCAGTGCCCCGGCTGCCAGTGCTGGCGGCAGTGCAGTGGTGAAAATGAAGCCGGAAGCAAATGAGCGGATGAAATCGCAAAGATTTGCTGAAGCGGTGATGTAACCACCCATCACGCCGAATGCCTTGCCGAGCGTGCCCTCAATTACATCAAGCTGGTCCATCAGGCCGCGCTCTTCGGCGACCCCGCCACCGCGTGGGCCATACATGCCCACGGCATGCACTTCATCAAGATAGGTCAGCGCGCCGTATTTCTTCGCTACCGCACAAATTTCTGCAATCGGGGCAATATCGCCGTCCATGGAATAGACGGACTCAAAGGCGACAATGATCGGACGGCCCGGCTCTACCCTGGCAAGTTTGGCATCCAGGTCACGCCAGTCATTATGCTTGAAAATCTGCTTTTCGGCGCGCGAATGGCGAATGCCCTCGATCATGGAAGCGTGATTCTTCTCGTCGGAAAACACGACGCAACTGGGCAGCTTCGCCGCAAGGGTTCCCAGCGTCGCCCAGTTCGAGACGTAGCCGGAAGTAAAAAGCAGGGCGGCTTCCTTGCCATGCAGGTCCGCCAGTTCCCTTTCCAGCAATACATGCGTGTGATTGGTGCCGGATATGTTGCGGGTGCCGCCCGCTCCCGTGCCATGGGCATCGATGGCGGTTTTCATGGCGTCCATGACTGCGGGGCTCTGGCCCATGCCCAGATAGTCATTGGAGCACCACACGGTGACTTCCTGGGTTTGCCCGTTCACATGACGGGTAGCCCGCGGGAACTGGCCCGCATGGCGTTCAAGATCAGCAAACACCCTGTAGCGGCCATCAGCCTGCAGGTCTTGCAGCTTGTCTGCAAAAAACTGATCGAAATTCATGAACCCATCCCCGTACGAAACCGGCTTAGCCGGACTTTTCTTCAACTATCCCGCCGTGTCCAGACGATTTTACCGGACACAGCGTTCACACCTTGATCCAGCAACCATCACTCGGCTGGTGAATGCTCCTTGAGATAGGCGATCACATCGTCAATCTCTTGTTGTTTCTTCAGACCGGCAAAGCTCATCTTGTTGCCCTTCAGATACCCTTTCGGATCAGCCAGGTAAGCTCCAATTGTTTCATCGTCCCAAATGAGACCGCCTTCTCCGGCTTCGACCATCACTTTCGAATACTTGAAACCTTCCACAGTACCGGCTGTGCTACCGATTACTCCCTGAAGCGAGGGACCAACCTTTTTCGCATCACTGTCCACCACATGGCATGCTGCGCATTTCTTGAAGACCTTCTCACCGGCAACCGGGTCACCTTCAGCAAAGGCGGCAATTGTGGACAGGGAAAGAGCTGCAAGGCCAAAGGCGGCGGTTTTGAAAATCGTCATTCAACACTCCGGTTTCTCGGTTTCATCAACACATCAGAATTTTACTATATGTCAGAAATGCCTGCCTTGTCTAACCATGAATGGAACCAATGTTCCCTTATGCAATATGACGCACCGGGTTGCTTTACATTGATCCATGTCAATTTGGTTGGATAGGCATTTGAGGCTACTGAGCATCACAAAAATGGAGCTTTTTTTGAATTGGCGCGTTTTCACCTCAGTCAAATAAGAAAAACTACCAGCAAGGAAACGCGTTTATGCACAGCATTTCCGCGCGAGAGAATGCGCCACATGCCAATTCATCCAGCCTGCCTGCCCTGCGCCTGGCAGGTTTCCTGCTGACAGCAGGTTTGGCGCTGACGGCCTCATCGCTCGATTCGCGCGCATCATCCCACGAAGCATTCAACAATGCCCAATTCGACGATTCAACACTTCCTGTCGGCTATAGTGAACTGACATCAAAGCTGCAGGTACTGCTCGACCGTGCGCACTTCTCTCCCGGTGTGATCGACGGATATGAGGGCGGCAACACGGTACTGGCAATCCGCAGCCTGGAAACCGCAAATGGCCTCAAGGTCGATGGCATGCTTGACGCAAGTGTCTGGGATATACTGGTCCGGAACTCGGACGCCGAGAACCCTGTCTTCACACGTTACAAGATCAGTCAGGATGATGTCAGCAATATCACGCCGGACCTGCCAGAAGACTATTCCGAACTGGCAAAGCTGGATTGGCTCGGCCATGAAAGCGTCCCTCAAAAGCTGGCTGAAAAGTTTCACATGGATGTTGATTTCCTGCGCAAGATCAATCCCGGTTCCGATTGGTCGGCAGGCAGCGAGGTCAGCGTGGCAAACCCTGGTGAAAAGGCGGGTGGCGATGTCGAACACATCATCGTCGACAAATCCCGCGAGCAGATCGTAGCCAAGGATGGCGATGGCAACACGATTGCCACTTATCCCGCAACGATCGGCAGCAACCAGACGCCTTCCCCCAAGGGCACGCACGAGGTTGTGGCAATCGCAACCGAGCCGACCTATTCGTACAAGCCTGACGAAAACTTCACCCAGGGCGACAATACCGAACCATTGAGCCTGCCACCTGGGCCGAACAACCCCGTTGGCCTTGTCTGGATCGACTTGTCCAAGCCCACTTACGGCCTGCACGGCTCGGGTGACCCGGCCAGCATTGGCAAGACTGCTTCCCATGGCTGCGTGCGCATGACAAACTGGGATGCGCTGGAACTGGCTGGGATGGTAAGCGAAGGCGCGACGGTGGAGTTCAGCGAGTGATGTATATTCTCCATACCCAGCCGGTTCGCGCGCTTTGCACTTCGGGCATCACGCTTCTGGCAGTTCTGATCGGGCCGCACGCTGGCATCACGCCTTCACTCGCACAATCGACCGGTATTGATCTGCCTGAAGCCGATCAGCTTCCCGTTCCAAAAAAACGTCCCGACCAGCAGGATGGCGAAGCCGAAACTATGCCCGCCGATCCCCAGGCAGGGGACGATGATACGCGAACTGCCGAGGAAAACTCCAATCGATCACAAGAGTCAGCCAAAAAAGAAGTAACACCCGAATCCGGCGTGACCCTGACCGCTGTCGACATGATGGCGCAAGAGGCATGCGAAGCCGAACTCGACCGGTTGCAGGTCGAATTTGTGCGCAAGGCACCGATAAATGACGGTGTGGGATGCGTTGTTCCAATTCCCCTGCAGGTCTCGCACATCGGGCCCTCGGTGGAGCTGAAGCAGGAAGGCACACTCAACTGCTCCACGGCACTCGCCCTTGCAAGATGGACAAATGAATACGTCATCCCTGCCGTGGGCAAGGCTTTCCCCGGGCGCAAATTGACGGCAATCCACCAGGCATCGACCTATGTCTGCCGGTCCCGCTCGGATGGGGCAGATGCCAAATTGTCAGAACATGCAATAGCCAATGCCATCGATATCTCCGCTTTCGAATTCGATGACGGTTCGATCAACCGCGTCAGCATCAGGCAGGGCACGGGTACCATGGAGGAAGTCTACCAGAAAGCGGTTCGCTTCAGCGCGTGCCTTCATTTCACGACCGTACTTGGCCCTCTTTCGGATGCCAATCATGCTGACCATTTCCACTTCGACCTGGCCCAGCGCAGGGGTGGATACAGGCAATGCTCCTTTCCAGAATTTTTGTTGGAAGATGCAGGGGTCAAAGGCGAAGACACACCGCAGGATGTGCGCTGAAACAGACATGCAAAAGTCGGCAAATGACAATTGCGCACCGTTTTTCCCGTTGATACGCTGCCCCGGCACGTGGAGGCAAAGCGATGGACAAATCTGTCAGTTTCACTCGAATGAAGGATGGCACCAGGGAGGACTACGAACTCCTTGAGGAGTTGGAAAAACCTTACCACGCGCTTGTGCCGGACCGGCTGCTGGATGAACTTCGCCGCCAGGGTGAGGACACGCTGTCAGGCTACAAGATCACCCGCCTCGAACACGGTCTCCAGTCGGCCACCCGTGCCGTTCGCGACGGGGCAGACATTGACTGGATTGTCGGCACCCTTCTGCATGATGTGGGCGACGGACTGGCACCGCAAAACCATGACCGCTTTGCTGCCGAAGTTATTCGCCCTTTCGTGCGCGAAGAGGTTGCCTGGGTCGTCGAACACCATGGCATTTTCCAGATGTTCTATTACGGCAGGCACTATGGCTGGGATGAAAACGCCCGCGACAGATTCCGCGACCATCCCTGCTGGCAGTCCTGCGCGGATTTCTGCGAACGATGGGACCAGTCTTCCTTCGACCCCGAATACAAGCATGAACCGCTTGAATTCTTCGAGCCGATGGTCCGCGAGGTCTTTGCCCGCAAGGCCCATGATACTTCAGTAATCCGCCCTGGTGTGGTTCTCGGCCTGCCCGCGGCAGTACAGGCCCCGCGATAGGATGCGCCTGGCACAACTTGCCAGTGTTTCCAGCCTTGGAAAATCCACAATCTTACCGCCGCTTTATCACAAACCGGCCTACCTTGTGACCAATTGCACAGCCTAAACTTCCACCATGAAATTAGGTGGCATTGCAACGTCGGCTTGGCTGGCGGCCATACAGCAAGGGGACAAGAGGGATGAACATGATGCAAACACCGATCCGCACCGAGGCAGAGCCGGTCAGCTCACCGCTGCTGCTCAGCGTTTTGTCGACCACCATCAAGTGGCTGGTCAACGAAGAGGAACTCAACCGCGCTGTTGCACAAGACATGCAGCAGATCAACGAGCTGAGCCGGATGAGCGATGCCGAACTTTCCGAACTGGGCATTACCCGCGACCAGATCGTGGCCTATGTCCTGCAGGAAAACGCTGAAGATTGAGGGCTTTTGCAGCTTGAGGATGGCGAGGCAGCACTGATCTGCTATGACAAACTCCGTCACTTACGGAGAGGATCATGTCGAAGATCATAAAAGCCCGTCCGCTTTCACGCGAAGCCTTTGCCCCCTTTGGTGAAGTGATCGAAAAGAACGGCAGCCGGACCCGCATCATCAACAACGGCAAATGCGTCCGCCACCATGACCTGGCCAGGGTCGAAATCCTTGGCGACGATGCCCGCCCCGTGATCAATATCTTTGCCGGAACAGCCTATGACCTGCCGCTCGAACTAAAGATGGTCGAGCGTCATCCGCTGGGAAGCCAGGCATTCATCCCCATGCACGAACGGCCATTTCTGGTGATCGTCTGCCCGGACGAGAATGACAGGCCGGGTCTTCCCCATGCTTTCGTTACCGAACCGGGCCAGGGCGTCAGTTTTCCCGCTGGCCAGTGGCATGGTGTCCTGACGCCAATCGGCAAGGACGGTGACTTCGTTGTCATTGATCGTGATGGCGAGGGGAAGAACCTTGAGGAACATTTCTTCGATATCCCCTACACGGTGACCATCTGATAGTCGGGAATGCTCGCCTTGTACTGGCAGCGTAAAAAGGGAAAGGGCCCGCAGATTTCTCTGCAGGCCCCCTTGCGCCCCCCCAATATGCCCCCGGGGACTGCGTTTGCCCACGATTTACTCGTTGGCCAAACCTTCCGTTAGTTTCTGTGCCGAAGCCTGCCGCGCACCCGGCTTTTCCTGCTCGCCAGGAATTATCAGATTCAGCACGATTGCGAGCACTGCTGCCGGCAGCAGCCCGGAAGTCATGAGGATCTTCATGGTCGGTGAAAGGAAGGCCATGGCATCGGGTACAAGCTGCAGACCAAACCCCACAGACAGGGACACAGCAAAGATCACCATGTTGCGACGATCCCATTCAACATCCGACAGCATGTTGATACCTGCAGCGGCGACCATGCCGAACATGACGATAACGCCACCACCCAGAACCTCGATCGGCACCGTGTTGATGATTGCACCGATTTTCGGAATGAAACCGCAGATGATTAGGAAGATCGCGCCAATTGTGACCACATGCCTGCTCATGACGCCGGTCATCGAGATCAGACCCACATTCTGCGAGAATGATGTGTTTGGCAGGCTGCCGAAGATACCGGCAACAGCCGTGCCGAGACCGTCAGCATAGGTCGCTCCGGCAATTTCCTTGTCGGTCGCTTCGCGTCCTGCACCACCCTTTGTGATACCGGACACGTCACCAACAGTTTCAATCGCGGATATGAAGGCCATAAGGCACATCCCAACGATGATCGCGGAGTTGAACTCGAAACCAAAACTGAAGGGCTGAGGCAGGGCGAACCAGGCCGCGCGACCAACTCCGCCCAGGCTGACCATTCCAAGCATGGCTGCGACGATATAACCGGCGATCAGGCCGACCAGCACCGCCGCCACAGACATGAAGCCGCGGGTGAAGAACTTGAGCGCCAGCGTAACCACGATCACGACCATTGCGACTGCCCAGTTCTGGACGCCACCCCAGTCAGGCTGGCTGCGATTGAACTCACCGGCACCACCGGCAGCATACTCAATACCGACCTTGATCAGTGCAAGGCCGATCATGAGAACGATAAGTCCGGTTACCAGCGGCGGAAGCGCAAAGCGGATCCGCTTGATGAAGAAGCCGAGGCAGAAATGAAAGAGGCCGCCAATGAAAACACCTGTCATCAGGCCGGCCATCGCACCTGTACCACCGCCGGCAACAGCCGGGATCATGATCGGCAGAAAGGCAAAGGACGTGCCCTGCACGATTGGCAGGCGTGCACCAATCGGGCCAATGCCGATTGTCTGGATCAGGGTAGCAACACCCGCAAACAGCATCGCCATCTGTATGAGGTAAATCAGGCTGCCGACATCAGGAGAACCAAAGCCGAAACCTGCCACACCGGCTATTATGATTGCCGGGGTGACGTTGGAAATGAACATCGCCAGCACATGCTGAATTCCTAGCGGAACTGCATGCGCCAATGGCGGCATGTAATCGGGGTCTCTGAGTTGTTCCGGCGTCCCCAACGCCGAATTATTGATAGCCATGGTCTCTTCCCTCCATAATGGCCGTTGATCCTTTCCGGGCCCTTTGGGACCGGCATGAATTACTCAACGCAATGCGGGAATGCACTTGCCTGCATGAGGGCCGTGCGCGGCATCCCCCGACGCCCACAGTCCTGTTTACGGTTCCGGTTTCCCCTTGCCGAACGCTTAGAGCTTCATGTGACGGTTCACATCCTTGTACAGGAGATATCGGAACTTGCCCGTGCCGGCCGCATAGCAGGCCTGCGGACAAAAGGCGCGCAGCCACATGTAATCGCCCGCCTCGACCTCGACCCAGTCCTGGTTGAGCTTGTAGACGGCCTTGCCTTCCAGCACGAAAAGCCCGTGCTCCATTACATGGGTTTCGGGAAACGGGATTACCGCTCCCGGATCAAACGTAACGATCGTCACATGCATGTCATGGCGCATGTCCGACGGATCGACAAAGCGGGACGTTGTCCATTTGCCGTCTGTGCCCGGCATGGCTGTTGGTTCAACATCCTGATCGCGGGTGACGAACGGCTCTGGCGCGTCAATATCTTCAACCTTGTCGTAGGCCTTCCGGATCCAGTGGAACTGGCAGTTCTCATCGCCCACATTCCTGGCTGACCACTCACAGCCCGCTGGCAGATAGGCATATCCACCTGCTTCCATTGAGTGAACCTCGCCGCTGATGGTCAGCTTCAGCCCGCCACCGACAACAAAGATAACCGCCTCGGCGCGCGGATCGGTTTCCGGCCTGTCACTGCCACCACCCGGCGCAACATCCATGATGTATTGCGAAAAGGTTTCGGCAAAACCGGACAATGGCCGTGACAGGATCCAGGCGCGCGAGCTTTCCCAGAAAGGCAGGTTGCTGGTCACAATATCGCGCATCGTGCTGGCAGGCAGGAAGGCATAGGCTTCTGTGAAGACTGCCCGCTCATCCATGCGCGTTCCCTGGTCCGGCAGTCCGCCAATGGGGGTGCTGTATTTTCCTGATGGCATCTTGGTGGCGGACATGAGGGTGTCTTTCGTAATCGGTGTATTCATCGGGCAAGGCTTTCAGGCAGCATGTCCTTTAGGCGGAGAAGCGCGATCTTCTCGACCTGCCGACAGGCGGTTCCAAATTCCTCTTCCCTGTCATTATCGATACGCGTCTTGAACGCTTCGAGGATCTGGCTTTTGTTCAGGCCCTTTACCGCGATGATGAACGGGAAACCGAACTTGGCAGTATAGGCCTCATTGAATTCGGTGAATGCCTTGCGCTCCCCATCGGTCAGGGCATCAAGGCCGGCACTTGCCTGTTCACTGGTCGATTCGGCCGTCAGGCGTTTGGCGGCTGCCAGCTTGCCTGCAAGATCCGGGTGAGCATTCAATACTGCGAGGCGCTCGTCTTCGCTGGAAGTGCGAAACTGGTAGGCAAGTGCCGCGTGTAACCCCGAGGCCGTGTTGTTGGCAGGGCCGATTTCGTCATTGAACGCACGCTCTGCGATCCAGGCAGAATGCTCGAACACACTGCCAAAAGCAGCAACAAATTCCTCGCGTGACATCTGCGTCGGCACCCGCCTGGCCGCAGCCGGTGGATGGTTTTTCGACCAGTGTTCGGCAATATCGATACGCTTGGCAAACCACACATCCTCGTGGGATTTTGCGTATTCGACAAAGCGCTTTAGTGCTGCAAACCTGCCGGGCCTTCCGGCAATGCGGCAATGCAGACCGATATTCATGATCTTCGGTGCGCCTGCCTTGCCCTCGGCATACAGCACGTCGAAGGTGTCTTTCATGTAAGTATAGAACGGATCGCCCGAATTGAACCCCGCCGGAATGGCAAAACGCATGTCGTTGACATCCATCGTATAGGGGATGATCAGCTGGTCACGCCCCGCGTGACAGTACCAATAGGGCAGTTCGTCGGCGATTGAGTCGGACGCATAGTCAAACAGGCCCAACTCGGTAACAAGATCTACCGTGTTCACCGAGCAGCGCCCGGTATACCAGCCGCGCGGCTGTGAACCGGTAACTGCCGCATGGATGGCAATCGCCTCTTCCATGTCGCGTTTTTCAGCTTCCCTGGAATAATCCTTGTAGTCGATCCATTTCAGCCCGTGGGAGGCGATTTCCCAGTCAGCGTCCATCATTGCCGCGACCTGCTCGGGTGAGCGCTTGAGCGCTGTCGCCACGCCATAGATCGTTACCGGAATGTCATTGCCGACAAACAGGTCGCGCAACCGCCAGAAGCCGACCCGCGCGCCATATTCGTAGTTGGATTCCATGTTCCAGTGGCGTTGGCCCTGCCAGGGCGCAGCACCAACGATTTCAGACAGAAAGGCCTCGGAGGCTGCATCCCCGTGCAGGATGCAGTTCTCACCACCCTCTTCGTAATTGATCACGAATTGCACTGCAACGGCGGCATTGCCCGGCCAGTTGACTTCTACCGGCGCACTTCCGTAACCTTTCATGTCTCGCGGATAGACGGACACGGTATCCTCCAATACAAAGGTCCCACGCCCTGGGCGCACTACCAGTTGCAGCATATCCAAAAATATCAGCACCATTATCAAATAATTCCTGAAGATGATTATGGCCGCAGGCCAACTTGACTCTTCTTTCCCGGGCAAAGCATGTCTGGCTGCAAATCGAGGAGAATTATCATGAGCGATTCGCAGGGCTTTCTCACAACCCACATTCTCGACACCGCAAAGGGCTGCCCGGCAGCAGGGGTGGAGATCACGCTTTATCGCCTCGATGGCAGCGAACGAACCGAGCTCGCCAGGATGACCACCAATTCGGACGGGCGAACCAACAGCCCCATCCTGCCAAAAGGGCAGATGAAACGGGGCAGGTACGAACTTGTCTTTGAAATCGGCAAATACTTCTGCGGTGATCCCAATGTCGCTGACATTCCCTTCATTGACTCTGTGCCGCTGCATTTCGGCATCGCAGACGAAGAAGATCACTACCACGTGCCGCTGCTGGTCTCGCCCTACTCCTTCTCGACCTATCGCGGGAGTTAGGCGTCCCCTCGCCCCGTCTCCACATTTGCCGCCTCAATCCTGCCCCTCACGCCTGCCTGTCGAGTTGCTTGCGGCAGCGGTTGATCATGTAGTCGATGAACAGTCGCACCTTCATGTCCTGCAGCCTTTTGTGCGGATAGAGGCATGAAAACGGCAGATTTGTTGGTGGTGTCGATTTGGCGACCTCGACCAGTTCGCCACTCTTGAGATACGGATCGACCTCGAAGCGTGGCTTGTTGATCACGCCACTGCCGGACAGTGCCCAACCGGTCAGGACATCGCCATCATCGGTTTCGAGCGGAGCATCAAATTCGAAGCGCTTCACCACGTTGCCGCATCGCAGGTTCCAGAAGAACTCGGAAGCACCTGGAAAGCGCAGCATCAGGCATTTGTGTTTTCCCGCAAGTAGTTCATCCCCGCTTTCGGGCATGCCATGGGCCGCAATATAGGCCGGCGAGGCACACAAGACGCGATCGAATTCGTGGATCGGGCGAAGCCGCATTTCAGAATCGTGCTGCTCCCCCAGAACAAAGGCTGCATCGAGCCCCTCCCCCTGTATATCGACCCTGCGGTCGGTCAGCCGCAGGCGGACATTGAGGTCGGGATACATTTCCTTGAAATCCGGCACAAAGGGCGCGATCAACCGCTTGCCGATACCTAGCGGTGCTGAAACGAAGATTGTGCCCCTTGGATTGGCAGTGATCTCGGCAATGCTGCTTTCCACCTCATAGATTGTATCGATGATCTTGATCGCGCCCTTGTAGAAGAGTTCGCCATGCTCTGTGGGGCGAAGGCTTCGGGTCGTGCGATTGAACAGACGCACGCCCAGATGCTTTTCGAGTTCCGCAATCC
Organism: uncultured Salaquimonas sp.; assembly: GCA_964541115.1. GTDB lineage: Bacteria > Pseudomonadota > Alphaproteobacteria > Rhizobiales > Rhizobiaceae > Salaquimonas. Next base: position 20,973 of record CAZIPH010000013.1, read on the forward strand.
GGCTGCTGGCAACGGCCGCAGACACCCGCAAATCGCGCCCTGCTGCCGACATGCTACCCAGTTCGTACACCCGCACGAAGGTCTTGATATTGCTTACATAGGCCATGGCAGGGTGCTATTTTCTGGATAAATTTGAAAGTGTTTGGATTTTATTGCTGTTTAAGCTTAAGCGTCAAGTTGGCTACAATTTGCAAAAGGGGAGATTCAACATGTACGAATTCGCAATTGCCTGGGACTGGATGGCTTTTGCTGTCCGTTGGCTGCACGTGATTACGGCAATGGCCTGGATTGGCTCTTCCTTCTATTTCATCGCACTTGACCTGGGGCTGCGTCAGCGCCCGGGCCTGCCGGTTGGAGCCCATGGCGAGGAATGGCAGGTTCATGGCGGGGGCTTCTACCACATCCAGAAATACCTGGTGGCACCCGAACAAATGCCCGACCACCTGACCTGGTTCAAATGGGAAAGCTACACGACATGGCTATCAGGCGCGGCCCTGCTTGCCATTATCTATTGGGCCGGGGCCGAACTCTATCTGATCGATCCGGCCAAGGCAGACCTCACCACCTGGCAGGCAATCCTGATATCCGCCGGTTCACTGACCATTGGCTGGATCATCTATGACCAGTTGTGCAAGCGCGGCCTGAAAGAATATCCCACCGCGCTGATGCTGATCCTTTTCGTGCTGCTGGTCGTGATGGGCTGGGGATATAACCAGATCTTTACCGGCCGCGCGATGATGCTGCATCTGGGCGCATTCACCGCGACGATCATGACGGCAAATGTCTTCTTCATCATCATGCCGAACCAGCGCATAGTCGTGAAAGACCTGCAGGAAGGCCGCACGCCCGATCCCAAATACGGCAAGATCGCCAAGCTGCGTTCGACCCACAACAACTATCTCACCCTGCCGGTCATCTTCCTGATGCTGGCGAACCACTACCCGCTGGCCTTTGCCACCGAGTACAACTGGATCATCGCGGCACTCGTCTTCCTGATGGGCGTGACCATCCGCCACTATTTCAATACCAACCATGCACGAACTGGCAACCCGACATGGACCTGGCTGGTTACCGCTCTCATCTTCGTTGCCATAATGTGGCTTTCGACTGTTCCCGGCGAACAGGGCGCCGAAGAGGACATCGCCTTGCGTACTCACCAGCAGCAATTTGCAAGTGCTGCCGGTTTCGAGCAGGCGGTCGAACTGGTGCAGGGTCGTTGCGCCATGTGTCATGCCGAGGTGCCAGGCTGGGAAGGCATGATCGTACCGCCAAAGGGTGTCATGCTCGAAACCGAAGGCCAGATAGCCAGCCACGCAAGGGAAATCTACCTTCAGGCCGCCCGCAGCCACGCCATGCCGCCGCCAAATGCCAGCAAGTTTGGTGTTACGCTGGCTGCAGAGGAACGGGCAATTCTCGCACGCTGGTATGAGAACGCCACGAAAGGCTCTTGAGTTCGCCGCTACAAGAGTGAAAAGTGTCCGCGGATCATCGGAGGGTTGGGTTTATCGTGGTAAAGAGAGACGAGGCAGCAGATGCCATCAATCGCCAGGCGGCACTGAATTATCACGAATTCCCACGCCCCGGAAAACTCGAAATCCGGCCCACCAAGCCCATGGCGACACCACGTGATCTTTCGCGTGCCTACTCGCCAGGCGTTGCCGAAGCCTGCCTCGCAATCCAGAAAAATCCGCTCGATGCTGCCCGCTATACGGCGCGCGCCAACCTCGTGGCAGTCGTCACCAATGGTTCCGCCGCCCTCGGCCTTGGCAATATCGGCGCCCTCGCTTCCAAGCCGATCATGGAAGGCAAGGCAGTCCTTTTCAAAAAATTTGCCAACATCGACTGCTTTGACATCGAGCTCAATGAAAGCGACCCGGAAAAACTCGCCGAGCATGTGATTGCGCTCGAACCGACCTTCGGGGCAATCAACCTCGAAGACATCAAGGCACCAGACTGTTTCATCGTTGAGAAAATCTGCCGCGAACGCATGGGCATTCCGGTCTTTCATGATGACCAGCATGGCACCGCTATCGTGGTTGGCGCGGCGGTCTACAACGCACTCGAATTGACCGGCCGCGACTTTGCCGGCCTGAGGATCGTATCGACCGGTGGCGGCGCTGCCGGTATCGCCTGCCTGAACATGCTGCTCAAGCTGGGTGTCAAACGCGAAAACGTTTTCCTGCACGATATTCACGGTCTCGTTCATGAAGGCCGGGAAATCGACATGAATCCGCAAAAGGCTGCCTATGCCCAGGCTTGTGGTGATCAGCCACTGGAAGCTTCGCTCGAAGGGGTCGATCTGTTCCTGGGGCTTTCGGGCCCGGGCGTGCTCAAACCCGAATGGATTGCAAAGATGGCGGCAAGGCCGATCATTTTTGCATTGGCCAACCCCACACCCGAGATCATGCCGGAAGACGTTTATGAGGTAAGCCCCGACGCGCTTGTCGCGACCGGACGCTCTGACTATCCCAACCAGGTCAACAATGTCCTGTGCTTTCCTTTCATCTTTCGCGGTGCGCTGGATGTAGGCGCAACAGAGATCAACGATGAAATGAAAATCGCCTGTGTCGAGGGAATTGCCCAACTGGCGAGAATGACTACCACAGCCGAAACGGCTGCGGTTTATGGCGATGAGCAGTTGAAGTTCGGCAAGGACTACCTCATTCCCAAACCCTTCGATGGACGTCTCCAGCAGGTTGTGGCAGGTGCCGTTGCCCGCGCGGCGATCAAGTCCGGCGTTGCGTCTCGTCCCATCGAGGATCTCGAAGCCTATGAGGAGAGCCTGCGCGCGGCGGTTTACCGGTCTTCTATGATCATGCGCCCCGTCTTCCGTGCCGCAAAGGATTCAAAACGCCGCATTGTCTTTGCCGAGGGTGAGGACGAACGGGTTATCCGTGCGGCGCTGGCGATGATCGAGGAGAATGTGGACACGCCCATTCTCATCGGCCGCCCGGATATCATCGAAAAACGCTGCGAACAGGCTGGTCTGCCCCGCAGCGAGACTGCCAGGTTCGAGGTTGTCAATCCGGAGGCCGATCACCGCTATCGCGAATACTGGGAAACCTATCACCTTGCCATGGAGCGCAAGGGCGTAACGCCCGATATAGCAAAGGCAGTGCTGCGCACCAACACTACTGCTATTGGCGCAGTGATGGTGGCGCGGGGCGAGGCAGACAGCCTGATTTGCGGCACGTTTGGCCAGTATTCCTGGCATCTCAATTATGTCCGCCAGATGCTCGAGGTCGATCATCTGCATCCGGCCGGCGCGCTTTCTGTCATGATCATGGATTCAGGTCCGCTCTTCATTGCCGATACACAGGTCTATCCCGAGCCTTCTGCCGAGGAAGTTGCCAACATTATCCGGGCGTCTGCGCGCCATGTACGCCGGTTCGGCATCGAGCCCAACATAGCCCTGTGCTCCAATTCCCAGTTCGGCAACCTGCAGTCTGGTTCTGCCGACCGGCTCCGCCAGGCAATTGCAATACTGGAAAAGGCAAAATGCGATTTTGTCTTTGAAGGCGAAATGCAGCTTGATTCTGCTCTCGATCCCGAATTGCGAAAGCGCATTTTTCCCAATTCCCGTCTTGAAGGTGCTGCCAATGTGCTGGTCTTCTCGAACTCCGAGACCGCCAGCGCAGTTCGCAATGCGATGAAGACAATGGCAGGCGGGTTGGAAGTCGGGCCCATCCTTATGGGCATGGGCAACCGCGCCCATATCGTCACCCCGTCCATCACCGTTCGCGGCCTGATCAATATTGCTGCCCTTGCCGGAACGCCGGTCCAGAATTACGCCTGAACGCCTGCTCCCGGCGCAAAATTGGGGTGTTGACCCGAGTGCGGCAGCCTAGCTCTACACCTATCCTTTCCAACGTGTGCCGACAGGAACCCGTCAAATTCAGGAAAAGGATTGCAGACCATGGGCAGAAACCGCCGTCATTTCGGGTGGCAAGGCAGGGTGATCCCGGTTGCAGTGGCCCTGCTTCTCGGTGCAATGGGCAATGCTTCAGCTCTCACAATCACCAACTGCTCAGGCGCGGTGATCAATGCACAAGTATCGCCCTCAACTGGCGGAACGGCCACAGCCGTGATCGGACCAGGGTCTGCAGGCAACCTGGCTGCGGTCGGTTCGCTGGTATCAGTCAAGGTATTTGAAACAGGCCTTGTCAAGACACTGCGTATCGCGGCTCCTTCGATCCCCTCTTCCGGGCAGTACAGCGTGGTGCGCCTTGCAAATGGCCAATGGCAACTGGTAACCGGCAGAACCTGTTGATAATCAAAGCTCCAGGTGGTTTACGCCATCAACAATATGAGGGTAGGTTCAACGACATGAACAAGGCTCGACTGACCGCCCTCATAGCCGATGATCATCACATCGTTCGATCCGGCCTCAAAATGGCGCTGGAAATGCCCGGCCTTGTCACGCCCGAGGGTATGGAGGTCGTCGCGGAAGTAGAGGATGGCCTCGCCGCAATTGCAGCCAGCAAGAAATTCAGGCCCGATCTCGCTCTCCTCGACGTATCGATGCCACGGGCAAGCGGCGTTGAAGTCGTGTCTGAAATCCGCCGCTGGTGTCCCGATTGCCGGATCGTCATCTTTACCGGTATTTCCTCGCCCGGCATTGTTCGAAGCCTGGTTGAACTCAAGGTCGACGGTCTGTTCTCCAAATCCGCCTCGAACGATATTCTCTACGAGAAATTGCCATTGATACTGCGCGGCGGCCGCCACATCGCGGACAGTTTTGTCCAGATACTGGAAAGTGCGCCCGAGGATGTCACGCTGACCAAGCGGGAACGCCAGACACTGAACATGATCATCCGGGGCAAGGGCAACAAGGAGATCAGCGCTGACCTTGGCATATCCGTCAAGACCGTTGAAAGCCACCGCACAAGCCTTATGCAGAAGCTAGGCGTCAATTCGGTTGCCCAACTCATGGCCAAGGCCGTCAAGGATGGCATGATTGATCCTTCGGGCGAACTCTGAAATGCCGATGCGGGGGATGGTCGTTTCGAGTGTCTTCGCCAGTGTGGTCATGTGCGCCCGTTTCACTGCCGTGATCCTGCTCGCCGCGATGTCGGCGCTTCTTTCGGGGCAGGCCATCGCGCAGTCGGAAACAAGCATAGTGCTCGATGGAACAACGCCGGTCCGCGACATGGCGGGAAAGGTGTTCACCATCGCCGACCCCGATCGCGAGTTCACCCTTGCAGACATCAAGGAACGGTATGCTGCTGGACAGTTGGAAGTCCGCAGTCAGCGCTTCATGGACTTCGGCTACACCGAAACGCGCCATTGGATTGCCGTTCCATTCGAGAATGCCAGCGAAGTTACTGTCACCTACCTCCTCTCTTCAAACTGGCCAGTCGTGGATGATTTCCATGCCTGGGTTTCCCTTCCGCCAAACGACGACCTTCAGATTGTGGAAAAGGACATGTATTCTCCTGCCGGGCAGATCGATTTTTCCGGTACCGCGATCACCAGCGAGCAGTTCCTCGTTCCGCCGCTGGTCGAAGGCGTGATCTATATACGCTTTACCCCCTTTGCCTTCGGCATATTCCCCGCCTCCCTTGAAACCCCTGCCTCGGCCTATGAACGGGCAGTGGTCAATTCAATCGGCTTCGCCGCCTTCTACGGCGCCATGTCGGCTGCCGCCTTCATCTTCATGTTGTTCGTGATCGCCATACGCCATGCCGGTGGCATATATTTCATGGGGATCATTGTTTCCGGGCTGCTCATCATCGCCTCCCTGGACGGTTTCCTGTTCCAGTATCTCTGGCCGCAATGGCCGGTGTGGAACCGCTCGGCCCCGTTCAACCTGATGGCTTTTGTCAATGTGACGAGTTTCGCACTGGCTAGATACATGTTCGGCTCCGCCAACCGGCAGAAACTTGCACGCTGGTCAGGTTGGTTCATTTTCGCCAGCCTGTTTCCACATCTCGTCTGGCTTACAGGCGGACTGTTCTGGGCAATTGCGGTCGGATACGTGTTCCTGATATTGGCGATGGCCGCCCTGACCTATGCAATCGTCATCTGGACACAGATGCTGCCTCGCAAACGCCAGTTTGCCTTCTTTTCCAGCATAATCATGCTGATAGCCGTTGGCTGGATCCTCTCGCAACTGGCCCTTGGCACGGGCGCGGTCCATGTCGCTTCCCACACACTGATCAAGCTGCTTTACGTCATCATGGTGGTCTCATCCATGGTCGCCTATGCAACGCATATCGCCGCGCTCAACCGGGACTATGCCGACTCACTCAGGCGCGAACTGGAGCTGGCGCGCAAGGATGCCCGGATGAATGCCGAACTCCTGCAATCGGAACGCAAATTTGCTGAGGCACAGGAACTTGTCGCCCGGCACAAGCACCGCCTTGCAACCACATCCCATGACCTCAAGCAGCCCATTGCTTCCCTGCGGCTGACCCTGGATGCGATGGCAAAGTCTGGAGGCAAGAAAGTCGAGGCCAATGTTGCTCGCGCCTTCGATTACCTTGAGGATCTGGTCAATGAAAACCTGCAGGAGGGGCGGTTGGAACCTGCTGAAAATTCCGATCAGCCTGAGGAGAATGTCGAACTTGACCTCGTCTTCGAGACGATACGCCAGATGTTTGCCGAAGAAGCTGTTTCCAAGGGTATCCGGCTGGACGTCCAACCCAGCGGTCTCTCACTACAGACCGAGATTGTTCCACTGATGCGGGTTGTATCCAATCTCGTCTCGAACGCTGTCAAGCATACAACCGAGGGCGCCGTTACGCTTTCTGCCCATGAACAACCAGCGGGCGAACTGCGGGACGGGCAAGCCGATACAATTGCCATCACGGTTGCCGACACAGGACCTGGCATGAGCGATGAGGAAATTTCCCGCTACTCCCAAATAGGGGAAAAGGGCGAAAAATCCACCGGTTCCGGTTACGGCCTTGCCATCTGCCTCGACCTCGCCCGGCAAATGGACATGTCGCTTGCTGTCCACTCGGAAAAGGGCAAGGGTACAAGGTGCATTCTGACTACGCCTGCCAGAAAACCCGCATGATGGAACATTGGCAGCGCTTTGGCTGCACCTTCAAGTGACAATGCACCGGCAGCATAGCCGCTGGTACATTCCTGACCTGATCAGCTGATCTGGTTGAGCAACTGGTCGATGGACGCCTTGGCATCGCCATAGAACATACGCGTATTCTCCTTGAAGAAGAGCGGGTTCTCGATCCCCGAATAGCCTGTGCCTTGTCCTCGCTTTGAAACAAAGACCTGCTTTGCCTTCCAGCATTCAAGCACCGGCATTCCAGCGATCGGCGAATTGGGATCATCCTGCGCTGCAGGGTTCACGATATCGTTCGAGCCGATGACGATTGCCACATCCGTGTCAGGGAAATCCTCGTTGATCTCGTCCATTTCAAGCACGATGTCATAAGGCACCTTGGCTTCGGCCAGCAGCACGTTCATGTGGCCCGGCAGGCGTCCGGCGACCGGGTGGATGGCAAAGCGCACATTCTTGCCCTTGGCGCGAAGGCGTTTGGTCAGCTCAGAAACAGACTGCTGTGCCTGGGCAACTGCCATGCCATAGCCTGGAATGATTATCACGCTGTCGGCGTCCTCAAGGGCTGCTGCGACACCGGCGGCGTCAATGGCAACCTGTTCGCCCTCGACCGCCATCTGCGGCCCTGAAGTGCCGCCAAAACCGCCCAGGATGACCGAGATGAATTTCCGGTTCATGGCCTTGCACATGATGTAGGACAGGATCGCACCAGACGATCCGACCAGCGCACCAACCACGATGAGAAGATCATTGCCAAGCGAGAAGCCGATGGCCGCTGCTGCCCAGCCCGAATAGGAGTTGAGCATGGAAACAACAACCGGCATGTCCGCGCCGCCAATACCCATGATCAGGTGATAGCCGATGAAAAGCGCGGCCAGCGTCATGAGGAAGAGCGGCACAAAACCGCCTGTATTGAAATACCACACAAGGCAGATCACGGAGATCGCGGCAGCCGCGGCATTGAGCGCGTGCCCGCCCGGCAATTTGATCGCTGCCGAATTGACCTGGCCGGAAAGCTTTCCGTAGGCGATTACAGAGCCGGTGAACGTTATCGCACCGATGAAAACGCCAAGGAACAACTCGACCCGCAGGATATTGATCTCAACGGCCGTCTTCTTGGCAATGAGCGCCGCAAAGCTGCCCATCGTGGCAAGATCCCCGACCGTGCCAGCCAATGCGGCCTGCACATTGCCAATTTCGAAATGCGCGTTGAAACCGACGAACACTGCGGCAAGGCCGACCAGTGAGTGCATGGCGGCAACGAGTTCGGGCATTTGCGTCATCTGGACGCGTGTTGCCAGCTGGTAGCCGATCACACCGCCCAGACCGATCAGAATGACGGAGACTGGCCACAGGCCCGCGCCGGGACCAATGAGCGTTGCCAGCACGGCAATCGTCATGCCGACAATACCGTACCAGACAGCGCGCTTGGCGCTTTCCTGGCCCGACAGTCCGCCGAGCGACAGGATGAACAACACGCCCGCAACTACATAGGCCGCAGTGGTAAAACCGTATTCCATTCTTCCCTACCCCTTATGACTTCTGGAACATGGCGAGCATGCGCCGTGTCACGAGGAAACCCCCGAAAATATTGATCCCGGCCATGAATACCGAAAGTGCAGCCAGGACCATGATCAGCCAGGAGCCCGATCCGATCTGCATCAGCGCGCCCAGGATGATGATCGAGGAAATGGCATTGGTAATGGCCATCAGCGGCGTGTGCAGTGAATGCGAAACGTTCCAGATCACCTGGAAGCCGACAAAGACCGCCAGCACGAAGACAATGAAGTGCTGCATGAAGCTTGCAGGGGCATAAAGGCCCAGCAACAGGATAAGCGCACCGCCAATCGCCAGCAGGCCGACCTGTTGTTTGGTTGCCTGTTTGAAGGCAGCGACTTCCGCGGCTCTCTTTTCCTCGGCGGTTAGTTCCTTCGGCTTTTCCTTTTTGACTACGGCAATCGCCTGAACCTTTGGTGGCGGCGGAGGGAAAGTGACGGCACCATCATGTGTCACGGTCGCACCACGGATCACATCATCTTCCATGTTGACGAAGGGAACGCCGTTCTTTTCAGGCGTCAGGTCGTCCATCATGTGACGGATATTGGTGGAGTAGAGCGTCGAGGACTGGGTCGACATGCGGCTCGGGAAATCCGTGTAGCCGATGATCGTGACTCCATTGCTAGAGACGACTTTTTCGTCCGGCTTGGTCAATTCGCAGTTTCCGCCGCGCTCGGCTGCAAGATCGACCACGACAGAGCCCGCCTTCATGGCCTCGACCATGTCCCTGGTCCAAAGGATCGGCGCATCGCGGCCTGGTATCAGGGCAGTCGTGATGACGATATCAATTCCGGGTGCCAGTTCACGGAACTTCTCGAGCTGCTTCTCGCGAAACTCGGGGCTGGAAGGCGCCGCATAACCTCCAGTGGCAGCACCGTCCTGAGTCGCATCCTCGAAATCGAGATAGACGAATTCGGCGCCCATGGACTCGATCTGTTCGGCAACCTCGGGGCGCACGTCGAAGGCATAGGTGATAGCACCGAGCGAAGTTGATGTGCCGATGGCCGCAAGGCCTGCAACGCCCGCACCGATGACGAGCACCTTGGCAGGCGGCACTTTCCCGGCGGCTGTTATCTGCCCGGTGAAGAATCTGCCGAAATTGTTGCCGGCCTCAATGACGGCACGATAGCCGGCAATGTTTGCCATGGAGGAAAGCGCGTCCATCTTCTGCGCCCGCGAGATGCGTGGAACCATGTCCATGGCTAGCGCGGTCACGCCGGTCTTGTTCAGTTGGTCGAGCAATTCCTTGTTTTGTGCCGGATAGAGGAACGAGATGATCATCTGCCCCTTGCGGGCATTCCTGACTTCCTTCGGATCAACAGGGCGGACCTTGGCAATGATATCGGCCTCCTTCCAGAGGGCCGCAGCGCTTGCCACTACCTTCACGCCCACCGCCTTGTAGTCGGCATCAGAAAAGCTGGCCGCCTCACCCGCGCCTTTTTGAATGATACAGCCATACCCCAGCTTCATCAGCAGTACCGCCGATTGCGGCGTCATCGCCACCCGGTTCTCGCCAGGAGCAATTTCCTTTGGCGTTCCGATCACCTTGCCTGTGGTTACAGCAACTTTGACGTCATCCTTGCTGGCGCTACCGGAAGCGGCGGCTGTCTTCTTTTCTGCCATTATCCCTTACCCCTGTTGGTCCCGGTCAGATCAGCGAAACGTGAACCATCGTCCGCTGCGGGCTGAATGTGTTTTCGGCATCAACCTGCCATTCGTCAAGAGCCGCAAACCCTGGCAAGCGTCAGGACTCCGGCCTGTCCGGAAGTTGACCGCAGGAACACCAGCTGCCAGTTCCAGTCAATTGCCGGTGGATTGCATGATACCGGTCAGGAAACTACCCTGCTCTTAAACAAGGGCAAGATCGTACTCAAGTCAAACCTGTCGAAACGAAAACCTGAAAATGCAATCTGTTTCCACGACTTGTTGCTGACGCAGCGAAATTTCACGCATTCAAGGCAATTCGGCGAGTATTTCCGCACTGTGCTGCCCGCGTTCGGGCGGCTCGTGCGGCACCTGTACTTTGCGTGTTGAAAAACGTGGCGCTGGCATTGCCTGCAACAGGCCAAAGGCTTCGACCCACATCCCCCGATCCTTGTTTATGGAATGCTGAACTGCCTGATGCGGGCTGAGTACCGGCGCGACACAGGCATCTGATCCTGCGAAGACATTCTCCCATTCATCGCGGGACCGTGAAAGGAAACGTTTCTCGACCAATGCTGACTGCAGTGGCCATTTGGAACGATCCATCTGCCCTGCCATGTCGGGCTCGCCTGCAAGGCCGATCAGATCGAGGAACTGGCGGTAGAATTGTGGCTCGATGCATTGCACGCTCACAAACTGCCCGTCGCTGCAGCGATAGCTTCTGCTCCAGGGCGGGCCATCCAGCAGACTTTCGCCGCGCTCCCTGCCCAGCATGCCGGCTCCAGCCAGCGCCATCAGCAGGTTTAGGGTGTGCGCCGAACCGTCGACAATTGCTGCGTCGACCACCGTCCCCTGCCCTGTCGAACGGGCACGCATCACACCCATAAGGAGACCGGCGACAAGATACAGCGCGCCACCACCAATATCGCCCAGAACGGTCGGAGTGGCAAACGGCTCCACCCCTGGTGGAGAAGCATACCACAGGGCCCCTGACAGGCTGGCATAGTTCATGTCATGCCCGGCTGTCCGCGACAATTCCCCTTCCTGTCCCCAGCCCGTCATTCGGCCAAAAACGAGGCGCGGATTGACAGCGTGGCATTCTTCCGGCCCGATGCCGAGCCGTTCCATGACGCCGGGACGAAACCCCTCGATCAAAGCATCTGCAGTGCCGACGAGTTTGAGGAAAATTGCAATGTCCTCACTGTCCTTCAAATCAAGCGCAATCGAACGCTTGTTGCGGTCAAGCAGGCTCTTCGTGGGATAGCCGGGGGCAAGCTTGGCATCCTTGCGATGAACCACGATCACATCGGCACCGTGATCGGCCAGCATCATTCCTGCAAAGGGACCAGGACCCAGTCCTTCAACTTCAATGACGCGCAAGTCTTCCAGCATGGAATGTTTCCTTATCGGTAAGCGTGAGGCCTCCGGTCTGACAGGTGCAAGAGGCAATGGGATCAACTGCGGGTCATGTCGCCATACTGCGGGCGAGCAAGGGGCAGTTTCAGTGCGATTGGTAAAGCGTCACGACACAGGCCCCGCCCAGTCCAAGATTGTGAGACAGCGCATTGCGCGCACCTTCGACCTGCCGCGCCTCGGCGGTGCCGCGCAACTGGTTGGTCAACTCGAAGCATTGCGCAAGACCCGTAGCCCCCAGCGGATGGCCCTTGGAGAGGAGGCCGCCCGAGGGATTGGTCACTACCTTGCCGCCATAGGTGTTCTGGCTATCGGCAATGAACTTCTGCGCACCGCCCTCGGGACAAAGGCCAAGGCCCTCATAGGTGATCAGTTCATTTTGCGCAAAGCAGTCATGTAATTCGACGACATCTAGATCATCCGGTCCAATGCCCGCTTCCTCATAGACAGCACGCGCGGCGGCAGCCGTCATGTCATAACCAACAACCCGCATCATGTCATGACTGTCGAAAGTTGACGGCGTATCTGTCGTCATTGCCTGTGCCGCAATACGCACGCTTGTGTCGAGACCGTTTGCCTTGGCAAAGCTTTCTGACACCAAAATCGCGGCGGCAGCACCACAGGTCGGCGGGCAGGCCATCAGGCGGTGCATTACACCAGGCCAGATCTCGGGAGAAGCCATGACCTGCTCGCTCGTCACCTCCTGGCGCAAGAGAGCCAAAGGATTGTTGACCGCATGACGGCTTGCCTTTGCCTTGATGCGGGCGAAATCCTCAAGCGTCGTGCCATGTTGCTGCATGTGTGCAAGGCCTGCGCCACCAAAGTAGCGTAACGCCAGCGGGATCTGGGCATTACCAACCAGTTCTTCTGTCGCTGTATCGAAATCTTCGAAAGGACTCGGCCGGTCCTCAAAGACCGATCCCAATGCGCCGGGACGCATCTGCTCGAAGCCCACCGCCAGCACGCAGTCGGCCGCACCATGGCAAATCGCCTGCCGGGCCAGCCAGAGAGCAGTCGACCCGGTCGAGCAGTTATTGTTCACATTGATCACCGGAATTCCGGTCATTCCGGCACGATAAACCGCCTTTTGCCCGCTGGTGGAATCGCCATAGACATAGCCCGCATAGGCTTGTTGCAGGGATGTGAATTCCAGTCCGGCATCCTTGAGCGCTGCCGAGATTGCGGCCGCCCCCATCAGATCATATGTTTCCGACGCGCCGGGCTTTGCAAAGGGGATCATACCGACCCCCGCCACGACCGCCTGGTTCTGCTGTGCATTGCTCATTTATACCGCCACTCCAACGTCGAATGTAAATGCAAGGCTGGCACATCAGCCTCCTCAATTCCAATTCATATTGTGCCGTCAATAATCTTTTTTGGGAATTTTCGGCGAAAGCTGATCAAGGCTGCCCAGTCACACGCTGTGCCAAACACTCGGGCGGACCCAATCGGGCCGCAAGAATTCCCACGCCTCATGATAAATTGTTCCCTACTTTGGGGCCAGCCAATGACTACGTGTGGTATTCAGGCCGAGATCCGGACGATTGATCCGGCTGGTTATGGCCAGATCACGTAGACATAAACAAAGTAACCGGCCAGCAGGACAGCTCCCTCCCAACGCGCAATACGAAGCCCAGTCCAGGCGAAGGCCACAAGCGCAATCGACACGCCTATCATCACCAAATTGTCAAAACCGACGATATCCGCCGGGACCGTTCCGGGCGCGATGAGGGCCGTGGTTCCGCCAATACCGAGGATGTTGTAAATGTTCGAACCGACGATATTTCCAAACGCAACGTCGCCCTGTTTGCGCAGGCCTGCAACAACCGAGGTCACAAATTCCGGCATTGAGGTGCCGAAGGCCACAATGGTGAGGCCAATCACTGTCTCGGAAATGCCAAAGCCCCGCGCCAGCGCCACGGCGCCATCAACCAGGAAGCGGCCCCCGACCAGCAGCAGGGCAAGCCCGCACAACACGATCAGCGCCGAAACCACAAATGATGTATTTGGCACCGGCGGTGCCAGCGCCGGATCAACTTCCTGAAGGGCAAGGCTCTTGTCATAGATTGCCCCGTGATCCGCCTCCTGTTGTGGACCGTTTCCTGCGCCCTGCCGCTCTGGAATTTCAGCCCTTTCCTGTCGGAAGGCAACATAAATATAGACGCCCAGCGCCGCCAGGAAGATGGCACCGACGATCCGCCCCATCGGCATTGTGGAGGAAACAGCAGCGAACAGGATCGCAACTGCCAGCATGAACGCACCATCCCGCTTGAGCGCTGCAGAGGTGATGATCATGGGGCTGATCACAGCGGCTGCGCCAACGATCAACAGGATGTTGGCAATGTTGGATCCGACAATATTGCCATAGGCAATGCCCGGTGCGTCAGCCAGCGCGGCCTGCACCGAGGTCACCAGTTCAGGCGTTGATGTCCCGAATCCTACCAGCGTCAACCCGATAACGAGGGGTGAAACACCAAGCCGGCTTGCGATCTGTACCGCGCCCCGAACCAGAAGTTCGCCGCCAGCAATCAGTAGAACGAGACCCCCGATCAGGGGTACCCATATCTCCATGAGACAAAAACTCTCTGTGAATGATTTGTGGGTTTGGTCTAGCACAGGCGCTCCAGGCATCACAATCTCGCAAAGATTTTTTTGCGTTGGATCTGGCTCGTCTTCCGAACAATTACCTGTACCGGTCGAAAGAATTCGGGGATTTTTAGAATGATGCTGTCCTGAAACCATATGCCTTGAAAGCGCTGCCGACCCATCAAGATTGTAATTGCCGTGCGTCAGTGATTTTATGGGGCCGATACATCTTCGCAACAGAACCCGAGATTTCAGCGAAACCCGAACCGATGTCCCAACCTACTCAAAAGCAGAATCCGACCTCGGATGATGTTGCCCGCCTCGCCAATGTTTCGCAGTCCGCTGTTAGCCGAACTTTCACGCCCGGCGCCAGTGTTTCGGAAAAAACTCGCGACAAGGTTCTAAAGGCGGCCTCCGAACTCGGCTACCGGCCTAATGCACTCGCGCGCGCCGTCATTTCGGGCAAGTCGCGCCTGATCGCCCTGCTGGTCGCCTATCTCGACAACCAGTTCTATCCGATCGTACTGGAAAAGCTCTCGCGCACGCTTCAGGCAAACGGCTATCAGACATTGCTGATGATGACAGAACCCGGCAACCAGGATGAACTGGTACAGCGCATGCTGCAATACCAGGTCGAGGGGATTGTCATGGCATCGGCAACCCTGTCTTCCAATCTTGCCCGTGAATGCGCGCAGACCGGTATTCCGGTCGTGATGCTTAACCGTTATGTTGCTACGTCACCGGCTTCAAGCGTAACCTCGGACAACATCGAAGGCGGCAGGCTGGTCGCAGATTACCTGGTAAGGGGCGGCCATGAAAACATCGCCTTCATCGCAGGCGCTGAAGACTCTTCCACCAACCGCGACAGGGAGGCCGGCTTCTACAAGGGCCTCGCCGAACACGGGATAACAGTCCATGCCCGGGCAGTCGGGGGATATACGTTCGAGGGCGCGGCACAGGCTGCGCGGGACCTTTTGGACGCAAAGTTGCGCCCGGATGCGATTTTCGTTGCCAATGACCACATGGCCTTTTCCGTACTCGATGTCATCCGAAACGAATATGGCCTGTCAGTTCCGGGCGATCTCTCCATCGTCGGCTATGACGATGTGCCGGAAGCTTCATGGGGTGGATATGAGCTTACGACAATTTCGCAGTCCTCCGACGAAATGGTCGCGGCAACAGCAGCCATCTTGATGGAACAGATCGAGAATTCGGTAGTGCGAAAACGCGCTTCGGTACTACCGGCACGCTTGGTCATCAGGAAAACTGCCCGCCCGCCGGCAACCTGAACTGCTTTCCTCGTGGCCCTCGCCTGCGCTTGGCAGGTCTCACACCTTCTTCAGCCGCTCAAGAAAATCGATCCCCTGCTGTTTCCAGAAATGCAGCAGATCAATGAAAATCCAGTTTTCGCTCAGTTTGTCGCCATCGCGGCGGTACATGTCGATGACCCGCATGTCGCCTTCCATACCGGTTGCAGGCATGCCCATGAAGCCTCCGCGGTGTTTCAGCGTCAGGTTCGGCCAGCCGAAAAATCCGCCGAAATGCCCCTCTGCCATCTTGCAGAGGTGTCCGTTGAACTTGCGGTCGACAAATGCCTCGCGAAAGGGGCCTGAATGCTGCACGGCATAACGCTCTATCGTATAGGTGGCACCAATACCGTGCGGCCCCCACCACAACATGTCCTCATGCCAGGAACGCCTCAACTCATCGACCAGTGGCTCCTCCCGGCCTCCCGACCATTTGGAAATATCACGGATCATGTGGTTGATCGCCGCCAGTGTCAGCTCTCCTTCATTAGGATTCTGCGCATCGAAAATCACCCCGTCATGGGTCATGGGCCCTGGCTGTACAAGGTGGGCACCCGTCTGGGGAGAAAACGGGTTTTGACCGGCCTGCATCATGAGGTGGGGAATATCGAAGAACATTGCTTCCTCGCTGATCCTGCCATTTTCCACCTTGTGGAAAGCTGCATAGCGCAGCATCGCAATCTTCCGCGTTGGCCGAATTCCCAGCCACGGCTCATCAAACAGTCCCATGAGATGCCCCATTGAGGCGACCCAGACGGAACTGAACCCGTCGATCTCGTTCCTGCCGGCAAAAAACAGATCAAGACGTCGCTGCATCGGGCGCAGCGAATTCCTGAGCGGTACCCAGAATTCCTCGGCAACCGTCTGCAGATCGCGAATCTCGTTAAATGGATGAAAACCTCGCCAGACAAGCGTATCGCAGCAATAGCGCTTCATCACTTCCGCACAATCGTGTTCACCCGCCCTGTCGAGTTGCGCATAGAATTGGCGGACCAGTAACTTCGCTTCCTGTATCTCGTTCACGAGGCTCTCCAGTTGCTTTCCGGAAAAGACTTCCGGACTCGGCATTCGTGCCGGAGGCGATGTTTCGCCCTTGTCCACTGCTTCGTCAAGTAGCTATTGCATACGTATTCATTTTCTGTCAGACTGTTTCCTGTTGGCAGTCCGCGGCACAAAAGTCAGGACGCCGCGACGCTATACAGCCCCCGGAGGAAACCATGTATCAATTCAAAAAAATTCTGCTTACCGGCGTTTTTCTTGCCGGTGGAGCAATGTCGGCATATGCCGGTTGCGGCCTCGAAAGTGGCCGCGTCAATATTGTCGGCAACGAGTTCCCTGCCATTCAGACTGTTGCCAAGGGCGCGATGGAATGCGCGGGTGACGGGGTCGAGGTTAAGGCAAATCTCACTGCCGATCACCAGAAAATCAACGTTGCAGGCATGCAAGGCAATCCCGCCGAATACACTTCTGCCGTTATTGCCAATTCCTCTATCGTTGCACTGATGAATGAGGATGTGATCCGCCCGCTCGACGATCTGGTGGCAAAGCACGGACAGGACATTCCCAAGAACCAGCTGATCACAATTGACGGCAAGGTCATGGCGGTAGCCTTCATGGCAAATGCCCAGCACCTCGTTTACCGCAAGGACGTGCTTGAAAAGATCGGCATGGAAGCGCCAAAGACCTATGAGGAAATGCTGGATGCTGCTGCCAAGATCCGCGAAGCCGGCATCATGCAAAATCCTATCGGTGGCGCGTATGCGGCCGGCTGGAACCTCGCCCAGGAATTCGTGAACATGTATATCGGCTTTGGTGGAGAATTCTACAAGCCGGGTTCCGCAGAAGTAACCATCAACAACGAGCGGGGCGTTGCAACACTCAACATGATGAAGTCGCTCTCCGAATACATGAACCCCGATTTCTTGACACATGATTCCAATGCCACATCAGCCGAATGGGAAGCCGGCAATGTTGCAATGATGAACATGTGGGGATCGCGGACCGGTGTCCTGATGGATGCGGAAGGCTCTGCCCCGGAAGTCCATGAAAACACCATGGTAAGCGGACCACTGACCGTCGGCGGCGGCAGCACGCCTGCCACCACACTATGGTGGGATGGCTGGACTGTTGCCAAGAACATCTCCGACCAAGACGCAGAAGCCACCTTCGTGGCGTTGAAAAACGGTATCAGCCCATCCATCCTCAATGACGAGACAATGGGTCAGGCAGTCTGGATGATCGAGGGCTACAAGCCGGCTCCGGTAAACCAGGGCGTATTCGATACCATTGCTTCTGGTGCAATCGCCTATCCGATGCTGCCTTATCACGGCATCCTGCACACAGCGCTCGGCGACAACATTGCCGACTTTCTGCAGGGCAAGGAAAGTGCCGAACAGGCACTCGCCGATATCGAGGCCGCCTACACCTCTGCAGCCAAGGAAAAGGGCTTCCTGAACTGATTGGCGACAACGCCCGGGGTCAATTGCCCCGGGCGTACCCGCCTGTCACGAATCTGTTCGTCAAACATCTCACTCGACCGGTATTGCCTGGCTCTTTCAGCCATTGGAAATCTATCGGCGGCGAAAGGACGGCGATTCCAGGCCGCTAGGCGAAGTTTATAAAGCGTCCAAAGACGTGCCCGAGAACCATACGCGGTCATTACAATCCAAACCGGGAGGGAAGACATGAAGCACAGGACATTCATAACATTCATCTTCCCTTCAATGCTTGCCATGTTCCTGTTCATCGCACTGCCGATCGTGTCTGTCGTCATCCAGTCGATGTATGCGCCCCACGAGCAGGTCATCAAGGAAGTCGAGAACTGCACGGTTTTCGGCTGCACCAAGTCCACCGCGGTGGATATGGAGGCGACGGCCGAACTGCGGGAAAGCCAGCCACTGGGTAGATTTGTCGGCACTGACATTTACACAAATCGCGGTCACCTCGCGACTGGCGAGATCAGCCAGATCTGGGAACAGTCGGCAGGCATGTCCGAATTCTTCGCAAGGCTGATGAACCTGCCACTTTATGGCGCTCTTGCTTTCACACTGACCTACACCGCCATCGTCACTCCAGGCGCAATTATTCTCGGTTTCATTATTGCAATTGCCGTCAACAGTCTGCCGAAGCTGCTGCGCGGACCCATGATATTCTTTTCGCTCCTCCCAATGATTGTAACGCCGCTGGTGGGCGCACTCATCCTGTTCTGGATGATTGATGCACGTGGCATCCTTGGCACCTTCATTCAATACCTTGCCAATGATCCGAACCTGTCCTTGAAGGCCTCGACACCCATGACGTGGATCATGTTGATGGTCTACGGCATTTGGAGTTCGGCGCCGTTTGCCTTCGTGGTCTATTATGCCGGACTTCAGACTGTTCCACAGGACACGCTTGAATCAGCCATGATCGATGGGGCATCGCGGTGGGAGCGCATCCGCTATGTCGTCCTGCCCCATCTCCTTCCGCTGACAACATTCATGGCACTGATCAAGATCATGGACAATTTCAGGGTATTTGAACCGATTGTCTCCTTTAGCGCCGCCGCGCATGCGCAGTCACTCTCCTATTTCATCTATCAGGATCTGGGCGGTGAGACCCGCCTCCTGTCCTCGGCTGCGGCCACATCGGTGCTCACCATCCTGGGTGTCATCATCCTGTTGTCTCCGGTTCTTGTAAGAACCTGGCGCGATTTCAAGCGGAGCTAGACATGTCACGAACAGCAGATAAAAAATCACCGGCGCTCAGCCTGCTTCTTTGGTCATTCGTTGTTGCCTGGTTCATCATTGCCGCCTTTCCTTTTGCCTGGACGCTTTGGGGATCCTTCAAGGTAGAGGGAGATTTCTTCTCGAAAGCCGACTGGACCTGGGCGATATTCGGGTATTTGACGCCCATCGAAACCGGCAGCGACTTTACCGGCCAGGGTTATCACGGTGCCTGGGTACAGGAGGAATTCTGGAAAGCGGCAATCAACACGCTGATCGTCTGCTTTTTCGTTGTCACGATCTCCCTCACTTTCGGCACGCTTGGCGGCTACGCGCTTTCGCGTTCCAATGCATCCTATGCTTTCTGGCTGCTGATCATCGCACTGGTCTTTCGGGCCATGCCTCCCATCGCACTTGTCTCTGGTTATCTCCTGCCATTCTACCAGTGGAACCTCTGGGGACATTTGCCGACCGCTATTATCGTGCTGGTGGCGATCAACCAGCCCTTCACCCTTTGGATGTTGACGGCCTTCTTCAAGAACATTCCCAAGGACCTTGATGAAAGCGCCATGATGGATGGCTGCACCCGCTTCCAGGCATTCCGCCACGTCATCATCCCGGTCATGTGGCCGGGCGTGATCACCACCGGCCTGTTCTCACTCTTGCTGGCCTATAATGATTTTGCAGTTACCGCGATGCTGCTTTCCAAGGAGAACCAGACAATGGTACCCAAGATTGCCAGCTTCCTGGGCACGACCCAGACAAAAGGCAATGTCATGTTTGCCGTGGCTGCGGTTGTATCCGTAACCGCACCCCTCTTCCTGCTGGTCATGTTCTTCCAGCGCCAGATTGTCAGCGGCCTTACCGCTGGCGCCGTGAAAGGATGATTTGATGGCCAGTATAACACTCAAAAATATCTGCAAGCGCTGGGGCACCTTTGTTGGCGTCGATGATTTCAGCATGGAAATTGCCGACAAGGAATTCATCGTCCTGCTTGGCCCTTCCGGCTGCGGGAAAACGACGACGATGCGCATGGTGGCTGGCCTTGAGGATCCCACCAGTGGCCAGATCATGGTGGACGACCAGGTTGTAAACGATCTCGACCCCAAGGATCGTGACATCGCGATGGTGTTCCAGTCCTACGGTCTCTACCCGAACATGAGCGTTTGGGAAAACATCCGCTTCCCCCTAAAGATCCGCAAGGTTGATCCATCCAATCACAAGGAGCGGGTCCAGCGCGCTGTCGACATGGTCGAGTTGCAGGACTTCGTTCATCGCAGGCCGGCCGAGCTATCCGGTGGCCAGCGCCAGCGCGTGGCGCTCGCACGCGCCATCGTGCGCAAGCCAAAGGTTTTCCTGATGGATGAGCCGCTTTCGAACCTTGACGCAAAGCTCAGGGTTTCGACCCGCGCCCAGATCAAGAACCTGCATCATGAACTGGGGGTAACGACGATCTACGTGACCCATGACCAGATCGAGGCGATGACGCTGGCAGACCGCGTTGTGGTCATGAACAAGGGAATTGTCCAGCAGGTTGGAAAGCCAAGGGACATTTATAACAGGCCGGCCAACACCTTCGTGGCCGGTTTCATGGGAACGCCAGCCATGAACCTCATTCAGGGTGAACTGACAAATGGTGTGTTTACCGCAAGCAATATCCGCATTGAGGGACTGCCGAAGACCGGTTCGGGCAAGGTGACCCTCGGCTTTCGCGCCGAGGATGCGAGCCTTGCAACAGGCGACAAGAAAGCTGAGGTTACGGCCCCCGTTTATTCGTTCGAACTGTTGGGAGAAGCCTCAATGGTAACCTTGCGTGTGGGATCGGACTTTGTCGCGGTGAAGGCTGACAAGGACTATCACGCCGAGATCGGTTCAACTGTGTATGCATCCATACCCGCATCGATCTGTCACTTGTTCGACAGCCAGAGTGGCGAACGAATTGATTGAGCGGATCAGAACCCGAAGAGCCTACAACGAACAGGAATGAATGAAGATGGCCATAAGGCACCTCAAGTCTGCAAAACCCGAAGCCGAACGCAAGGAGGACGATGCGAAGGTCCGCGCCACCGTCGAAGGCATTCTGGCCGACATAGAGGAGCGCGGCGATGATGCAATTCGCGACCTGTCGGCAAAATTCGACAAATACTCGCCACCATCCTTCTGCCTGAGCGCTTCGGAAATCGAGGCCGCCATGCAGAAGGTTTCGACCCGGGACATGGCTGATATCGACTTTGCCCAGACCCAGATCAGGAAATTTGCCGAGGCACAGCGCGCCTCGATGCACGACATTGAAGTCGAGACCCTGCCCGGCGTGATACTGGGCCACAAGAACATTCCCGTTCAGTCTGTAGGTTGCTACGTGCCTGGCGGAAAGTTCCCCATGGTGGCATCTGCCCACATGTCGGTACTGACGGCATCGGTCGCCGGCGTGCCAAGGATTGTCGCCTCTGCTCCACCGCAAAATGGCGCGCCCCATCCGGCCATCGTCGCCGCCATGAAGAAGGGTGGCGCGCATGAAATCTATTGCCTGGGCGGAATTCAGGCCGTCGGCGCCATGGCGATCGGTACTGAAACCATTGAACCCGTCCACATGCTGGTCGGTCCCGGCAGTGCTTTCGTCGCAGAGGCCAAACGCCAACTTTATGGCCGCGTCGGTATCGATCTGTTCGCTGGGCCAACGGAAACCATGCTGATTGTCGATGAGACTGTCGATGCGGAATTGTGCGCCACCGACCTGCTTGGCCAGGCCGAACACGGCTACAACTCGCCTGCCTGCATGATCACCAATTCGCAAAGGCTGGCAGAGGCAACAATGGAAGAGATCGACCGCCTGTTGTCCATCCTGCCGACCGCTGAAACCGCTTCTGCAAGCTGGCGTGACTATGGCGACATGATCGTTTGCGATACCTATGACGAAATGCTGCAGGTAGCCAATGACATGGCCTATGAACACGTTCAGGTCATGACAGACCGCGACGAGTGGTATCTGGAAAACATGCACTCCTATGGCGCGCTGTTTCTTGGTGCCCGCACCAACGTTGCCAATGGCGACAAGGTGATCGGCACCAATCACACATTGCCGACGAAAAAGGCTGGCCGTTACACGGGCGGCCTGTGGGTGGGCAAGTTCCTGAAAACCCATTCCTACCAGAAAGTCGTGAGCGATGAGGCGGCTGCGATGATCGGTGAATATGGTTCCCGACTGTGCATGCTTGAGGGTTTCGTGGGCCATGCCGAACAGTGCAATATCCGCGTCAGACGCTATGGCGGGCGCAACATTGCCTATGGCGCGCCGGCCGAACCCAGAGAGGCCGCAGAATGACTCCCGGTGAGTTGAAGAAGGTAATTGCGCCTTTCGCGAAGGCGGCTTCGGGATGCTCCCCACAAATGCTGCGACAGGCACTCGTACAGGTCATGAGTGCGGATGCAGATATTCACCTTTGCCATCCCTTTGACGACCTGACAGGCCCGTCGGCGCTTTTCGAAACTGCTTATCTGCCACTGTACGAAGCCATGCCCGACCTCGAACGACGCGACATGATCGTATTGGCCGGGACCACGCCCGAGGGCGAAGACTGGATCGGCTGCATGGGCAATTACATGGGCACGTTCACAAAACCTTTCCTGGGTATCCCGCCCACCGGCCATCTTGCCCATATGCGCTATCACGAGTTTTTTCGTATTGATGACGGGCAGATCACGCAGGTCCAGGCGATCTGGGACATTCCCGAACTGATGATGCAGGCAGGTGCCTGGCCGATGGCACCGCAATTGGGTGCCTTCGTGTGCACACCTGCACCCATGACGCAGGACGGGCTGACCGTCACAAGCGACGGCAAGGCAGCTCAAGACCATGTAATTGCCATGCTGACTGATCTTTGCCGCCATCCCGCGGAGGGCGGTCCCGAGGTCATGAACCTTGAAAAGTACTGGCATCCCCGCTTCAACTGGTATGGCCCGGCAGGTATCGGAACCGCGCGCGGCATTTACGGCTTCCGAAACTGGCACCAGATACCCTTCCTCAGCGCCATGCCCGACCGCAAGCTGGATGCAATGGGCGATCTGATGAGCCACTGGGTCGCACAAGGCGAATATGTTTGCGAGACGGGCTGGCCGAACATGCGCCTTACCCTGACCGGGGATGGCTGGATGGGCATTGCAGCAGCGGGGCGTGAAGTACTCCTCAGAAGCCTAGATTTCTGGCGGCTCGAAGACGGGTTAATCCGTGAAAACTGGGTTCTGGTCGATCTTCTCGACCTCTACCGTCAGGTTGGTGTGGATGTTCTTGCCCGTTTGCGCGAGTTCAACAAGGCTCGTTTTGCCATGCCGGAGTATCGTGCGTGATCCTGCCAACCACACCTTCCTTTCGGCTGGATGGACGCAAGGCACTGGTAGCGGGCGCCTCTTCAGGCATAGGCCTTGCCTGCGCTGTGGCGCTCGCCGAGGCGGGTGCCCATGTCGTCATGGCTGCACGCAGTGCAGAACGCCTGCAGCAAGCAGTTGAAGCAGTCAAGGCGTTCGGCTTTTCGGCAGAACCCCTGGTTCTCGATATTGCCGAGGTCGCCGTCATTGGCGAGAAACTGGCTCCGTTCGGATGTTTTGACATCCTTGTCAATTCAGCCGGCCTTGCCCGGCATGCGCCAGCCCTTGAGACACGCGAAGACGCCTTTGATGCCGTCGTTACGGCAAACATGAAGGGTGCCCATTTTCTTGCCGTCGATGTTGCGCGCGCAATGATTGCAGCAGGCCGCAAGGGATCGATCATCACCATCTCTTCCCAGATGGGCCATGTGGGCGGAATTGACCGCTCGGTCTATGCCGCGACAAAGCATGCGGTTGAGGGAATGACAAAGTCGCTCGCCATCGAATGGGGCGAACATGGTATTCGCGTCAACACGATCTGCCCGACCTTCATCCGCACCCCCCTCACGGAACCGACTTTTGCCAATCCCGAGCGTGTCGAATGGATAAGATCGAAGATCAAACTCGGCCGCATCGGCGCTGTCGAGGACATCATGGGGCCGGTGGTATTTCTGGCAAGTGACGCCTCCGCACTCGTCACCGGCGCTTCCCTTCTTGTCGATGGCGGCTGGACGGCAGATTAGGAACACATCCATGGACAAGCAGGACTTTTACGGCAAATTCGGTTTCTCCCGGCGATGGAAGGATTTTCCCGATTACATCATCGGCATCACGAAGGAGATCTGGGAAGACCGCGGCGTTGAGACGCTCAACCACTATTACAGCGAAGACATCCCTGTGCGATCGCCCATGGGTGTGCAGCGTGGCAATCAGGCCGTGATTGCCTCCACCATGGCGACAATCCACGAGTTCCCTGACCGCCAACTCTTCGGCGAGGATGTCATCTGGTCGGAACATGAGACCGGGCTGCTATCCTCCCATCGCCTGCTGACCACTGCCACCCATGGCAATGATGGCGCATTTGGCAAGGCGAGCAACAAGCGTTTCACCATTTATGTCATTGCAGATTGCGCCGCCAGGAAGGACACCATTTTCGATGAATGGCTGATCCGGGACTATGGCGGCATGGTGCGCCAGTTCGGAATGAAACCGGATGATTTCGCCCGCATGCTGATCGAGGCCGAGGGAGGGCCGGAAAACTGCCGCAAACCCTTCACACCGCAAATCGATGTTGCGGGTGCATACAAGGGTACCGGCAATGACAATGAATGGGGCGGGCGATACGCCGCAACGCTGACCAAAATCATGGAAAAGGACTTCGCTGCGATCAGCCGCTCCTATGACCGCGCTGTCATTGGCCAATATGCGGGAGCCAGCCAGCGTATTTCACATGGACCGGTCACCCAGTTCTGGGTGGCGCTTCGCTCAGCCTTTCCAAATGCCGAGTTTCGCATCCATCACCAGATCGGAATGGACGCAGGAATGCTGCCACCGCGCGCCGCTGTCCGCTGGTCGCTTGAAGGCAGGCATGAAGGCCAGGGAGCTTTCGGACCACCCACTGGTGCCCATGTCCATGTGATGGGAATTTGCCATGCCGAATTCGGCCCATTCGCAGGTCCAGGGCAGGACAGCCCTACGGTCCGGCGCGAATGGGCGCTTTATGATGAAATTGCCATCTGGAAACAGATCCTGATGCAAACCGGAGATTTCAAATGACCCCCGCTGAGATGGAACACCGTATTGTTCGTTATGGCGATCTGCAGCCCTGCCGCACCGCATTCATTGATGCCCATACACCTGGCTCGAACCAGAAGGAAAATTTCACCATCATTGGCGGCGGTGTTTCGGAAGCATCCGACAAGCATGTCCACATAACCCTGCCCCACGGCTTCAATATTGGCGCCGCCGGCCAGCCTCCAAAGTGCAGGAACTCACTGCATTCACACCGAACCGCTGAGGTCTTCTTTGTTCTGTCAGGACGCTGGCGCTTCTTCTGGGGACGTCACGGCAATAGCGGAGAAGTGGTTCTGGAAGCTGGCGACATCTTCAACATTCCAACCGGCATCTTTCGCGGCTTCGAAAATATCGGCGAAGACTACGGGATGATCATGGCAATCCTTGGCGGCGATGATGCCGGAGGTGGCGTTATCTGGGCTCCCCAGGTTATCGAGGATGCAAAGGATCACGGGCTGATCCTGTCTGAGAAAGGCAAGCTCTACGATACCGTGAAAGGTGAGAAATTGCCCGACGGCGTTGCGCCGATGCCACTTCTCAGTGAAGAGGAACTGAGGCAATTCGCCGAACCGACCAGCTTGGAAGTCGTCACCGGCTATGTGCGTCGCTACTGGGATCTCGTGGCACTTTCCGACAGGAACCCGGTTAAGGTGATCGGTGAGAACGGTGTAATTCGCGACAAGCCGGGCTTCGAGATCGATTTCATCAGCCGCAAGAGCGCAACCGACAAGAAACATTCGCACGACCGGCCGTCAGTGCTGATGCCGGTGAAGGGCCACTGGAAGGTGGAATGGGACGGCGGCAGTGCCACGCTGGCACCCGGCGACACGATGAGCGTACCCGAAAACCTGAGGCATAACGCCATGCCATCCATGAGCGGCGAAGCAGGCCTCTATCATGTCGTAGCCACCGGCGATCCGGCAGGTGCAACCTGGAAACAACAAGGAGAAACAACATGAGTGACCTCAAGACCACAGCCATGACCTTTTTCAAAGCCTGCGAGACCGGCAAGGGCAGCGCAGCATGTGCGCCATACATGCACGATGGCGCAGGTTTCTCAGCCCAATCAGAACCCGTTGCCGACATAACGGATCTTGCCGCATATTGTGATTGGATGCAGGGGCTTCTGACATTTATCGAGGATGGCACCTACGATCTGAAGTCCTTCACTGTGGACGAGGAGAACGGCCAGGTTGTGGCCTACGCCCAGTTCAAGGGAACGCATACCGGAGAGGGCGGCCCTATGCCCGCCACCGGCAAGGCTACCGTTTCCGACTATGTCTATGTAATGGAATTCGAAGGCGGCAAAATTCGCCACATGACCAAGATATGGAATGCGCCCTGGGCGATGAAGGAATTCGGTTGGATGTAGCCGATCCGGCATGACCAGCCATATAAGCCGTCACGCTGCCAAACATGCTGCAATCCATGGCCAGTAACGGGTCACTCCGCATCACTGCGTGCACAGGCGAAGGTGAAAAAGATGGCTAGTTCGGGCGGGTGGCGGATTAATCATCATTGCCTATTTGAAACGGAATACCCTTCGATAAAGCAGGAACACAGCTCTTATCGTGTTGACATAAAAATGAATGACCCGGAGTGCAGAGGACACAGCTTCCCGCTGCCTTCAAAAGCCGGAGGATATAGTGACCAATATTCACACCACCCATGTGGGCTCCCTGCCCCGCACCCAGAAAGTCGTCGATTTCATCTTCGCGCGTGAAAAAAATCAGCCCTATGACGAAGCCGAATTCGATGCAGCCATGGCCGAGGCAGTTCAAGCAACGGTGGGAAGACAGAAATCGGCAGGCGTTGACATTGTCTCTGACGGAGAAACCTCCAAGATCAGCTATGCGACCTATGTGAAAGACCGTTACACCGGGTTTTCGGGCGACAGCCCGCGCAATGCCCCGGCCGATCTCAAACTGTTCCCCGGCTTTCTGGAGCGTCTGGCCAATGAGGGCGGCACACCAAAATATGCCCGTCCCATGTGCACAGGCGAGGTGAAATCGAAAGGCCAGGGCGAACTGCAAAAGGATATTTCAAATCTGAAGGCCGCAATGGACGCGCATGGCATTGAACGCGGCTTCATGAATGCAGCTTCACCCGGCGTAATCTCCCTTTTCCTGCAGAACGCCCATTACCCCACACGTGATACCTATCTGGC
Organism: uncultured Salaquimonas sp.; assembly: GCA_964541115.1. GTDB lineage: Bacteria > Pseudomonadota > Alphaproteobacteria > Rhizobiales > Rhizobiaceae > Salaquimonas. The sequence continues at coordinate 48,531 of CAZIPH010000013.1, forward strand.
GGCACTGGCAGATGCCATGCGCGCGGAGTACGAGACGATCATCGAGGCTGGCCTGGACCTGCAGCTTGATTGCCCGGACCTTGCCCTGTCACGCCACATGCTCTTCAACGACCTTTCCGATGCCGAATTTGTGAAGGTCGCCGAAAGCCATGTGGAAGCGCTTAACCATGCGCTCGCCAATGTGCCACAGGACAAGGTACGGGTGCATATCTGCTGGGGAAATTACGAGGGCCCGCATGTCTGCGATATCGACATGGCTAAGGTGTTCCCGACACTGATGAAAACGAAATCCCGCTATGTCCTGTTCGAAACCTCCAATCCGCGCCATGCCCATGAGTGGACGGTGTTTCGCGACCGCAAGGGCGAAATCCCCGATGACAAGGTGCTGGTTCCCGGCGTCGTCGACACGACCACAAATTTCGTCGAGCACCCCGAACTGGTTGCCCAGCGCATTGAGCGTTTCACGGATATCGTCGGGGCGGACCGGGTAATTGCCGGTTCTGATTGCGGCTTCGGCACCTTTGCAGGCTTTGGCGCCGTTGACCCCGACATTGCCTTTGCCAAACTGCAAGCCCTGCGCGAAGGTGCAGACATCGCAGCCGCGCGGGCCTGATTTCCGGTGCGCGAAACACTTGTCCTGCTTCCCGGCATGATGTGTGACCGGCGCCTCTTCGGGCCGCAGGAAGAGGCGTTCGCCGCTACTCACAATGTGATCATTCCCGAACTCGTCGAGGATTCCATCGAGGCAATGGCGCACAGCGTCCTCAACCAGGTGCCGCCTGGGCCGATGAACCTTGCGGGCCTGTCCATGGGCGGAATCGTTGCAATGGCCGTGGCTGAAAGCGCGCCGCAAAGGGTGATGCGCCTTGGCCTGTTCGATACCAACCACCTTGCCGATGCGAAAGAGCGTTTTGCCATCCGCAACCGGCAGATCGCAGATGTGCGCGGTGGCAGGCTGCGGGAGGTGATCGTTGAAGAAATGAAGCCGGTTTATCTGGCCGAAGTTAATCGCGATAAACAGGACCTGCTGGACCTGCTGGTCGACATGGCGATGAATTGCGGGCCTGACACATTCATTGCCCAGTCAATTGCACTGCGCGATCGAGAGGACAGGACCGCTGCCCTCGCCGCCTATGGCGGGCCGGCCCTGGTTCTGTGCGGCGAAGAGGACCTGCTTTGCCCCCTCGCCCGCCACCGGGAAATAGCCCAACTCCTTGATGACAGTACACTCGTTGTTATTGCTGGCGCTGGCCATATCAGCACGCTGGAAAATCCCGATGCAGTCAACGAAGCCATGCGCTACTGGCTGAACACACCGGCCTGAATTCAAACCCGGAAAGAGCTCAGGCCATTGTTCAGCTTTTTGATGGGGGTCGCAGGATCAGATCTTCAAAGGCGCCTTGTGCGGCGAGGTTCTCGCAAATGTCCAGCACAGCCTGCACCATACTCGAGCGGCGGGCAGAGTGGGTATAGGCCACACCGAAGAGCGGGCTGACGAGATCCCCGCCAATGGGCCGTCCAATATAGCCGCTAGTACCCGCACGGTCTGCGGGTCCGCATATATTGAGAATTGAATAACCGAATTCTGCTGCCACCAGGCCTCGTAGGACAGAAGAAGACTTTGTGGTGTGCGCTACCTGCAGTTTCAACCCGTGTTCGCGAAAGAGATTGCGGAAATAATCCAGCGCCGTGGGAAGATCGAGCATAACCGCCGGATGCTCAGCCAGTTGTGCAAGCGTCACCTGGGACTGCTGTGCAAGCGCCGAGTCGGTGGGCAGCAAAGCCCATGGGCGCGCCTCGAACATTGGCAGGAAAGGCATCGTGTCGGGCACGGTATTGCGATAGATCAGTGCCACGTCGATCCGTCCGTTGTTGAGCAATTCGACCATCGCTTCGAGATCGGTTTCGACCAGGTTGATGCGGATCGCCGGATATTTCCGCGCCAGCACCTTCATCAGGCGCGGCAACACATGCGGTGCACTGGGCGCATAGCAGCCAACATTCAACGTTCCGGTCAGGTCACCCGACAGTGACATGAGATCGGATTCAAACACCCTCGCCTGCTCCAAGAATGCGGCGATCCTTTCGCCGACGCTGAGGCCTGCTTCTGTGGGTTGCACACCCTTGGCGGGTACGCGGCTGAAAAGCTGTTGTCCCACGCCCTGCTCAATCGCATCGAGCGCGGCCGTGATTGAGGATTGCGAGATATTCATCTCGGCCGCCGCCTTGGCAATCGACCCGGTGCGCAAGGCGGCATCGTAGTAGCGCAACTGTTTCAGCGTGAAATGCATTCGTTCCGCCATGAAATGTGGTTTGGTTCGACAGTAAATCCATTTTGGGCAAAAGCAATGCTGCGCTATCCCTATGTTTAACGAGGGAGTGTTGATGTCCGCCATCACGGTTTTTGAAGCCCGCCAGATAATCACGATGGACCCGAACCGCCGGACCGCGACGCATGTTGCGGTGCGCGACGGCCATGTCCTTGCTGTGGGCGGCGCCGATTGTGCTGATCAGTGGGGGAAGGTTACCCATGACCGGCGGCTTGCCGATACCGTGCTCATGCCCGGTTTCGTTGAAGGCCATTGCCACATGTCGGAAACCTGCTTCTGGGATTTCACCTATGTGGGATTTCACGACCGTGTGGACCCTGACGGCAGGCATTGGCCCGGCGCCACCGAAATTGATGCGGTCCTGACGCGGCTGCGTGATGCGGCCACCCGACTTGATCCCGATGAGCCGTTGATTGCCTGGGGTTTCGATCCGATTTTCCTGTCCTCGCAAAGGCTGACGTGCGACCATCTGGACAGGGTGACGGCGGACCGCCCGGTAGTGGTGCTGTTTTCCTCGGGGCATCTTATGTGCGTGAATTCCGCCGCGCTGAAGGCGGTGAATTATGACCGCTCAAGCAACATCGAGGGCATTCAGCGTCGCGCCGACGGCACGCCCAATGGTGAATTGCACGAAATGGCAGCGATGTTTCCGGTCATGCGCCGCATGGGCATGGATTTTCGTACCCGCTCCCACCAGCGTTCATATGTCGATGCCTTTGGCCGCATCTGCCAGCGCTCGGGGGTGACCACTGCGACTGATCTTTTTGCAGTATTGACGCAAGAAGGTGCCGGGACGCTGGCCGAGATGACAGCGGCTCCCGATTACCCGGTGCGCGTGGTTCCGGCCGTCTCGACCTTGCACAGTTCACCCGATGATGTTCGCACGCAAATGGCCGCCCTGCGGCAATTGAACCATGACAAGCTCCGCTTTGGCTCGGTCAAGCTGATGACTGATGGCTCCATACAGGGGTTCAGCGCTCGGTTGCTGTGGCCAGGATATGTTGGCGGGCAGCCCAACGGCATCTGGAACATGGCCCCCGAACAGATTTTCGCAACCTGTTCCATGATGCAGCAGGCAGGCATTCAGATGCACATCCACACCAATGGCGATGAGGCCAGTAGCGTTGTGCTGGATGCCCTTGATGCGGCTGCCCGCGCCCATCCCTGGCCCGGTTCACGCCATGTCCTGCAACATGCGCAGATGATGGGCCCGACGCTGTTCATGCGCGCAGCGGAACTGGGTGTCTGCGTCAACCTCTTTGCCAATCACATCTGGTTTTTCGGCGATCAGCACGCGGCAATGACCATAGGCGAAGACCGCGCAGCCCGGATGGACGCCTGCCGTTCGGCCCTGGATGCGGGGCTGACAATGGCAATCCATTCAGATGCACCTGTAACGCCGATGGGGCCGCTTTTCACCGCATGGTGTGCTGTCAACCGCCAGACCATGTCCGGCCGTACCCTGGGCCCCGCGCAGCGCATCAGCGTTTCCGAGGCGCTCTACGCCATCACCATGGGAGCGGCACGCACGTTGAAAATGGAGACCGAGATCGGCAGTATCGAGACCGGCAAACGCGCTGATTTCGCGGTACTTGCGGATGATCCAACCGCCGTCGATCCGATATTGTTGAAAGACGTGGCTGTGCTTGGCACGGTCACTGGCGGGCATGTATCCGCATTTACCTGACCTGGAAAGGAACCCAATGTCAGAAATACCAAGGTCCGAAATCACGGTTTTTCGCGCGCGCAAGATCATCACCATGGATCCGAACCGTCCCGAGGCCACCCATGTCGCAGTGCGTGACGGGCATATACTGGCCGTTGGCGATGCAAATTGCGCTGACCAGTGGGGCAAGGTTCGCCATGACGCCAGCCTTGCCGATAGCGTGCTGATGCCTGGAATGGTCGAAGGCCACGCTCACATGATGGCGGGTGGTGTATGGAATTTTGCCTATGCCGGCTTTCATGACCGTATGGATCCTTCTGGCAAATGGTGGAAAGGAAAGGCGGATGTGGCTTCAGTGGTGCGCGACCTGTCCGCGTATGAAAAAGGCCTCAACGCCGATCAACCGCTGATCGGATGGGGTCTGGATCCGATCTTCTTTACGGGCGAACGCCTGTCGCGCGCAGATCTCGACCGGATTTCCAGCGATCGCCCGATTGCAATCATGTTCTCGAATTTCCACCTGATGTGCGTCAATTCCGCCGCGCTTGCTCTGGTCGGCTATGACCGTACCAGCAATGTCGAGGGCGTGGTCAGGGATGCGGCAGGCGATCCAACCGGTGAATTGCAGGAAATGGCCGCCATGTTCCCGGTCATGCGGCGGCTCGGTATGGACTTTCGCGGGCTGTCCCAGACCAAGGAAGCGGTACTGTCCTATGGACAGGTCTGCATGCGGGCGGGTGTGACCACCGTCACCGATCTCTATTCGCAGATGGAGGACGGCGATCTGGCGCTGCTGACGGAATTGACCTCGCGCGATGATTTCCCGGTGCGCCTTGTGCCGGTGCTGGGGGTGGCAGGTGCCGATCCGGTCCAGGCGGCGGCCCGCGCCCGTGCAATATCGGCCAGTTCGACGGAAAAGCTGCGGCTTGGCGCTGTCAAACTGATGACCGATGGCTCGATCCAGGGTTGGACAGCACGGGTGAAATGGCCAGGCTATGTCGGCGGACAACCCAACGGCATCTGGAACATGGCACCTGATGCAATTGCAGCCATGGTGCTTGAAATGCAGAAATCCGGTGTGCAGATGCATATCCATGTCAATGGCGACGAGGCAAGTGAAGTGGCGATCGATGCAATCGATGCCGCCGCCCGCGCTCATCCCTGGCCTGGGGCACGCCACGTGCTGCAACACTGCCAGATGATGGGGAGCGACCAATTTGGTCGCTGCGCAGAGCTCGGAATTTGCACCAATATTTTTTCCAACCACATCTGGTACTTTGGCGATCAGCATGCCGCACTGACGATTGGCGAGGATCGCGCGCTGCGCATGGATGCGGCACGCTCGGCGCTGGATGCCGGCGTGCATGTTGCAATTCATTCCGACGCGCCGGTAACGCCCATGGCGCCACTCTTTACCGCTTGGTGCGCGGTCAACCGGCAGACAATGGCGGGCCGCACACTGGGAGAGGCACAGCGAATCAGCGTTTCCGAGGCGCTTTATGCCATCACCATGGGCGCAGCCCATACCCTGAAAATGGAGAGCGAGGTGGGCAGTATCGAAACCGGCAAGCGCGCCGATTTCGCCATTCTGGGCGATAACCCGCTGGCCGTCGATCCGATGGCGTTGCGCGACGTACCGGTGCTCGGCACCGTGCTGGGCGGAAAGGTGCATCGCGCATGACCCTGCCCCGCCTGCCATTGACCGTCATCGGAGGCTTTCTTGGAGCAGGTAAAACCACGCTCCTCAATCGCCTGCTGGCCGAGAACCATGGCCGACGCATCATGGTCATGGTCAATGATTTCGGGGCGATCAATATCGACGCCTCCCTGATTGCCAGCGCCGATGGCGATACTATCAGCCTCACCAATGGCTGTGTATGCTGCACCATGGGCAACGACCTGTTCATGGCGCTCGGCGATGCGCTGGATCGCCGCCCGCGACCGGACCATCTCGTTATCGAGGCATCAGGCATCGCAGACCCGGCAAAGATCGCCATGGCAGCGCGCGCCGAACCGGACATGGCCTATAGCGGCGTTGCTGTTGTGGTCGATGCGCTCAACTGGCCCACGCTGGCCCGCGACAGGATGATAGGCGCACAGATCGAGGGACAGGTGAAAGTGGCTGACCTTGTCCTTGTCAGCAAGGCCGAAGAGGACCTGCCACCGGGACTGGAAGCAGATCTGGCAAGGCTCACTGATGCGCCCGTTGTCAACCTTGCGCAGGTTCGGGCAGTCGAACCGTTGTTGCTGGGCGGCATGATGCCGGGCGAGCATGCCCCGCCTTCCCATCCCCATCCAGGATATGTCGGTTGGGCCCACAAGGGAGATGAGGTGCTGGATCGCGAAGCGCTGGCCGCCGCGCTGGCAGAGCGCCCTGCAGGCATTTACCGGATGAAGGGCACGGTGATCTCGCGCTATGGCGCACATGAGCTGCATGTTGTCGGTCACAGCGTCGACATCAAGCCAAGCGCGGCCACTACTACACAGCTGGTTGCCATAGGGCTGTCTGGGGGTGTCAGCCGCGAGGAGATCGAGGCATGGTGGGCAAGGGCAACGAACATCCGTGAAGCAGCACCGGCAAGGGCAGTCACCCACCGCACCTAGCGTGCCAAACCGTTAACCGGGCTATTGGGGGTCTAAACAGGCCCGGGGAAATGGCAGGCAACCAGATGGCCGGCCACGGTTTCCAGCCCCGGCTGGCTTGTGCGACAAATGTCCTGTGCGCGCGGGCAACGCTCGGCAAAGGCGCAGCCCTTCGGTGGGTTGATCGGGCTGGGCGGATCGCCGCTGATCTTCAGCGGGCGCACATAGCCGCGTGATTTGCGCCGTGCAAGGCTGGGAGCCGCAGCCAGCAACGCCTGGGTATACGGATGCTGCGGGCTGTCGAACAGCGCCTCGCGCGGACCCATCTCCACGATCTTTCCCAGATACATCACAGCAACATCGTCGCAAACATGGCGCACCACACCCAGATCATGGCTGATGAACAGATAACTCAGACCCAATTCTGCCTTGAGTCTGGCAAGCAGGTTGAGGATTTGCGCCTGTATCGCCACATCGAGCGCCGAAACGGGTTCATCACAAACAAGAAGCCTTGGGTTGGTTGTCAGGGCCCGTGCAATGGATATCCGTTGGCGCTGCCCTCCTGAAAACTGATGCGGAAAGAGTGCCAGTTGATCGGGACGCAGGCCAACAAGCCTGAACAGTTCCTCGACCCGGTCCCGCCGTTCCTCGGGTGTGCCGATTTCCATCAGGTCCAGCGGTTCGCGCACGATATCGGCCACCCGGGCACGCGGATTGAGGCTGCTGTATGGATCCTGAAAGATCAGTTGCACGTCGCGGCGGCGGCGGCGCATTTCCTCGGGCGTCAGCGTGAGCAAATCCTCCCCGTCAAACAGCACCTTGCCTCCGGCAGCCTCGACAAGCCGGATCGTGGCCATCGCCGCGGTTGTCTTGCCCGAACCGCTTTCGCCAACAATGCCAAGGGCGCGGCCGGCCTCAAGCCGGAAAGAGACTTGCCGCACCGCCTCAAGGTATCGCCGTGGAGAAAATAAGCCACCGCCCGGCAGGGTAAATCGCACCGTAAGGTCCTGGACATTCAGAAGTTCGGTCATATTCGGGCCTCCTCCACTGCATGGCAGGCAGCGGGGTGAGTGCCATGATTGCGCAACAGGGGCTTTTCTGTACGGCAGCGCGCCTCAGCATGTTGGCAGCGATCGGCAAATGCGCAGCCGCTGCCCAGCAGGTGCAGTGGCGGCACCACACCGGGGATTTCCCGCAGGGTGTGATCCTGTTTTCCAAGCGCCGGAATGCAGTCAATCAATCCGCGCGCGTAAGGGTGTTGCGGCATGTCCAGCACATCATCGGCATGCGCCTCTTCGATCACTCGGCCTGCATACATTACCGCCACGCGGTCTGCCATTTCCGATATGGCTCCCATGTCATGGGTGATCAGGATGACTGCGGCGCCGAAATCACGTTGAATCTCGTTGAGCAGATCGAATATCTGCGCCTGTACCGTCACATCAAGTGCCGTGGTCGGTTCATCCGCTATCAGCACCTTTGGGCGGCAACTGACCGCCATGGCGATCATCACACGCTGGCGCATCCCGCCTGACAACTGGTGCGGATAATCGCGCGCGCGAGTATCCGGGCTCGGAATGCCAACCCGGTCAAGCAGCGCCACTGCATCCCTGAAGGCCTGTTTGTGACCGACCTTCTGGTGGAGCATTATCGCCTCGGCGATCTGGTCTCCCACCGTGAACACCGGATTGAGGCTTGTCATCGGCTCCTGGAAGATCATCGCGGCCTCTGCCCCGCGCAGGGCGCGCATTCGTGCCTCGGAAGCGCCGACCAGTTCCTCGCCATTGAGGCGGATAGAGCCGCCCGCAATACGGCCCGGCGGCATAGGTATCAGGCCCATGATCGACAGCGCGGTTATCGACTTTCCACAGCCCGATTCCCCCACCACCCCCAGTGTTTCGCCAGCGTTCACATGCAGGGAAACCGAATCAAGTGCCGTTACCTGCCCGTAGCGGGTATTGAACGTTACCTTCAGGTCCTCGATTTCAAGGAGCGCGCTCATCTTTCCCTCAGTTTCGGGTTGAAGGCATCATTGAGCCCGTCGCCGATCAGGCTGACCGAAAAGACGGTGAAAAAGATCGCAAGGCCGGGAAAGGTGACAGGCCACCAGGCGTCCAGGATGTAATCGCGGTTCGCGCCGATCATCAGCCCCCAACTCATCACATTGGGATCGCCGAGGCCGAGGAAGGACAGGCCCGCCTCGAACAGGATGGCGACGCCAATGGTCAGGGTCGCAGATACTATCAGCGGCGGCATGGCATTGGGCAGGATGACACGCCACATGATGCGCCCGTTCCTCGCCCCGATGGCACGGGCTGCCGTGACATATTCCAGTTCCTTGATCTTCAGGAATTCAGCCCGCGTAAGGCGGGCGGTCTGCGGCCAGCTCACCACGCCGATCGCTATGGCAATGGTCCACAGCGAAGGCGAGAACAGCGTCACCAGCACCATTGCGAACAACAGCGCAGGCAACACCTGAAAGAACTCGGTCACCCGCATCAGAAGATTGTCCACCCAGCCGCCATAAAAGCCGGCCAGGGCACCAAGGGTGATGCCTATGAGCATGGTCAGCGCAGCGGCAGCAGCTCCCACAGCCAGCGTCGGCCCGCCACCGGTCAACAGCCCGGCCACCAGGTCACGGCCCAGATAATCGGTTCCCAGTGGAAATTCCGGCGTGACACCAGGCGGTTCATGCGGTGCCCAGACGATATCAAATGGATCGCCGGAGTAGAAAAAGGTACCATAAAGCGTTGCCAGGATTATCAGCCCAAGCATCAGTGTACCTGCCAACGCCGGAATATTGCGGCGATACATACGCCAGGCCTCGAGCGCCGGACTTTCCGCCTTGTAACGTGCCGCTGCAGTCCGGACCGATTCAGCCGGTTGGTTCATGCTCTTGCCTTCTCCCATGAGGTCCTGGGTCATCGGATCAGCGCCCCCTCAATCTCGGATCGGCCAACCGGTAACTGAGGTCAGTCAGGAGATTGGCCACCACCACCATTGCCGATGCAAAGAACAACACGCCCATGATGGTCGGATAATCGCGCCGCAGAATGGAATCAAAGGCCAGACGCCCCATGCCGGGCCAGTTAAACACGGTTTCCACCAGAAGCGCTCCGGAAATCAGATTGCCAAATTGCAGGCCCGCCACCGTAAGAATTGGCAGGGCGGCATTGCGCAGCGCATGCTTGAACAGGACCGACCGTTGCGATGCGCCCTTGGCCCGGGCGGTGCGGATATAATCCGAGCCCAGCACTTCAAGCATCGAAGCGCGCGACAGGCGTGCATATTGCGCGAGGTATATGATCGCAAGTGTAAAGGCCGGCAGGATCAGGTGATGTGCGACATCCACCATCTGCACATACCATGGTGCGTCGCGCAATCTGACCGATTGCATGCCTTCAACCGGAAAGATCGGTATAACACTGGCAAACAGGATGATCAGCATGATCCCCGTCCAGAACACGGGTACGGCATATCCGATGGTGGCAAAGACCGATACAAAGGCGCTCATCGGCCCATTGGGTTTGCGTGCGGCAAGGACACCGAGGGTGACGCCAATCAGGATCGAGAGGATTTGCGCAACGATTACCAGCAGGATAGTCGGCCAGATGCGTTGGGCGATAAGTTCTGTCACGGGCCGGTTGAAGAAAAAGCTTTGCCCCAGATTTCCCTGTGCCACCTGCGACACGTAAATCCAGAGCTGGACCCAGACAGGCTTGTTAAGCCCGTACTCCTCGCGGATCTGGGCAAGCATCTCTTCGGTTGCGCCACCCATTTCACCCGCGATAACGACCGCAGGATCGCCAGGCGCAAGCCGGATCAACAGGAAATTCAACACCACTACACACAGCATCAGGACCAGGCCATAAGCCACGCGTCGCAGGATATAGGATGTCGACATGGTCTCCCCCGATCCGGAAAAAAGGCGGGCCGCGCGCGAAACGCAGGCCCGCCGTGTATCACGCGATCAGTTGGCCCATTCAACCGTATCCATCGGATGCATCGTTCCCCAGATGCCCGTTGGCGCGTTCTGCAGAGTCTTCTTGTAGGCAGTGTGATAAGGCGTGGCGTTGATGAAATAGATCGGCACGTCCTGCCCGATGATCTCCTGGAATTCGCCATACAATGCGGTACGCTTTGACGTATCGCCCTCGACCGCAGCAGCGTTCAGCAATTCATCAACCTTCGGGTTGCAGTATTGCTGCGTATTCGACCAGATCACACCCTTGCGGATATTGTCGCAAAGATAGGTACGGTGCACACCTATCACCGGGTCGCCCCAGTTGAACACCACATCCATCGACAGTTCGAAGTCGTGTCCGCCAACGCGGCCAGCCCATGTAGGGAAATCCGGCGCCGCGCGAACCTCGATCTCGATACCGATCTTCTTGAGCTGCGACTTGAGATATTCAGCAACCGACTGCTGCTGTTCCTTGGGCCCAGGGATGAAATCGACGGTCAAAGACATGCCGTCCGGGAACCCGGCCTCGGCCAGCAGCGCCTTGGCGCGGTCCAGATCAACATCGTAGGGCTCGATACTGGCGTTGAAGAAGGGCGAATTCTCGATGATCGGTCCGCGCTGTGCCGTACTGACGCCGCGATGCAGCGCCTTGGTGATGAAATCGCGGTCAATGGCATAGGCAATCGCCTGGCGTACGCGCACATCCTTCAGCTTGTCGGAAGCGGTATTGAAGGCAAGCCAGTTGATTGCTCCGATGCCGGCATAGCCCTGGTCGGTGATGGCAAGGCTGTCCACGCCTTCCAGACGCTTGATCTCCTGGCTGCCGGCCATAAAGGGATACATGTCGGCATCACCGTTTTCCATGGCGATCAGGAGGGCTGAAGGATCCTTCACGATTCGGATGATCAGTTCATCAAGCTTCGGCCGCCCTTCGATAAAGAAGTTCGGGTTCTTTTTCAGCACAATGGCTTCGCCAGCGGTGAATTCGGAAAGCATGAACGGGCCAGAGCCGACGGGGGCATTATTGGCCGGATGCGATTTCGGGTCTTGCCCGTCACCATAGACATGCTTTGGCAGGATCGGGGCCAGCGCGGGTGACATTGCAAGCAGGAGCGCCGGGTGCGGCTTGGACAACTTGACGACGGCGGTGTGCGCGTCAGGGGTTTCCACCGATTCAACCGGAGCGAACATGGACTGGAAAGGGTGGTTTTCCTTGATCGTCATGATCGAGAACGCCACGTCTTCGGATGTCACCGGCTTGCCGTCGTGGAAGGTCGCGTTTTCAACCAGCTTGAAAGTGACGGTCAGGCCATCTTCACTGGTTTCCCAGCTCCTGGCCAGGTAGGGTTGCGGTTCCCATCCCTCATCATAGCGCAAGAGGGACGCAAATATCTGGGTCGATGGAACAGCGGTCGCGATACCTGATTGCACCGCCCCGTTGAGGTGGCGCGGAACCTGTGTCGAGGCGATGACAAGGGTGCCACCCTCGGCCCAGGCGGGCACGGCAGCCATGGAAGCAACCGCGATAGCGGCCGCGCCCATAAGACGGTTGAAAAGTTTCATGGCAGTCTTCCTCCATTTCATTGAATATCAGGCAACAGGCTATCCCTGCAGAAAAATACAGAAAAGCGTGTTTTATGTAGACCAAAGATACATTGAATGCATTGTAGCAATCCCGCATTCCGAAACAAAGACCTGCCCCTGTTCAGGGCAACGCAGGTTCCATGAAATCGTGAATGGGCGGGGCACAAGTGACCGCGATGGAGCTTCGCCGGAGCGAAAGGGTTTCCATATTGCCAGTGCCGGTGCTACTTGAGGGCCTTTCGCCAGACCACTGGAGAACTCGCCCGCAAACGGGATTTCCTGTTTGACACCATCAAAGCACTGCCAGCCTGATCCATCCACGAAGTCGAAACACTTCAACCCATTGATATCATTGAGACAGAAAACCGAAATGGTGGGCCCGGAGGGACTCGAACCCCCGACCAAGCGGTTATGAGCCGCCGGCTCTAACCAACTGAGCTACAGGCCCTGAAACTGGCTCCCGTCCCAAAATTCGGATACGCGAGATGCCCGCTGGTTCGCCGTCTGATAAACGGTTTGCAGAAGGCTGGCAAGAACCTTGAAAGCCCCGGGTTTGGAAAGGCCAAGCCCATACCCAAAGCCCACCAGACCGCGGCGGTGTTCAAAGCTCCAGCCCCAAAGTGAATCAGGCCCCAAAAAGTCTCCAGAAAGCCAAATTGCCGCCCGGATTCGCAGCCAAGGATGCAATCGCCGCTGGCGACAGCAAACAAAGGCGGGCACTACTGCCACCAATGGCTGCGTATTCAGGCATCCGATTTTTCATGAAAGGAATTTTAATGAGCAGACAAGATGGTTCATCCGCCCCGGCACATGCCGCCAGATCAACCCGCGTGGCAGCCCCCGGCAGGGCACCTGGCAACGCTCCTGGCATGACATTTGTCGGCGGTGTGGCGGGACTGATCGGCATGAGCCTGATCGGTGCGGGGCTCATCTCGGCTTCGCCCGCAATGGCGAGCGGGAACACCGCCAGGACGCCGCAAATCACCATATCCGGCCAGGGCAGTGTGGCAGTAGAACCGGACATGGCAATTCTCGATCTCGGCGTCACCCAGGAAGCGGAAACCGCCCGCGAGGCGCTGAGTGCAAACAACAGGGCCATGGCCGAGGTGATCGCTGCGATGAAGGAAGCAGGGATTGCGCCGAAGGATCTGCAAACCTCAAACTTCTCCATCTACCCTGTCTACACCCACCACAATCCGCGCGAGGGAGAAGAGCAGAAGCCGCCCACGATCACCGGCTATGTGGTTTCGAACAACCTCACAGTCCGTATTCGCGACCTTTCGAACCTTGGCCGGATCCTCGATGAAAGCGTCACCCTCGGGGTCAATACCGGTGGCGGCCTTCGCTTTGCCAATGATGACCCAAAGGCGGAAATAGCCAAGGCAAGGTCAGCCGCCATGCGCGATGCGGTCGAACGCGCGAACACGCTGCTTGAGGCGGCCGGTGCCTCCATGGGCAGGATATTGTCCATTGACGAGACTGCGGATGCGCCGCGGCCCGTGCCCCTTGCCAATGCCCGCATGATGGCAGCGGAAGCTTCCGATTCCGTTCCGGTGGAAGCGGGAGAAAACACCTACAAGGTGAACGTCACGGTGACTTGGGAAATCATCCAGTAAAAAAGGCCGGGTCATTGACCCGGCCTTTTTTTGCCAAACTGTTTGCTGCAGCTATCAGTAGCGATAGCCATAACCGCGACGGTGATGGTAGCGCGGTTCGCTTTTTACCCAGGCAAGCGAGCATCTGGGGCTGTGGCGGTCAAAGCCCATCTTGACAAAGTGCCCGCGCTGGCGGCCGGTGACTACGATGAAGCGGTGCCCGATCCTGCCGATATGGGCATCGCGAAGACCGTGGCGCTCGGCATTGTAGACAGCCTTGCCCGGGCGGCAGGTGCGATCATGATATTCGCGGTGGCCGTGCTTTCGTTTGATGACACGCGGCCCATGGCCGATACGCAATTCGACATGGGTGTTGCCGTGCGAATAGCCGACACTTCCACCTCCAACACCAGCGCTCGCAAGCGTTGGAGTGATGAAAAGCATGCCAAGGCCGACAACGGCGCTGGCAAGTGCGGTAAGGGTGGATTTCTTGAGCATGGCGTTTCCTTTCCTCTTGGTTGCGACCTTCACCGGGCGTTTCGCGGGGGATGGTGAAAGTGAGGAAAGATTAGGCCCTTGTCATTGAACCGAAACAGAACCGGCTGTTCATCCTGGGTTCAGCTATCGGTCTTTGCCGGGACGAGCGGGCCTTTCTCCATTGCCGACTCTGCATTGCCAACTGCCGCGAGTCCCGATTGTGCAGGCCCCGCATGGGCGGGATTTGGCCGCCATGCCCTGCGCAGCCGGTTTGTCAGTGGCAGGTCGAACCAGTAATGCACCAGGTATCCCGCAACAAGGGAGATGACGACAATCGATACGGAAAAGGTAAACAGCAAGTTGAGTGGCGCCATGCTGGTGACCAGCCCGGCTTTTGAGAACAGCACGGACATGGCGCCGATCACAAAGGGGTGCGTCAGATAGATGGAATAGGACACCTCCCCTATCTCGCGGCCCGGCTTGAAGATCCTTACCTCATCGAGGCCGCAGGTGAGAATGGCCGCACCTACCATCAGGCTCGCCGGAATCCCGTAGTGGATGAACCGCCACTGGTCGATTGCGTCGTTGAAGGGCGGGACGATCACCAGCAGGACGACGCCAAGGGCGGCAAGGCTCCATCCGGCCCACCCAGGAAGACGCAAGCCACTCTGGTAAACATAACCAAGCAACGCGCCAGCTGCGAATTCCAGCATTATCGGGTGTCCGAGGAAACGAACCAAGCCGGCTCCGCGCCAGGCTTCAGGTGTCAGAACAGGAGTCAATGCACTGAAAGCCACAAGCAGTATGATCAATGTTTCAATGGCTATCCTGCGCGGCAGAACCAGCACCAGCGCAAACAAGGCATAAAAAAACATCTCGTATTGCAGCGACCAGCCTAGTCCGAGCACCGGCCGCACCATGCCATCGCCTTCACGCGCATAGGGAAAGAACAGGTAGGATGCGAGCCACTGCTGCCAGTCTGACGTGGCCGTGTTCACCTTTCCAGGATACAGGATAACGACAGCGATCATCAACGTGGTCGCCACCCAATAAAGCGGGACGATCCGGATTATCCGCCGCTTGAGAAAATCTGTCGAGGCTCCCTGCGTACCAAACACATTCCAGCAGGTATGGACCATTATGAAACCGGAGATCACGAAGAACAGGTCAACACCAAAATCGCCGGGAAACAGCTTGTCATTGAAGTTTGAAATCCGGCCTGCCAGCATGCCGGACAGTTCATGAGCGATATGACTGGCAACAACGCAAAGAACCGCAACAGCCCTGAGGAGCTGGATAATTTCGAGTTTTCGCTCGGAAGCCCCCGGCATGCCTTTGATCCATGACAATGGTTTTGGGCGTCCATAATGGTATACAAGCGGTTAAGAATGCCTAAACGTAAACTTGGCTTCTTTGATCGAAAAACCATTGTGAAAGCGGAGTCTCGCCAATGCGCGCACCAACGGGAGCCACACCCCTTTTCGCACTCAACGGATTGGCCCTGGATCTGGAGACCACTAGCCTCGATGTCCGTGAAGCCCGTATTGTCCAGATTGGCGCGCTGGAACTCACCAAGGGGACGCTGAACGAGTCGAGCGCATTCGACCGGATTGTCGATCCCGGCATTCCCATTCCTCCCAGATCCACCGCCATTCACGGCATAACGAACGCCATGGCCAGCGAGGCCGCGGACCTTCTGGGTCATTGGCCGGAATTGACAGCACTGCTCCACAACCGGGTATTGATCGGACATACCATTGCCTATGACCTGACCGTATTGGAGAAGGAGGCAGCTCGCCTTGATCTGGAGTGGCGCAAGCCGCGTTCGCTGTGCATTCGCCTGCTGGCCCCCCTTGCCCTGCCTGACCTGGCAAACCACAGCCTCGATGCGCTGGCTTCATGGTTCGGCATTACGATAAAGGACCGACACTCCGCATTATCTGACGCCGATGCAGCGGCGCGTGTTTTCCTCAAGATGATTCCACTTCTTGGCGATGCCGGCATCCGCACCCTCGCCGAGGCGGAGCGCGCCAGCCTGTCGCGCGGCCAGCCCCTGGAGGAGGGAAAGCTGGCTGGCTGGGTGCGCCCGGTCGCCGATCCGTCCGAGGTGGCACTGTCGGGCGGCTTTACCAATTACGATACCTATGCATATCGCCACACGGTCTCCGACATGATGGCGAAGAACCCGGTAATCATCGCGCCCTCCCACACCTTGCAGGAGGCAGCTTCAGTAATGGCAGGCAAACACATTTCCTCGGTACTTGTTTGCGATCCACCTGAGGCAGGCAGGCATGCATCTGAATACGGCATCCTCACCGAGCGCGATGTCATGCGCCGTATCGCCGCCGACGGAGCCGGTGCGCTTGAGGCAACTGCCGGTAAACTTGCCATCTCGCCCATCCACGCCATCCGGGAAAATGCCTTCATTTATCGCGCCTTTGCCCGCATGCGTCGCCTGAAGATCCGCCACCTTGCAGTGGTCGACGATGAACGCCGCCTCACCGGAATGATTTCGGCGCGTGATCTTCTCAAGATGCGCACCGATCCGGCCATCATGCTCGACGACGCGATCGGCGAGGCTGCGGACGCCGCAGACATGGCTTCGGCCTGGGCGACGCTGCCTGCGGTGGTACAGTCCTTGATCTCGGAAGGGCTGGGTTCGCACACCATCACGCGGATAGTTTCCGAAGAGATCCGCTCCATGACGGAGCGCGCCGCCATACTTTCCGAACGGCAAATGGAAGCCTCCGGCAAGGGCCGTCCGCCCTGCGATTATGCCGTAATGGTGCTTGGTTCCGGCGGCCGCGGCGAAAGCCTGCTGAAACCGGACCAGGACAATGCCATCGTCTTCGAGAGCGGGGAACCTGGCAGCAGTCAGGACCAGTGGTTCGCCGAGCTCGGCGCCATCATGGCCGACATTTTGAACGAAGCGGGAATTCCGTATTGCGACGGCGGTATCATGGCAAAAAATGAACTGTGGCGCGGTTCGGTCAGCACATGGCAGGAGCGCGTGGGCAATTGGGTCTCGCGTTCCAGGCCCCAGGACGTTCTCAATGTGGATATCTGGTTTGACCAGATACCCGTATATGGAAAGCTGTCGCTGGCAACCGGGTTGTTTTTCGAATCATACGCCGTAGCCAGCCGGAACATCGGTTTTGCCAAGGCGCTGGGCGCTGGGCTTGAAGCGACCTCCACGCCCTTCGGCTTTTTCGGGGGGATCAAGGCGAAGAACAACAAGCTGGATCTGAAACTGCACGCGCTGTTCCCGCTGGTATCGGCTGCCCGTGCGCTTGCCATCCGTCACAATCTGGCGGTCCACTCGACAAGGGCACGGCTCGAATTGCTGGGGCAGCTTGACAAGGGCGATGTAAAGCTCATCGCCAATCTCGCCCGCGACCACGCGCTGATCCTCTCCCTGATGCTCAAATCCCAGCAGCGGGAAGTGGCAACCGGCCGAAAGCCGACCAATTTTATAGACCTTGCTTCCCTCAACCGGGACGAGATGGCAGACTTGAAGGAAGCACTTTTGCGCCGGCAATTGCTGCCGGAACTGGTCCGCGACCTGATGTTCTAGGGCCGGTCTTGCGGTTGGCACGACCCAGGGAAGTTGCACCGAATCTTACAGGGAAAATGCCGGGTCCCTCTACCGCACCCGGCCAACAATCGTCTGCATGAGGGTTCGCTCAATCGTCCTCACCTGCCCGGCGCAGTACAGGATGCAGGCTGGCAACAACACAAAGGACTGCAATAGCCCTGAGCAGCTGGATAATCCCGAGCTTTGTCGGCTGTACAATCCGGGAGGCCGTGATGGCGATTGCATCTGAATGATGCACGGAATTGAACGACTGAATTTTGCACAATTTGTCCGCAGCTTACCAAGGGTAAATAAATCGTTGGTTAGCGCTCGAGGTTAATCTCCAACGGCGGAGAAAAGGCATCGCAAGGCAAGGATGGCGGGCACCCCCCTCCCGCGAACAACATGATTGACCGTGATCAAGGCAACCGCACGAAAACAGGCCCATGAATTCATGATTCCAAAACAAGGAGGATATCATGAAGATCGGAAAACAGCTTTGCGTCGGCGCGGCATTCGCGTTTCTCGCCCTTGCTGGCGGCGCGCCTGCCTTTGCGCAGATGACGACACTTGCCCCTGGCGCCGAAGCGGGCGAAGCGGCAAGGCATGGCGCCGAACTTGCCAAGCTCAATTGCGCGCGCTGTCACTCGGTTGAGATTGAGGGCCCCAGCCCGCACCCCGAAGCTCCGGCCTTCTGGGAAATGTCGGAGCGCCGCTCCGTTGAAAGCATTGCAGAGATGCTGCTCACCCAGACATCGCCGAAGCATTCGGACATGCCGACATTCGAGATCACCCAAAAACAGGCCAATGACCTCGCCGCATGGATTTCCTGGGTCCAGCCCGTTGCCCATGGCAGGCGGCTGGTCAGTGAAAACTGCGCGGCATGCCACGCCATTGGCCTTGAAGACGAGAGCACACACCCGGAGGCTCCGGCCTTCCGGACACTTTCACAGAAATATCCGATCGAAGCGCTTGAGGAAGCTTTCGCCGAAGGTATCGAGACCGGCCACCCGGACATGCCAGTCTTTGATGCTGACATGATCCAGATAGAAGACATCCTCGCTTATTTGCAGAGCATTCAGGTGAAGTGAAAAAGGGGGAACAAGTCCCTTTTTCATTCAGCAAATCTGCCCGTTACTTGCGAAGTTCGGGATGCAGGCTGGCACCTAGGATGTGTTCGCTCTTGCCAATCACATGGGAACTCGAGCCCACCAGTAGCGGATCTGGTTGTCCGACCACCCGCACATCCTTTCCCGGATAGGGAAGGCTGCTGAGGAAATGCCGCATGCAGGCAAGGCGTGCCCGCTTCTTGTCATTCGACTTCACCACCGTCCAGGGCGCGTCTGCCGTATCAGTATAGAAGAACATTGCTTCCTTGGCTTCGGTATAGTCGGACCACTTGTCCAGGCTCTCGCGGTCGATTGGGGAAAGCTTCCACTTCTTCAATGGCTCGTTTTCGCGGGAGTTGAACCGGCGCAGCTGTTCGTCTTGTGTGACGGAGAACCAGTATTTGTAAAGCCGGATTCCGCTGCGCACGAGCATGCGTTCCAGTTCGGGTGTCTGGCGCATGAATTCAAGATACTCCTGCGGATCGCAAAAGCCCATGACGCGCTCCACGCCTGCCCGGTTGTACCAGGACCGGTCAAACAGCACAATTTCGCCGCCTGACGGCAGGTGGTTGATGTAGCGCTGGAAATACCACTGGGAACGCTCGCGATCTGTCGGCTTGTCGAGGGCGACGACCCTGGCGCCGCGCGGATTGAGATGCTCCATGAAGCGCTTGATCGTGCCGCCCTTGCCCGCAGCGTCGCGACCCTCGAACAGCATGAGTATCCGTTCATTGGAATTTCGCACCCACTCCTGAACCTTGAGCAGTTCGACCTGCAAGGCCGCCTTCTCAGCTTCATATTTGGCGCGGGTCATATTGCGCTTGTAGGGATATTCCCCGGTTTCGAAAATCCGGCGCACGGCATCGCGCGTCAGGGGTTTGTTGGCACCGCCGGCATCTGTTTTGCTTTCTGAAGCTGGACCGGATTTCGCCTCGGCCAACGGTTGTCCACCGGCGGACTTCCCGGCTTTGGCCCGAACCGTTTTCTTCGGCGCAGGCTTTGCTTTTTGAGCAGGCTTTGCAACCATCACGGTGTCAGGTTTATTTGCAGCTTCAATGCCAGGCTCGGCAACAGGTACTGCCGAATTTGCAGGAGCCTTGGCCTCAATCAACGCCGGTCCAGCGCCCGCCGGAACCACTGTAGTTTCTTCGATCTTCATTGCATCCCTCCAGCCAACTCCGCCGATACTACCACTTTGTCCTGCATTTTCATTGATACAGGTCAACTTTTGCGCCCAGATTGTTGGATACAGTTCTCATGACAGGCAAATGACAACCGCATTCACAGGAGTTCGAACGTGACAGAAGCTGCCATCGATTATGAGAAATTTGGCGACATCCTCAATCGACGCCTCGCCTACCTTCAGAACAGGCTTGAGAATATCGAGGACCAGCTTGACGATCCCCGCAGCGCAGACTGGGAAGAAAACGCCACCGAATCGGAAGGTGACGAGGTAATGGAAGGATTGGGCATTTCCGGCTTGCAGGAGATTCGAGCGATCAGGGCAGCGCTGGTGCGCCTGGAACAGGGCACTTATGGCGAATGCGTTACCTGTGGCGAACCCATATCCGAGGAGCGTCTGGCAACCGTACCCCATACACCCTTCTGCCGGAATTGCGCCCGCAAGCTGTAGTCGGTAAAGCCTGCCGAACCATTCATGGCGACAGTCCCCGCCTCAACTTTCAATATGCAGTGCTCATTGGCGCTGACGCAAAGGTTGATACCGGCTGCCAGTGAGCATTGGTCATGTTCTGTCTGATCAGGGTAAATGACCGCTAAATTAGCTTCTAACCCTATATTCAGATTTTCAGGTTAAGTTTCATGCATGTGGGGATATGATGACCGGCGAATATCATAAAGACAGGCAGATAAACACATTCCAGGATATGGGCGAGCGCAAGGAATTGCGCACGGAAGTAATGATCCGTGGCATGCTCGAATTCCAGGATCACTTTACCGGCCAGCCATGCATCATCCGTGATCTAAACAGTTGCGGCGCCAAGATCGAGCTGCAGAACAACGTCGCTCTTCCCAAGGATTTCACGCTTCATGTTGATATCGAGGCCTACCAGGTGGAATGCCATCTGATTTGGCAAAAGCCACCCTTTGCCGGCATCGTTTTCACCAGCGACCGAAGCGCCTCGACCCTGGCCAATGGCAATTCGCTTGAACGGACAATTGCAACACTTTCTCCCGAGTTTCTCGCCGAGTTCGAACGCCGTCAGAAAATCGAGCATCGCAACCAGCCTGCCCAGTCCACCCATGGAGCAGCAATGGCGCGTTCACGCCGGGCGGTGATGAAAAGCTTCGGAAAACGCGGCGTCCGGGACGACGCCTGATGTTAAGCCTGCACTTGTCAGCGCCTTTGCGTCAAAACCGAAAATGGGGTGATCACCTGATAGCTCGCTGGTGCCAGCGCCACTAACCTGTCCTCAATGCAACAGCCCATGCGGGGCCGGACGTGTTCAACGCCAGTCTGAATTACGCATGGCCTCACATTGAAGGAGAGCGTCATGCCAGAATTTGCCAACCAGGCAGGGAAACTCGCCGCGATCCTGGTCGCCTTGTCAGCGCTGGCTGCCAGCCATTCCCCGGCAAGCGCCGCATCGATCACCAACTGCGACACTGTCACCCGTCATTCGAAACTTATTCGGGTCAATGCATTTGATCTTCAATTGAAGCATCAGCCAAACTCAAGAACCGAATTGAGCATCAACAATGGCGCCAGTCATGTAATGACCCATTCGGACTATGGTCCGGTTGGCCCGGTTCAAACCCTTTACAGCCAGGCAAGCTACGTTATTCGCAACGGTCAGCTAATGCAGGGAAATGGCTGTCAGGTTTACCCACCCTATCCCGGCCCGATCGATGGCGGCGGGGGACATGGCAAAGGATGCCTGTATATCGGCCTGGTGCAAATCTGCTTTGGCCGCTAACCAATCAGCGGAACATGCGCTCGCCCTGCTCCTTGATCACCTGCTTGGCCTTGAGGACAGACGCTTCGACAGCCTGATCGGCAGAGGGAAACACATCTGCCCGGATCAGCGTGTGGGTCTTCATCTCGCCATCGACTTCCTTTCGGATCTCGGCCCTGAGCCGGAACTGCCCGCCATCGGCCATTGGCGCGGGCTGGATGATATAGCCCTCATGCATTTCAGGTGCAGACGCAGAGGCTTCACCGGATTTTCCGCCAAACAGTTTCTTGAGAAAGGACATTTTTCAACTTCCAGCTTGCACGAGCGATGCCTGGGTATTCAGCGCCAACGTGCAGATCAATCAATTGTTCCACCCTAGC
>CAZIPH010000014.1:0-67505 GCA_964541115.1 uncultured Salaquimonas sp.
AGGAAATTTTCAGCCCGCTTTCAACCCGTGTTGTGGGCCATGTAATGGATTTGTGACACTTCGCATTTTTCCCGGACCTCCCGTTCCGGTAAATAAATCCACCCTGGCCTCTCCTTCGCTCCATCGGCAGGCTATGCGTTTTTTTCAACTCTGGCTTGAGTTTAGTTCACTTGACCGCCTGCCGGTTAGAGGCTCATACAAATGGCATGCCGCTCGTTGGCGAGCGGTGGGACGCGGGGAACGCAAGCCATGACCACGACTGCCGCAAGGCCCGCTTCGGGAAATCTGCCAATACTGCTCATCGTGTGTGGCTGCCTGATTGCCATATTCACCTTTGGCGGGCGTTCCACCATGGGCTTCTTCCAACTGCCGATGGTGGAAATGCGGGGCTGGACCCGGACCGATTTCGGTCTCGCCATTGCCATACAAAACCTGTTCTGGGGCGTGGGCCAACCGATCTTCGGAATGATTTCAGACAAGTATGGCACCTGGCGTGTCATGGCGCTCGGCGGGGTCATGTACGCGCTCGGCTTCTATCTTATGTCAATTGCCGAAAGCGTGTGGCTTCTGCATATCTCGGGCGGTGTACTGATAGGCCTCGGCATTGCCGCGGGTTCCTTCTCGATTGTCATGGCTGCCTTTGCCCGCAATGTTTCACCGTCCAAACGCACCATCGTCTTTGGCATCGGTACTGCGGCGGGTTCAGCGGGCCTGGCGTTCTTCTCGCCGCTGGCGGTGACCATGATTGCCAATCTGGGCTGGCAGGACACACTGGTATGGCTCGGCCTCCTGATGATGTTCATACCCCTGCTCGCCATTCCGCTTGCCGGCAATTCGTCGACCAGCGCGATGTCTGCAATGGAGATCGAGCAAAGCGTCGGCGAGGCCCTGCGTGAAGCCGTGAAACACCAGAGCTACAGGCTGCTGGTCGCCGGGTTCTTTGTATGTGGCTTTCAGGTTGCCTTCATCACTGCGCATTTTCCCGCCTATATAAGCGATATCGGAATCGATGCCTACTGGGCGGGCATCGCGCTGATGCTGATCGGCCTGTTCAACATTGCGGGATCGCTCGGATCGGGATTCATTGCGCAAAAGGCGTCCATGCCCAAATTTCTTGCATGGATCTATATTGGCCGCTCCATCGCGGTTACTGCCTTCCTGCTGATCCCGCAAACGCCGGCAACCGTGGTGATCTTCGCCTCCGTCATGGGCGTATTGTGGCTGTCCACCGTTCCGCCGACAAATGCGCTTGTTGCTGTCATGTTCGGCACACGCTTTCTGGGCATGCTGGGCGGACTCGTCTTCTTCTCCCACCAGATCGGCTCGTTCCTGGGCGTCTGGCTGGGTGGCTATCTATTTGATATTTATGGAACGTTTGAACCCGTCTGGTGGCTTGGAGTTGCTCTTGGCATTTTTGCAGCCATTGTCCATCTGCCGATAAGACAGGAACCGGTGGCACGCGCGGCGGCTTGACCTGTCGCATTCCCGTCAGAGGCCTGTATAGTGACGCAAATGTATGACCCGCTTCGCATTCCCCTGATCATTTTTGGCCGCCATGCGCGCCGCCTTTGGGTGCGTGTGGCGTTTTACGCAGCACTGGCAATTGTTGTTGCGATTGCCGGCGCGCTGCTGGGGCGTTACCTGCCTGCTGAACTCGCGGTGAAGTTCAGCCCCGACACAATCATGCCGGTACTGACCATACTGGCTTCCTCAATGCTGGCGGTTTCAACCTTTTCACTCAATGTCATGGTTTCGGCCCATCGCACTGCAGCGCAAAACGCCACTCCGCGCATTCGCCGCATCCTGCTGGAGGACACAACCACGCAAAATGTGCTGGCAACGTTTATCGGTGCGTTTGTCTATGCGTTAACGGCGATCATTGTGAGCCAGCTTGGCGGATATTCGGAAGAAGCAACCTTCCTGGTGATCATCGTTACGGTTCTGGTCGCACTGCTGGTAGTACTGGCCATGCTCAGATGGATCGAGCATCTGGGTTCGCTTGGCAGCCTTGATGAAAATCTGAAAATGGTGCACCAGCTGGCCAGGCAAAGCATTGGTTCGCGGGCCAGATATCCTGCCCTTTCCTGCACCCCGATCAGAGGCACGGATACAGCCCCAAAGGACGCTATCGCGATTGGCGCAGCCCGCTCCGGCTATGTACAGCTGATCGACGTGAAGAAACTTGATGCGGCGCTTGGCGAAAACGAAGAGATCCATCTTGTGCGCGAACCTGGCCGGCATGTCCTGAAAGGTGAAACACTCGCGAAGGTTACCTTCAAGGACAGCGGAGAAACCGGAGACGAACGCGACGAACGACTGGCGGAATTTGCCGATTGTTTCATCATTGGTGATATCCGTACCCATGAACAGGATCCCGAATTCGGCTTGCTTGTCATGTCGGAGATTTCCTCAAAGGCGCTTTCGCCCGGCGTGAATGATCCGGGAACGGCGATCGAGGCCATAGGCAGGCTCAAGGCCATGCTATGGGATTTTGCCACCGCGGAACCCGAACAGGCCGAGCCTGAATACAAACGGATACACTTTGCGCCTTTGACGAGCGGTCGGCTCCTGAATGCTGCCTTCGGAGCAACCGCCCGCGATGGTGCCGGCACAATCGAGGTAGCCATTGCCCTTCGCCAAACGCTGCGGGACCTGGCCACATCCCCGAATGAAGACCTGAACCAAGCTGCGCGTTCCCTGGCAGAGCGGGCTATGGCCTATGGCGACGAGGCGCTGGCGATAGAATGGGAGCGGGAGCGGTTGCGCCAGATCAGGATCGATAACTGAGCAAGCTCGTGGAACTGCCAGAAAGGCAGGTTGCAGGCATTCCGGAACAACAGCTTTTTAACGAAAAAAGAAATTTCTGTTAGCCATTCCCCTTAAGGGAATTTCAGTTTGTTCGCGGTACATTGGCTCCAGATCAGGAACAATCCTGACGCAACAAGTGCAAGACGCACCCACACCCAAGGAGCAGTAAAATGAAATTCGTAGCACGCTTTCTGAAAGACGAGTCTGGCGCAACCGCAATTGAATACGGTCTGATCGCCGCTCTGATCTCTGTCGCCATCGTTGGCGGCGCCGGTGCAGTTGGTGGCGGTGTTGGTAACACCTTCAACAACGTTTCTGGCAAGCTTCTCTAAGCTTAAAAGCCTGACACAACGAAGCCGCTTCCTCCGGGGAGCGGCTTTTTTCATTTCCGGCCCTTTTTTTACGTCTTTCGGCACAAAAAGTTAGTGCAAATGGCACCCTGCGGTTGCCAGTTTTGAAGTTTCGTTTATCAGGCTTGCAGATACTTTCGAAAAGCGGGCGCATGGCTGATTCTCCTGTAAATGCCACACTAGAAGTTGATGCATCGAACGCCCGTGACTGGGTACGGGTTCTGGCCCATTACAGGGAGCCGGACTTGCGACGAAGCCTGTTCGAACTGGCCGTTACAGCCGGGCCGTTTCTTGCGCTGTGGGCTGCGGCATGGTGGTCGCTTTCCCATAGCTATTGGCTGGCCCTGGCGCTGTCGCTCGTCAATGGTGCATTCCTGTTACGACTGTTTGCAATCCAGCATGATTGCGGCCATGGCGCGTTTCTCAGAAGCCGCGGCGCCAATGACTGGCTGGGCCGGGTTCTGGGGGTGTCGACGCTGACGCCTTATGACGTGTGGCGCCGTACCCACTCCATGCACCATGGTTCCTCGGGCAATCTCGAACGACGCGGCATGGGCGATGTTCACACCATGACGCTGGAAGAATACCGGCGGGAGAACGCCTGGGGCCGACTGATGTACCGGCTTTACCGCAACCCGTTCATTCTGTTCGGCCTGGGGCCAAGTTACATATTCCTGCTGCAGAACAGGATACCCTTTGGTCTGATGGACCAGGCGAAATACTGGCTCAGTGCCATGATGACAAACCTCGCCCTGTTGGCCGCACTGTTTGCGATCTGGTATTTTGGCGGTTTTGCCCCGATCCTGCTGATTTTCCTGCCAACCACTCTGCTGGCTGCAACGGCCGGGATGTGGCTCTTCTATGTCCAGCACCAGTTTGAATCCACCCATTGGGAACACGAAGGTGACTGGCAGGTTCACGAAGCGGCGCTGCATGGCAGTTCGTATTATGTCATGCCGCCGGTCCTGCAATGGCTCAGCGCCAACATCGGCATCCACCATGTTCATCACCTTTATTGCCGCATTCCCTTTTACCGGCTGCCGGAGGTCCTGCGTGACCATGCCGAACTTGCCAGCAGCAACCGGATGACGATCGGTGAGAGTCTTGCCAGCGTGCACCTGCATTTGTGGGATGAACGATCCAAGCGCCTGCTTTCCTTCGCAGAGGCAAGGCTGCAGGCCGCTTAGAAGACGCCCATCTTCAATCCTGCCGAGAGAGCAGCGCCGATTTCACTGCATTTGTCGAGGTCTTCCTTCGAAATGGTCTTTTCAGCCAGTATTTCTTCCGGCGTTTGCGCATGAGTGCAGATGATGAGCGGTTCCTGCACCTGTTTGAGGCGCCAACCAGTGGCTATGCGGGCGGTCTGGCGCACTGCATTTTCGCCATCCGAGCCGGCACAGACCATCTGGGCATAGGGCCGGCCCTCGATCCGTCCAAGGACGGGATAATAACACCGGTCGAAGAAATCCTTCATTACGCCTGAAATCGCGGCCAGGTTTTCTGGCGCACAGAAAATATAACCGTCAGCTGCCAGCACATCATCGGGACCGGCCTTCGATGCCTCTTTCAGTGTCACCTCGCCTTCACGCCTCCCCGCTTCCGCCGCCGCCGCGGCCATCTGCCTGCTGCCATTGGTTCGGCTGTGATAGACGATCAGAAGTCCGGCCACGGGATCACCCCTTGCTGCCGACCGGGAAAATGGCACAGGTTTCCGAGCCATGCGCGATGAGCTTGCCCTCGGACGTCTTCAGCGTTGCCTCGGATGTCGCGATGGTGCGGCCCACATGGATCACGCGGCCCTCGCAAATCACCTCACCAGAGCTCTCGAAAAGCGGACGCACCAGGTTCACCTTGAATTCGATTGTCGTGTAAGCCATGCCGGCTGGTAGCATTGTATGCACACAGCAGCCTAGCGCAGAATCGAGAATTGTGGCAGGCCAGCCGCCATGGATCGTTCCCAGCGGATTGTAATGTTCTGCCCGGGGAATACCGCGAAAGATCACCCGGCCCTCTTCGGCTTCGCTCAACAGGATATTCATCGTCTTTGCGATGGGCGGCGGCGGCAATTCACCGGCTATCATCATCCGGAAGAGTTCAATGCCGCTTTGCCTGACCGCCATTTCCATGGGAACAGAGCCCGTGGGCGTATCGGCGGGCATGATGAGAGTGTCGTCCGTCAAGTCAGTTTTCCTGTTCAATTGCACGAAGGATGCGCTTTACGAGGCCTGTCCGCTCATCAGGCGGGCGAATACCCCTCGGGCCATAGACATCGCGTTCCAGAAAATAAAAGGCAAGGGCAAATCCTGCCTCAAGGCTTTGTGCTGTTGTGGATACGATATCAGCGACTGGCCGGCTTTCCTCACCCAGCAGGAATGGGGGAAGTGCAAGAAGCTTCTCGGCATAGGGCTTTCCCGCTTCAGCTGAAACCGCCCTGCCCGACTTTGGAGAAACCCAGGTCAGTTCCCGACTGGTGCCGGTAGCCGCACAGCGCGACAGGTCAATGCCGAACCCCAATTCATCCAGAAGGGCGAGTTCGAAGCGAATCAGCAGGCGGGCAGCCTTTTGCGGCTCGTCGAGATGATCGAGCATGACCAGCGACGCCTCGTATAGTCCACCATGGGGATCGCGCTCAGGCAGCAATCGCAAATGGTTGGCAAGTGTCTGCAGGCCGAAAATACCCAGCGGCTCTTCCATCAGCCTTGCCGCGCGCAACACATCCCCCTCGATTCTGAAGGTACCAAGATGGTCCTCCAGGCGCGCGCGCCATTCGAGATGAACCGAATTTCCGGGCTGAAGAACCGGCCTAAGGCGGGACGAACGGCCACCGCGCACCAGCCCCATATGGCGGCCATGACGCTCGGTCATTGCCTCGACGATGGCGCTGGTCTCACCGTGCTTTCGCACACCGAGAATCACCCCTTTGTCTTGCCATTCCATGGTGCACAGTGGAGCCGGCTAGCGAGGGAATTCAAGTCCCATTTCGCGGTAACGTTCAGGATCATTGACCCAGTTTTCACGAACCTTCACAAAAAGAAAAAGGTGAACGGGCTTTTCGAGCACTTCCATAAGTTCCTTGCGGGAGGCCATGGAAATTGCCTTGATGGTCTCGCCCTTCCTGCCGATGACAATCTTCTTCTGGCTGTCACGCTCGACATAAATCGCCTGATCGATCCGCACTTCCCTGTCGGTTTCCTTCCAGCTTTCGGTCTCCACATGGGAAGCGTAAGGCAACTCCTGGTGAAGGCGCAGGAACAGTTTCTCGCGGGTGATTTCCGCTGCAAGCTGGCGCATGGGCAGGTCAGAAACATCATCCTCGGGAAAGAGGAACGGGCCTTCGGGCATTTTCGTTGACAGGTAGCTCAACAAATCCCTGCAGCCATCACCGTTGAGCGCCGAAACCATGAATGTCTGATCGAAGGAGGCGATCCCATTGGCCCTGGCAACCAGTGCCAGCAGGTCTTCGCGCTTGACGCGGTCGATCTTGTTGAGGATCAGGATGGTAGGCTGACGGATACCCTTGACGTCCTTGAGGATCTTCTCGACATCGTCTGTTATGCCGCGTTCGCTGTCTATGAGCAGCGCAACAATGTCGGCATCCTTCGCTCCGCCCCAGGCAGTGGTGACCATGGCTTCGTCAAGCTTGCGACGCGGGCGAAATATGCCCGGCGTGTCAACGAAGATGATCTGTGCATTGTCATGCACAGTAATGCCCCGAATGATGGCGCGGGTGGTCTGCACCTTGTGGGTGACGATTGAAACCTTGGTTCCGACCAGCTGGTTCATCAGGGTGGATTTGCCGGCATTGGGGGCACCGATCAGCGCTACAAATCCGGCGCTTTGCGGCTTTTCAACCGTGGTGGGATCGTTGGTCAACTATCTGCCTCATCGTGTTGCCAGACCTTTTCACGGATCAGCATGTTTCTGGCTGCGTTCTGTTCTGCCGCGCGTTTGGAGCGGCCTGTGCCGCTTGAATCCTCCTTGCCGTTTACCTGCACGAACACGGTAAATACCGGATCGTGGTCAGGGCCCGTGCGGTCCTGCTCTCGGTAACGCGGCGTGCCCAACCGGTTGGAATGAGCCCATTCCTGAAGGGCAGTCTTTGAATCGCGGCGGGTTTCCTCGACTTCGTCCAGCCGCTCTTTCCAGAACCGCTTGATGAAATCGACAGCAGCTTCCAGGCCACCATCAAGATAAATGGAAGCAATCAATGCTTCCAGTACATCGGCACGCACGCTTTGCATGCGCTTGCCCTGGAGTTCCTTGAGGTCACCGCCGGTACGGATGAATTCATGCAGGCCAAGGTCATCGGATATTTCAGCCAGCGTGTTTCCCTTGACCAGCGCATTGAGCCGCAATGACAATTCGCCCTCATTGGATTCGGGATAACGCTCGAACAACAGTTCAGCGACAGCAAGGCCAAGCACCCGGTCGCCAAGGAATTCGAGCCGCTGATAATGAAAACTGTTGTCGGACTTCTTGCGAACGCTTGCATGGGTCAGCGCACGTTCGAGATTGCCATAATCGGAAAATTCATAGCCGAGCCGCTTTTCAAGCACGCCGAAACGTTTGCTTCCGCGTGCCTTGCTCGAATATTCCATGGCGCTCGTTGTCTCTTGCATCAAAGTCCCATGAACAGCCTGTCCGTGCGCATGCTGGATGGCCAGCGCCAAACGGCGAGTGGATGGGTGCCTTTTGAGACGGAGAAGAAGATCGTGCGGGCCGGGCCGATGAAATTCTCAAGTGGCACGTATCCAACGTCAAAACGGCTGTCGAGGGAGTTGTCACGATTGTCGCCCATCATGAAATAGTGACCGGCCGGAACCTCGAACACCCCGGTATTGTCGCCCTGACTGCGGCGGTTGGTGTCGATGATGTTGTAGGAAACTCCGTTGGGCAGGGTTTCTGTAAACATTGGCACTGTTGGCCCGCCATCGGGATGTTGGTACATGCCGGCATTTTCGTGCTGCACGCCCTCGCCATTGATATAGAGGCGACCGTCGCGCATCTGTATCTTGTCTCCGGGAAGTCCGACCACCCGCTTGATGTAGTCAATATCGGTATTGCCCGGCAGGCGGAATACCGCGATCTGGCCACGCTCGGGCTCGCCGCTCCATACCCTACCCTCCATGATGTCGGGCGAAAACGGCAGCGAGAATTTCGAATAGCCGTAAGTATATTTCGATACAAACAGATAATCGCCGACCAGAAGGTTGGGGATCATCGAACCTGACGGGATGGTGAAGGGCTGGAAGAAAAAGGTCCGAACGATAACCGCCAGCAGGAGCGCCTGGATGACAATCTTTACAGTCTCGGAAAGGCCGCTTTCCTCTTTTTTCGTGCTTGGTTCGGTCAAGTTCGCTTCCTGTTCGGTCATGTCCGGATAATGTCTCTCAACCGCCAGTGCCGATCTTTACAGCTTCTATGATTACGAAGGCCTGGGCAAGCGGCTTGTCATCGGTGATGGTCAAATGAATACGCGGTTCGTATCCATCAGGCGTCAGTTCGGCAAGCCTTTTCGCCGCACCATTTGTCAATTTCATGGTTGGCTTTCCGGAGGCATCGTTGATCACGCCCATGTCGCGCCAGTAGACGCCTGCAGAAATGCCGGTTCCAAGTGCCTTTGCACAGGCTTCCTTGGCTGCAAATCGCTTCGCATAGGAGGCAGCGCGCTCGCGCCGCCGGTCGGATTTGGCCTGTTCCACTTCGGTGAAAATGCGCGCAACAAACCGCTCGCCATGGCGTGCCAGGCTGCGCTCGATACGCTCAATGTTGATCAGGTCGTTGCCCATGCCAATAATCATCGCGCAGATTTATGCCCTTGCGGGCACAAGCGCAAGCACGCCATGGGTTCCTGACGAAGCGGGGTTCAGGTGCCTGTTGTCTCACGTTTGTCGAGACGCGACATTGCACGTTCCTTGAGCTGGCGTGCCTTGTCTGCCAGCATGCGGCGACGCGATTTCTGGAAAGCTATCGCGGCCCATCTGGTGATGATGTAGAAAATCACGCCGACCGCTATCCCAAGCGGAACAGCGCCTACACTCATCGGCTTGAGAACCGGTTCCCATATACTGACCGCCACGTCCCACACACCGCTGAAACCAAGATGCATGAAATCCACTTCCTTCAGCATTTGTAGCGTCTCATGCGGGCCACCCTGTCCGGGTTCTCTTTGCAGGATGAAGTTGCCGACCGAAAAGGTCGATGCCCAGATAAAGGGAAAGGTCAGCGGATTGCCTATAAATGTACCTGCGGCAGCGGCAATCATGTTGCCCGCGATAATATAAGCAACCAAAAAGGCGACCACGAAATGGAAACCCATATAAGGGGTGAAGGACGCAAAGACACCTGCTGATATGCCTGCTGCAATGGCATGGGGCGACGCTGTCAGGCGCAGAACCCGCTTGGCAAGATACTTGACCGATCGCATCCAGGAACGTCGCGGCCACATCGCGACCCGCAGCCTTTCTCGCCACCCGGCTGGATTTCGCCTACTGAAAAGCATTCCTGATAATCACCCAAAATCAATTCGACCCGCATCCGCAGGCCGCGCCAATCACGTCCCGATAGTTTCTTCCATCACGATTATGGCACAAACGCCTTAACAGCATCTTTTCGCAGGGTAACCTGAAAAGCGGAATGGTCCAAATCTAGCCATCAATTGTGGCAATTCGAATTATTTTGGCATCAGGACGGGAAATATTGTTTCAAAAACCGGTCTTTCAGCCAATAAGGCGCTCCACCTTGCTGACGATCGGCTTGGAGGCCAACTGGCGGATAATCCGGGTCAGGTGATTGAGATCCCAGACCTCAATGTCGAAAACCATGTCCATGAAATCGCTGGAAGTGCGCTGCATGACCAGGTTCTGGATGTTGCCATCATTATTGGCAATGACTTCGGTGATGGTGGCCAGGGTACCCGGTTCGTTTAGTGCCACGGCCTTGATGCGGGCTGGAAACCTGTTGGAATTGCCTTCATCAAGATCCCATCGCACATCCAGCCAGCGCTCATTCTCCTCGAAGTTCTTCAGGGAAGGCGAGTTGATCGGATATATGGTTATTCCAACGCCCGGCTCCATGATACCGACAATCCGGTCACCGGGCACAGCCCCCCCTTCGGGCGCAAACTTGATTGGCAATTCATTGCCGGCACCGCGCACGGGTATGGAATTGCGCTTTTCCTTGGCGAATTCGCGCAGTCTTTCGCGCTTGTTGTCGCGGCCGGGAAGCCGGAACAACATGTTGGCTCCTGCCTTGAGGTTGAACCAGCCTTCCTCCCGCTTGGGCTTTTCGGTGGTCCTTTCCTCCTTGTAGTCGGGGAATACAGCCTTGATCACATCGACCGAAGACAATTCGCCGCGACCAACATCGGTTAGAACATCTTCCAGACTCTCGCGCGCAAGGCGCGGAATGGCTGTGCGCAGCGCCTCCCGGTCAAAGGTCTTGTTGATCCGGCTGAATGCACGCTCGAGAATACGCATGCCAAGGCCGGAATACTGTTTGCGGATAGCATCGCGTGTTGCCCGCCGGATGGCGGCTCTGGCCTTGCCAGTCGTGACGATGCTTTCCCAGGCGGCAGGCGGAGCCTGCGAACGGGAACGGATGATCTCTACCTCGTCACCATTTTGCAATTCGGTGATAACCGGCATGACCGAACCGTTGATCTTGCAGCCGACGCATGAATTGCCGACATCGGTATGCACAGCATAGGCAAAGTCGATCGGCGTCGCGCCCCTGGGCAGAGCGATGATCCGGCCTTTCGGCGTAAAACAGAAGACCTGGTCGAGAAAGAGTTCCAGCTTGGTGTGTTCGAGAAACTCCTCGGCATTGTTGCCCTCGGCCAGTTGCTCGATGGTCCGGCGCAGCGTGGCATAAACCTCGCTCTCATTATGGTCGGCGCTTTCGCGGTCCTTGTAGAGCGCATGGGCAGCAACGCCATACTCGTTAATATTGTGCATGCCCCAGGTGCGGATCTGCAGTTCAACACGCTGTTTGCCAGGTCCAACCACCGTTGTGTGGATTGACTTGTAGCCATTCTGCTTTGGCGTCGAAATAAAGTCCTTGAAACGGCCCGGCACCACGGACCATGTCGTATGAACGATGCCAAGTGCCTGATAACACTGTTCGATCTTGTCGACTATCACGCGAAAACCGAAAATATCGGACAATTGTTCGAAGCCGAGATCCTTGGCTTCCATCTTGCGGAAAACCGACCATGCCTTTTTCTGGCGGCTCTTTACGGTAGCGTTGATGCCCTCGGCTTCCAGCTTTGCGGTCAGTTCCTTGATAATTGCGCGAATATGCGGGCGGTTGGATTCAGCAAGGCTGGCTAGATGGGCTGTGACCGTTTCATAAGCCTGCGGGTTCATGTAGCGGAAGGACAACTCCTCCAGTTCATCGCGCAAATCCTGCATGCCGATACGCCCGGCAAGGGGCGCATAGATTTCCATCGTCTCCTTGGCAATGCGGCCGCGCTTGTGCGGCTTGACATGGTGCAGCGTGCGCATGTTGTGCAGGCGATCGGCAAGCTTGACAAGCAGGACGCGGATATCGTCGGAAATGGCCAGCAACAAGCGGCGCAGATTCTCTGCCTGCTCGGCCTTTTTCGACACCAGGTCGATCCGCTTGAGCTTGGTCAGTCCCTGGACGAGATTGCCAATACGCTCGCCAAAAAGCTCGTCAATTTCCGATCTCGTGGCATCGGTATCCTCAATCGTGTCGTGCAGCAGGGCGACGGCTATGGTTTCCTCGTCCAGATGCAGATCGGTCAGGATAGCGGCCACTTCGAGAGGGTGCGAAAAATAGGGATCGCCATTTGCGCGAGTCTGCTCGCCATGCTTGCGCATGGCGTATACGTAGGCCTTGTTGAGCAACGCCTCATTGGCGTCGGGCTTGTAGCTGGTTACCCGCTCAACGAGTTCGTATTGGCGCATCATTCAGTCTTGGCCGATCTTCTCTCCACACAGCCGATATATATGCACAACGCCCCGCCACTTTAAAGAGTGACAGGGCGCTGAATCATACGCTGCAAAAGGCTCCCGCATCTGCGGGAAACAGCTACTTATCAGAAATCGTCGCTTTTTTCCGGAGGTACCAGGCCCTCAATGCCGGCAAGAAGCTCATCTTCGGACAGACGGTCGAATGTGATGTTTTCCTCGGCACTGTCTTCCGTCTCCGAAAACACGGGATCGGAACCCGCTGAGCCGGCAGGACCCTCAACGGCGAGCGGCTGACCATCTGGAACATCATGTTCTGGTTCGTCGACCTCAACCTGGTGCTGATGGGAATGAATCAGGTCCTCGAAGAGATCGCCCGGGGAAAGCGTCTGCTCGGCGATCTCGCGCAGCGCAACAACGGGATTCTTGTCATTGTCGCGGTCCACGGTGATGGCGCCGCCACTTGAAATCTGGCGGGCGCGGTGACCGGCCAGAAGGACCAGTTCAAATCGGTTTTCGACCTTGTCGACGCAATCTTCGACGGTAACACGTGCCATTGCAGGCTCCTGAATATTTGCCTTGTTCGGAAAGTTGACGCGTAGCTAGCGCGAAAGCATGGCAAATTCAAGGAAAAAGGCGCTCCCTGCATGCTTGTCCAGGGTCAAACGCATATTGGGCAAGCTTCGTCCACCGAAATATCGCCCCAGTTTGCAAGCAGCCTTCACAAATCCTGTTACATCCATGCCGATGCATTCACGAAGATGGCATTGCCACCCATCTTGGACAACCAGCACTCCAGCCCTATATCCATACATGCAGGCCATAATCGCGGCATTTCAGATTGTGCCCCTGCAGCGGCGGGTCACGAAGCCCCGTAAAATCAGACTTTATTCATTGGAGCGACCCATGTTTGATCAACGAGAGAAGATCGTCCTGATGATCGACGGAGCCAATTTGTACGCCACTTCGCGGGCATTGGGCTTCGATATCGATTACAAGCGGATGCTGAAATATTTCGAGAAGAAGGCCTATCTACTGAGGGCCTGCTATTACACCGCGCTGATCGAGGACCAGGAATACTCCTCGATCCGCCCGCTCATCGACTGGCTGGACTATAACGGCTATCGGGTCATAACAAAACCGACCAAGGAATTCACCGATGCCTCCGGCCGACGCAAGGTCAAGGGCAACATGGATATCGAGCTGACCGTTGATGCGCTGGAATTGGCCGGAACCGTTGACCATTTCGTCCTGTTCTCGGGTGATGGCGACTATCGCTACCTGGTCGAAGCGCTGCAGAAAAAGGGCCGCAAGGTCTCGGTTGCCTCAACCGTATCGACCCAGCCCGCAATGATCGCAGATGATCTTCGTCGCCAGGCAGACCATTTCATTGATCTTGCAAAGCTCAAGAACGAAATCGGCCGTGATCCGGGCGAACGCCCGTCCGCCAACTATGTGGATAATGACGAGGAAGACGACGACGATTTCGAGGATTGAGAACAAGGCCTGCCGCCGCAGTCAAATTTGCTGTTGACGGTGATGCTGGCCGTTTGCCAAGACGCATGGAGCCTGCTTTCGTGCGCGCATGAAGTATTTCCCGCATGATCCCCCGGCTGACTGTCCACGCTGTCCGCGCCTTGCCGCCTTCCGCGAGGAATGGCGGGCAAAGGAGCCACACTGGCACAATGCGCCGGTACCCACCTGGTCGGCTTTGGGAGGTGATGACAAGGTTCGCCTGCTCATAATCGGCCTTGCGCCGGGCCTGCGCGGGGCGAACCGGACGGGACGCCCCTTCACTGGCGATTATGCGGGCGATCTTCTATACGCAACCCTGCTGAAATACGGTTTTGCCAGCGGGGCATACAAGGCGGACCCCGATGACGGCATGCAGTTAAAGCAATGCGCGATCACCAATGCCGTGCGCTGTGTACCGCCGCAGAACAAGCCGGTTGGTGAGGAGATCAACAATTGTCGGCCATTCCTGCTCTCAACACTCGCGCGGTACCCCAATCTGTCGGCACTCGTGACGCTCGGAAAGATATCGCATGACACAACGGCCAGGGCATTGGGCGAGCGGGTTGCGGCCCACCCCTTCCGCCATGCCGGTGAGTATGAGATGGATAAGTTGCGGGTCTTCGCCAGCTATCACTGTTCACGCTACAACACGAACACGAACCGCCTGACACCCGAAATGTTCGAGGATGTGTTTGCGGCAGTTCGACGTTTTGTTGACGGCTGAGCGCTCAGGCGCCCTCGATCTGCTTTGCAATCAGTACCGAAACGATGGCCGCAATCACCAGGCCCGCACCAGCAGCACCAAAGAAATGGTATGGCTCTGACATCCCCATTGTCAGCAATGCGACAACAATGATGCCCGTGATGGTTCCAAAAGCCATGATAAAAATCATGGTCGAAAGTTTGCTCATGTCAGTCTCCCCTGATCCATAATGCGGGTCGCGACGGGCCGAAAAGGGAACCTGCCCCCATGACTGGTTCACATGTTCGACAGGGTTTTTTTTCGCCCGCCCGGCCACCTGGCGCATTGACCAGGATCAAGTGTTTCGCATCAGGTCTGCGAGTATTCCCGCATCAGGTTCGAGGCCCGCCTCTTCAAGAGCAGTAGCAGCCCGCAAGCGAACCTCGTCCGGCTTGTTCTGGGAGAGTTTCCAGGTTCCGTTTATTTGCGACACCTCCATGGAAATCGGCACGATCTGGCGCAGCATCCGCTGATAGATGTCCTGATCCATCTTGGGGATAGTCCAAGGTTTCTTTGGAGCAAGACGGCCTTCCATTGAGGCCGAAAGGCGTTCGAGGATTTCGTGCATATCGGCATCGGGAAGCCGGGTCAGCGTGCCGCGCAGATGCACGGCAACGTAGTTCCAGGTCGGCACCTGGTCATCGACCTGATACCAGTCCGGCGAAAGATAGCCGTCAGGGCCGGTAACCGACAGGACAGCAGGCACTGGCGCATCAAGGAGACCAAGAATCGGATTCGAGCGGACCAGATGGCCTTCAAGCCTTGTTCCATCTTCGGTAAGCAGAAACGGAATGTGGCTGAGCAGCGGGGCTTCAACTGCCCCGGCTGTGTGATTGACTGCCAGCGTTCCAAAAGCCCGGCTTCTAGCGAAGGCGATATTCCGCGCGTTCGTCTCCTGGCGGAAAATCGGATTTGGATGCATGCAGGCCTAGCCCTTTTCGCGCAATAATCTGCCCTGTTCGCGCTTCCAGTCCCGCTCTTTGGAAACCTGGCGCTTGTCATGTGCCTTGCGTCCCTTGGCCAAGGCTATCTGCAGCTTGGCGCGGCCGCGATCGTTGAAATAGAGCCTGTTGGGCACAATCGTCATGCCATCGCGATTGATCGCATTGATCAGCTTGTGCATCTCGCGCTTTTTCAGCAGGAGCTTGCGGCGGCGGCGCGGGTCATGATTGTTGCGATTGCCTTCGAGGTATTCGGGAATATGGGAATTGATCAGCCAGATTTCGCCATCCTCGTCGGTCGCATAGCTTTCTGCGATCATCGCCTTGCCGTTGCGCAGCGACTTTACCTCGGTTCCGGTCAACACAAGGCCAGCCTCAAAGGTCTCCACGAACTCGTAGTTGTGGCGCGCCTTGCGGTTATCGGCAATCAGCTTGCCGTTGGTATCTGCTTTCTTTTTCGTGGCCATGATGAGGATATGGGATGGGCGGTGGGTGTTGTCACCACCTTAGCCCGAAATGATTGCCTTAATTGGTCAGACCGGCATGGGCCATGGCTGCGTCGATTGCCAGTTCGGTTTCCCTGCTGATGGTTGTAAGGGGTGAGCGCACCACATTCTGCGTCCGGCCAAGTTTCGACAGCGCATACTTGGCGCCTGCCAGGCCGGGTTCGAGAAAGATCGAGACATGCAATGGCATGAGGCGATCCTGATACTCAAGAGCCTTGGCAAAATCGCCCTTGAGCGTTGCCGCCTGAAATTCGGCGCAAAGGCGCGGGGCGACGTTTGCCGTTACAGAAATCGCGCCAACGCCGCCTTGTGCATTGAAACCGATGGCGGTTGCATCCTCACCGGACAATTGAATGAAATCGGGGCCGCAGGCGATGCGCTGCAGGCTTACACGGTCGAGTTTGGCGGTCGCATCCTTGACGCCGACAATGTTGGGAAAATCACGCGCCAATTGCCCCATGGTCTCCGGCGTCATGTCGATCACCGAGCGCGGTGGAATATTGTAGATGAAGACCGGTAGGGAAACCGCTTGGGCGACTGCTGCGAAATGGGCATAGAGGCCGCGCTGGGTCGGCTTGTTATAGTAGGGCGTGACGACCAGTACCGCATCGGCGCCGGACTTTTCCGCATGGCGGGCAAGGCGGACCGATTCAGCGGTATTGTTGGAGCCTGACCCGGCAATTACCGGCACCCGTCCATTGACCGCTTCGATGCAGAGCGCAACAACATGGTCGTGTTCTTCATGGGAAAGGGTCGGCGATTCACCCGTTGTGCCGGCAGGAACCAGCCCGTTGCTACCTTCAGCGATCTGCCAGTCGACAAGATCCCTGAGTGCCTTGTCATCCACACTGCCTTTGGCATCGAAGGGGGTGACGAGTGCTGTGAAGGAACCCTTGAACATGCGGAAAACTCCAATAGGCAAAAGGGCTCCCTGCCCCTTCGAAATCGGCGCGACAATAGCCAGCACTGGTATGTACTGCAAGGCATGGTTTTAACACCGGTCAATTGTAGGAGACAGGCCGCGCCGGATCGCAAACACATATAGCCAGCCAAAGGGAAGCGGGGCAAACGGCTGCGATCACCCGGCTTTGACTGGCCAATAGATCAGCTTCATGCTTTATGCTGCAAAACAATCAAAACCAACCGGCAATACCCGGTTCTCCGCCTTTGGTAATGACATGCAAAACAGCGATGCTCCCCGCCAGTGGGAAGAGTTCACCTATACCTCGTTTGACGGGCTGACGCTCGCAGGCCGCAAATATGGCTGGCAGCACCGCGATGCCCTGCCCGTGGTCTGCCTTGCCGGGCTGACGCGCAACTCGTCCGATTTTCACGATCTCGCGGTTCATCTGTCACAACACGCACCGACGCGGCGCCGCGTGCTCTGCCTTGACTATCGCGGACGCGGAATGTCGAGCCATGACAAGAACTGGGAAAACTACAATGTGCTGACCGAAGCAAACGATGCCGTTGACGGCATTACAGCGGCAGGCCTTGAACATGCTGCGCTGGTCGGAACCTCTCGCGGCGGCCTGATCATCATGATGCTGGCAGCCATGAAGCCCGCCATCATGCACAAGGTGGTCATGAATGATGTCGGCCCGGAAATTGACGGGCCTGGCCTCGTGCGTATCAAGAAGATGATGGAGGGATCGCTGGTCGCCTCGAACTGGAAAGACGCGGCCGAGGCACTCAAATCCTACGGCAAGCGCTCATTTCCCAAGTGGAGCGATGATGAGTGGGAGCGTCAGGCAAGGCTCATCTACCATGAGGAAAAGGGACGCCTCGTACGCAATTATGATCCCAAACTGCTCAACGTTATGAGGGCAGTGGACCTCGATGCCCGCCTGCCCTCGCTTTGGCCGCAATTTACCGGACTGCGCAATATCCCGCTCATGCTGATCCGTGGCGAAAACACCGACCTGCTGGCGGAACAAACCGTTGAGAAGATGCAGGAAATCCATTCCAAGATGAAAGTGGTCAACGTTCCCGACCAGGGCCATGCGCCCGATCTTGGATCGGCTGGCCTGCCTGAAAAAATCGGGGCTTTCCTGGCAGAAGAGTAAACCGGCAAAACAGCCCGCGACAGCTTCGCCAGGTCGGGGTTTGCCAGGTCAGGGTTTGCTTGGGCGCTCATGGCGGAACGGGGCGCGGCGCATTACCAGAGCATGCCTTTGATCTGCGAGAAAGCCGGGCTTTTCGTAATGTCCCCTAAATTTCTCCTGTCAGATTACAGATCGCATCCGATTACCAAAAACCCGCCGGATGTCTCCGGCGGGCCTGATGCCTTGCAATTCGCGCAGGGTTACTTGTTTTCGCCCGGCTTCGATTTGCGGCTGGTGCCGATCTTGCCTTCCTCGACGCGCTTTGCATGTTCGGTGGTTCCGCCCGCAGCGAGGATGCTAGCTTCCTTCACCCAGTTTTCGCGCTGCGGACGACCGGGGAAACCGAGTTCGTTACCGACCCATGTCTCGTGCTCGGAGGTCCATGCGGCGATCTGGTCGAAGTGGTGGATGCCCATTGCAAAGAGCTTCTTCTCGATTGCATTGCCCACACCGTCGATAAGGGTCAGGTTGTCACCCTTGCCGCCACGCGCCCTGGCGATGGTCGGCGGCTTCTTGCCAAGATCACCCACCGACCCCTTGCCTACAGAACTGGCAATCTCGCCCTTGGCTACACGCTTGGAGAAGGCGGTTTCGCTGCCCCTGGCAAGGACCGCAGCCTGCTTGACCCATTCCTCGCGCTCTATGCGTCCGGGGAAAGCGAGTCGCTCACCCATTTCCGACTGATCCTTCCTGGACCAGGCAGCGATCTGGGCAAAGGCAGTGACTCCCATGGCATTGAGGCGCGCCTCGTTCTGGCGGCCAATGCCGCGGATCCGCTTGAGGTCATCCCTGACTGCCGGTTTGGGTGCCGGTTTGGGTGCGGATGCCTTTTTCCTTGCTGGTGCAGCTTTCGCCTTTGGCGCTTGAGCAGGTTTGGGGGCTGGCACAGGTGCGGGTGCGGGTGCGGGTTGGACCACTGGCGCTGCCATTGGTACCGGAGCCGGGGCCGACACTGCTGCCGGTTTAGGCGCAGGTGGTGGCGGCGGTGGCGGCGGCGGCGTCACGGTCCGCGGCGCAGCGCTGGCAGCAATAGCGGTGGCGGCAACGGGCGCTGCGGCTGCAGCGGCCTTGGGCGCGGTGCCGAACCACTGGTGGAACAGGCAACCGAGAATACAGCCAAGGATATAGGCTATCGCCACCAGCAGAAGTGTCTGAAGGATAAGCATGGTCATGACTTTTTTCTCCTATCTTTCAGATCGTTAGACGGGCTTTTTCGTCGAGGTGACCCAGCCAACAATGAGGCCGATCACAAAGGCGATCAAAAGAAACCAGAAAAGTTGTTCAATCAGGTACCACATGTTGTTACCCCCTATCAGCGGACCACGGTAAATTCGATACGGCGGTTCCGGGCCTTGCCCTCATCCGTTGAATTATCTGCAATCGGTTGCGTTTCGCCATAACCGACCGCCCTCAGGCGACCAACAAAAATACCAGTTTGTACGAGGTGGGACCGCACTGCATTGGCGCGCTCCTCGCTCAGGCTCTGGTTGTATTCGTCTGAACCATCGGAGTCTGTATGGCCGGCAATCTCGACCGTAACAGCAGGGCAGCGCCTTACCACAAATGAAAGTCGATCGAGCAGGCCGAATGAGTCCGGCTTGATGACTGCCTTTGCCGTCTCGAAAAGTATCGAGTTTTGTTTCATGCTGTCTGTCAGGAGCGTTTGGCACTCATCCGCATCCACCTCGGGCACTGCGGTGACCTGGCGAACAGAGATGTCATGACTGCCCGAAAATCCGGGTGGCAATCCGTTTTCGACATTCGTGCGGATCTGCTCTGCTGCCTGGTCGGAAAGCGCTTCACCACTTACCATCAGTTCGGTGCCTGTAATGGACGCCTTGCCGTTGACAAGGCGGCTGGCCGCCTGGATGGCCACTGAAGTGGCTGCACCGAAATTGTTCGGTGCACCTGCGCCGATTTCCAGCGTATTGGCCACCTCGCTCCCGGTCCCCAGTCTGCTCTGTATCTGGGCAATGCCGGCCTCGGACAGCCCATCGTCCGGGACATAGCCCGACAGCGCGGGAGCGCTGTTTTCCAAGTTCTCGAAGGACCACACATACGGGGTGATGATGGGACGGCGAATGTCCGCTTTCGCCAGATCAAGCGAGGCTGGCAGGCTGGCGCCCATTTCGGTGTTGATTGCCTCGAAATCCGAATTGGTTCGAGCCATGCCCTCAATAGTGTAGGCGTTGTCGCTTATCGCTGCCTTGCCTTTCATCAACTGGCTGGCGCCCTTGATGGC
The DNA here is from genome assembly GCA_964541115.1 of uncultured Salaquimonas sp. Lineage (GTDB taxonomy): Bacteria > Pseudomonadota > Alphaproteobacteria > Rhizobiales > Rhizobiaceae > Salaquimonas. The sequence goes on from CAZIPH010000014.1 coordinate 20,143, forward strand.
GAGACGGTTCGCCGCGGTCCAATCAACACCATCTGGTGCCCCGTTGGCAATGACCAGCCGGTCAATGACGCGGTCATTGGGAGCAAGGGTGCGGGCATAGGTTACCGCCTCGGCCTTTTGGGCTTCGGAACCGACGTAACCATCCAGGACTAGGATGCCATCGTCGCTTGAAGCCGAGAAAGTGTAAGGACTTACCGTGCTGCGGGTAATGTCGGATAGCACCACATTGCCGCCTGCAGGTATGGCACCTGACAGGGCCGCATTTGCAGCATCATAGGCTTGCGGCGAATCGGCCGTACCGCGCACGCTCAGCGAAAGATCACTGAGGGACACAGAACCTGTCGAAAACTCGCCAAGGCGGTTGAGGCCGAAACCGGCAAGGTCTGCAAAGCCATCGGGCGCACCCGGACCGGTTTCCAGACGATCGGTTAGGGTGCCGGAGGTTGCCTGCCCTGCCTGTGCGACAAGTGCAGCCCTTGTTTCCTCATCTGGCACGTAGCCTGTGAGCACGATGCCGGATTCGCCTTCCTCAGCCGCGAAAGTATAGGGGCTAATGGCAGGCGACGTTACCTGATCGCGCGCGAGGGTCACGCCCTGGGGCAGGTTGTTGCGCAATGCGCTATTGATGGCATCGAAATCAGCGATGGTCTTTGCGTCGCCGGTCACGGAAAGATCGCTCGCACTGAGAGTCGCCGTTCCGCTGGACATGCCAGACAATTGTGAAATGGCAAATGTTGCGGTGCCGGCAAACGCCTCGGGCGCTCCAAGGGCAAGCTGCAAATTGTCAGTTACCGCATTGCCGTCACCTGCCGACTCGGCTGCGGCAACAACTTCGCTGCGAACAGCTGTCGAAGGCACATAGCCTTCAAGCACGATACCGGATGCCGACTTGCTTGCTGTAAGCGTGTAATTGTCAGCGGTTGGGGCGGTGATCTCGGCCGAGGCGAGCGACCCACCGCCGGGCAAGTCGCCGCTGAGGGCAGAATTGACGGCTTCGTAGATTTCAACGCTCGGAGCCTCGCCCTTCACGCTCAATGCCGTTCCTTGAAGTTCGGAAGAACCGCTTGTGAAATCAGTGAGTTGGCTGATTCCAAAACCGGCAAGGGCGGCAAAGCCCCCGGGAGCACCGCGCGCCAGTGTCATCTCATCGACCACTTCGCCGTCACCAAGGGCAGATTTGGCCGATTCTACCAGTGCAGCGCGGACCGAGTCGTCGGGGACGCTGCCGCTCAGGGTAATCGTGCCGTCACCCTTCACGGCGGAAAGCTGGTACGGATCGGCAATGGGCGGTAGTTCGACGCTGGAGGAGGCAATGCGCACATCATAGGCATTGTCGGCAATCTGCAGCGCATCGTCGGCAGCCTCCTGGGTGGGAGCGATGCCCGAAAGCGTCAGATCGCGGCCATCGAGTTCGACCTGAGCCCAGGAATGGGTGCCGGACAGATCACCAAGTGCCTTTGCCTGCAAATCCTGCTCGATACTGCCGGATTTCATTAGCATGGCCAGGGCCGTGAGCAACACGGTGGCAAGAATGCCTGGCCAGATCCATTTTCTCCAATTGCACATGAGAACCCTCACCCGCTGATGCCAAAACCATAAAAATGCAGGAAAAGCTTACCTCCTGCACGCCATAATGTGCGGACCTCAGAAGGTGTTACCCGTCAGCCGGGCTTTCGTCCTGTCAGCGTACTCGCCATTCCGGTTCACTGACATGACAGCGCCCACCGAATAACTAACATCCCTCCCCAAGGACCATCGACAAAGGACAACATTTGGCAGGACTTATCAAGGTCCAAATTGACCTATGGTCAACTCGTCAAGAAGAAAAACTCTGCTCGGGCATTGTACGGTGGCCGGGAGGCAGGTGGCGCTCGACGTCGCGCGGCTTTGCCCCGCCCTTTCGTCTTGTATATCTGTTCTGACGCTGGCGGTATGTTTGCTGCGCGGAGGGTCGCTCTCGACGTTTTGCTGCACAAAACATCTGGCGCTGGCTGTATGTTTGCTGCGCTTTGAGGCGCTCTCGATGTTTTGCTGCACAAAACATCTGGCGCTGGCTGTATGTTTGCTGCGCTTTGAGGCGCTCTCGATGTTTTGCTGCACAAGACATCTGGCGCTGGCTGTATGTTTGCTGCGCAAACATACGAAAAGGGCCCGATCCAGAGGACCGGGCCCAATCTCAACTCAAGCCAATCTTGCGATTAGAAAGAGCGGTGGATGCGAAGGTTGAAACGATCGCGTGAGTCCTGGTCGTAAGCAGCCGGTCCAACGAAGCAGTTGTCTTCGATGCACTGGGTCTTGTTCCACTCAGCCTGTACGTACAGACCTGAAACAACGGCCCAGCGAACACCAACGGTCCAGTCGCGTGAGTCGGCTGGGCGAGTAAGCGCGCCACCCCATGCGTCTTCGTCAGTGTCATACTCGGAATAACCACCGAACAGGGTCCACTTGTCTGCCAGAGCAGCCTGCATGGTTACACCCCAACGGTGACCCTTGACGTAGTCGGTCTGTCCGCTATCGGACTCCCACCAGGCACCGATTGAACCGCCAGCGATCATGCTGGACAGGTCGTAGTCGGCACGGATGCGGTAGGCGATACCACCGGCACCGGTTGCTTCAAACGGGCTGTCGTCGTAGCCGCCATTGTTGTCATACATGACGACTGCACGAAGGCCGAGGCCACCGAAAGTGCCAGTCATACCGGCATAAACGTCTGGAGCACCGGAAGCGCCTGAAGAAGCACCGTCCTGGATACCAACTACGTAGTTCACGCCACCAGCAGAACCGCCATATTCAAAGAAGATGGCTGAGTCGAAGAGGTAGTTGCCGTCGAAACGGGCGTTGTAGTAGCCGTAGCCACCATAACGGTTCCATGCACCACCGCCATCGGAATCATAACCAGTCCGGAAACCGGCCAGGTTGATGGTTGCCTTGATTGCAGTCATGCCACCAGAGTGACCTTCAGCAACAGAAAAAATGTCATGTACAGCTGACTCTGACAGCCATCCAGCGCGGATGACGATGTCTGAACCCAGTGTGCCGTATTCGGTTTCGTTCTGTGCAGTGAAGGAGAGCTGGCCGCGAACGCGCCAGTTGTGGTGTGACACTTCGTTAGCGTTCTCAGGCACTTCGTGGTACGTTGCTACAGAGTATTCTGTACGAACGTGGCCGCTGATGCGAAGGCATGTTTCGGTGCCTGGGATGTAAAAGAAGCCTGCGCCATACATGTCGCAAACTTTTACGTATTCCATTGGCTCTGGCTCGACGATGATGGCGTCGGCAGCCTGAGCGCCAGAAACAGCTACCAGGGCTGCTGCTGAACCAAGAAGAAGGCTCTTGATTTTCATTGTTCTGACCTCCAGTCAAAAACTTCAATTTAAATTGAGCTGATTGTCACATCACTAGTGAAATGGGATAACCAGCCCCTGAACCAAAGGATTAGGCTTACGCCGTTTTCCAAGGTTGAACATACCGATCTGTTTTGGGGAAGCAATTGCTGCGGGCCCATATTGTGGGTGTTCAGGGCAGTTCAAAACGAGGTGTTGCACAAACGACACGTTTTGGGACACCGGCAGGGTTAACATGCGGTTAAAGCTTGTCCCTTTCACGATTTTCCCCTTGTTGCCACCCGCCATTTGGGTTCGCCAAGCCTCGTTCTGGTGATTCTTCGGGGCGAATCTGCGATTTATCCACAAATGGCCATGAACGGGGCCCTGCAAAGGCTCGCCTGTCACCGACTGCGGAACGGGCAGCGGGAGCCGGTACAGACTATCCGGGCGGCTTGCCAACAGATGGAAGCGGTGCAAAAAGAAGCCGCATGAAAACCGATAGAGCCGATCCTGCCAACCTGTCCTCCATGGAGCGAATGGCGCTTATCCGCCAGGGCGAGGCCATGCTGACCCAGTCGCGTGCCAAGGGGACGGCAAATGCCGACCTGCATTACCAGCTTGGCCTCATCTACAAGGCTGACAGCCAGATCGGCGAAGCGATCCGGCACCTGACAGCTGCCAACCGGCTGAAAAAGCGTGATACGCAGGTGATCAGTCATCTTGCTGATGCGTATGTGCGGACAAGAGACTTCCAGTCTGCGCGCAAATTCGTGCGCAAGATGGTCGAATTGCAGCCACGGGACGAAAATGTCCTTCTTTATCACGCGGAATTCCTGGAGAAATGCGGCCAGTACGCGCAAGCGCTTACTGTTTGGGAGAAGCTCTGCACGCTTTTCCCGCAAAGTACGGATTCACTGGAAGGGCTGGCCTCCTGTTACCAGACCCTGGGCCGCTGGGAGGATGCGGAAAAAACGTATCGAAAGACGCTGGCGATTGATCCAACCCACGCCCAGACGCTCTATCTGATCGCGAATTCCCGCAAATTTGCGAAGGACGAAGCGCAGGAACTGATTGCTGCGATTCGTCAATCGCTGGAAAAGACCGGTGATGATGTTTTTACCGCCAATCTGCATTACGCAGCCGGCAAGCTTTTAACCGAGACTGGCGACAATGATGCGGCCATGGCCCATTACCACAAGGCCAATATTTTCAGGGCTGATACAGGCGAGACTGAAGACCACGCGCTGGCATACAAAAACACGATCGGCGCTTTTTCGAGAGACGTCATTGCCCGCCAGTCGAAAAACGGCAGCGCTTCAACTGCGCCTGTTTTCATACTTGGCATGCCAAGGTCCGGCACCACGCTGGTGGAAAGCCTCCTCGGAGCCCATTCAAAGATCGTGAGCGGGGGAGAACTTGGCACGATCAACAATTTTGCGCGGCGGCTGGGCGTCAGACATGCCAATCCCGATGCGGTCAGGGACCTGTTGGCGAAGTGGAATGGTGGCGATATCGCCAAATTTGCCAATGAATACCTTGAAACTCACGGGGACCTTGCAGAGAAAGCGCCTCACTTCACTGACAAGATGCCACACAACTTCATGTCGGTCGGCCTGATCCGTATCCTGTTTCCGCAAGCACGCATCATCCATTGCCGCCGCCACCCGGTGGACAACTGCCTGTCGCTGTACACCAATTCGATGACCGGCTTTCACAATTCCTACAAGAATGATCTCAAGACCCTTGGCCTGTATTACCGCCAGTACCTGCAATTGATGCAGCATTGGCGGCGGGAGGTGCCCGGCGGCTTTCACGAAGTGTATTATGAGGATGTTGTTGCCAATACCGAACTCAATGCCCGCAGAATGATCGACTATCTGGGCCTGGAATGGGAAGATGGCGTGATGCAGCGCGAAAACTCGCAGTCGGCGGTCAAGACGCTCTCGGTCTGGCAGGTGCGCCAGCCGGTCTACACCACTTCGGCCGGGCGCTGGAAGAAGTTCAAAACCCATCTTGACCCGCTGATCGATGCGCTTGGCGGCAGTATCGAGGCTTATGAAGCTGAACTTGCGGCGCTGGGCCAGGAGCAGCTGGCATGATCACGCTGCGACAGGCTTCCGGCATGGCGCCCGCTCAGCGCAGGAACCTGCTCAATCAGGTCCACGCCGCACTCAAGCGCAACAAGCGGGACGTTGATGCCCTGCTTAGCGGTGCGGCGCTGCATTATGCCGAAAAGCAGATTCGTCCTACCGTCGACCTTCTGTTGAAGGTGCACAAATTGCAGCCAAGGAACCTGATGACCGTGCAGTGGCTCTCCGTCGCAGCGGCCGAGATCCGTGATTTCAAGACAGCTCTTGAAGCTTCAAGGCTACTGGTCACGCTCGATCCTGCCAATCCGGAAAACTGGAGCATTCGGGGGCGGGTATTGGATGGCGCGGCCGACCCGGCAGGAGCGCTGGAGGCGTTTTCGCGCCAGCGCAGGATGATCGGCGATCAGCCCGAACTGATATTCCAGATGGCCAATTGCCATTTCTACATGGGCGAACATGACAAGGCGGAAAGCCACTACCGGCGTGTGCTGGAAATCGAGCCGACCCATGCGTTGGCACTCTACGGTCTTTCAACGATCCACAAGTTCAACGAGGGGGAGATCGACGGCTATGTCCGCGCTGTCGAAGCAGCTGTTCCCGCCAACAAGGACATGCCGGACTACAATATCTCGGCACTCTATTACGGTGTGGGCAAGGCTTTTGATGATCTGAAGCGCCATGATGAGGCATTCGAGTGGTACATCAAGGCAAATACCTACCGCAAACCGGAAAATACCGAGCAACTCAGCCATCATTTCGACAATGCCAGGGCTGCCTTCACCGCCGAGTATATGAAAAAACGCGATGGCTGGGGGGATGGAAGCCGCCAACCGGTATTCGTGCTCGGCATGCCGCGCTCTGGCACAACGCTTGTTGAAAGTATTGTGGCAGCCCATCCCAGGATGACCGCAGGCGGCGAATTGCCGACCATGCAGGATATCGGCCTGCAGATCGGAGCGATGCAGGCACCGGTCGGGGAATTTGTATCAATTGCCAACAGGCTGACCCGCAACGACGTGCGGGACATGGCGAGAACCTATATCGATGGCGCGCGGTCTGTTTGCGGAGTGGGCGATCATTTCACCGACAAGATGCCGCATAATTTCATGTTGATTGGGCTGATCCTGCTCTTGTTCCCGAAAGCGAAGATCATCCACTGTCGGCGCAATCCGATCGACACCTGTGTTTCGATCTACACAAATGGCATGACGCCAGCGCACAACTACTACAAGTCGGACCTTGCAACGCTGGGCTGGTACTACAATCTCTACCTCGACATAATGGCCTATTGGCACGAGGTGTTTCCCGACCGGATCCTTGATGTTTATTACGAGGACGTGACCGTCAATACCGGGTTGAATGCCCGCCGGATCATCGATTTTTGCGGGCTGAAGTGGGATGACAGGGTGCTGGCGCGTGAAAGTTCGCAAAAGGCGGTACGCACCCTTTCTGCCTGGCAGGTGCGCCAGCCGATTTATACCAATGCTGACGGCAAGTGGCGGCGCCATGAAAAACACCTGGGCCCGCTGATTGGGGCACTTGGCGAGAGCGTGAGCGCCTATCAACGCGATCTTGATGGGCTGGACACTGATATTCGCAATGAGTTGGCGGGAGGGGACAAGGCATGAAACGAAGAAGTCTCCTGAAATCCGGCCTTTTCCTCTGCAACTTCGTTCTTGCGCAGGCCTTTCCAGTCACCGGGGCCATGGCGCAAAGCCAGCCTCGCCAGGCGGGAAACGAAACCTATAGTTTCGCCAATGAAAATCCCGCCTTCGAGCCGGGCAGTGGCGCGAAAATCACCATTCACCGGAATGTGAGTCCTTATGTGGTGCGTGGGTCCTTCGATGTTTTCAAATACCTGGCCGAGACCGACGGTTTTGCAGTCGATTGGCTCGACACGACGCTCGACAGCACAAAGCTCGCGGCAACCGACATACTGGTGGTCGCCAATCCCTATATCAGGGGCGGAGCATTGGACTATCGCAATTTCGGCACGCTGGATGCGCCTTCGGTTTATTCCGAGGCCGAGATTGCGCTTATCGAAGGATGGGTGAAGGAGGGCGGCGCATTGCTGCTGCTTGCCGACCATTCCCCCTTTGCGGGCGGAGGCATCAAGCTGGCGGAGGCGTTCGGCTTCACCTTCATGACCGGCTTTGCCATTCACAAGTCCTCCTTTGGCAGCGACGTGCGGACCAATGTCGATTTCCGAAAGGATGACAAGGCCGGGATCCAGATTGGCAAGCTTGGCGATCATCCCATCACAACCGGCGGCCTTGGCCGCAGCCCTGTGGACCACTTCTTTGCCTTTGGCGGACAGGCAATCATACCCCCGCCGGGTGCAGCCGATCTGCTGACCCTGCCTGATGGCTTCGAAACCGTTCTCACGATGGCTTTGCGCGAGGAATTCGACACTGCGATGCGGCTTGATTCCTCGGGCTTCTCGCAAGGCGCGGTACTGGAACATGGCGAGGGAAAGGTTGCTGTTTTTGGCGAAACGGGTGCCTTTACCTCGCAAGTGCTGGATGGCGACTTCTTCTTCGGGCTCGGCGCGGCGGAAGCCGGTCAGAACGAGGAATTCGTCCTGTCGGTCATACGCTGGCTGGCCGGTTACAAGCCATCCTGAGGGCCTTTTCGAAGGCCATTGTGGGGTATTGCCAAGACCAACATGGCTACATCGGCATTGGATAATCGCGATAGATCGCATGAATATCGGCCCGAACCCCGTCATTGAGTGTCAGGTCTTTTGCAGCAATATTGGTTCGCAACTGTACCATGCTGGTCGCGCCTATGATCACCGATGTCATGAAGGGCCGGTCGCGGCAGAAAGCCAGCGCCATTTGCGCGAGGTTGAGACCGTGTTTATCGGCGACATCCTTGTAGAGCGAAATGACGTGGGCACTTTGCGTCGTGTAGCGCCCGTTCAGCCCCTCCTGCATGGAACGGCGTGATCCGGCAGGAATATCGCCGCCGATATACTTGCCCGACAGCGCACCGGCAGCGAGCGGTGAAAAGGCCAGCAGGCCTACATTCTCGCGAACAGAAACCTCTGCCAGATCGAGATCGAAAATGCGGCAAATCAGGCTGTACTCATTCTGGATCGAAACCACCCTTGGCAAATTGTTGCGCTGGGCAATTTCGACGAATTTCTGGGTGCCCCAGGCGCTTTCATTGGAAAGACCGAAACTGCGGATCTTTCCTTCGTCGATCAGCCGCTGCACCTCGCCCAGCATGTCGGCGACCTCACCCTCCATGTCCATCGGCGTCAGCGTGCAGGGATCAAAATTCCAGTACTGCCGGAAATGATAGGAACCACGATTGGGCCAGTGCAACTGATAGAGATCGACATGGTCTGTCTGAAGACGCCTCAGCGATCCCTCAAGGGCTTCGCGGATCATCTTTCCATCAACGCGGGCTCCATCGCGAATATCTGCATTGCCCTCGCCGGTGATCTTGGTTGCAACTACCAGCGAATCCCGGTCTGCCCTGCCCTTCAGCCATGTACCTACGAGTTCCTCGGTAAGGCCGGTCGTCTCGGCCCTGCGCGGCGTGGTGGGATACATTTCGGCCGTGTCGATGAAATTGATGCCCTCTGCAACGGCATGGTCCAGTTGTTCATGGGCCTCAGCCTCGCTGTTTTGCGAACCCCATGTCATCGTTCCAAGGCATAGGTCGGAAACCTTGATGCCACTTGTGCCCAACTCATTGTATTTCATGAAATATTTCCTGCGGTATCGAACCAGTTCAGTTTCGGCATCAATGCCCCTCGATACCTGCAACATAGGCCTCGAGCAGGTCGGCGCAATGGGAAATCTCGCCGGTGTTCAGGCTTTTCAGCAGCCGGGTTGTCAGTGGAGAGAGCCCGATCATGCACTGGCGATGCAACATCCTGCCGGTATCTGTCAAAGCGATGCGCCTCGCACGACCGTCACCTGGATCACGGCGAACCGTTATGAAATCGCCGCCCGTGAAAAAGGCAAGGTGATGAGTTATCGAGGGCGGAGCGAGGCCGACCTTCTCAGCCAGTTCCTGCGCACTTACTTCCTCATTCGAGAGGGCAAGTGCATCCAGCACCTCGAAACGGGCCATGGTCATGGAGCCCGGCAGGGCTAGCTCAGCCTCACGCTGCATCGCTGCCCTAAGTTCATCAGCACGTCTGTAAAGGCGAAAGAGTTCTGCGCTTTGACTGGTTCTGATCGGGACGCTCATGGAAATCCTTGATGCCTGTGTGTTCGGGGTCGCCATTGCAGGGAGTGCCCGCTGCAATTCCAATCACCCGCCCCAGTATGCCAATAATATGATTTGATATCAAATTATTTTATGATGATATCAAAGCATATTCAGCGGAAGTGTGCCGAATCCCGGCAGTTTCAATGCCGGTTGCCGGATATCGAGCCCTGTAACCAGGCCAAGAAAATTAAGTTCAATCCCGCTCAGCCTGCCTGCGGAAACCCCCAACAAACCGTTCCAGCCCAGTTTGAACTCATCGCCCGCAGCGCTGACAAACCAGAATTGACTATTGCCAAGGTAATCACGTCCGACCGCATTGGAAGGCAAAACTGTATCGAGTTCAGGCACCTTGCGCAGAATACTGGCAATAAAGGAATTGGAGTTTGGTCCGGGCCATATCCGGTAACCGCCTCTTTTTCCGTGCGGATAGGTGGCGATGGCTGTTTCGACCGCTGGAATCAGTTTCTCAGCTGCCTTGCCCCTCACGGTCTTGATGATCTGCGGCGGGTTCGAATACCAGCGCGCATCAGCCGCATAAGCGTTACGCCGCACAGGGCTGCCCCAACCGACCTTGTCGTACCGCTGGTAACTATTCTCCCCGGCTCCCTTGATCACGATCCAGGAATGGCTCGAAAGAGCGCCCTTCAGTCCGCCAGTCCTGGCCGACATGATGTGTATGACGGCTTCGGGCTCGGCCTGTGCAACTGGCAGTATGCCCGCTGATGACCAGTCAGCCTGATGCCAGCTTGAGGGGCGATCGGCAACTGCCCACAAGCCAATCGACAGTGCTGCAGGCAGGATGAACAGCATGAAAAGGGTTATTGTGGTCAGTCTTGTTATGCGTCTGGTCACTTTTGTCTCATTTTCAGGTGTTCCCCGGGGCGTTTCAAAAAAAAAGATGTGCCGGATAAACAGGACTTTGTGGCAAGCCCGCAACATCGTTCCGTACTCAGAGCCTTCAACCCCATCCGGCCCTGCAGATTAACCATATTGCCGTCCTGTGAATTGACTCGTTCCGCACTCTGGTCAAGGTTAACAACTGGTTAATGGCGGGACGGGGGCAAGATCATGAGAAAACATGCCAGATGCCGGATCCTGTCCGGGATCATGCTGACATCAGCCTTGCTGGTCGCGCCAGTGGGCCATGTGCGGGCAAACAGCGAAAACGGGCAGCGGCCGATGACAACCGGCGAACGCACGTCGCAACCCATCGGACATTACGATTTTTGCCAGCGTTCGGTTGCAGATTGCAGGCGCATCACTTTCAATACCGCGCCGCGCAAGCTGACCCAGGAGCGGTGGATCGAAATCGTCCGTGTGAACGAAAAACTCAATGCCACAATCCGCCCCATCACCGATATCGAGTTTTTCGGTGTCGAGGAGTATTGGACCCTGCCCGAGACTGCAGCAGGTGAACTGGTAGGCGATTGCGAGGACTATGTGCTGGCCAAACAAAAAGCACTGATGGAACTGGGCTGGCCCGCTGCCACGTTGCTGCCGACCGTAGTGAGGCGTACAAACGGTGAAGGCCATGCGGTGTTAACTGTTCGCACTGATCGCGGTGACTTTATTCTTGATAACCTGACCAACAGGGTGCGTTCATGGAATGAAGTACCCTATACTTACCTGAAACGGGTCAGCGCAGCCCATTCCGGCCGCTGGGAAACGATCATTGATCAGCGGCTGGTTGTAGGAAGCATCCAGGAATAATTGATGCCTATCGGACCTGTTTCGGCAGATCGGCGGGAAAAGGCTGTTCCTGGCCGCAAAGGCCGCATTCCTCAAAACGCGCCTTGCGGGCTTTCCAGGCTTCCAGTTTCTCTTCAACCGTATTTGCGCCGGTAATGATTGGATCGAGCTTTTCATCCTGGGCAGATGCCAGCAAAATCTCAACTCCGGCAGAAGCGGGGCTAAGAACTGCTGCGGCAGCTACGAGTAGTGCTGCAGCCAGCAGTCGGGCGGGAACAAAATGTAGGGCCTGGTTCATCTATGCATATCCTGCAGTAAACGTTCTCTTGCATCGGAGGCTCGCAATAATGATTACAATGCAATGCAAATATTAACGTCTGATTAAGAAACACGTTCCCTGCCCCCTAACCACCTGTTAAAGCAGGCTGAAAGCAGTTGAATTGAAGGGGATATCGTATATTAACGACCATTGATATGTTTTCAGTGACCTGTTTCTCCCCTTGTTCATTTTCCGCTGGTCGGGCGAATTACCGCCCGCCTTTGGCCGCAATTGCATCCTGCCGACTGGTCGGTGCGATTCTTGCCATGCTTGGCATGGCTGCCTTGTCTGGCTGCTCGGTCACAAGCATGGCCGAAAATGGCGGCAAGGCTGCTCTGTCCAATTCTTTCAGGCCATTGCCGGGCTGGCGCTATACCAATACCGACGCCCGCCACACCGATTATCCAGGGGCACAGGAGTGGGCCAAACATCTTTCCCAATTGGTAAAAAGTGAGTTTGCAGAAGACAATCCGCTGCCGAATGGCCATGTCTTGCCTGCTGGCCGGGCTGCAGATCTGTTTCGCGAGGGCAAGTCTGCGGCTGCCAACGGCCGGTTGACTGCCACCTGGTTCGGCCATGCCACCTTTTTCCTGCAAAGTGGTGATGTGCAGATCCTGACGGACCCCTTCCTGTCGCGAAAGACCGGACCTTTCGGGCTTGGTCTCGGCCGCATGGTACCGGTCCTGCCAGACCCTGATCTACTCGAAGACCTTGATGCCGTCATCATCTCCCATTCGGATTACGATCATCTCGACCTGCCAAGCCTGTGGCGGCTTTCGCGCAGGTTTCCGCAGGCCGTATTGATCGTGCCGGATGGAACGATGCCGGTAGTGGCGACTAGCGGTTTTCGTAATGTGATCGAACTGGGTCACCATGAATCCTTCACCGCACAAGGCCTGAAGGTAACCGCGGTTCCCGCAGTTCACGGGACAAGGCGGGTCCCCTTTCCGATCAATTTCAGCCACTGGAACGGCTACCGCATCAGCCTTGGCGGCCACGAAATATACTTCTCTGGCGACACCGGTGCGGGGGGATTCTCCAAAGAGCTGCGCAAGCGGACCGGGAAATCCGATATTGCCATCGTGCCGGCAGGCGCCTGGAAACCGAGGGACTTCGAAAAGCCGTTTCATGTTAACCCGCAAGAGGCGATGGAACTGGCGCGCGATTCCGGCGCCGCTACGGCGATCGCCATGCACTGGGGAACGCTGCCGCTGTCGGAAGATTCCAACCTGGAACAGCGCGGTGACTTCCTCGAAGCTGCCCATGCAGCGGGCGTCAGTCCGGTTATCATGGGGATTGGTGAAACGCGGGTCGTGAAATAACAAAAGCACGATCCGCTCCGTTGCGGTATCCGGCCTAAAGACTGGCAATTCGGCGCCGAATCGCTACATTCCCCTCGATGAACGATCCACACAAAGTACCATCGGCAAACCCACGCCTTTCACCGGACGAAAATGCCCCCAAAGCCCCTGCAGTATCTGGCGGGATTGCTGCGCGGGCGCTTGCCTCACGCCAGCAGCAGAAGGCTGCCGATTATCTTGCCGGATTGAATCCCGAGCAGACCGAGGCAGTTCTGAGCCTTGAAGGGCCGGTACTGGTGCTGGCAGGCGCAGGAACAGGCAAGACGCGCGTCCTGACCACCCGCATCGCCCATATCCTGGCAACCGGCAGCGCATGGCCTTCGCAGATCCTGGCCGTGACCTTCACCAACAAGGCAGCGCGGGAGATGCGCGAGCGCATCGGCCGTTACGTTGGCGACCAGGTCGAGGGCATGCCATGGCTGGGCACGTTCCACTCCATCGGCGGAAAGATCCTGCGCCGCCATGCCGAACTGGTGGGTTTGAACTCGAACTTCACTATTCTCGACACGGACGACCAGATCCGGCTGCTGAAACAGATCATCCGCGCCGAAGGGGTCGATGACAAGCGCTGGCCACCACGCCAGCTGGCCGGAATGATCGACCAGTGGAAGAACAAGGGGCTTGGCCCCGACCAGGTGCCCGAAGGCGATGCCAGGTCGTTTGGCAATGGCAAGGGGCGCGATCTCTACCGGCTTTACCAGGAGCGTCTGAAAATACTCAACGCAGTCGATTTCGGCGATCTCCTGACCGAGTGTATCCGGCTTTTCCGCGAGCAGCCTGATGTGCTGCGCGACTATCAGGGCCGGTTCAAATTCATACTGGTGGATGAATACCAGGATACCAATGTGGCGCAGTATTTGTGGCTGAGGCTGCTTTCGCAGCGGCCCTCGCCGCCTGTTGAGGGAACCGGCTCGGGCGCAAGCGAAATTGCCCGGCCGAACATCTGCTGTGTGGGCGATGATGACCAGTCGATCTATGGCTGGCGCGGCGCTGAGGTGGACAACATCCTGCGCTTTGAAAAGGATTTTCCAGGTGCAAGGGTAGTCCGGCTCGAGCGCAATTACCGCTCCACCGCCCATATCCTGGGCGCTGCCTCCCACCTGATCAGCCACAATGAGGGGCGGCTCGGAAAGACGCTGTTCACCGATTTTTCCGATCCCGACCACAATAAGCTGATGGTTTCTGCCTGCTGGGACTCCGAAGAGGAAGCGCGCACGGTTGGTGAGGAAATCGAGCAATTGCAGCGCGGCGGCCATGCCCTCAACGACATGGCGATCCTGGTGCGGGCTTCCTTCCAGATGCGTGAATTCGAGGACCGGTTCGTCACCCTTGGCCTCAACTACCGGGTGATTGGCGGCCCGCGCTTTTACGAGCGCATGGAGATCCGCGATGCGATGGCCTATTTCCGCGTTGTTTGCCAGCCGGCGGACGATCTTGCATTCGAGCGCATCGTCAACACGCCAAAGCGCGGCATTGGCGAGGCGACGCTGCGCGTCATCCACGACCATGCAAGGGCAAAGGGCATTCCGCTGACTAGGGCTACAGCCGAACTGGTGCAGTCTGAAGAGTTCAAGCCGAAGGTGCGTGCGACGCTGGCAAACCTGCTGGCCGATTTCGCCAGATGGTCGGACCAGCTCGACGCCCTGCCCCATACCGAACTGGCCGAAATCATTCTTGATGAATCGGGCTATACCGAATTCTGGCAGAATGACCGGTCCGCCGAGGCGCCGGGGCGGCTTGAAAACCTCAAGGAACTGATCCGCTCCATGGAAGAGTTCGAGGGGCTGCGCGGCTTCCTCGAACACATTTCGCTGGTCATGGATACCGACACCAATGCCGAACTGGATGCAGTTTCGCTGATGACGCTGCATTCGGCCAAGGGGCTGGAATTCGACACGGTTTTCCTGCCTGGCTGGGAAGAAGGCCTATTCCCCCATCAGCGCGCGCTTGACGAGGGCGGGCGCTCGGGCCTCGAAGAAGAGCGCCGCCTCGCCTATGTCGGCATCACGAGGGCGCGCGAGAACTGCTACCTCTATTTTACCTCGAACCGGCGCATTCACGGGCTTTGGCAGAATTCCATCCCCTCGCGCTTCATCGACGAGTTGCCGGGCGAACATGTGGAAGTCATGGAAAGCGGCAATTCCTATGGCGGCTATGGCTCGAACCGTGTTGGCGGCAGCTATGGCTCCTCTCGGTTCGACACGTCCGATCCGTTCACCTCGGCCTATTCCTCACCGGGCTGGAACCGCGCAAAGAAATCCTCGTCCGGTGAAAAGGCCGCCCCGCTACGTAGCAATTGGGGTTCGCGGTCGGGCACTGCCGCAGGCGGCGAGGGTCAACGGGGCAAAACAGGCGGCAGGACGATTGACGGCGAACTCATCGCCTCATCGATCAACCAGCCGGCCTCAAACTTTGCCATCGGCGACCGGGTCTTTCACATGAAATTCGGCAATGGCAACATCGCCGCCATTGACGGCAACAAGCTGACCATCAATTTCGACAAGGCCGGCCAGAAAAAGGTGCTGGACAGTTTTGTGGAAGCGAAGTGAGAGAAGCGTATACGTCGGCCGCTCCGTAAATCCCTACAACCTCACCACAAATTCTGCACCAGCGTCAGCACGGCAATTACTGCCAGGAAGGTCAGGATCATGCCCCTGATATTCCTGTGGGACAGTCTGTGGAATGCCACTGCACCGGTCCACGCTCCGGCAAGAATGGCGGGCGTTGCGAGCGCTGCATAGACCAATTTTTCCAGCGTTATCAGGCCGAAGGTCGCAAAGCTGATGACCGCAATGGCTATGAGACCTGCGCTAAGAGCGATGATGTTTGCCCGGGTCAGCCGGGCCGGTTCGCCGCGCGCCATCAGCGCTGTCACAAAGAGCGGGCCTGCCATGCCGGTCAGCCCCTGAGAGATGCCCGCAGCAGCGCCCACGGCAAGGGTTGCCTGAGCCGAGAGCATGGCGGCCATCTTGCGCTGTTGCCAGATCACCACGACCATCATCAACACGATGACGGAGATGATGACCTTGACCGCTTGCGGGTTGAACACGGTCAGGAGAAAAGCGCCGACAGGTACAAAGATCACAAACATCAACAGCATCGGGACAACTGTCCGGCGCTCAGCCTCGCGTATCGCGGTCGGCAGGAGACCAATGCTGATCGGAATTTCGATCAGGGCGCTGATCACGACTGCCTCGAGCGGGCCGAACAGGACCGACAGTGCGGGCACCACCAGCAGGGCCGAGCCAAAACCCGTGAATCCGCGAATGATGCCAGCCACGAACACGATCGTCACAAGGGCGACCAGTTCCAGGCCTGACTCCGTCCCCAGAGCAGAAAAGTCGACAAATTGCTCCACAATTCCGATTCCTGCTCGCGCCTTCGACCAGGCGACTATTTGCCAAAAGGCCGCTTGCCGATAGTACCAGCGCCGAAGAGCAGCAAAACCAGTTCGGTCATGTCATTGCCGCACAAAAGGAAAACGGCGCCGGAGTTGCCTCCGGTGCCGTCGAGATTTTGATGCATTCAAAGCTTACGCAAGGTCGTAGCGATCTGCGTTCATCACCTTGGTCCATGCAGCCACGAAGTCGTTGACGAACTTCTCATGGGCGTCGTCCTGGGCATATACTTCGGCATAGGCTCGCAGGATGGAGTTGGATCCGAAGACGAGGTCGGCACGGGTTGCAGTCCAGCGGGTCTGGCCGGATTTGCGCTCGACAATGTCATAGGCATTGTTGCCTGATGGAACCCACATGTAGGACATGTCGGTCAGGTTGACGAAGAAGTCGGTCGTCAATGCGCCTTCACGGTCGGTGAATACACCATGCTTCGTGCCGCCATGGTTGGTGCCCATGACGCGCATGCCGCCAACCAGAACCGTCATTTCAGGTGCGGTAAGGCCCATCAGCTGGGTACGGTCCAGCATCAGTTCCTCGGGCGTCACGACATAGTCCATCTTGAGCCAGTTGCGGAAACCATCCGCCACAGGCTCGAGCACATCGAAGGATGCTGCGTCAGTCTGGCTTTCGCTGGCATCGCCACGGCCCGGATGGAAGGGAACGCTGACCTCAACGCC
The DNA here is from genome assembly GCA_964541115.1 of uncultured Salaquimonas sp. Lineage (GTDB taxonomy): Bacteria > Pseudomonadota > Alphaproteobacteria > Rhizobiales > Rhizobiaceae > Salaquimonas. The sequence continues at coordinate 37,230 of CAZIPH010000014.1, forward strand.
GGCAGCCTTTGCAGCCTGCTCGACACCGAGATTGCCGGCCAGAACGATCACATCGGCAACGGAAGCGCCATGCTTTTCAGCAATCGGCTCCAGCACTGACAGAACGCTTGCAAGGCGGGCAGGCTCATTGCCTTCCCAATCCTTCTGGGGTGCAAGGCGGATGCGTGCGCCATTGGCACCGCCGCGCAAATCCGACTGGCGGAAGGTGCGGGCGCTGTCCCAGGCAGTTGCAACCATGTCGGCAAGGGAAAGACCGGAAGCGGCGATATCTGCCTTGACGGCATCCACGTTATAGCCGGTATTGCCGGCCGGAATCGGGTCCTGCCAGATGAGGTCTTCGGTCGGTGCGTCAGGACCGATATAGCGGCTGCGCGGGCCGAGGTCGCGGTGGGTCAACTTGAACCATGCGCGGCCAAAGCAATCAGCGAAATAGTCCGGGTCAGCCATAAACTTCTCGCAGATTGCGCGATAGGTCGGGTCGACTTTCATTGCCATGTCTGCATCGGTCATCATGGGCATGACGCGCTTGGTCGGATCGGTTGAATCGACCGGCATGTCCTCTTGCCTGATGTTGATCGGACGCCACTGGTTGGCACCGGCTGGCGACTTGGTCAGCTCCCACTCATAGCCGAACAGCAGGTCGAAATAGCCCATGTCCCACTTGGTCGGATTGGTCGTCCAGGCACCCTCGATACCGGAAGTTACCGCATTGGTGGCCTTGCCGCCGAGATGCGGGTTGATCCAGCCAAGGCCCTGTGTCTCGATACCGGCTGCTTCAGGCTCAGCGCCCAGTGCGCCTGCATCGCCATTGCCATGAGCCTTGCCGACGGTGTGGCCGCCGCAAGTCAGTGCTGCGGTTTCCTCGTCATTCATCGCCATGCGGGCAAAGGTCTCGCGAACCTGACCTGCCGTTCTTGCCGGATCGGGTTTGCCGTTGACGCCTTCAGGGTTCACGTAGATGAGGCCCATCTGCACGGCAGCGAGCGGGTTTTCCATCGTGGCGGGATTGGCGACATCTTCATAACGGTTGTCGGATGGTGCCAGCCATTCCTTTTCAGCGCCCCAATAGGTGTCCTTTTCGGGATGCCAGATGTCTTCACGGCCAAAGGAGAAGCCGAATGTCTTCAGGCCCATTGATTCGTAAGCCATGTTACCGGCCAGCAGGATAAGGTCGGCCCATGAAATCCTGTTGCCGTATTTCTTCTTGATCGGCCACAGGATGCGGCGCGCCTTGTCGAGGTTACCATTGTCCGGCCAGGAATTGAGCGGGGCAAAACGGATATTGCCTGCGCCGCCGCCGCCACGGCCATCTGCCAGGCGGTAGGAACCGGCAGAGTGCCATGCAAGGCGGATCATCAGACCGCCGTAATGGCCCCAGTCAGCAGGCCACCACTCCTGGCTTTCGGTCATCAAGGCCTTGAGGTCATTCTTCAGGGCTTCAACATCAAGGTCTTTCAGGGCTTCACGATAGTTGAAACCCTTCAGCGGGTTCGACTTTGTGTCATGCTGGTGCAGAATGTCGAGGTTCAGCGAGGCTGGCCACCAGTCCATGTTGGACTTGCCGACCTCGGTAAGGCCACCATGCATCACCGGGCATTTTCCTGTGCTCATATCGTTCATGACGTCTCCATTTGGTTTTTGTAAATTCCACCATCAATACCGACCGAAATCGGCAGGCGTGACCTGATAACGGGAATTCGTGATGCGGAAGAAAGGTGACAGGTTTACAACTTTCCACATAACAACATCGCTGTCGGCCATCATTCGATGCACTGCGAGGCGATGTGTTCGAGCGGCAAAGCTGAATCGCCCTCTCCCGGTTGAATTAAACATATCACAAAAATGCAATCAGAAGAAGTTGCGTTTTCTGATATACTTGATAAGTTTTCCTTATGGCAAACTTCACACTGAAACAGTTGCGATATTTCGAGGCACTGGCGCGACACGGCAATTTTGGCCGCGCTGCGGAAGCCTGCTCAGTGAGCCAGCCTGCGCTCTCCATGCAGATCATGGAACTGGAACAGTCGGTCGGCGTGCAACTGTTCGAGCGGGTGCCCAAGAGCGTGCGCCTGACGGGTTTTGGCGAGGAATTTGCCTCAAGGGTGCGCGCGATCCTGCAATCGGTCGACGAACTGGATGAACTCGCGCGCAGCCAGGGCTCGGTACTGAACGGGCGGTTGCGCATCGGGATCATTCCGACCATCGCGCCCTATCTGTTGCCCGCCATTCTTGACAACCTGGAGCGGACCTATCCCGCGCTCGACATCCACATTCGCGAAAGCGTAACACCGCGTCTGTTGCGGGAACTGGCGGACGGGCGGATTGATACGGCAATCCTCGCCCTTCCGGTCTCGGAAGCCTCGCTCAGCGAGATCGCCCTGTTTGATGAGCCTTTCCTTCTGGTGCGGACAATCGAACAGGCCGGTCACCCCGTGCCTGATGGCGAAGCGCTGCAAAAACAGCGCCTGCTGCTGCTGGAGGAAGGCCACTGCTTTCGCGATCAGGCGCTTTCCTTTTGCGGCGTGAATTCTGGCATGCCACGCGACGGTCTCGACGGCTCGTCCCTTTCCACCCTTGTGCAGATGGTTGGCGCAGGCATTGGCGTAACGCTGATCCCTGAAATGGCGGCAGACGTGGAAGCGCGCTCGGCTCCGGTCAGCCTGACGCGATTTCCCAATCCCGAACCTTCGCGCACGGTCGGCATGGTCTGGCGAAAGACGAGCCCGCTTGCGCCTCAACTGGCCCAGATCGGTGAAATCGTGAAAGAGGCCGGTCTGAAGCAGCGCCGGGGGATGAAGGCCGCGACAGGCTACCCAAACCGGTCTGAACCTAGCCCGTCAGACCCGCTCAACGGCGATGGCAATGCCCTGCCCCACACCGATGCACATGGTCGACAGCGCGTATTTGCCGCCCGTTTCAAGCAGTTCCAGCGCCGCAGTGCCGGTGATCCTGGCACCTGACATGCCAAGCGGATGGCCGAGTGCAATCGCTCCGCCATTGCGATTGACGCGCGCATCATCGTCGGCAATGCCGAGGTCGCGCAGGGTGGCGAGGCCCTGTGAGGCAAAAGCCTCATTGAGTTCGATTACCGACAGGTCTTCCTGCTTGAGTGCGATGCGTTCCAGCAATTTCTTCGATGCGGGTGCGGGGCCAAATCCCATGATGCGCGGCGCTAGGCCAATCGTGGCTCCGCCAAGGATGCGGGCAATGGGGGTCAGGCCATTTTTGCGCGCGGCCTCTTCAGAAGCAATGATCAACGCTGCCGCGCCATCATTGACCCCGGAGGCATTGCCCGCCGTGACCGATCCGCCTGCGCGAAAAGGAGCCTTCAGAAACGCCAGCTTTTCAATCGTCGTGGCACGCGGATGCTCGTCCTTGTCGACAATGACAGGATCGCCCTTGCGCGATGGAATTTCGACCGGTGTGATTTCCTTTGCCAGCCTGCCATTGGCCTGTGCGGCGGAGGCCTTGTCCTGCGAGCGCAGGGCGAAGGCGTCCTGGTCTTCGCGGGAAATGTTGAAGTCCTCGGCAACATTTTCGGCGGTTTCAGGCATCGAATCGACGCCATACTGCTTTTTCATCAGCGGATTGACGAAACGCCAGCCGATGGTTGTGTCGTAGACAGAATTATCCCGAGAAAAGGCGCTTTCAGCCTTTGGCATGACAAAGGGGGCGCGGCTCATGCTTTCGACGCCACCAGCAATCGCCATGCTGATCTCGCCCGCCTTGATGGCGCGCGCTGCGGAAATGACAGCATCCATGCCCGAGCCGCAAAGGCGGTTGAGGGTTACTCCGGGAACAGTTTCCGGCAATCCGGCAAGCAGGGCAGACATCCGCGCAATATTGCGGTTGTCCTCGCCGGCCTGGTTCGCACAGCCATAATAGACTTCCTCAATGGTTTCCCAGTCGACCGAAGGATTGGCGGCCATCAGCGCGCGGATGGGGATCGCGCCAAGATCGTCGGCGCGAACGGATGAAAGAACACCGCCAAAACGGCCAATCGGGGTTCTGGTATAGGCGCAGATAAATGCTTCAGCCATGTCTTCTCTCGTTCTTATCTCGGTTCGCGCTGAGAGCATTCCCGGGAATGCCCGGAGAATGCCGTCACGATTTTTTCAAGCGCTATGTAAACAGGTGATCCCCTTGTGCAAAGAACAAAAACTGCCGATAAGGCTTTCATGACCGAGGACCGTTCCAATGACACGCTAACCGCAGCGATCTTTGCCGATCGCGAAGTGGCCTCATGCCTTGCCAGCGGGCCAACCCTTGCGCGCTTTCTGGATTTCGAAATTGCCCTAACCGCGTCCCATCTGTCTGCAGGAGGCATTGAGGAAACACATGCCCGCGCTGCGATGGAGCAGATGGCAACATTCAAGCCCGGTGTTGCCGCGATTCTTCAAGCGCAGGAAAAGGACGGGCTGCCCGTGCCGGAATTCGTACGCCAGTTGAAGCGCCATTGCGGACCCCATGCCGGGGCTGTGCATATCGGCGCGACCAGCCAGGACCTGATGGATACCGCAATCATGCTTGGCCTCAGGCAGGTCAATGCGATCCTTTCCGAACGCCTCACCAGCCTGATCGCCGCCATCGAGACGCTCCTCCAGGAGCAGGGAAACAATGACCTGATGGGGCGCACGCGCATGCAGGTGGCGCTGCCCGTCTTTGTCCGCAACCGGGTCCTTCCCTGGCAGACAGCGCTTGCCAAGGCGCGCGATGACCTTGCCGCGATTGAAGGCGGGCTTTACGTGCTGCAGCTTGGGGGGCCGGTTGGCCGGGGCGTTGTTGAGGACACCCATCGCCGGCAGGCCATCGTAGCCCATATGGCCGAGGCGCTTGATTTGTCGGTCGCGACCCATGTCTGGCACGCCGACCGCAGCATTATTGTGGCCTATGGCCAGTGGCTGACCCGCCTGACCGGTGCGCTCGGCAAGATCGGCCTGGACATAGCGCTCATGGCCCAGCAGGGCATTGATGCAGTTACCATCCGTGGCGGTGGCGGCAGTTCGGCCATGCCGCACAAGCAGAATCCTATCCTTGCTGAAAAGCTGGTATCGCTCGCAAGGCATAACAATGCGCTTGGGGCAGCGCTAGGCGAAGCGATGATCCATGAAAGCGAACGCTCGGGGATGGCGTGGATGATGGAATGGCTGACCCTGCCGCAAATGGCTGAATGCACCGGACGGGCGCTTGGCGATGCGCTGGCGCTGATCGCTTCCATCGAGACCATCGGCAATTCATGATTTTTCGGGAAATCAAATGAACGCGAATACAGACAAATTACGTGCTGCTGACCACCTCGTCGATTTGCTCGTGGCACAGGGCACTGACCGGATTTTCGGCGTGCCGGGCGAAAGCTATCTTGCCGTGCTGGACGCATTGCACGGGCGCGAGGATCAGATTTCCTATGTCACCTTTCGTCAGGAAGGCGGGGCTGCCATGGCTGCAGAAGCGCATGGCAAGCTGACGGGAAGGCCGGGCATCTGCATGGTGACGCGAGGTCCCGGCGCCACCAATGCCAGCGCGGGCATCCACATCGCCTACCAGGATTCAACGCCGATGATCGTTTTCATCGGGCAGGTGGCGCGCGACATGATGGAGCGCGAAGCCTTCCAGGAAATCGACTACCGGCGCATGTTTGGCCAGATGGCAAAATGGGTTGCGCAGATCGACGATGCTTCGCGGATCCAGGAATTTGTGTCTCGTGCCTATCGCACCGCTCTTTCGGGGAGGCCGGGACCGGTGGTGCTCGCCCTGCCCGAAGACATGCTTTACGACGAGATCACGCCGCCCCCTGCCCCGCGCCGTATCGAGACCCCGCGCTACCTGCCATCGCCAGAGAGCCTTGAAATCCTGAGGACAAAAATCGCCTCGGCGAAAAAACCGCTGATCATGGCCGGCGGTGGCGGCTGGACACCTGAAGGGATCAGCGCGCTCGAGCGCTTTGCAGAACGTCAGGGCCTTCCGGTAACAGTTTCGTTGCGCAGCCAGTCGTTGATGAACAATGACCACCCGAACTACACCGGGCATTTTGCAGTTGGGCATACACCCTACCTTGCCGAAGCTATGAAACAAACCGACCTCCTGATCGCGATTGGTCCGCGCCTCGGCGAAATGACAACAGCCAGCTACACCCTGCCCGCACCGCCCGTTCCCTCCTGCCCGCTGGTGCATGTCTTTCCCCAGCCGGAGGAACCTGGCCGCGTCTACGAACCCGATCTTGCGCTGATATCGGACATGCAGTCCTTCTGCCTGGCGGTCAGTGAATGGGAACCGATTTCACCCGAGACTTACGAGCCGTGGACCAAAAATTTGCGGGCGCAATTCGAGGCGTTCAATGATCCGGCATCGGTGGACAATGAGCCACTTGCCATGGTTTTTGCCCATCTCGCAGAGGCGCTTCCTGCTGATGCAATTCTATGCAACGGGGCCGGCAATTACGCGGGATGGCTGCACCGATTCTACCGTTGGCGGAGCCCAAGGACGCAACTTGCGCCGACTTCAGGCTCCATGGGCTATGGCCTGCCCGGCGCGATAGGCGCAGCTGCAAGTACGAGCGGGCGACAAATCATCGCCATTGCCGGGGACGGCTGTTTCATGATGACCAGTCAGGAAATGGCGACCGCCGTGCATCACGGCCACGACGTGACTGTCATTGTCATCAACAATGGCCGTTATGGCACGATCAGGGCGCATCAGGAGCGCGAGTTTCCCAAACGTCTGTCAGGTACGGAATTGACCAATCCTGATTTCTGCGCCTTTGCGCGATCGTTCGGGGCAAAGGCCTGGCGGGCGGAAACGTTTGCGGAGTTTGAGGCCGCCTTTGGCGACGCCCAGGCAACTGGCGGCGTCAGGCTGATCGAGATCATCCAGGACCCGATGTCGCTTTCACCGGGCAAGCGGCTGGTGTGACCGGCTCCCTGATCTGCGCCATTTAACGGGGGCCCTTCGCAAACTCGGCAAGGATCGGGCAATCGGGGCGGCTGTCGCCATGACAATGATCAGCGAGCGAATTCAACGTTGATCGCAGGGACAACAGTTCCTCGCGCTTGCGGTCGATCTCGGCGATTTTTTCAAGTGCCAACGCCTTCACATCGGAACTGGCACGCTCCTTGTCATCATAGAGTGAGAGGAGTTGGCGGCATTCATCAATCGTGAAGCCAAGGCTGCGGGCCCGCTGGACAAAGGCCAGGCGGTGCGTGTCTTCATCACTATAGTCACGGTAGCCATTGGGGGCACGGGCCGGGCGCACGAGGTCAATATCCTCATAGTAGCGGATGGTCTTGGGCGGCAGGCCGGTTGCCTCGGCAACTTCTCCAATGTTCATCTTTTCATTCCTTTATTGTCTCAGGCCTTTTGTATCTCAGGCATCCAGATCAATACGGCGCAAGCGCAGCGCGTTCGTAATTACAGAGACCGATGAAAGGCTCATCGCCGCTGCCGCGATCATGGGCGAAAGCAGCGTGCCGGTGATCGGATAAAGGATACCTGCTGCAACCGGAACGCCCAACGAATTATAGGCAAAGGCGAAGAACAGGTTCTGCTTGATGTTCCGCAGCGTTGCCTGTGACAACTTGCGGGCGCGAACAATGCCGCCAAGGTCGCCCCTGAGAAGCGTGATTCCGGCACTTTCAACGGCAACGTCTGCGCCTGTTCCCATGGCGATGCCAACTTCCGCGGCAGCAAGGGCTGGCGCATCGTTCACACCATCACCAGCCATTGCGACCTTGCGGCCCTTGGCATGAAGTTCATCGACCAGAGCCTTCTTGTCTTCGGGCAATACGCCTGCGCGGATATCATCGATACCAAGGCTGGCGGCAACCGCGCGGGCGGTGCGTTCATTGTCACCGGTTGCTATGATTATGGTAAGGCCGGCGTCATGCAGCGCCTTGATGGCAGCCTTTGTAGTCGGCTTGATCGGATCAGAGACCGCGATCACTCCGGCCAGTTCGCCATTCACCGCGACATAAATGGCTGTCTTGCCATCGCTTTGCAAGGCGGCTGCCTGATCTTCGACGGGCGCAGGGTCAACGCCGGCAAGCTCCATCATGGCGGCGTTTCCAAGGGAGATTTTCTTTCCGCCAGACAGGCCCTCGACGCCCTTGCCGGTGACAGCGGCAAAACCGGTTACGTCGGCAGCGGCAATATCGCGCTGCTCGATGCCCTTGACGATTGCCTCGGCCAGCGGATGTTCGGAACCGGCCTCAAGGCCACGCACCAGCGAGAGAAGTTCCGTCTCGGCAATACTGCCGGTCACGATGACATCGGTGAGTGTAGGCTTGCCTTCGGTCAATGTTCCAGTCTTGTCTACGACTACCGTATCCACCCTTGCCATGCGTTCGAGGGCTTCGGCCTCCTTGATCAGGACGCCTGCCTGGGCTCCGCGCCCGGTTGCCGTCATGATCGACATCGGTGTGGCAAGACCCAGTGCGCAGGGGCAGGCGATGATGAGGACGGATACGGCAGAAACCACCGCGAAGACGAAGGCGGGCGGCGGGCCGAAGATCAGCCATGCCATGAAGGCGACTACCGCGACAAGGACGACAATCGGCACGAACCATGAGGCCACCCGGTCGGCCAGGCCCTGAATGGGCGCACGCGAGCGCTGGGCAGAAGCGACCATGGAGACGATGCGGGCCAGCATGGTTTCATCGCCAACGCGGCTTGCCTCGATGACAATCGAACCGTTCTTGTTGAGTGTGCCACCGGTAACCGTATCGCCCTCATGTTTTTCGACCGGCAGTGGCTCGCCCGTCAGCATGCTTTCATCAACCGAGGTTGCACCGGAGACAACCTTGGCATCCACGGGAACGGATTCGCCCGGCCTGACGCGGATGCGGTCGCCCTCAATAATGTTTTCAAGGGGGGCATCGTATTCATCGCCGTCCGGCGTTATGCGCCGCGCTGTTTTCGGGGCCAGATCAAGCAGCGCCCGAATGGCATCTCCTGTTCTCTCGCGGGCGCGCAGTTCCAATACCTGGCCAACGAATACAAGTGCGATGATTACCACCGCCGCTTCGTAATAGACAGGCAAGTGGCCGCCCGGCATTTGCAGGCTCGCGGGAAAGAGCTGCGGCAGGAACGTCGCCACAAGGGAATAGAGATAAGCCGCACCGACGCCGATCATGATCAGCGTCCACATGTTCAGGTTCCAGGTCTTTATCGATGTCCAGCCGCGATGGAAGAAGGGCCTCGCCGCCCACAGAACCACAGGCGTTGCCAGCAGGAATTCGAGGTAAAGCGCGACGTTTTCGCCAATCCATTGGCGAACGGGGAAGCCGACCATCGGCCCCATTGTGAGGATGAGCAAGGGAATGGCCGCGCCCGCACTGACCCAGAGCCGACGTTTGAAATCGATGAGCTCATGGTTCGGGCCCTCGGCAACGCCATCCATCGGCTCAAGCGCCATACCGCATATCGGGCAGGTTCCCGGGCCTTCCTGCACGATTTCAGGATCCATCGGGCAGGTGTACATGACATTTTTGGGGGCTGATTGTTTCTTGCGCGCCTTGTTGCCCGAGAGATAGAACCACGGATCAGCCTCGAAACGGTCACGGCACTTGGGATTGCAGAAGTGGAACTCCTCGCCCTTGTATTTGAGCGATGGCTTGCCCTTGCCCAGCGTGACCGTCATTCCGCAAACGGGATCCTTTACCTTGCTGTCAACCGGCACGGTTGCCGCCTGCAGCATGGCTTGCGGCGATGGTGTATCCACCTTTTCGGGTGCTGTTTTTGTATGGGCATGGGCATGGTCGTGGTTGTGATCGTGTGCATGGCCGTGATCATGGTGATTATTGCCTCCACAACAGGATGCACCGGCAGTCTTCTCGGCACGGGTATTCATATCCGGACTCCATTTCTGAAGACAAGATATTCCTTCCAGTCACTGGAGGGTCAAGGGTGATTCATGAAAAGCGGCCGGATATACCCAAAGTCTGCCAGCTGGTCAGCTGTTGGAGCCGCGAATTGCCTCAACCATGGCCTCAGTAACCTCTTTCGTGGTGGCCTTGCCGCCCACGTCAGGTGTCATGATGCCCGCTTCGCAAACCTTGTCGATCGCCTCGATCAGCCTTTGCGACGCCGCGGCCTCACCCAGATGGTCAAGCATCTGCGCGGCAGTCCAGAAAGTCGCTACCGGATTGGCGATTCCCTTACCGGTAATATCAAAAGCCGACCCGTGGATTGGCTCGAACATCGAAGGATAGCGGCGTTCGGGATCGATATTTGCTGTCGGCGCAACGCCAAGGCTGCCCGCCAGTGCACCTGCAAGATCAGACAGGATGTCGGCATGCAGGTTGGTCGCAACGATCGTGTCGAGGCTTTGCGGGTTCTTGACCATGCGTACTGTCATGGCATCGACCAGCATCTTGTCCCATTTGACATCGGGAAATTCCTGCGCGACTTCAGCAGCGATTTCATCCCACATTACCATGCCGAAACGCTGGGCATTGGACTTGGTGACAACCGTCAGGAATTTGCGCGGGCGTGCTTGTGCAAGGCGAAACGCGTAGCGCATGATCCTGGTGACCCCGATACGTGTAAAAATGGCCACCTCTGTTCCCACTTCTTCCGGCATGCCGCGATGGGCACGGCCGCCATGGCCCGAATACTCGCCCTCGGAGTTTTCCCGAACGATCACCCAGTCGAGATCGCCGATTCCGACATTGCGTAGCGGCGAGGTGATCCCGGGAATGATCCTTGTCGGCCTGACATTGGCATATTGGTCAAAGCCCTGGCAGATCGGCAGGCGCAGACCCCATAGTGTGATGTGGTCGGGGACATCAGGTGCGCCCACTGCGCCAAAAAAAATCGCGTTGAAATCCCTCAACTGGTCCAGGCCGTCATCGGGCATCATCTTTCCATGCTGCTTGTAATAGTCAGAACTCCAATCAAAATGGGTGAAGCTGAACTCAACGTCCCCCATGCGCGATGCCAACGCTTGGAGAACTTCCATTCCTGCTTCAATCACTTCAGGCCCGATGCCATCGGCGGGGATGGCGGCGATCTTGTGCGTACGCATGCGTTCTCCAGTCTGGTGGGCCGGTACGAGGGCCAATTCGGCGCCAGAAGTTACCCGGAATGATTGCTTGATGGCGGCAGCGTGCAAATGGGTCCATCGCAGTTGCAGCTCTCTTTCAGGCGCAGCATGGCAATTTGACAGCGCATCAACAATGCGCCTTTTATCATATAAAATTTCGATATAATGGAGTGTGCCATGGATATTCAACAGCTCCGATGCTTCATCGCAGTGGCCGATTCCCTGCATTTTGGAAAAGCGGCACAAAAGCTGCAAATGCTGCCCGCATCACTTGGCCGCCATATCAGGCTGCTGGAAGAAGGTCTCGGCGTGCGGCTGCTTTCGCGTACCACCCGTCATGTGGCACTGACTGATACCGGTCGAACGCTATTGCCGGAGGCGCGCGAACTGGTCAGCCGTTTCGAGTCCCTGGAGGCGAAACTCAGGGACCACAGGGGCGAACGGGCATCCCTGTTGAGAATTGGCGCGATTGACAGCGCTGCGGCAGGGTTGCTGCCCCAATTGCTGCCGCTGTTTCGCACCAGCAATCCGGAGATCTCCGTACAGCTGATTGAGCAGAAGACATTTCGACTGCTACCGAAAATCCTGTCGGGGAACCTCGACATAGCAATTGTCCGGCCGCCGGAAATACCCGACCGCCGGCTCGAATTCTTTCCGCTTTTTCATGAAACCGCAGTTGTTGCCTGCCCCGCAAATCACCCGCTAAGCAGCTACAAGCAATTGCGCGTCGAAGACCTTGCAAATGAACCGCTGATCGTTCCAGACCGCAAGTCTCGACCGCACAGTCATGACCTCAGCATGCAAATGTTTCTGAAGGCGGGATTGTCGGCACGTGTCGTACAGATTGCCGAGGAAAAGCAGACCATCGTAAATCTTGTCAGCAATGGCATCGGAATCGCTATCGTTCCGCGATGGGCGTCGCGGCTTGGCGTGAGCGGTGTGAGCTTTATTCCGATTGTCACGCCACAGGGTGCAATTCTCACCAAACTGGCTTTGACAGCATGCTGGATGCGGGACACACGGGATTCGGCGCGCGAAGCATTCATGCAGACTCTCAAGGCAAACCTCGCAGCCATTGCTGAAACAGCCTGAATATTATTTTAATTTATTATATAAAAATTCTCTGTTGTTATCTTGTCATAATGCGATCTAAGGTCTTTTTGAGTGCGCAACATCGCGCTTGAAACAGGGAGAGAGAAACGATGAATATTTTCACGAAAACTGCAATTGCACTCAGCATGGTCACCGCCATGGCCGGCACTGCATTTGCACAGGACAAGACCGGGTGGCCTGAAAGCTTCACTGTAGGCACAGGTTCACAGGGCGGCACATATTTCGGCTACGGATCCGGCTGGGCAAACCTTGCTGCCGAGCAACTCGGCATTTCCGGCGCGGCGGAAGTAACCGGCGGCCCCATGCAGAACATGGCGCTGGTCCATACTGGCGATCTGCCTTTCGGCATGACGACCATGGGTCCGGCAGCGGAGTCAATCGGCGGAACCAACCCGATTGCACCCGGCCTTCAGATGACCAATGCCTGCGCAATGTTCCCGATGTATCAGACGCCGTTTTCAGTAACCGCGCTCTCCTCTTCAGGCATCACGTCCATTGCCGATATCCCTGCCGGGGCGCGCATCGGTTTCGGGCCTGCCGGTTCGACCTCAGACACCTATTTCCCGGCCATGCTGGAAAAGCTTGGCGTTCAGTTCGACCGCCGCAACGGGGGATGGTCTGATCTGGGCGGACAGCTTCAGGATGGTCTGCTGGATGTGATTGCCTTTGCTGCAGGTGTTCCGATCCCTGCAGTATCGCAGCTGGAAGTGCAGACCAAAATCAACATTGTTGGTTTTACCGATGAGGAACTCAAAACGATCACCGAAAACTTCCCGGTATCCGAATTCGACATTCCAGCCGCTACCTACACCACGCTGACCGAACCTGCCAGCGCAGTTGCCATGTGGAACTTCGCGATTGCGAACTGCGACATGCCCGAAACTCTCGTTTACGAGATTGTGAATGTGGTGATGTCCGACAATGCGCGCATGGTTGGCGTTCATTCTGCTGCAAGCGAAACCCTGCCTGAACATTGGAACAAGAACAATGTGATGAAGTGGCATCCTGGTGCAGCCCGCTGGTTTACCGAAAATGCCGGTGCAACCATTGCTGCCGACATGATTCATGGCGGCTAGGCCGGACCATGCGCTGAACGGATCTGATGGTCCTTTCAATTCCACGATACTTCAATAAGACTGACCAGCGCCCATCAAGGGCGCTGGTTGTCATACCCCGAGCTTCTCTCGAGGTGTGGCGCCGTTTAGCGGGGAGGAAAACATGACTGAGTCTGCATCAAGGACAGACGAAGAGCGCACCACGGCAGTACTTGCACAAGGTGTTGACGAGGAACCGGTCGAGGGCAATCGCCGCCTTTTCACTGGCCGGACCTACCTCCTCATTGCAGGTCTTTCCACGCTTTATGCGGCTTTCCACATGCTCGCCCTTAACGGCGTCTCCATCTCAGCATGGACCGGCATCACAATCCCCCTCCTTCCGCAGTTTCCGATGGAGACCTGGAATTTCCGCACGGCGCACATTGCCGGGGCCCTGGCCCTTGGCTTTCTGCTCTTCTCGGCGCATACCTTCGCCAGCGAGGGACCGGAGCGAACCAGCAACCGGATTGTTTCCGTCATAGCCGCGCTATTCGCGATCCCCGCTCTGCTTGCTGGCTTCACCGCCATAGGCTTTGTTCAGACCATCAACTCAGGCGAATTGCCGCAAATGGGCGGATTGACCACTTGGGCCGCCTTCCCCGGTACGCCGATCTACCAGACGGAAACATACTGGTTTGGTTTGCCCCTGCTTGTAGCGACCTTCGGAGCCATCGTGATGGGCTGGATCGAACGCCGTGACCGTGCAAGCGTTGCCGCCTCTGATGTCGTCCTCGCGCTTTGTGGCATCGTCGTTGCCATCTATCTCATCGCCATCTACGGCACGGCTGCACGAAATTCCGTTGGGACTGCCTTCGTGCCGATTGGCGTTGCCTTCGCAGCAACTGCCGGTTCTGCCCTCATCCTGGAACTGACCCGCCGGGTCGCCGGCCTCGCCCTGGTCGTGATAACTGCCATCTTCCTGCTTTACACCTTCACCGCCCATCTTCTGCCCGGCATCCTGGCGGTGCAGAGCGCCTATACCTGGCAGCGTTTCTTCGGCCATCTTTATTCAGATGCAGGTATTCTCGGCCCGACAACGGCGGTGTCCTCGACCTATATTATCCTTTTCATCATTTTTGCCGCCTTTCTGCAGGCATCGAAAGTGGGCGACTATTTCGTCAACTTCGCCTTTGCTGCAGCCGGACGTGCACGCGGCGGCCCTGCCAAGGTGGCCATCTTCGCTTCAGGCCTGATGGGCATGATAAACGGCACATCGGCGGGCAATGTGGTTGCCACGGGTTCGCTGACCATCCCGTTGATGAAAAAGGTCGGCTATCACAAGAAGACAGCCGGCGCGATCGAAGCTGCCGCCTCCACCGGCGGACAGATCATGCCACCGATCATGGGCGCGGGCGCCTTCATCATGGCAGAGGTGACAGGCATCCCCTATCAAGAGATCGCGATTGCGGCGATCGTCCCGGCAATCCTCTATTTCGTTTCGATTTATTTCATGGTCGACATGGAAGCAGCCAAGCTCAACATGCGCGGCATGCGCGAGGAAGAGTTGCCGAAGTTCCACATTCTGGTGAGGCAGGTTTACCTTTTCGTGCCGATCATTATCCTGATCGTGGCGCTGTTCATGGGCTATTCGGTCTTTCGGGCAGGCACGCTCGCCACCGTCGCTGCAGCTGTCGTTTCCTGGCTGACGCCGCACCGGATGGGTCTGCGCTCCATAATCAAGGCATTCGAGATTGCGGGCGTCATGTCGATCCAGATCATAGCGGTCTGTGCCTGTGCGGGCATCATTGTCGGTGTCATCTCGCTTACCGGCGTCGGCGCACGCTTCTCATCCGTCCTGCTGGATCTTGCCGGTGTCAGCCAACTTCTGGCGCTGTTCTTTGCGATGTGCATCGCGATTCTGCTCGGCATGGGCATGCCGACCACAGCCGCCTATGCAGTCGCCGCCTCGGTAGTTGCGCCCGGTCTCGTCCAGCTTGGAATTCCGCTACTGACCGCGCATTTCTTTGTCTTCTACTTCGCGGTGGTCTCGGCAATCACGCCACCAGTGGCGCTGGCAAGTTATGCGGCGGCGGGCATATCGGGAGCCAACCCGATGGAGACATCAGTTGCCTCTTTCAAGATCGGCCTTGCCGCCTTTATCGTGCCGTTCATGTTCTTCTACAATTCCGCCCTGCTGATGGACGGCAGCTGGATGGAGATCCTCCGCGCCGGACTTACTGCATGCGTCGGAGTTTTCCTGCTGAGCGCCGCGGTCCAGGGATGGTTTCTCGGCGGCCGGCCTGCCTGGTTCCTGCGCATCGGACTGTTGATCTCTGCGCTCTTCATGATCGAGGGCGGACTGATTACCGATATTATCGGAGTGGGCCTGGCCGTGGCGGTCTTCTTCATCCAGAAGGTTGTCCATCCGGACCCCAACGCGACCATTCCGGTACGCGGCGCGGATTAATCCTGGCCGGAAGCAACGGACGGCAAGCACAAGTCGGGGCGCTACTGTCCCGGCTTTTTGTACCTGCTGTCAGGGAAGCGTTTTCAACCGGTATGCTGCCAGTTGGCGAAGCAGAATCGGCGAGAACAGCAATCCACCGATCAGCATGGTCTGAATGCCGGGTGCGATAAAGAATAACGATGTCAGGCCTATCCACCAGCGTTCCAGATTGTTCATCGGAGCCAGGAAATAGCCCGAGAACGCGGTTCCGATCAGGCCAATGCCTATCATCGCACCGAGCAGGGTTATCGAGAACATGTACCAGGTAAAGCCGTCTGCCACGAGCAGCAGCGAGGGCGAATAGACGAACACGAACGGCACCAGCGCCTTTGCAATGCCGAGGCGGAACGCCGTATTGCCGGTCTTGAACGGGTTCGAGCCGGCAATCCCGGCAGCGGCGTAGGCTGCAAGGGCAACCGGCGGCGTGATATCCGCCAGGACGCCGTAATAAAACACGAAGAAATGGGCAACCAGCGGCTCGACATTCAAAACAGCAAGAGCCGGGGCAGCAACAGCAACAAGGATGATATAGGTCGCTGTTGTCGGAATGCCGGCACCCATGATGATGCAGGCAATCGCGATGAGGATCAGCGAGAAGAAGAGTGCCCATTGGGACACCGAGAAATAGGAGAGCGGCCAGATGGAACCAAAAAGTGCGCCCATATCGGTTGCGGTCTGGACCACCACATAGCCCAGGCGGAAACCGACACCCGTAAGCGTAACGACGCCCACAATAATGCCTACACAGGCTGCGGCAGCGCCCACCGCAATCGTGTTCTTTGCACCAGACGCCAGTGCATCCCAGAGGTGGGGGATGGTCAGCCGGTTGACCGGATTGAGGAAACCAACCACCACGCAGGCGATGATACCGTAAACAGCAGCGAAATCGGGCGTGCGGCCGGTCAGGATCATGTAGACCAGAATGATCAGCGGAATGACCGATAGCCAGTGCTGGCGCAATACCAGCCATGCCTTCGGCATTTCATCTGGATTGAGACCACGCAAGCCCAGGCGCTTTGCCTCAAGATGGACCATGATGAATATGCCGAAATAATGCAGAAGTGCGGGGAAGAGCGCTGCCGCCAGAATGTCGCGCAAGGGGATTTCCAGGTATTCGACCATGATGAAAGCGGCCGCGCCAAGGATCGGCGGGGTGATCTGCCCGCCTGTCGAGGCTGTTGCCTCTACCGCTCCTGCAAAGTGTGAGGGATAGCCGACGCGCTTCATTGCCGGAATGGTAAGCGCCCCGGTCGTCACTGTATTGGCAATCGATGAGCCGGAAATCGTTCCCATGAAAGCGGAGGAAAAGATGGCAACCTTGGCAGGGCCGCCCGAATAGCGTCCGGCGATTACCATGGCGAGGTCAATGAAAAGCTGGCCAAGCCCGATGCGCGTTGCAAGCACGCCGAAAAGGATGAACAAAAATACATATTGCGCCATCACGCCGATCGCGATGCCGTAAATGCCCTGATTGGTCATGTAGAGATGGTTGACAAGGCCGAGCCAGCTGGTGCCGCCATGCTTGAGAGCGCCAGGGGCATAGGGACCAAAAATCGCGAAGAGAATGAAAATCAGGGCAATCAACGGCAGGGTTGGTCCGACCGAGCGTCGCGTGGCTTCAAGAGTCAGCAGTATAAGGCTGGTGCCCATGAGGACATCGAACTGGGATGGATTGCCGACCCGTTCCCCGACAATTTCAGGGGGCAGCAATGGCAGGTAGAGTGCGCAGGCAACCGAGAGAATGCTGAAGGCAATGTCGATGAGGCCAACGCCTTCGAACCTGTACCAGGCCTTGGGTGGCATGCTCGTGTCCGCAGATCGGCGAAACGAGAAGAGCAGGAAGGTCAGGCCCAGGACAAAGGAAAGGTGGATGCCCCGATGCAGCAGTTCGCGGATCAGCGCGAAGCCCGATGCATAGAAATGATAGACCGACATTGCGACCAGTGCCGTGGTGATCGCGATTGCCAGGTACTTTCCGACTGGTCGGAAGGCGGTTTCGGGATCGTATTTGCGTTCAATTTCCGCCAGTTTTTCCGCGTCTAGAACGTCGTCCGGCTTGGCGTCCATTTACGATCCCCGATCATGCCCTGCAGATGAATTTGGATACAGAAAACCCGGATGCTTTCGCACCCGGGTCCCCGATGGGTGTTACTGGAGCAGGCCCGCTTCCTTGTAGAAGCGCTCGGCACCTGGATGCAGGGGGATGCCAATGCCGTCCAGAGCCGTATCAGGCGTGATGACCTTGCCCTTGGCGTGACCCACGTCCAGCAGCTTGCGGGTATTGTCGTTCCATAGCGCCTTGGTGATTTCGTAGATCAATTCCTCCGGCTGCTTCAGGCTTGTTACCCACTGGGCACCAACTGCAACAGTTGTTACCGCATCGACGCCTTCATAGGTTCCGGCTGGAATGTCGCTCTGCGAAAAGAAGCCGTATTTCTCCGTCAGCGCAGCCGCGGCCTCGCCGTCGATGTTGACCAGCTTGATCGCGGTTGATGAGGCAAGTTCGACCACCGAGCCGGTCGGATAACCTGCAACGATGAAGAATGCATCCAGTTTGCCGTTCTGGAGGGCTTCGGCAGCCGGACCGGGCTTCAGGTCTTCGACGGTCATGTCGTCAAGGGTCATGCCAGCTGCCTCGATGATCAGTTGTGCATCGACACGGGTGCCGGAGCCTGGTTCATCGAGGGAAACGCGCTTGCCCTTGAGGTCTGCAACAGAGTTGATGCCGCTGTCCTTGCCTGCAATCAGGTGGATGTGCTCGGGGAACAGGGCTGCAATTGCGGCAAGATCGGAAACCGGAGGCTTGCCTTCCATTGTGCCGGTGCCGGTATAGGCCCAGGAAGCGACGTCTGACTGGACGAAGCCGGAGTCACGCAGACCGGACGCAATGGCGTTGACGTTGTCAACCGAACCGCGAGAGGAAACCGCGGACGCAATCAGGTTTGGTACGCCGCAGCTGCCACCCTCATCGCATGGGCGCGAGCCGGGAGGATTGGAAATCGCATTGGCGATAACGCCGCCAACCGGGTAGTAGGTGGCACCTGTGCCGCCTGTGCCGATTGTAAAGAACTTGATGTCCTGGGCGAATGAAGTTGCCGCTGTTGCGCCAAGAATAAGCGCGGCTGTTGCCGTCGCCTTTATGGCTGTCGAAAAGAAACTCATGCAATGTCCTCCTTGTTTGACAAGCCTTTACCGTATCAAACACCGGCGTGCTGGCAAGGCGAATTTAGAGGCCAATGCAAACCTAAGGTAAGATGGGATATTCTTGTAGTGGAGAATGCGTTTTTCAGACGCCCAGATAGCGATCGGTCAGTTCCGCCGTCAATGTACTAAACGGCCCCTGCCAGACTGATTTGCCCCGCTCGAGAATAACGGCCTCGTCGGCGACCAGGGCCAGCTCTTTCAGCGTCTTGTCAATGAGCAGGATGGACAGGCCTGATTTCTGCTTCAGTTCCACAATGGCGTTCCATATCTCCTGACGGATGACCGGCGCAAGACCCTCGGTCGCCTCGTCGAAGATCAGGAGCCGGGGGTTGGTCATGAGCGCGCGGCCAATCGCCAGCATTTGCTGCTCGCCGCCGGACAATGAACCAGCCATCTGGTTGCGGCGGGCGCCAAGTTTGGGAAACAGGGTCTCTACGCGCGCCAGGTCCCATTCGCCTTTCCTTGCGGCAGCCATCAGGTTTTCCTGCACCGTGAGATTTGTGAAACAACGGCGGCCCTCCGGCACCAGCCCAAGGCCGAGTTGGCCAGCCTTGTGGGAAGGAAGGTTGTTGATGGACTGTCCTGCAAAATGCACCGACCCATCCCGGTTTTTCAGCATGCGGCAGATAACCTTGACCGTGGTGGTCTTGCCCATGCCGTTGCGCCCGAGCAGCGCCACCACCTCTCCCTCGGCAATGGCCAGATCAACACCGAAAAGCGCCTGTGACGGCCCGTAAACGGCGGTGATACCGCGCAATTCGAGAAGCGGCGTCATGCGTCCTCCTCGCCTAGATAGGCGGTGCGAACATCCCTGTTTAGGCGAACTTCCTCGACGCTTCCCGTTGCAATGACCTTGCCATAAACGAGGACAGATATGCGATCCGCCAATGCGAAGACGGCATCCATGTCATGCTCCACCAGCAGGATGGGCGCTTCACCGCGAAGCTGGTCGAGGAAGGCAGTCAGTTTTTTCGAGCCCTCTCCACCAAGCCCGGCCATGGGTTCATCCATGACGAATGCCTTGGGCGAGAGTGTCAGCGCAACTGCCACTTCAAGCTGGCGCCGCTGGCCGTGTGACAATTCAGCCGTCAATCTTGACGCCTCGTTGATCAGATCGACCCGTTCGAGAGCCCGTCTTGCAACTGCCAGCAATTCAGGATCATTCATGACCGGCCTGAAAAAGCTGAACGCACCTCCACGATGGCCGAGCGCGCCCAGCATCACGTTTTCAAGCACAGTATATTCCATGGCGAGTGCTGAAATCTGGAAAGTCCGTCCAAGGCCAAGCCGTGCCCGTTCTGCGGTCGGCATCGCCGTGACGTCCTTGCCGAGGAAGCTGACCCTGCCACTGTCGGGTTTCAGGCCGCCGCATATCTGCTTGATGAGAGTCGATTTTCCCGCGCCATTGGGACCGATCAGCGCGTGTATTTCCCCTGGCTTCAGGTCGAGCGAGACCTGGTCACTGGCCGTCAGCGCACCGAAAGACTTGCAAATGTTTTCAACACTCAGGATCGCTTCAGCCATGGCGGGCAGCCTTTCCGGCAAGCGTGCCGATCAAACCGCCGCGCGCGAACAAAACGACCAGCAGGAGAATGATGCCGAGATAGATGTGCCAGAATTCAGACAAACCCCCCAGGGTGTGCTCCAGCAGGATGAAGACGGCCGCTCCGGCGACCGGGCCATAAAGCCGGGCAACGCCGCCCAAAATGACAAAGATCATTATTTCACCACTGGTATGCCAGCTGAACATGGTCGGGCTGATAAAGCGGTTGAGGTCGGCGAACAGCGCACCCGCCAGACCGGTTATGGCACCTGAAATCGTGAAGGCGACCAGCTTCAAGCGGAACGGATTGAGGCCCACCGTCTGGACGCGTTCGGTATTCTGCCGCGCACCATTGAGCGCCAGGCCGAAGGAGGAACGCGACAGGACGGAAACAAGGCCGATCACAATAACCAGAATGATATAGCAGATGGCAAAGAACTGGATCGGGTCAAGCGTGTTCAGCCCGGGGAAACTGTTTCTTACATAGATGGAAAGACCATCCTCGCCGCCATAAGCGGGCCAACTGATGGCGAAATAGTAGAACATCTGGCCGAATGCCAGTGTCACCATGATGAAATAGACTCCAGTGGTGCGCAGGCTCAACATGCCAATGACGAGCGCCGCCAGGCTGCTGGTCACGATGGCGACCAGCCAGATGATCGGCATTGATTTGGTTCCTTCGATCAGGAACGGGACTTCCATCAGGGGAGTGAAGGTCTGGGCATGACTGGCAAGGACGCCCATCGCATAGCCGCCAAGGCCGAAGAAGGCAGCATGGCCCAGGCTGACCATTCCACCCTGCCCCAGCGCCAGGTTAAGCCCCACGCCTGCCAGGGCAAGAATGGCGACTTTCGTGGAGAGCGTGATGATGAAGGGCTCTGCCAGGAACCAGGCAATGACCGGAACCAGCAGCAGCAGAAGCGCAAGAGCGTAGTTGAGATAGATTTCCCTGATCATGTCATGAACTGCCGAAGAGGCCGGTCGGCCTGTAAATCAGGATGGCTGCCATCAGTATGTAGATGAGCATGGAGGAAATTGCAGAACCCACGGTTGCTGCCGATGACGCGTCCATGAACGAACCAAACAGGATCGGCAGCAATACCCTGCCAAGCGTATCGGTCAGGCCGACAAGGATCGCGCCCACAAGTGCGCCCTTGATCGAGCCGATGCCGCCGATCACAATCACGACGAAGGCGAGGATCAAGACCGGTTCGCCCATGCCGACCTGGACCGACTGAATTGCGCCGACCAGCGCGCCGGAAAGGCCTGCAAGCGCGGCACCAAGAGCAAAAACCAGCGTGTAGAGTTTGGAAATATCCACGCCAAGCGCGGCGATCATTTCGCGATCATTCTCGCCGGCGCGGATGCGCATGCCGATCCGGGTTTTGGTTATCAGCAGGAAGAGTCCGACTGCAACGACCAGTCCGACAAGTATGATGAAAAGGCGATAGGCCGAGTACTGGATCCCGCCGGGCAGCATGACAGTGCCGGCCAATGCGGCGGGAACATCGAGGAACAGGGGAAACGAGCCGAACAGCCAACGCGTTGCCTCGGAAAATATCAGAATGAGCGCAAATGTTGCCAGCACCTGATCGAGGTGATCCCTGTCATAGAGGCGCCTGATGACGACGAATTCCATGATTGTACCAACAATGGCTGCTGCCGCGAGACTGGCTGCCAGCGCCAGGACAAAGGACCCTGTCGCCGCGGCAATGGCAGCAGCAGCAAATGCCCCGATCATGTAGAGCGAGCCATGGGCAAGGTTGATCAGTCCCATCACGCCGAAAATCAGCGTCAATCCGGCTGCCATGAGAAAAAGCATGACTCCGAATTGAAGGCCGTTGAGGACTTGCTCGGCCAGCAGGATCAATGACATTGCAGAAATTCCAGGCTGGAGTGACCGGCCCCGAACCGCTCACCCCAGGGTTTCCAGTTTTACATGCCGCACTCGGATGCATAGGCATCCGTGTGATCGGTCAATGCAGTTGCGATGATCTTGTTGGTGTAGATATCACCTTCCTTGATCACTTCGCGCACATAGATGTTCTGGATCGGATGGTGGTTGTTGGCGAACTTGAAGTTGCCGCGTGTGGAGCTGAAATCAGCCTCCTTCAGGGCCGCGCGGAATGCATCGGCGTCGTTAATGTCGGCCTTGGCCATGGCGCTGATCAGAAGGTTCGCCGTATCAAAGCCCTGGCTGGCATACAGAGACGGAAGCCGGCCATATTCGGCCTGGAAGCTTTCAACAAAGGCCTTGTTGGTTTCGTTGTCGAGGTCCTTGTTCCACTGGGAGGTGTTCTTCACGCCCAGTGCAGCGTCACCGACCGCCTGCAGGATGTTCTGGTCGAAGCTGAAGGCGGGGCCCACAAGCGGCAGATCAATGCCACTGTCGGCAAACTGCTTGAGGAAGGAAATGCCCATTCCGCCCGGAAGGAAGAAGAAGACGCTGTCTGCGCCGGAGGCACGGATCTGCGCGATCTCGGCTGCATAGTCGGTCTGTCCGAGCTTGGTGTAAAGTTCGCCCGCCAGTTCGCCTTCATAAAGGCGCTTGTAGCCGGTGAGTGCATCCTGACCTGCAGGATAGTTCGGCGCGAGAATGAAAGAGTTCTTGTAGCCCTGGCTCTTGGCATAGGCGCCTGCTGCCTCGTGCAGGTTGTCATTCTGCCAGGCAACGTTGAAGTAGTTCGGCAGGCAACCCTTGCCGGCCAGTGCGGAAGGACCGGCATTGGGCGAGAGGTAGAACTTGCCCTGAGCCACAACGGCAGGAACCACTGCCATTGCCAGGTTCGACCAGATGATGCCGGTCAAAAGGTCGACCTTGTCGGACTGCACCATTTCATCGGC
Source organism: uncultured Salaquimonas sp. (assembly GCA_964541115.1). GTDB lineage: Bacteria > Pseudomonadota > Alphaproteobacteria > Rhizobiales > Rhizobiaceae > Salaquimonas. Next base: position 60,509 of record CAZIPH010000014.1, read on the forward strand.
GAGCTGTACAGCGATTTCTGGCTTCTGCTGGTCGTCCTCGATTACCATCTCGATACCGGTATTGCCGGACTGCTTGACCGCGAGCAAAAAGCCGTCCCGCACGTCAATACCGAGACCTGCACCACCGCCGGAAAGCGTGGTGATCATGCCGACCTTGATGTTGCCGGTTTGCGCTTGCGCAATGCTGGAGCCCAGTGCGAGGGCAGAAGCAAGGGCTGCAATAACCAAAGATTTTGTACTCATGAAAGTTCCTCCTTGTTTTCGAACTCTGATCCAAGACATGAAATGCCCCAAATGCAAGCCCTGTTTCTCCGCGCCCCCATTCCCGTGAAGGAACCTCCAATGGAAAGCGGATAATGGGAGAGTATACCACTATTTCCTTTAAGTATGAAAGATATTTTATTTAAGTTTAAAATATTTTTGAGGCGGCCCTCCCAGGCAATTTATTGCTCGCGCTCGGCGATTGCCGCGCCATCGGCCATTGCACTGCCCGGATACATGATGACCTTGTCGCCCGGAGCCAGTCCCTCGAGAACCTCTGCCTCCCCGCCAGCCTGTCTGCCTACCTCCAGGGACCTCAGGCGCGCCCTGCCTTCCTGTGCGATGAAGACGGCCCAGCCATCACCATCGCGAAAGAGCGCCGCCTGGGGCACTTGCAAAAGGTCCTCCTCATCCCAGATGATCAGGCGCACATGAACCCGAAAGCCTTCCCCAAGCCCGCGGCGTTCGTCTGGCGGGGTCAGCACGTCGAGGTGAAGGCGTACCCGCTGCTCCTCTATGCCGAGCGCCGATACCTTGGTGAAGGCGGCAGGCTCGGTGCGGCGCAAGCGGGCCTCAAGTGTGCCTTCACCGCCCCAGCGCTCGATCATTGCGGGCGCGTTGGCAGGAACCTTGACCGCATCTGTCGACAGGAGGTCAAGTTCCACCTCCATTTCGTCAAGGTTGCCGATGGTAAGCAGCGGATCGCCTGCCTGTACCAGCCGCGCGCTTTCCTCGGTCACCGCAAGTACAATCCCGGTCTTGGGCGCCAATATTCGTCCGCGCAGGCTGTCAGCTTCGGAAGGATCCAACAACGCTTCGGGATCAAGAAGCTGCGCGCGGACCCGAACAAGCGTTGCCCGGTTCATTTCAAGTTGCGAGTGCGCTGCTGCAAGTGCCTGTTCGGCGGTCAGGTGTGCCGCCTCGATATCCTCGAGCATCTTGCGAGGTATGGTTCCGCGCTCGGCCAGGGTCCGGCCACGCTCCAACTGGCTCTTGGTACGGGCGAGTTCGGTCTCGGCCTGGCCCAGATTGCTCTGCGCCACTGCGACAGATGCCTGTGCCTCGTCAACAGCGGCTTCAGCCTGTGCGCGGGAGCGGGCATCCATCAGGGCGGGGTCGGCCGGCTGGATTTCGGCGACAATTGTTTCGCCTGCGCCAACAGCGTCGCCGATCTCGACGGGAGAGCGAATTACCTTGCCGGCAAAAGGCGCGGTAATGATGTAGGGATCACGAACCCGGGTCGTGCCCTGCGCAAGGATCACGCCCTGCATTGGTCCACGGTTCACCTCTGCCAGATCGACCTGAACAGGATCAGGCCAAAGGCCCCAGGCAATCCCGCCCACAATTGCCAAGACGCCTAATCCCATACCTGCCTTGCGCATCATGCCCATCGCCATTTCCTACTCTCGCGCCTTGAGTGCGGTAGCCAGATCGACCCGGTCCAGTCGCCGCCTGACCAGCAAGACAGAACCTAGCGCAGCCAGGAAAACGGCGAGCGCCGCCAGTGCAAAGGTGCGGCGAGTTATATGGAACGGGATCTGAATGAGATCGGTTGACATTGCATTGACCAATCCCAGGGCAAGCCCATAACCCAGAATCCAGCCGAACGGTATCGCCACAAGGGTCAGCAACATCATCTCGCCCACGAGGACAAAGCCCACCTCGCCCCGGCTGAAACCCAATACGCGCAGGCTGGCCAGTTCATAGCTCCGCTCAGACAACTGTATACGGGCCGCGTTATAGACGACACCGATAGCGATCAACACCCCGATCAGCGTATAGATCGCAACCATTGTCAGCAGGTTCTCGCTCAGCGTAGCGTCAAACTGGCGGCGCACATCGGCCCAGTCAGTCAGACTGGCAATTGCAGGTGTTGCCTTGATCGCGGCGTTGAGCGATTTAATATGATCGGAATCCACAGCCAGGTGGATCATGTTGACCTGAGGTGCACTGTCCATGGCAGCAAACAGAGCAGCAGCCGACACATGGACCTCCTGTCCCATTCCCTGTGCAATGATTTCATTGACCGGCAGGTTCACCACGGCGCGCGGAGCAGCGAGCATTTCCAGCCGAAGTTCCTCACCCACCTGTATATCCAGGGCCCGGGCCATCATTTCGGGCAGAATCAGCCCCGACGTGCCGGGCTCCACGACCTGACCTGAATCATTGACGAGCCGCGAGAGCGTTGCTCCCGGAAAATGCCCCTGCAACGAGGTCAACCGGTTCAGATGGCCATTAACCGCCCGCACCGGCGTTGCATAGGCGCCTTCGGCCCGCAGTACGCCGGGCAGGCTCAGCGCGTCCTGTACTGCTTCATCTGAACGGGCATTGGCGAGCACCAGCGTTACCTGCTGTCGATTGGCCTGCTGGAAAATACTGTAAGCTAGCTGCTCCACCGCATCGAACATGAAATAGCTCATCACCAGCACCCCTACTGAGGCGGAAACACCGAACAGGGTAATTGCCGCCCTTCCCGGCCAGCGCATGATCGATCGGAAGATCATCATCGTGGTTTGCCGCAAATGAAAGCGGACGAGCAAACGGTCGGCCAAGCCTCGCCCGAAATTAGGCGGTGCGGGAGGCTGCATCGCTTCGGCAGGTGGCAGCTTGAGCGAGGTCCATATCGCGCGAAGCCCGCCAAGGATAACTGTCGCCATGCCCAACAGACCCGAAATGACCATTGCCTGGGTACCCCAATTGTGGAGGATGAAGGGGAAACGGAAGAAGTCGCCGTAAAGCCCGATCATGGCATCGGCCATCCACCAGCCAAAGCCCCAACCTGCCGCTATGCCGATAACCCCGATCAGCAGGGCAAGCTTCAGGTAATGCGTCGCTATCTCCATTCGCCCGTATCCAAGCGCCTTCATCAGGCCTATTTGAGGGCGTTCCAGCGCGATCAGGCGCCCCAAAACCATGTTGACCAGAAAGGCTGACACGACGAGAAAGATCGGCGGGATGAAGGTGGCCATTACTCCCAGTTGCTGCATCTCGCCATCAAGGAAGGCATGCGAGACCTGCCGGTCGCGGCCATGGGCGCCTGTTCCGCCGTAAGTATCGAGCAGATCGTCAAGGGCAGCGATGACTGCGCGCTCATCGCCGTCGCGCGTCAGGCGCAGGGCGATCTCGTTCACTGCGCCATTCATGTCCATGGCCGCCGCCGCTGCCTCCTCGTTCATCCAGATCAGGCCGTAGCGCCGATCATCCGGCATCATTGCCCCGGGCGACATCGTGTAGATGAATTCAGGACTGAGTACCCAACCGGTCACAGTCAGCTCTCTCAGGCTGCCATTTAGAACACCGCGAAAAGAGCTGCCGGGCACAAGGCCGTGAATTTCGCCAAAGGGTTCTGACAGCGCAACCTCATCGGCACGGCCGGAGTCTGGCAGACGCCCGCGGCGAACCAGCGGTAAGTTCAACCGCTGCCCGTCCGGGGCAAGCGATATGATACGCCCTGTTGCCGGCTCGGACATTCCGTCAATATCGAGCACCGCCTGAAAGCCTATGCGGCCTTCGGCTTGCGCGACGCCGGGGATCAGGGCCGCCGCTGAGACAATGTCAGCGGGCCCGCGGGTCATCCCCGCAAACACATCGGGAAAGCGCTGGCGTTCGTAATAGGCAGCCTGGGTCTGTGTCAGCGTCGCCTGGGTCGCCTGCGCCCCTACCAGCACCATGATCCCGCAGCCTAGTACCAGCGCTATCGCCAGTGTTTGCGCCCAAATGCGGCGCAGGTCCCTCAGCATCTTTTTGTCGAGCGCGCTCACCAGCTTATCTCCGAAGGCAGGACACGCTCGGTATTCGGCTCGTCCCTGATGACGCGTCCGTCCGCCAGCACGATTACCCGGTGGGCAATGCGCTGGATGGATGCGTTGTGGGTGATGAGCACGGTTGCTGTTCCCAGATCTCGGTTGACCGAATCCAATGCCTCAAGGACCTGGATCCCGGTCTTGCTGTCGAGGGCGCCGGTCGGCTCATCACACAGCAGGACGTCGGGCCGCTTGGCAATTGCCCGGGCAATTGCAACACGCTGCTGCTCGCCACCAGACAATTCAGCAGGAAAATGGTCCAGCCTGTGGACAAGACCGACCCGCTCTAGCGCTTCTTCCGGCGTCATGGGATCGTCCGCAATCTCGGTCACCAGCGCAACGTTTTCCCGCGCAGTCAGGCTTGGTACGAGATTGTAGAACTGGAAAACGAAGCCGACATGATCGCGCCTGAATGCGGTCAGTTCACGGTCGCTTGCCCGGGTCAATTCCTTGTCGCGAAAAAACACCCTGCCATCAGTTGGCAAGTCGAGGCCGCCCAGAATGTTGACGAGGGTAGATTTTCCCGAACCAGAAGCCCCCAGGAGGACCACCATATCGCCTTCTGCAAGGGAAAGATCGACACCTCGCAATGCCCAGACCTCGACCGCCCCGGTACGATAGACCCGGGTCACGCCTTCGGCCCTGAAGACCGGCAAGGGAGTGATGACATGTACCATGACCTGACCGTAGCATGAGTTGCCGGCAGCAGTTTGATAAAGGTCAATCTGTGTCGCCGCAGATGTCATGGAGGACTGCCGGCTGCGCCAGTTGCCGACCTGCAGAAACTTGCGGACGAACCCGATCCATCCCTGACCAGTCGCCGCGGCTGGAACGAAAGTGTCGTTGAAATTCTTGATGGCATGCTTCAACAGGGAATGGCAACGGCCATCGCCAGGCAAGCGGAATACCATCGAGAGGAACATGCCAAATGACAGCCCGGAATACCATTCTCGCAATCGGCGAATGCATGATCGAATTCTCGCAGTCAGACAATAATGGCTGGAAACTTGGCTTTGCAGGTGACACGTTCAATACCGCATGGCATTTCAACCGGAACTGCAACCTCGAAAGATGGAACACCGCCTACTTTACAAGGCTGGGCAAAGACCCGTTTTCGGAGCGCATGGCCAGCTTCATCGAGGAAAGCGGGATTTCGACCCGATGGATCGCCCGTGATGAGAAGCGGCAGGCAGGGCTTTATCTGATCGAAACAATTAGGGGCGAGCGCAGTTTCACCTATTGGCGCGAAAACTCCGCGGCCCGGTTGCTTGCCGATGATCCGGACCTGCTGGCGGAAGCAGTGCAACAGGCCGATTGCGTTTATTTCTCCGGCATTACCCTGGCAATTCTTTCGGCTGCCGGTCGTGCCACCTTGTTGGACATATTGCGCGCCCTGCGCGAAACTGCAAAACCCGTTGCCTTTGACCCGAACATCCGACCCAGGCTGTGGGAAAGCAGCGAAAGCATGACCGAATGGATCAGTACCGCAGCCAAAGTGGCAAGCATTGTCATGCCAGGAGCCGATGAACAGGCCGAACATTTTGGCGATGCTTCGACAAGTGAAGTAGTGGAACGCTATTTGCGTATGGGCGCGCTCGAAGTCGTCGTCAAGAATGGTGGCGGTCCGGTGCTTGCTGCAACGCCAAACGAACACGCGGAGTTCACCGACACCTCACCGGTGACACCACTGGATACAACGGGTGCAGGCGATTCCTTCAATGGTGCCTATCTGGCCCGTCGGCTTGATGGCTGCAGTCTACAATCGTCTCTTGAGGCAGCACATTCGTGCGCCAGAAAAGTGATCCAGCATCACGGCGCATTGTCAGTCTAGCAACTCGATCCGCAAATTTCTGCTGATCCGCTTTGCCTTGTTCCGGTGACCTGGAGGGAACGATCGTCCGCCTCCTTCGTTGAAGAGTCAGTAACCCTACCCTGTGAACCAAGGAGGAAACTGAAACCATGAAAACATTTCACATTGCAGCATCCGCAGCCAGCGCCTTTGTACTGATGGCTTGCGGAACAGCGTTTGCGCAGGACAATTCGACAACCACCCAGGAAGAATCTGCAACCATGCAGGACAATTCAACTACCGGTCAGGACGGGGTGCAAGTGCTCTCAAGCTGGGTCTATGATCCGCTTTACGAAGAAGGCTGGAGCGTCGATGAAATGTTCTATGGAACCGACATAGTTGATGCCACAGGCGAAGAAGTAGGTGACGTCGAAAATGTCATTTTCGGTAATGACGGCGAAGTTCTGGGAATAATCGCCCAGGTTGGCGGATTCTGGGACATCGGAGATACCCATGTCTATGTGCCTTGGGACGAGGTTAAAATGAATGCCGGAATCCAGCGAATCCAGATTCCTGTGACGGAAGAAACAGTCGACGACTATGATGTTTTCGGTGATGGCTGGTTTGATGAAGAAATGATCACCGAGGCCGATACCGATACGACACAGGCCGTTGACGACGACCTGGTGGCTGGCAGCGGTATCTTCAAGGCGTCTGACCTGATCGGAGATTTTGCCTATCTCTCCGATAATCGGCGCTACGGATACGTGTCGGACCTGATTGTCCAGAACGGTTCGGTTTCCGCGATCGTGATCGATTCTGGCGCCTATGGACGCCGGGGCTACTACGCCTACCCATACGCCTATCGCAGCAACATGGCGGGACCACGCTATGATCTGCCTTACGAACCCATGGAAATCGATACGCTTGAGAGCTTCGACTATAACCAGCTCAAGTCGCGGGTTACGCAATAGCCAGTTTGATCCTCGGCCCTTTACCAGACTTGCATCGTTGCTCTGTGGTCGTCGCGGTTGCACCGCACATGGATCACCGCTATTTTCTCTTGTTCGCCAGAAAATGTCTGATCATGTCAAGAAACCTTTTTCGACATGAGATGCGTGCGAGCGTTGATTCTTGTGGCGGA
>CAZIPH010000015.1:0-21247 GCA_964541115.1 uncultured Salaquimonas sp.
CTTAGAGCCCATTTTATGTTCTGTCACTTTGTCCGAATGGCGGCCATTGGGTTAATCGGTAGGAATAGTTCCATCCAGAACCCCGGTTTCAGCCTCTTGAGCAAAAACTTGTCCCCGCCCCCCAATCCGTTCCCTATACTTGCCCCACTGTCTCCCGGCAAACATTGGTCTGATATCGCCAATCGGAACAATGATGAGGCAGCAGCGAAGCGTTGGGCCGTTCCGGACAGTCGGTACTGTGCCCGTTTTGCGGGGTCAACACAGGTGGCCGGGACCTCCGGATTCCCCTCAGGCAGCGGAAACCCTGAACACGCGCCTGGGGTTGAAAGAACCCTTGTCGACCTGGCCGATGGCGACAAGTTCCTTGCCGAAAGTGGCGACAGCCTCCTCGGCAAAGGTGATCGCATCGCGCCCGCGCAGGATGACCGGATTGCCTGAGCGAATGCGTTGGGCCTGGTCCCTGGTAAGCGGCACTTCAGGCAGGTGTTCCAGCGCAATGCCGGTCGCCAGCAATTCGCCATCGAGCGCTTCGATGTCGCCTTCCAATTCCACCAGTTCGCAAAGCGCAATCAGGTCATCCTCGTTGAAGGGATCGACCGCCGTGCGGCGCAACTCACTGATATGGCCGAAACAGCCAAGCGCCCGTCCGAGGTCACGCGCCAGGGCCCGCACATAGGTGCCCTTGCCGCAATCAACCTCGAAGACGGAAACATCGCTGCCGCGCATCTCGATCAATTCGAACCGCTCGATTACGACGCAGCGCGCCTCGATCTCGACCTCCTCGCCGTCACGGGCGAGCTTGTAGGCGCGTTCGCCATTGATCTTGACGGCAGAATAGGCTGGCGGCACCTGCATTACCTCGCCGGTAAACTCCGGCAGCAGCGCCAGGATCGCCTCCCTGGAGGGGCGTTCTGCGCTGGCGCGTGTCACCTGACCCTCCAGATCGTCCGTATTGGTTTCTGCGCCCCAGGTCACGGCGAACCGATAGGTTTTCCGGCCGTCCATCACATAGGGAACCGTCTTGGTCGCCTCACCAAGGGCAATGGGCAGCATGCCGGTCGCCAGCGGGTCCAGCGTTCCCGCATGGCCGCATTTTTGTGCCTTGAAGAGCCACTTGATCTTCGAGACACAATCGGTCGAACCCATCTCGAGCGGCTTGTCGAGGATGATCCAGCCGGATACGGGACGGCCCTTCTTGACGCGTTGTCGGCTCATTCGTCTGTCTCTTCGTCATCGAGGTCGCGCGCCACTTTGGGATTATGCAGCAGGGCGTCGATCCTGGCGTAATTGTCGAAACTCGTATCCGCCCTGAAGCGGAATTCGGGCATGTATTTCATTTGCGAAAGGGCAGGCGCCAGACGGCCCCTGATGAATTTCTGGTTCTGCGCCAGCGCCTTGATCACCGGCTGCGGGTCCTGGATGCCAAGCGGCGAGACAAAGACCGTGCCGATCTTCAGGTCCGGCGACATGGAAACCTCGGTGATCGAGATGACCGTCTTCTCCAGTAAAGGATCGGGAATTTCACCGCGCTGCAATAATTGCGTCAGCGCATGGCGAACCAGTTCACCGACCCGCAACTGGCGCTGGGAGGGGGGTTTGGATTTGCTCATTGCATGGCCCTTTCAGTTGCGAGCCTTGATTGTACGATTTCCTGCAATTCGACCAGGCCAAGTGAATTGGGTAATGCGCGAGCGGGTATATAGTGGATCATGACCTCGTCGCGTATCAGGAGAATGTCACCGCCAATCCTGACATCAGCGATGTTGTTCCAACGACTTTCCAAAGTCAGTGAATTGCTGGTCGAGCGAATGCCCTGTTCATCCAGTTCAACGACGTAATTGTCGTTGGGACGAAGCGTTGCGCGGTATTTTCTTCTTGTCGAGCGATACGACAGGATTTGGAAAAGGATGTAGAGGCCAATTCCCATAAGAAATCCGGCACACAGGATGTTGAATTGATCAGGCCGCAAGCCCTGCGAGCGCAGAAACGGTACGAGCAGCACGATTATCAGGACCACTGCCAAGCCTGTCAGGACTTTTTTTGCGAACCAGCCTGCTGTCTTTCTTGCAGATAGAATCCCCGAAGATCCGGCAAACATTACCTCGACATGTTCTTGCGGATCGCGAGCGAACTCAAAACGCAGCGGATAATGCGCGGTCATGATAAACTCCATCAACAGGCTGCGCGGGGTCAGACCGCGCAGGCCGTGTGGTTCGATGCAAACCCTCTACAGCGAACGTTCGATATGCTCCACCCGGAAGCATTCGATCTGGTCGCCCTTGCGGATGTCCTGATAGTTCTCGAATGCCATGCCGCATTCCTGGCCTGCAGGAACTTCGGAGACCTCGTCCTTGAAGCGCTTGAGCGTCGAGAGCTTGCCTTCGTGTATGACAACGTTGTCGCGCAGCAGGCGCACGCCTGATCCACGTTCCACCTTGCCATCGGTAACGCGGCAACCGGCAACCTTGCCGATTTTGGACACGTTGAAGACTTCGAGGATTTCCGCGTAACCCAGGAACGTCTCGCGACGTTCGGGAGCCAGCATGCCGCTCATCACATTTTTCATGTCATCCACGAGATCGTAGATGATGGAGTAATAGCGGATCTCGATGCCTTCGCGCTCTGCCGCCTCGCGCGCCTGCTTGTTCGCACGCACGTTGAAGGCGAGGATCGGTGCATTGGAGGCAGCAGCCAGTGATACGTCCGACTCGGTGATCCCGCCAACTGCGCCATGAACGACGCGGGCAGCCACTTCATTCGTGCCCAGCTTGCCAAGTGCCTGTTCGATTGCTTCCACCGAACCCTGCACATCGCCCTTGACGACGACAGCGGCCTCCCTGAGGTCATTGGTCTGCAGCTGGGTCATCATCTGCTCTAGCGAGCCGCGTGAACCGGCCTGTTTTGCAACGGCCTTGTCGCGGGCAAGACGCTGGCGATATTGTGAAATCTCGCGCGCCCGTGCCTCATCCTCGACCACGGCAAAACGCTCACCGGCAATCGGGGCACCTGAAAGGCCCATGATCTCCACCGGCATGGAAGGCAGTGCCTCATCGACCTGTTCGCTGCGGTCATTGATCAGCGCACGAACCTTGCCCCATTCGGCGCCGGCAACCACGATATCGCCTGTGCGCAGCGTACCCCGGCTGATCAGCACGGTCGCGATCGGACCCCGGCCCTTGTCGAGCTGCGATTCGATGATCGTTCCCTCGGCGGGGCGATCCGGATTGGCCTTGAGCTCCAGCACTTCGGACTGCAGCAGGATCGCTTCCAGCAATCCGTCCAGATTGGTACCCTTGAGAGCGGAAACCTGCACTTCCTGCACTTCGCCGCCCATGGTTTCCACAAACACTTCATGCTGCAGCAGTTCGTTGCGTACCCTGGAGGGGTCGGCCGATGGTTTGTCGATTTTGTTGATCGCCACGATGATCGGCACTCTTGCAGCCTTGGCGTGGTTGATGGACTCGATCGTCTGCGGCATCACACCGTCATCTGCAGCCACCACCAGAATGGCGATATCGGTCGCCTTGGCACCGCGGGCGCGCATCGAGGTAAAGGCCTCGTGGCCGGGCGTATCGATGAAGGTGATCTTCTGTCCGTTCTGCTCTACCTGATAGGCACCAATGTGCTGGGTGATGCCACCGGCCTCACCCTTGACAACATTGGCCTTGCGGATTGCATCGAGCAGCGAGGTCTTGCCGTGGTCGACATGGCCCATAATGGTCACGACCGGCGGACGTGGCAGCATGACTGACTCATCATCAGGCTTGTCGAAAAGACCTTCCTCGACATCGGATTCCGACACGCGGCGCACTGTATGGCCGAATTCACTGGTCAGCAGTTCGGCGGTATCGGCATCGATCACGTCGCCCGGCTTCATCATCTGGCCCTGTTTCATCAGATACTTGATGACATCGACCGAGCGTTCGGACATGCGCGCGGCGAGTTCCTGGATGGTGATCGTCTCGGGAAGCTGCACTTCACGCGAAATCTTCTCGCGCGGACCGGACTGGCCGAGCGCGGCGCGCTTGGCCTTTTCCTGGCGTCGGCGCAACGCGGCAAGCGAGGGTCCCTTGCTGCCGCCATCACTGTCGAGCGCGTTGGTCAGTGTCAGCTTTGTCCGGCGGCGGTCATCGCCAACCTTCGGACGCGAAGGCTTGACCTCTTCCTCGGCCTTCTTGCGCTCGAATGGCTTGAGTTCCTTGACCTTCGGCGCTTCCTTGGCGGGCTTCTTGATCGCGTCAGGATCGGCAGCCACGGTAGCTGCAGAGGCAGCCGCGGCTGCTTCGCGCTGGGCGGCAACCTGCTCTTCTGCCTCACGCTTGGCCTTTTCCTCTTCCTTGCGCTTCAGTTCCTCGCGCTCGCTGCGGATGCGCGCTTCGAGTTCGGCCCGCTTGCGCGCCTCTTCCTCGATCTTCTGCTGCTCTTCGCTCTGGCGTGCCTTGGCCTCTTCAAGCGCGCGCTTGCGCGCCTCTATCTCGCCCTTGGAGAGATTGGAGGGGAAATTGTCCTCGGATGGCGGGGGTGCAACAATCGGCTTTTTAACCTGCTCGGCCTCGACCGGCCTGGCGGCTTCGCCCGGCTTGTGGATCCTGCGTTTGCGTGTTTCGACGACCACAGCCTTTGTCCGGCCATGGGAGAAGTTCTGCCGCACCGTGCCCTGGGACACGCCGCCACCGCGCAGACTCAAGGTCTTTTTCGGTGTTACGCTGATCTTTTCGTCGTCTTTTTCTTCGCTCATAAAGCTACCTGGTTCCTGTATTGCAGGGCATTGCCCTGACTTTGTGCGCTTTTTGGACCGTTCACTTGGAAAAATCCAGTCCCAATCGGTTTTTTAGCCGCCGGGTCGTGTGTCAGTTCTACCGGCGGCTGACGTCTGGGCAGCCTTGCCCCGATAGGTTTTCAGCCGCCTTGCAGCGGCTATCAGATGCCGTGTGGCGCCGCCGGGCAGCGCTGCAGCATGATTTACATTTCCCAGCCCGAGGGCTGCACTCATCTGGTCGCAGCTCAGGCAATCAAAAACGGGAACTTCCGCCCCCCCCAGATGCTGGATCAGCGCTACCGCCGAAGCCAGCTTGCGCCTGCCATCCTCGGCAGCATCGCTTGCGTGAAACAGGGCATCCGCCTTGTTGTCGCGCAGGGCAGCATCTACCTTGGCAAAGCCGGTAATCAGCAGCCCGGCTTTTCGCGCCATGGCAAAGGCCTGCACCATGCGCTCTTCAAGCAGTGTCTCCACCAGGCTGGCCAGCGAGGCATCTGCCTTCGCGTCGGTTTTCAGCGCCCTGCCAAACAACTGCCTGTTGACGGCAGCCTGAACACATTCACGCCTGGCTTCCACCCGGACACCGCGCCCGGGAAGGTTTTCCTTCAGATCCGGCACTACCGACCCGTCAGGCCCGGCAACAAACCGGATCAACTCCTCGTGGTCAAATGTCTTGCGTGAAACGATACAGGTTCTGGGGTTCATTTCCTCCCCGTCCTTTTCCCGTTTCACCTTCGATCATCCTTCTGCCGCCGCCCTGTCGCGAGACCCTATTGGGCTTCGCCTTCAGCCGCGGCACCTTCTTCGACATCGCCGGCTTCGGGCATCAACTCTTCCGGAGTGATCCAGCCTGCAAGAATACGTGCCTGCATGATCATCTGTTCGGCTTCCGTGCGTGAAACCTTGAAGTCTTTCAGCATGCCGTCAAAGCGCTGGATTTCGCCATCCTTGCGCTCGGTCCAGCCGCAAAGGTCATCAACTGCACATCCGGCAAAGTCCTCGAGTGACTTGATTTCTTCCTTTCCAAGGGCAACCATCATCGGAGTCGTCATGCCATCGACATTGCGCAATTCATCTGCAACACCGAGGGCACGGCGCTCATCATCAAGCTCGGCCTCCTGCTTTTCCAGGTACTCGCGTGCACGGGCCTGGAGCTCATCGGCTGTCTCATCATCGAAGCCCTCAATGGTCGAGATTTCATCTGAATCCACATAGGCAACCTCTTCCACAGAGCCAAAGCCCTCGGAAGCCAGCAGCTGGGCGACCATTTCGTCCACGTTGAGGGCATCCATGAACTTGTTGGTGTTCTCGGTGAACTCGGCCTGGCGGCGTTCGCTTTCCTCCTGCTCGGTCATGATATCGATGTCCCAGCCGGTCAGCTGGGAGGCGAGGCGAACATTCTGTCCGCGCCGGCCAATCGCCAGTGAAAGCTGTTCATCGGGCACCACAACGTCGATACGTTCGGCATCTTCGTCAAGCACCACTTTGGCAACCTCGGCAGGCTGCAGCGCGTTGACAATGAACGAGGCAGCATCAGGCGACCATGGAATGATGTCAATCTTCTCGCCCTGCAACTCGCCGACAACTGCCTGAACACGGCTGCCGCGCATGCCAACGCAGGCGCCGACCGGATCGATCGAGGAGTCGTTGGAGATTACGGCGATCTTTGCGCGCGAACCCGGGTCGCGGGCAACCGACTTGATCTCGATCACGCCGTCATAGATTTCCGGCACTTCCATGGTGAAGAGTTTCGCCATGAACTGCGGGTGGGTACGCGACAGGAATATCTGCGGTCCGCGCTGTTCGCGGCGCACATCATAGATATAGGCGCGAACACGGTCTCCGTACTTGAACAATTCGCGCGGAATGGTCTCATCACGGCGGATGATGGCTTCACCCTTGCCGAGGTCGACGATGACATTGCCGTATTCAACACGCTTGACCGAACCGTTGACGACTTCGCCGATACGGTCCTTGAATTCATCATACTGCTGGTCGCGTTCTGCTTCGCGAACCTTCTGCACGATCACCTGTTTGGCGGACTGGGCGGCGATACGGCCAAAATCCATCGGAGGCAGCGGCTCGGCTATATGATCGCCAAGCTGTGCATTCGGGTTCTTGTCACGGGCAAGGTCCAGCGGGATCTGCGTGGTATAGTCTTCCACTTTCTCGACTACCTCCAGGAGGCGCTGAAGTTTGATGTCGCCGGTCTTGGGATCGATATCCGCCTTCACATTGGTCTCCTGACCATAGCGAGAGCGGGCCGCTTTCTGGATCGCATCAGCCATGGCCTGGATCACAATGGTGCGGTCAATCGACTTTTCGCGCGCAACCGCATCAGCGATCTGCAGCAATTCCAGCCTGTTGGCACTGACAGCCATTTCGGGTTCTCCTGTTTATGCCGCCAAACATGTCCATTGCGGCGCACTGGTTCAAATCACAATGCAAGAAACTCAGTTGTCCCTTGCGGTATCCTCGTCGTCCGCAATGCCATTGGCCTTGCGCAATGCCTTGTCGCGCCGCAGCGCTTCGCGGATCAAGTCATCGGAAAGCACGAGCTTGGCATCGGCGATATCATCAAGAGCAATGGTGAATGACGGATCCTCGTCCTTGCCACTGTCGTCCCGGCGAAACTCCACCTTGCCGTCCTCCACCTTGATGATGCGGCCCTTGAAGCGCTTCCGGCCGTCCACAATGCGGGCGGTTTCCAGCTTTGCCACATGACCGTTCCAGTCATCGAAATCGGTGACCCGCACCAGCGGCCGGTCAATACCGGGCGAGGAAACCTCGAGATGATAGGCCTGTTCGATCGGGTCCTCGATATCGAGAACCGGCGAGATCGCGTTGGAAAGCTCCTCGCAATCCTCGACGCTCATCGAGCCGTCCGGCCGCTCTGCCATGATCTGCAGCGTCAGGCCGTTCATCTGCGACAGGCGCACGCGCACCAGCCTGAAACCGAGGGTTCCGATTTCAGGCATGATGATCGAAGCGATACGCGCTTCGAGGCCCTGTTCCCTGATCAACCGGTCGTCAGCACTGCTCACGGAGGATACGTCCCTTTACTGTCGTTGTCCGCACCTGCACCAACGTGCTGCAGGCAATAAAAAAGAGCGGGTGCCGGTGGCTCCCACTCTCGCGAACATCGGAGAATTTGAACCCTATATACGCCTCGACAAGGTGAATTGCAAGGGGATTAACGTTTTTGCCGGGCCGCTACAGACCTGTCCTTGCTTTCGGCCAATTAGTAAATATAAGTGAAGACAAATATAAACTTTCAAGGCAGGAACCGGAAATGGCGAAGCCCGCAGATCGAATGACGTTGAACGAAAGCTGGATCGACCATACCCCGCCGGGCCTGTTTGCCAGCGTGATGGGCATCACCGGCCTTGGCCTTGCCTGGCGCAAGGCCCATGAGGTGCTCGGCCTGCCACTCATCATCGGCGAAAGCTTGCTGGTGCTTGGTGCCGGCATCTTCCTCATTGTGGCTTCGCTCTATGGTCTCAAGGCAATCAGGGGCAGCGCCCATTTCAGGGCAGACATGGTTCACCCGGTCCGCGCCAATTTCGTTCCGGCCGCCACCATCGGCCTGCTGCTCCTGGCGATAGCCGCCATTCCCTACAGCAGGATCCTTGGCGAAGCCTTGTGGATCATCGGTACGGCAGGTCATCTTTTTCTGGCTATCCGCATCATGCGCCGCTGGATTTCTGAGCCCTACCAGATCAATTCGGTCAATGCGGCCTGGTTCATTCCGGTCGTGGGCAATATCCTGGTTCCCATTGCCGGGGTGCGTCTCGGCTATATCGAAACCAGCTGGATGCTGTTTGCCTTCGGCCTTGTATTCTGGCTGCTGCTCTTCACCATCGTTTTGTACCGCAAGCTCTTTCACGACCCCATCCCCGAAAGGCTGATGCCAACCGTCGCAATTCTCGTCGCGCCCCCGGCAATCGGTTTTGTGTCCTACCTTGCGCTCAATGGCGGCCAGATCGATGTGCTGGCGCGCCTTCTCTACTACAACGGACTTGTCCTGGCGGTGATCGTTATCAGCCTGTTTCCAAAACTGGCAAGGATACCCTTTGCCCTGTCCTGGTGGGCCTATACCTTCCCGCTGGATGCACTGGCGATATCGAGCCTTGCATATTCGCAGATCATCCCCGTGCCCGGCGTCCAGATGGCAGCCGCCATTGCCCTTGCGCTTGCTACGATTGTCAACGCTATGGTTGCCTTCAAGACCATCGGCGCCATCAGGGCGAACAGGGTCTTTGTACCTGAATAGGAGAAAATATTGCGGGCGCGGTGCGTCAGCGCTTCCTGAAAATGAAATAGGCAGGGGTCCTGCCTTCGCGGATTGCCTTCTGCTCGTATCGGGTCGATATCCACTCGTCCCATGGCTGTTGCCAGTCGGAGGCTCGCTTTGCAGTCCATTCAAAGCCGCCATGATTGAACACATGGCGCAGCGTCCAGTTCACATAGCTTTCAATGTCGCTGGCAAAACGGAATTCCCCGCCGGTCTTCAGCAGGCGGTGGAACTGTTCAAGACTGTCGGAGTTCAGGAACCGCCTTTTCCAGTGTCGCTTTTTCGGCCAGGGGTCGGGATAGAACAGGTCGATGCGCGATAGCATCCCGCCCGGCAGCCAGAGCAGCAGGTCCGTCGCATCCTCGTCATAAAGCCGGATATTTGTAAGGCCCTCCTCGGCGATGCCGCTCGCAGCCTTGGCCATTCCGTTGACAAAGGGTTCGCAGCCGAAAAAGCCGATTTGTCGATGGAGCGCAGCCCTGTGCAGGAGATGCTCGCCGCCGCCAAAGCCGATTTCCAGCACCACCTGTTCTGCCGTGAGGGGAAAGAGTTCCGCCGGATCGCGCGGCGCTGGCTGTGCCAGATCGATCAGCAGTTCGGGAAGCACACTTCCATACGCCTCGGCCTGGGCGGGCTTTAGGCGTTTGGCCTTGCGCCTCCCGTAAAAATGGCCGGCGGCCCGTTTCAGGCCACCGGCATCATCTTTTTGAGTCGACTTTTTCATGCCCGAAAAGGCCGGCAGGTCAGGCCAGGGCCCTCGCAGCGTCCTTGAGCTGTTTGGTAAGATCGGTCTTTTCCCATGAGAACGAACCGCCCCGACCAGGTTTGCGGCCAAAATGGCCATAGGCAGCAGTCTGGGCATAGATCGGCTTGTTGAGATCAAGATGGGTACGGATGCCGGTTGGCGAAAGGTCCATGACTTCCCGGAGGGCTTTTTCCAGCACGCTGTCCTCAACCTTGCCGGTACCATGGGTGTCGACATAGACCGACAGGGGTTGGGCGACGCCGATGGCGTATGAGAGCTGGATCGTGCAGCGGTCAGCAAGCTTGGCCGCAACAATGTTCTTGGCAAGGTAGCGCGAGGCATAGGCTGCCGAACGGTCCACCTTGGTCGTGTCCTTGCCGGAAAAGGCTCCACCGCCATGCGGTGCAGCACCGCCATAGGTGTCCACAACGATCTTGCGGCCCGTAAGACCGGCATCGCCGTCAGGTCCGCCAATGACAAAGGCGCCGGTCGGGTTGACGTGCCAGGCACAATCCTTGGCGACCTTCAGGTCACCGAGTGCTTCCATGATGTAGGGTTCGACAACCGAGCGGACCTTTTTCGAATTCCAGCTGGCATCGAGATGCTGCGTTGAAAGCACGATGGATGTCACTTCAACAGGCTTGCCGTCTTCATAACGAACCGTGACCTGGCTTTTCGCATCAGGACCAAGCCGTCCGGCATCGCCGTCGCCCTTCTTGCGGGCAGCCGCCAGAAGTTCAAGGATCTTGTGGGCATAGTAGATCGGCGCAGGCATCAGGTCTGGCGTCTCGTTGCAGGCATAACCGAACATGATGCCCTGGTCGCCGGCACCTTCCGAACCCTGATTGTCTGCAGCATTGTCAACGCCCTGCGCGATATGGGCGGACTGGCCGTGCAGGAGGACCTCGATCTTGCAGGTCTTCCAGTGGAATCCTTCCTGTTCATAACCGATGTCGCGGATGGCGCGGCGGGCAACCGAGCGGAACCGTACAGGTGCAATGACCGGGTTTCCGGCTGCGTCCCTGACGACTTTGCCTGCCTTGTCCTTCTTGAAAAAGGCATCGGGAACACGAACTTCGCCGGCAATCACAACCCGGTTGGTCGTGGTCAGCGTCTCCGCCGCCACTCGCACCTTCCAGGGGTCCATGGAACCCTTGCGGGCTTCCTTGTAGACCATGTCGACAATCTCATCTGATATCCGGTCGCATACCTTGTCGGGATGCCCCTCGGAGACGGATTCGCTCGTGAATGAATAGTTTTGGCGTGCCATTGAGAACTCCCCGGCGGCTCAGTGAGATAAAGGAATCGTTATATCCCGCTCCTGCAGTTCGCGCTTTTTACCCGTTGATGCTCCAAGGTCAACAGCAAACGACATTAAATGGCCGGCAGCAGGCTTATTTCCACCTGCCGCCGGGCCGCTTTTGCGATCATTGTGAATTTGAGGTTATTCTTCTTCGTTGGCCAGGGCCTTGGCCAGTTCTACCAGTTTGCGCCGGACTTTCGGATCTTCGATCTTCACGAAGGCGCGGTTCAGTTGAAGGCCTTCCGAGCTTGAGAGAAAATCGACCACATAATTGGTGGCGTTGGTTTCCTGGAATCCGTCCTTGGCGGTCGGCGAGCCGGGAGCGTCCTCGAAGAAAAACGAAATCGGTGTGTTGAGCACCCGCGAGATTTCCTGAAGGCGGCTGGCTCCGACGCGGTTGGCTCCCTTTTCGTATTTCTGAACTTGCTGAAAGGTAATGCCGAGCGCATCGCCCAGCTTTTCCTGACTCATGCCGATCATTGTGCGGCGAAGCCGTATGCGGCTGCCTACATGAATATCGATCGGATTGGGTTTTCGGTTATCCGTAGCCATTTGGGTCTCTTTCTGTGCACAGCACCGCTTCGCGACTTGTGCTGCACTCTGGATGCGTTCGCCGGGCAAAGGCTTGTGGGTCAGGCCTTGTTCCGCGGGTAAGACGAGCGCTGTGGGTTCTTGGTTGCCGTAAGGCTTTTCAAAATGAGCACGGCGATTAACCCGGCTCATTGCGATTTATGAACGTACTTTGACGTATAAGTCAAACGTACGTAGCGTAAGTTGTATAGGATTTAATGCCCGTGTCGTGAAAAATGCGGCCAATCCTGCATGTTCTGAAGCTATTTTCGGCGGCGGTCCGCCTTGCCTGCGACTGCAAGCAATAGGGCGAAAACCAGCATCGCGAAAAAGATGGTATGGCCATAGCGTGAAAACAGCGTCGGTGTCGCAGTGGGTGTCGGCAATCCACTGTCCCTGACGCCACGTTCACCCAGCGGAATGCGCGCTTTCATCCTGCCATAGGCATCGATCACTGCTGAAACACCTGTATTGGCAACACGCACCACGGGCAAGCCTTCCTCCACGGCGCGAACCATCGACTGGCGTAAATGCTGGTAGGGGCCGGGGGTAAATCCGAACCAGGCATCATTGGTCAAATTGACGATCCATTTCGGTTCCGCTTCTGCCCCGGAATATGGATTTCGGATCTGGCCGGAAAAGATGATCTCGTAACAAACTAGCGGCAGGAATGGATGATCCGTGTCGAGCGCAAGCAGGCGGCGGGAGGACCCCGCTTCGAACCCGCCGCGCATTCGCGTGAGCTGTTGCAGGCCGATGGATTCAAGCGTTGGCTGGAATGGCAGGTATTCACCAAATGGCACCAAATGCGTCTTGTCGGCGGCAGCAGAAATCTCGCCATTTTCCTCGATCAGCAGAACCGAATTGTACACCTTGCCATAGGGATCCCCCCCTGCGCCCGGTTCGGCCCGCATGGCACCGGTAACCAGCCTTGTGCCCGGCGGCAGCAATTCGCCGATCGCGCCAAGCACTTCGCGCCTTTCGGTCAACAGGAAGGGAAAGGCCGATTCGGGCCAGACAAGCCAGTCCGTGTTTTCCAGGTTGGTCTGTTCCTCACCCTCAAGGCTTGCTGACAATTCCAGATAGGTGCGGATAATCTCGTCTTCATTTTCAGGATTGAACTTCTCACGCTGATTGATGTTCGGCTGCATTATGCGGATATCTACCCCGTCCACATAGTCGGTCTGGTTGGTAATCATCCGCCCGGCGCCATATCCCACCTGCGCCATGATCAACAGGCCGCTCAGCGCCAGCCAGGTCTTTCGGGTTCGCCCCGCGACTGGTGAGGCGAGCAGAACGAGCGGTGCCGTGAACACCAGGATCGCCATGATCGTCATGCCATACAGACCGATCAGCGATACGCTCTGCATCAGCACAGAATGAAACAGGGCAGCGTAGCCCAGCGTGTTCCATGGAAAACCCGTAAGGACATGACCGCGCGCAAACTCCATCGCAGACAATGCAGCGGCAAAAGCGAACAGCCGCATGGCACCATCGCTCCACAACAGTCTGGCAATGATCGTCGAAACTCCGAAAAAGATCGCAAGAAAGGCTGGCAGGCCCGCAACGGCCAGCGGCATCGCCCACACAAAAATGTCCGCTTCGATGAGGAAGGCATTGCCGAGCCACCAAAGGCCGGCGATGAAATAACCAAAGCCGAACCACCAGCCTGGTAGAAACGCTGCACGGATTCTTGCGGGAAAGGTCTGATGGCCGTCGCCATAGGCGCCATCCATGATCCACACCATGACGGGCAGGGTGACAAACAGGACAAAAACGAGATCAAAGGGCGGCATCGCCAGCGCAGAAGCCAGTCCTGCGCCAAAGGCAACCAGATAGCGCTTCCATCCTGTAAGAAGGACACACCAGTTCGCCAGTCTCTCCAGCCTGCCCATGGAATTCCCCGTCGCCGCTTTCCGAATCAGTGGGACCCGGTCATGCGGGCATTAAGCCGTATGGAGACATTCGGGCAAGTCTGCCCTTGCGTAGAAGGGATCACAAACCCCGTCCCGGAGTGATGGCTGGTGGCTGCAGGCGAGGAATCACGGTTTACAACGAAAGGGACCGACACAGGAATCGGGGCAGGAATCGGGACAGGAATCGGCGATCAGCCCTTGCCTTCGGCCTTCTTCTTCCTAAGAGCGGTTTTCTTCGATGGCAGCATGTCGATGGAGCGTATCCGGCGCGGATCGGCATCCTTGATGCGGAACTCGTAGCCGAAAGCATCCACGACCTCGCCCTTTACCGGAACCCGGCCAAGCAGCGAGAAGATCACGCCGCCAATCGTCTCGGCATCATCATCATGATCGCCAACATGGAAATTGCCGTTTAGGAATTCACGGATATCAACGATCTCGGCCTTTGCATCAAGATGCAGCGTACCGGCCTCGCCAATGCGGATCAGTTCCTCGTCATCATCGTGTTCGTCCTCAATGTCGCCGACGATCAGTTCAACGATGTCCTCGAGCGAAATCAGCCCCTCTGTGCCGCCATACTCGTCGATCACCAGAGCAATCTGGATACGCTGCGCCTGCATGCGTGCCATCAGTTCGGCGGCCATCATGGATGGCGGAACGAAGATCAGCTTGCGTGTCAGGTTGAGCTTGCCGATTTCCCGCGTCAGGTCGACCTTGGTCAGGTCCAGATCGCGCAGGGCAGTGGTGCTCTTGCTGCGCCGGCCGCTGGCAGCGGTTTTCGTGATATAAGCGACAACGTCGCGAATATGGATCATGCCGCGCGGATCATCGAGGGAATCGGCTACGATCGGCATCCGCGAATGACCGGAGACCTCGAAACGGGTCAGCAATTCGCCCAGCGTGGTATCAATGCTTGCCGCCTCGATTTCGGCGCGTGGTATCATCAGGTCCTCGACGCGCACATCCTGAAGCCGCAGGATGTTGTTGAGCATGAGGCGCTCTTCGGGCGTGAAGCCGCCATCGGCATGGTCCGGCTCTGCCAGCGCGTCACTGAGGTCCTCGCGGATATTGCTCTTGCTGCCGCGGCGCAGGCCGAATAGCCAGCTCAACCAGCCCCAATGGGCGGGCTTTTCCTGTTCTTCCTGCGATAATGGAACGAGGGAATTGGAGATAGGAATCTGTTCGTGTTCCGATCGGGACGGTTCATCGCCCTGGGAACTGTCGCCGGTACTCTCGCCCGGATTTTCACCATGGGGGGCACCATGGCTTTCGCCACGACCGTCAGATGAAGGCCCGCCCGAAGGGTTTGCTGTAATGGAAGCTTCTGAATGCATGTCCGTGATTTCGTCTGGTTGACAGCGGTCAATGGAATATCCCGCGCTGCGATGCAATGCTGCACCTTCCTAATTTAAGCATAAGGATCGGGAATTCCAAGCTTTTGGAGAATTTCGATTTCAAGTGCCTCCATCCGGGACGCCTCTTCATCGCTCATGTGGTCATATCCGAACAGGTGGAGAAAGCCGTGCACCATCAAATGGGTGAGGTGATTTTCAAACGGTTTCTTCTGTTCAAGCGCCTCGTGCATGACCGTTTCATGGGCAAAAACAAGGTCTCCGATCATGATACCGGCTGGCTCTCCAATACTGACATCATCGCCGGGAAAGGACAGAACATTGGTTGCCTTGTCCTTTTTGCGCCAATGCTTGTTGATTTCGGCCATTTCTTCATTGCCGGTAAAGAGCAGACTCAGTTCTGCATCCTCGGGCCATTCCAGCGCCGCCGCACCTCGGCTTGCGGCAATGGCACGCGCCATCATCGAACTCAGCCTTGCCTCGTCCGGCCAGTGCCCGGCCTCAATGGCAATATCGATTTGCGGCAGGCCGCCAGTCTCTGTTTCAGCGTTGGGCAATGCCGGCCTTCTTGCGGGTAGCGGCATCATAGGCATTGACGATTTCGGTCACCAGCCTGTGCCGCACGACGTCGGATGATGTGAAGATTATTCTCTCCACGCCCTCGATCTCAGGCAGGATATCCAGCGCCTCTACAAGACCTGAAACCTGGCCGGGCGGGAGGTCGACCTGGGTGGGATCGCCCGTTACGATCATCTTGGAATTTTCGCCAAGCCGGGTGAGAAACATCTTCATCTGCATGGATGTGGTGTTCTGCGCCTCGTCCAGGATGACAGCGGCATTGGCCAGTGTCCGCCCGCGCATGAAGGCCAGCGGTGCAATCTCGATCACCCCCGAAGTGATGGCGCGTTCAACCTGGTCGCCCTGCATCATGTCGTACAATGCGTCATAAAGCGGGCGAAGATAGGGATCGACCTTTTCCTTCATGTCGCCGGGCAGGAAGCCGAGCCGCTCGCCCGCCTCCACCGCTGGCCGCGAAAGGATGATCCGGTCCACCGCGCCGCGCTCGAGCAGCGAGGCCGCATAGGCAACGGCCAGATAGGTCTTGCCGGTTCCGGCCGGTCCAACGCCGAAGATCAGTTCGGCCTTGTCCATGGCGCGGATATACTTGTCCTGGTTGCGGGTGCGGGCCTGCAGCAGTTTCTTCCTGGTGCCGATCTGCGCCATCGCCATGCGCCCTGCCTTGCTTTCGATGGTTGGCAGGGAAAGCTGGTCCTCGGATATCGCCATCCGGATGGCGCCAGTCACATCGCCCTTTTCGATCATCTCGCCCGCTTCGAGGCGCGAATATAAATGTTCGAGCGCCATGCGCGCGCGCTGCACGGCAACCTGTGGGCCAGACAGCTGCACGGTATTGCCCCTGGCGGCCGCATCAACCTCAAGCCCCTTTTCAAGCATCGCCAGATGCTCGTCGAACTGGCCGAAAAGCAGGGTGGCAAGCTTGTTGTTTTCAAAGGAAAGCGTCAGGTTTTCAGAAGCGTTTGAAGAGCTGGTCTTGGCTTTTGCAGATTTGGCCTTGATCTTGGCGTTCACGTTCAAATGCGGGTCTCCGGTGCCCGGCAGGGCGTTTGGGGGTGACTGAAAAGCACTCTGATACACAAGTTCTGCGATGAATCGGCTGTCTTGTCCAGACACGCTTTTATGAGCGATGCGATGTTACAGGCGCACGGCCTGAAGCGAAGCAGGACCTGCAGCTGTCACCGTTACCGGCACCATGTGACCGATTTCTGACACTTCGCCGTCCACCACAACCGATTGCAGCCAGGGCGAGCGACCAATCAACTGCCCGTCCATCTTGCCCCGTTTCTCGACCAGGACATCGATGGTCTTGCCGATGCGCGAGGAGTTGAAGGCGATCTGCTGTTCCCTGAGAAGTGCCTGAAGCTCTGTCAGCCGCTCGCCCTTCTCGTCTTCGCTAATCTGTTCGGGAAGCTCGGCCCCGGGCGTGCCGGGACGCGGGGAATACTTGAACGAGAAGGCCTGCGCATACGCAACAGCGCGAATGATCTCCAGCGTCTCCTCGAACTCGGCCCGCGTCTCGCCCGGAAAGCCGACAATGAAATCGCCGGAAATGGCGATATCCGGCCGTACCTTGCGCACCCTTGCGATGATGTCGAGATATTCCTCGCGTGTATGGTGACGGTTCATCGCCCGCAATATACGGTCCGAACCGGCCTGTACCGGCAGGTGCAGATAGGGCATCAATTTTCCGATTTCGCCATGGGCGGCAATCAGCGCATCATCCATGTCCATCGGGTGGCTGGTCGTATAGCGCAGCCGCTCGAGCCCGTTGATCTGCGCCAGTTCGTGCAGCAACTGGCCAAGTGTCCAGGTCATGCCATTGCTGGTGCCGTGCCAGGCATTGACGTTCTGGCCAAGCAGGGTGATTTCGCGCACCCCGGCATCGACCATGCGCTTTGCCTCATCCATGATCTGGGAAACGGAGCGCGATACTTCCGCCCCGCGCGTATAGGGCACAACGCAAAAGGTGCAGAACTTGTCGCAGCCCTCCTGCACGGTCAAAAAGGCGGCAACGCCGCGCGCAATGGTCTGCTGGCGCGTGGGTGCGGGCAGCCGTGCGAATTTTTCCTCGATCTCGAATTCGGTCTCGATGACTTTTTCGCCGGATTCGGCGCGTGTCACCATCTCGCAAATATCGTGATAGGTCTGGGGTCCGGCAACCAGGTCCACTGCCGGAGCGCGGCGGAAGATTTCCTCGCCCTCCGCCTGCGCCACACATCCGGTAATGCCCAGCGTCAGCTTTCCGCCTGCAGCCTCGCGCTTTTCCTTCAGCTTGCGGATACGCCCGATTTCCGAATAGACCTTCTCGGCCGCCTTTTCGCGAATATGGCAGGTATTGAGCAGCACCAGGTCTGCCGATGCCATGTCGTCGGTCTTTTCATATCCGCCCTGTGCCAGGGCATCTTCCATGCGCTCGGAATCATAGACATTCATCTGGCAGCCATAGGTCTTCACAAAAACCTTCCGGCCAGCCGGACGCACAGCCCCGGCTTCCCTCTGCGGTTCCTGCTCGGTGCCTGGTGCGGCCGTTGTATTTGGAATGCCTTCCATGAGTGCAGCGTCCCGGTTGCAGGGGCAGGCATTTGCCAGCCCTTGCGCAAAAGTTTGGAGTTTGGCGGGTTCTATCGGCCTGTTGCGGCGTTATCAAGGTATTTGCCCGCGAAACTATTCGCGGTGATACAAACGCCTCAAGCGGGAAAATTGCTCGCGCACGGACCTGAAGGTTTCATCGGCAACCTGTTTGCGTTTTGTTTCAGCAGTAAACGCGATCGGCCTGCCGAAGCTGACATCGACGTCGAAAGCTCCCTGAAGCAGGAAATTCAAAAGATGCGGCGCCAGGTCGATGTCGCCGGGCCAGGAGGCATGGGCCTGGTGATAGCGGCCAAGCGGCATTCCGTGCAGCGTGTTGTAGGCAATGGCGACCGGTTGGATGTGGATCGCCTCCAGCCCGGATTGCGCCAGCGCCATTTGCGGTGCGCCAAACAGGGAACTCTTGAAGGTCAGCAGCTTGTTGCCGTTGCCGGTAGTACCCTCTGCAAAGAGCACCATGGGATCTCCGCTCAGCATTCGCGCCGCGATCGTGTCCGCCTGGATGCCGACATCCTGCCGCCGCTCCCGGTTGACGAACACGGTCCTTTGAAGGCGGGCAAGCCAGTTGATGATCGGCCAGGATCTGACATCGTCCTTTGCGATGAAACACAATTCGCCGATGGAGCCCAGTACCAGAATATCCGACCAGGAAACGTGATTGGCAACGATCATCAGGGGGCGTTCCGCAGCCAGTTTACCGTGAACGAACACCCTGACCCCAATGCACCAGAGCGCCAGCCTGTGCCAGATCACCGGAAGCCGGCGCGCCCCTACTGGCCAGAGTTGGATGAAAAGGAGCTGGACAAGCGCCAACATGATTGTAACCGGCAGCAGAAAGCTGATCAGGAGAATCAATCGGAGCTTGCTTGCCATCTTCCCTCATTGCCGCCAGGCGCTGACGCGTACCGGCGCAGCTACCGGAGTGACGTTGCTGACCACCGTGGTCTCTCCCGGCCCGTCACAGTCTGTGCTGCAGCTTGTTTGTTCACCAACCTTCTCGTCGCGTTCAATCACGAAGAGACAGCCGCATGATGATTGCATCATGGGCAGCGGCTGGCTGATTGGCAAGCGTGCTGCCGGCACCAGAAGCGGCGGCACCGCTGGTGCCCGTTGGCTTGGAGGGACGGTAATAGGCCTTGCGCTTGCCGACCTCCCTGAAGCCGAACTTGCGGTAAAGCGCTATCGCAGCAGCATTGGCCTCATCGACTTCGAGAAAGATCGCCTCAAGCCGGTCGGCAAGGCAGCGGCGGATCATTTCTTCGAGCAAGGCCCGGCCAATGCCGGTTCCGCGATCAGCCTTGGCGGTGGCAATCGTGATGATCTCCGCCTCACCCGCCATGGTGCGGTACATCAGGAAGCCGCGAATGCTCTTGCCCCTTTGCGATTCCCTGTGCAGGTTGCCGCGCCGGGCAAGAATGCCCTTCATGCCCTTGCTCGCCAGCATCTCTGCCAGCGTGCCGTCACTCCACGGCTTGTCGAAGCTTGAGGCATGAATATCGGCGCAATAAGGCAGATCTGCCGGTTCGATGTCGGCGACAAGTGGAGGCGAATTGTCTTTTCTGAACCAGCCCAGCATTCGAACGAACCCAGTTGAAACTGCGCTCTGCTATCAGGCTTTTCGCTCCACGGCAAAGCCTTGCTGGGGCTTGGCGTCCGGTTTTCTGAGGTAAAGTGGTTCCGGCCTGCTGGAACCTTCCTCGCGATCCGCCCCAAGATGGGCGATTACGCTGATGCGCGGGGCCGGGGGAGTATCGGCAATCGTTACCGGACTGTCCATTGCGCTTGCAAGCGCCTCTGCCTGGCCGCCGCAAAGCACAAGTTCGCCGGCCCGGCCATTAAGACCTGCACCGACCGCGCTTGCGATGTCCCCGAGCGATGCCATGAAAGGATCATTGGCATCGGCAAACACCGTCTTGAAGTTTGCCTGTGCATAGGCATGACCGCGACCGGCTTCCATTACCGCCAGCATCAGGCAGGCACTGTCATGCCGACCGCTCTGGCGCGCCTCCGCCATCACCGCTTCAAGGTTGGTAACGCCCACAACGGGTATGCCCAGTCCGACACCAAAACCGCGCGCCGTGGCTACGCCGACCCGGATACCGGTAAAGCTTCCCGGCCCGACTGTTGTAATAACCTTGTCGATGTCATTGTAGGATATCTTTGCCTCGGCCAGAACGTCGGAAATGATTCCCATCAGCCTTTCAGCATGGCCGCGCCCGATTTCCTCTGAAACCTCGGCCAGAATCTGTCCCCGCTCGCTGTCATACAGACAGGCGGCACATACGTTTCCGGCGGTATCCATTGCAAGACTGATCATTGGGTCAATATGGGGTCGGGAACCCGGCCCACATATAGACAAATGGTATCATTGGAATTCCTTGCGCGTTCATGATCCCGACACAATTTGACGCATGGGAAGCTGTCAGAACGGAGTTCAGACCGCTTCGACCTCGCTTACCTCGGGAATGAAATGGCGCAGCAGGTTCTGGATGCCATGCTTGAGCGTGGCAGTGGAAGAGGGGCAGCCGGCACAGGCGCCCTTCATGTGCAGATAGACAATCCCGTCGCGAAAGCCGCGGAAGGTTATGTCGCCACCATCCTGCGCCACGGCAGGGCGCACACGCGTATCGAGCAGTTCCTTGATCGTGTCGACGATATGTTCATCGCCCGACTCGAAAAACTCCTCGCCGGTGGTCGGTGCAACGGCATCCTTTGCCATTACCGGCTGGCCGGTCATGAAATGTTCCATGATCACGCCAAGGATTGCGGGCTTCATATGCGCCCAGTCAAACCCCTCATCCTCGCGCTCTTCGCGGGTGATGGTAATGAAATCATGGCCGTAGAAGACGCCGGCAACACCGGGAATCTCGAACAGGCGCATTGCAAGGGGAGAAACCTCTGCCCCCTGCGGGCTGGCAAAGTCGGCCGTTCCGTTTTCAAGCACCGTGCGTCCGGGCAGGAATTTCAGCGTGGCCGGGTTCGGGGTTACTTCGGTCTGGATAAACATGGGGCTTCCTCCGCCCGACAGGGCCATTTGGAATGGTTCTAAACAGTATTGTTCAGTATGTAGTGCTTTGCGCAATCAGGTGCAAGCCAGTGTGCGCGACCGGCTTGTTGTCCAGTCCGGTATTATTCAGGCC
>CAZIPH010000015.1:21347-67236 GCA_964541115.1 uncultured Salaquimonas sp.
GCAAGCAGCCCGACGATCTCCTTGACCTCGCGCATCGTTTGCTCCGCGATATGCCTGGCCCGGTCCGCACCATCCCGCAGGACGGCATCGACATGGGCAGGATCATCCATCAGGCGCTGCATTTCGCCGGTCATCGGAGCGATCTTTTCAACCGCGAGGTCCGCAAGTGCCGGCTTGAATACGGAAAACTCCTTGCCGCCGAACATTTCAATGACGGCAAGTTTCGACGTCTCCGAAAGCGCTGCGTAAATCCCGACCAGATTGTCCGCCTCCGGCCTTTCCTTGAGCGATTCCAGCGTTTCGGGCAGGGGTGCAGGATCGGTCTTGGCCTTGCGGATTTTCTTTGCAATCGTGTCGGCATCATCTGTCATTACAATACGCGAAAGATCGGACGGGTCGGACTTCGACATTTTCTTCGAACCGTCGCGAAGCGACATGACGCGCGTGGCCGGTCCCTCGATGATCGGGTCGGTCATGGGAAAATATCCACCGTCATGCCCGGCACCGGCAATCTGTTCGGCAAAATCATTGTTGAACTTGGCAGCGATATCACGGGTCAGTTCGAGATGCTGCTTCTGGTCATCGCCGACCGGCACATGGGTGGCGCGGTACAACAGGATGTCGGCAGCCATAAGTGTGGGGTAGGAGAACAGGCCTACGGAAGCGTTTTCACGGTTGCTGCCGGCCTTTTCCTTGAACTGGGTCATCCGGTTGAGCCAGCCCATGCGCGCGACGCAGTTGAACACCCATGCCAGTTCGGCATGCTGGGCAACCTGGCTCTGGTTGAAGACGATGTGCTTTTTCGGGTCGATCCCGGCAGCCAGATAGGCAGCGGTCACCTCGCGAATGTTTCGCATCAGCTCGCGCGGATCCTGCCAGACGGTGATCGCATGAAGATCGACAACGCAGTAAATGCATTCATGGCTTTCCTGCAGCGCGACAAATTTGCGGATTGCACCTAGATAATTGCCGAGATGAAGATTTCCGGTTGGCTGGACGCCGGAAAACACGCGGTTGGTTGGCTGGGACATGTCGCTCTCTTGCGGCCCGGTGGCCCTGTGGGCCTGAATTCACTGTAAAGGCCGGTTTCATGATGCGGGAATATGCTGGCGCGCCTTATGGCGGAGGCTCAATCTTATTTCAAGCGGCTATAACGCGGCACCGGCTTATTTGCGGCGGAGCATCCGGTTCATCTGCGCGCGCGGAATGGCACCAGTTGCGATGACAAGGGCAAAATAGAGTATGCCGCTCGCACAAATTAGAACGGCTATCCATCCAAGGCGCTGGAACAGGCCGCCATCGAGCAGTTGCGGCCCGATCCATATCTGGCCGAAATGCAGGACAAATGCCATTGCCATGCTTGCCAGGCATATGATGCCGGTATTGCGCACCGTCCGCTCA
Organism: uncultured Salaquimonas sp.; assembly: GCA_964541115.1. Lineage (GTDB taxonomy): Bacteria > Pseudomonadota > Alphaproteobacteria > Rhizobiales > Rhizobiaceae > Salaquimonas. The sequence continues at coordinate 22,749 of CAZIPH010000015.1, forward strand.
TCCATGCGGAACTTGCCGCCCCAGTAGAGATGGATCACCAAAAGTGCGGCATTGGTCCAGCCGGCGACGCTTGTGGCAATGGCAAGGCCCGCCACCCCCATGCGCGGGAAGAGATAGAGGCTGAGCGCGATGTTGATTATCGCATTGGCAGCCGAATAATACATCGGTGTGCGCATGTCCTCGCGGGCATAGAAGGCCGGCTGGAAGATCTTGATCAGCACGAAAGACGGCAGGCCAAGGGCAAACGCGGAGAGGACCGATGCGGTTACCAGCGTTGCCTCCCGGTCAAACGCACCGTGCTCGAAAAGAAGCGCAATCAGCGCCGCTGGCATGACAAACAGTGCCACTGCGGCAGGAATGGTCAGGCCAAGCCCGAATTCGATACTGCGGTTCTGCAGGTAGGATGCTTCCTTTGCGTCCCCCGCTGCAAGCGCGCGTGAGAGTTCCGGCAGCAGGACAACACCGATCGAAATGGCGATCACCCCGAGCGGCAACTGCATCAGGCGGTCGGCATAATTCATCACCGAAATCGCGCCATCCTGCGCCGACGCAATGATCTGGCCAACCAGCAGGTTAATCTGGGTAATGCCGCCGGCAATGGCCGTTGGAATTGCCAGGATCAGCAGGCGCTTCACCGATGGTGTGACCTTCGGCAGCCGCAGGGAAAGCGGAAAGCCCTGTTTCATGATGCCATAGGCCAGCAGAACAATCTGAAGCACGCCCGAGATGGTTACACCCCAGGCCATCGCAACGCCGAGATTTGCATCGGACACACCCTGCCATCGGGCAAACAACAGAACCGCAATGAAAACAATGTTCATGATGACCGGGGCAAGCGCCGCCAGGAAATACCGCCTGAACGAGTTGAGGATGCCCGAAAACATCGCCACAATCGACATTGCCGTCAGAAACGGAAACATGATCCGTGCCAGTTGGACCGTCAGGTCGAACTTTTCCGGAGTGTCTGCAAATTTGGGCGCAATGATCGTGCCGACCAGAAATGGCATGAAGATCATTGCCAGCGCACTAAGCGACAAGAGTACAACGATCAGAACCGAAAGGATCTGTTCGGCAAATACCCTTGCCTGTTCCTTGCCGCCCTTTTCGAGTTCCTTGGCAAACAGCGGCACAAAGGCCGAATTGAAGGCGCCTTCGGCAAAAAGGCGGCGGAAAAGGTTCGGAAAGCGGAAGGCTGCATAAAAGGCATCCGCCACCGGCCCGGTACCCAGCGTATTGGCGATAAGCGCCTCGCGCACAAAACCCAGCACCCTGCTGGCCATGGTGGCCGAACCGACGGAAAAGAATTTTGTAAGGAGGCCCATTTTGGTTCCTGGTGCAGGAGTTTTCGGCGTTCAGCCGGGCAGGGCAAGCGATTGCTTGCTGCTTTTCGACTGGCCGCTAGCAGATTTGATGGCGTCTGTCAGGCTTTGTACGATCTTGGCGTGGCGGCTCTCAAGCGTAATCTTGTCGCCAAGAAGGTCGGTCACGTAAAAACTGTCGATCGCCTTTTCCCCGAAAGTTGCGACCTGTGCGGATACGATGTTGAGATTGAGTTCGGCGATTGCAAAGGCAATGACCGCCAGGATGCCCGGCTGGTCAAGACACTTGATTTCCAGAACCGTGAATTCATCAGACAGATCGTTGTTGAGCGAAACTTCCGGCGTGATCGAGAACGCCTTGGAACGGCGCTTGAAGCCGTGCTGGCGCTCGAGTAGGCCCTGCAGACGCACCTGTCCGGTCAGAGCCTGGTGGATAAGGGCGCAGACACGCTTTGCCCGCCGAATCTCGTCTACCTCGTTTTCGTGTTCACGGTGAATGTGGATCGAGTCAAGCGCCCGCCCGTCCCGTGTCGTATGTATCCGTGCGCTGACAATGTTTGCCCCGGCGGCAGAACAGGCGGCAGCCAGAATCGACAGCAGCTTGGGATGGTCGGGCGTCCAGACAGTGATTTCGGTATAGGCCTCAAACTGGTGTGTATGAATGTCGGTCGCCAGTTCCCGGCCGTCCCGGTCGGCCTTGCGAATGAAATTCATGTGCCGGATTTGCGTCTCCAGCGGTGTCGACAGCAGGTAGGGCCCGTATAGCAGGTCAAGATAGGTTTCACGGTCCTCCTCCGGCCAGTCACCGATATTGGCGGCCAGGGTTGCGCGTGCAACATCGACCCGCGAGCGGTGTCCGGCCTTCGAATAGCCGCCTGTAAGCAGTGGTTCGCTCTCGAAATAGAGCGTGCGCAGCAGCTGGCCCTTCCAGCCATTCCACACGCCCGGCCCCACAGCGCGGATATCGCATACGGTCAGGATCAGCAGATAGCGCATGCGTTCAATACTCTGCATGGCCTGGGTAAATGTCTCGATGGTCTTGCGGTCCGAAAGGTCGCGCGACTGGGCCGTCAGCGACATGGTCAGGTGTTCCTCGACCAGCCAGGCGACCAGTTCGGTGCGCTCCCTTGAAAAGCCGAGGCGCGGGCAAAGCGCTCTTGCAACGCGCGCACCGGCAATCGAGTGGTCCTCCTTGCGGCCCTTGGCAATGTCATGGATGAGCACTGCCACATACAGCACTTCGCGGTCATCGATATAGGGCAGCAAATTGGCTGAAAGCGGATGCTCTTCGCTGATCTTGCCGTTTTCGATATCGGAAAGAATACCGACAGCCCGGATGAGGTGCTCGTCCACCGTGTAATGGTGGTACATGTTGAACTGCATCATCGCGACGATCCTGCCGAAGGACGGGATGAACTTGCCCAGCACACCTGCCTCGTTCATCTTGCGCAGCAGGCGTTCGGGTCCGTTGCGGGTTGTCAGGATCGAAAGAAACAGGCGGTTTGCCTCCTCGTTCTTTCGCAGGTCCTTGTTCACCAGCTTCAGCGAATTGGTCACCAGATAGTTGGCATCGGGGTGGATATCCAGACCGTTGTCATCTGCCAGCTTGTAAAGGCGCATCAGGTTGACCGGGTCGCGGGCAAAGACTTCCTCATCGGCCACATTGATCCGGCCATAGTCGTCTACGAAGTCTTGAGAGCCCTTGATCTTGCGGCGCGGAAACCGCATCGAGCGGATCAGCCCGTTAATGCCGGTAACCGATTTGGCCTGTTCCTCCTCAAGCTCGGCGCAAACGATCAGGGTAAGGTCGCCCACTTCCTTGGCCATGAGAAAGTAATGCTTCATGAAGCGCTCGACATCGAGCAGGCTGCCGCGGGAAATGTATTTCAGCCGCGTGGCAATATCGCGCTGTATGTCGAAGCTCAGCCGCTCCTCGGCGCGCCCGGTAAGGAAGTGCATGTGGCAGCGAACCGTCCACAGGAACTTCTCGGCCTTCTTGAACCGCTTGAATTCATCGGCAGTAAACAGGCCTGCCGCAACAAGGTCGCGCTGGCGGTCCACCTGGTAATAATATTTGCCGATCCAGAAAAGCGTGTGCAGGTCGCGCAGGCCCCCCTTGCCATCCTTCACATTGGGTTCGACCAGGTAGCGCGATTCACCCGTCTTGCGGTGGCGGGCATCACGCTCGGCAAGTTTGGCATCAATGAACTGCTTGGCGGTCCTCGACACGATCTCATCGTTGAAGCGCTTCTCCATCTCCTTGAATAGCTCCTCGTCGCCGGTAACGAACCGGGCCTCCAGAAGCGAGGTCCTGATGGTCATGTCGCCCTTGGCCTGGCGAATGCACTCATCGAGGTTGCGGGTCGCGTGGCCAACCTTGTAGCCCATGTCCCACAGGAAATAGAGGATGTATTCGACGATCTGCTCGCACCAGGCGGTCTGTTTGTAGGGCAGGATGAAAAGCAGGTCGATGTCGGAACCGGGAGCCAGCGTGCCGCGCCCATAGCCACCTACAGCGGCGACGGAGAGCCGTTCACCACTGGAGGGATTCTTGCTGGCATAAACGTGACGAGTGGCGAAATTGTACAGCGCGGTTATCAGGTGGTCCTGGAAAGCCGACAGCCGTTTGGCGCATTTTGTACCGTCCCCATCGGCAAAAAGCAGCGCTTCGCAAAGGCCGGAGGTTTCCTTGTAGGTCGCTTTCAGCCATTGCAGAAGTTCGGCGCGCGTTGCGGGCGAAGCAGCTTCGCTCCGGGAGAAGTCAAGCACATCGGCAATTCCCCGCTCCAGAAATGCGAGGTCCGGCAGGTCTTTGGTCGAGGGCGCGATCGGCGAGTTCAGCATGTTGAGGCCATACCGCCTTTGCCGGGCTGTTGGCAATGTGCGATTGCGGCAAACGCGGAAATCAGATCCGGTGAAACGTGATGGGCGAAGGAATGCAGATCCTGATAAACACCCCCGTTTGGGAAGTGATCAGCAGGGTCATGCCTCCGCGCCGTCCTCAGCGCTTTCGGTTGCGGCCTCGGGGTTTTCCGCCGGCGCAGCCTGTTTCGGTCCGCCTTTTGAGATACCGACCATGGCGGGGCGCAGGCAGCGCTCGCCTATCACGAAGCCGTCCTGCACGACCTGCAACACTGTATTGTTCGGGATATCGGTGTTGGGAATTTCGAACATTGCCTGGTGCAGGTTGGGGTCAAACCGCTCATTGACTGGGCTGATGCGCTTGACGCCATATTTTTCCAGCCCCTGCATCATGGCGCGTTCGGTCATCTCAACGCCTTCGATGAGCGTTTCAAATCCCTTGTCACCTGCATCACGGCTTTCCTGCGGAATGGCATCGAGGGCACGGCGCAAATTGTCGGCAACCGCGAGCATCTCGCGGGCAAAACCGGCAATCGAGTATTCGCGGGCATCCTTGACATCCTTGGCGGCGCGGCGGCGGACATTTTCCATCTCTGCATGGGCACGCAGGTAATTGTCCTTCAACTGGGATTTTTCAGTTTCCAGTTTCTCGATTTCGGCAGCCAGAAATTCGGTAGGGCTGGAGAAGCCGGCCTTTGCGGCATCTGCGGCCAGCTCCATCTCATCCATTTCATTTGCAGCATCCTCGATGTCGTCAAGGAATTCTTCGGGAATGTCTTCGCGAGGGTCGTTCATCATCATCTTGTCATCTGCTGGTTAAATTGCGGGCATTGAACTGCCGGCGCTTGTTCCGGCCCGATATCAGGAGTCGGGAGGCAAAAATCAACCCCTTTGCGCGAATTGCGCGATTTGAATGACGCAATCGGCCAATGGTGCAAGGCAGTCTCTGACACAGACACTGGCAAGGCTAGCGAGCGACCAGTTTGCTGATCACCTGGGCAGTGTAGTCCACCATGGGTACAATACGCGCATAATTGAGCCGCGTCGGGCCGATTATGCCAAGTGCACCGATCACCCGTTGCTCGCGGTCCTTGTAGGGTGCCACGATCAGGGATGAGCCGGACTGGGAGAACAGGCGGCTTTCCGAACCGATGAAGATGCGCACGCCCTCGCCTTCTTCCGCCAGATTGAGAAGGCCGATCAGGCTTTCACGCGCTTCCAGTTCATCGAAAAGCCGCTGGACCCGCTCGAGATCTTCCTTTGCCTTCAGGTCGGCAAGCAGGTTGCCATGGCCCGAGACAATGATCCGGCCGGGTTCGCTTTCAACCGATCCTGCCCAGATAGCGATGCCCTCATCCACCAGTTGCTGCACCAGCGTGTCGAGTTCTGCCCTCGTCTCGTTGTGCATGCGCTCCATCTGGCGCCTGGCCTCGCCCAGCGTCATTCCGGCAATCTTGGCATTGACGTAATTGGTGGCCTCGACCAGCGAGGAACTGGTCACGCCCGGCGGCAGGTTGATGATGCGGTTTTCCACCTGGCTGTTTTCCCCGACAATCACCACCAGTGCCTTGGTCGGTTCAAGGCGGACGAATTCTATGTGCTTGAGCCGCAAATCCTGCTTGGCGCTGGCGACCAGTCCCGCGCCGCGCGTCAGTCCTGACAGCATCTGGCTCGCCTCGGTGAGGAGCATATCCATATTGCGACCGTCGCCGCTGGCGCGCACCTGCGCATCGATGGATTCGCGGTCTTCGCGTGTCACATCGCCAATCTCCAGAAAGCTGTCGACAAAGAACCTCAGCCCCGTTTCCGTCGGCAATCGTCCGGCGCTCACATGCGGCGCATAGACAAGGCCGAGGTCTTCCAGATCTGCCATCACATTGCGGATTGATGCTGCTGAAAGGCTTTCGCTGAAGCCCTTCGACAGGACGCGCGATCCGAGTGGCTCACCGGTCTCCAGATAGTTCTCGACTATCCTGCGGAAGACATCGCGCGAGCGCTTGTCGAGATCATTGACGATTTCAGAGCCGGGGCGCGGACTGTCCTTGCCGGGCCGGGTTGCCTTGTTCATGCCTGACTTCCAGTGGGAAATGCTTGTCCCTTGTCATATATAAGACGGCTTGAAGCACCTTGCAAAGCCCCGCTCCGTTTGCCACCCGCCGCTAGTGCTCCGGCAGAAATTTCCGGCTGATCTCAGCTAATCTATTGAAAGTGCTCGACAGTTTCTTGCTCTTGATCCCAAATCCCTCTACAAGCCCAATGAAAGCCCAGCGGACCGCCCCGCTTCAACAATGACGAACGCTGCAAATCGTAGCGGAGTTTGCCAGACAGCCCCAAAAAGGAAAATCATGCGCCCTTCAAAACGCCAAGCCGATCAAATGCGTGACATCTCCCTTGAGCGCGGCTTCTCTCTGCACGCTGAAGGTTCATGCCTTATCAAGTTCGGCAATACCCATGTCCTGTGTACTGCCTCGCTGGAGGAGCGTGTGCCACCATGGTTGCGCGGTGCCGGCAAGGGCTGGGTCACCGCAGAATATGGCATGCTGCCGCGTTCGACCCATGACCGGATGCGCCGCGAGGCAACTGCAGGCAAGCAGTCGGGCCGCACACAGGAAATTTCGCGCCTGATCGGCCGCTCGCTTCGCGCCATTGTCGATCTTGAAGCGCTTGGCGAGCGCCAGATCACGGTCGACTGCGACGTGATCCAGGCTGATGGCGGCACGCGTACTGCTGCCATCACCGGAGGCTATGTTGCACTGAAGGAGTGCATTGGCTGGATGAAGCATCGCGGCATGGTTCAGGACCATGTTCTCAAAGACAATGTTGCGGCAATCTCCTGCGGGATATATGAGGGTACCCCGGTACTCGATCTTGATTACCTTGAGGATTCAGCTGCTGAAACCGATGCCAATTTCGTCATGACCGGCTCTGGGGGCATCGTGGAGATTCAGGGAACGGCGGAAGGCAAGCCGTTCAGCGAAGACGAGTTCAGCGCGCTGATGGCACTTGCAAAGAGCGGTATCGCCGACTTGGTAAGGCTGCAGAACGGCTGATCAGTCGAACTGGCACCAGCAATACGGAAACCTGTAATGAGATTGCTAGATAGCCGCGAGATTGTCGTTGCCAGCCACAATGCCGGCAAGGTGGCCGAGATCAACGAGTTGATCGAACCCTACGGGCTGTCGGCAAAATCTGTCGCTGAATACGGTTTGAGCGAACCGGAGGAAACCGGCACGACCTTCGAAGCGAACGCCTATACCAAGGCGCATGTCGCGGCGCTGGCAACCGGCCTTCCCGCACTTTCTGATGATTCGGGGCTTTGCGTTGACGCCCTTGATGGCGCGCCAGGTGTCTACACTGCGGACTGGGCCGAAAAGGAAGACGGCTCGGGCCGCGATTTCGCCATGGCGATGCAGAAAGTCGAAGCCGCCTTGCAGGAAAAGGGCGCCTCCGCACCACAAAAGCGCAGCGGGCGTTTCGTGGCGGTCCTCTGCCTTTGCTGGCCCGATGGCCATGCCGAATATTTTCGCGGTGAAGTCGAGGGAACACTCGTCTGGCCGCCACGCGGAATACACGGATTCGGTTACGATCCGGTCTTTCTGCCCGACGGCCATGAACTGACCTTTGGCGAAATGAGTTCTGAACAGAAGCACGGCCTGCCGCCAAAGCGCGAGGCCGGCCGGGCCGATCTTGGCCTGTCGCACCGCTCACGCGCATTCGCCAAATTGTCCGCGCAATTGCTGGAGCCATCCGGCCTGAAGACGGCCTGAAGAATGGAACTGGTCGAGAAAACCGTTTCCGCCTTTTACCAATCGGGCGATCCCTTCGGCGTTTACGTCCACTGGCCCTTCTGTGCCGCCAAGTGCCCTTATTGCGACTTCAATTCCCATGTCCGTCACAAGCCGGTGGACCAGGAGGTATTCGTTACCGCCTATGAGCGGGAAATCGCCCATATGGCGGAACTTGCCCCCTCGCGCCGGGTAACCTCGATCTTCTTTGGCGGTGGCACGCCCTCGTTGATGGAGCCTGATACAGCCGGGCGTATCCTCGATGCGATTGCGAGCCATTGGACCATTGATGCCGATGCGGAAATCACCCTTGAAGCCAATCCTTCCAGCGTCGAGGCAAGGCGCTTCAAGGGCTATCGCCAGCGCGGGATCAACCGCGTTTCGCTCGGCGTGCAGTCCCTTGATGATGCCCAGTTGCGGTTTCTCGGCCGCCTGCACAGTGCTGACGAGGCAAGGCAGGCAGTGGCGCTGGCGAGGGAAATCTTCCCCCGCCTTTCCTTCGACCTGATTTATGCACGGCCCGACCAGACTGGCGAACAATGGGAAAGCGAACTGGAAGAGGCGATCGCCCTGGCCGCAGACCATCTCTCGCTCTATCAGTTGACCATCGAGGAGGGCACGCCCTTCTTCGACCTGCATCGCAAGGGCCGCATCAACATTCCCGACCTCGACCAGGCAGCGGACCTGTATGAACTGACCGATGCGATCACCAGGCGTCACGGCCTGCCATCTTATGAAATCTCCAATTATGCTGCACCGGGCCAGGGCTCGGAGCACAACCTCATCTATTGGCGTTACCACGACTATGCGGGTATTGGTCCGGGTGCCCATGGCCGCCTGACAGTCAATGGCCGCAAGCTGGCCACTGCCTGTGAGCGCAATCCGGAAATCTGGTGGCAGAAGGCCATGGTCGACGGCCAGGGCATGAAGGAAAGGGAGTTTCTGTCTTCCATCGAGGCGGCAGATGAATTCCTGATCATGGGCCTGAGATTGCGCGAAGGTATTGATCCGGCGCGCTATCAGGCTATTGCCGGCCATGAGATCAATCCGGCAAAGATCCGGGACCTCAGGCACGACGGACTGCTGGAAGAGAGTGAAGCGGGGCGGCTGCGTGCCACAATGGCGGGCTCGATGGTACTCGACGCGCTGGTGGCCGATCTGGCTTCCTGAAGCACTTCTGGCGCCTAGGCCTCCTCGCCGAAGCGCTCTTCGACCAGTTGCTCTATGGCTTCAAGCGCCTCTGCCGCCTGCGGGCCGCTGGCTGATACATGAATGGCGCTGCCAGGGCTGGCAGCCAGCATCATAAGGCCCATGATCGACGTTCCCCCGACTACATGGCCGTCCTTGGAGACGCGAACCTCCGCATCAAACTGCTCAAGACATTTCACGAACTTTGCAGACGCACGCGCATGCAGACCGCGCTTGTTGATGATCTTGATGACCCGGCTGGTATCCTCCCCTTCACTCATTCGATCAGTCACCGTTAAGGAGGGCACTGGCGACATTGATGTATTTGCGGCCCGACTCCTGGGCAGCGGAAAGCGCAGCAGCCATATTGGCGTCCTCGCGAACCGAGGCCAGCTTGATCAGCATGGGAAGATTGATCCCCGCGATCACTTCCACCACGCCTTCCTGCATCACGGAAATGGCAAGGTTGGAGGGAGTGCCGCCGAACATGTCGGTCAGGATGATGACCCCGTCGCCCTCATTTACCGTGGCAACGGCATCGAGAATGTCCTGGCGGCGCTTTTCAACGTCATCATCCGGTCCTATGGCGATGGTCTCCATGAGGCGCTGCGCACCTACCACGTGTTCCACAGCCAGTTGAAACTCATGGGCCAACTGGCCATGGGTTACCATAACTATTCCGATCATGCGGTTTCTGCCTCGTTTCCGGGAAAGCTCATTTTCATGGATTCTTGCCGGGGTGCAACCCCAAGCCCGGACTGTTTCCTGACTGATTGTTGCCTTTGTTACCGGTTCCAATACTGTACATGCGCGAAAGCACGGTCGACACCAGCCGTATGGACTGGTTTTCGTGCCGTTCAGGCACTTCGATCAGCGGCAGGCTGACTTTTCCGCCGCACAGGCTGAAGTCTGCCTGGCAAAGCTCGGGCATGCGCTCGATTGCCCTGTCATCCATGAGCCGCACGACCAGCGCGATCCATGTTGCATCCTTGTAGGGTACGTCAACAATGCCGAGACCGTACAGTTCGGCCTTGCCCGCAATCGGGGCAGGGGCATTCGCCACAAAATCACCATTCCTGACATCAAGCAGCACCTGGTCGTCGCTGACCCATATCGCCGGCACCCCCAGTTTGATGTAATGATCGATCAGGCCATGGCAAAGGGATGTCTTTCCTGAACCTGACCGGCCCTCGACAAGGAGGCCAATGCCTGCGATTTCGATGGCACAGGCGTGGTAATTGTGTCCCTGCGCTGCTTTGCTGGTTTCGCCCTCAACCATCGCGATCCTGCTATGACTCCCGTCTTTGCCGTCGTCGTTGCTGCCTGCCATTGCCGCTTTGCGACGTCATGGTCGGCAGGGTTATGGTGAAAACCGCGCCGCTTATGCCATCCCTGCGATTGTCAGCCGTCATCGTGCCGCCATGGGCCTCGATGATCTGGCGGGAAATCGACAGGCCAAGTCCGGAATTCTGCCCGAAGCCCTGGGATTCGGGACGGTCGGTATAGAAACGCTCGAAGATCCGTTCCACCTTGTTGGCCGGGATTCCCGGACCATTGTCAACGACATGCAATTCGATTTTCTTGTCCTTGCGGCGCAGCCTGACGGCAATCTCGCCTGCCCCCCGCGGAACGAAAGAGCGGGCGTTGTCGACCAGATTGATCAGCACCTGGGCCAGCCGGTCCTCGTGGCCGCTAACCAGATAGCCGTCGCCCGTTGCTCCGCGCGGATCTATATCCAGCCTGAAGGCGACATTGTCCTTGCCCACCGGCACATCGCTCGACATCGAGATGATGTTTCGCACGACCTGCGCCAGATCAACCGTCTCGGCCTTTTCGCGCGCAAGTTCCGCATCCAGCCGCGAGGCGTCGGAAATGTCGGTGATCAGCCTGTCGAGCCGCCGCACATCATGCTGGATCACATCATGAAGGCGTTTCTGGGTTTCCGGTGTTTTCGCAAGCGGCAGGGTTTCGACAGCGCTCCTCAGAGAAGTCAGCGGGTTTTTCAACTCGTGGCTGACATCGGCGGCGAACTTCTCGATCGCCTCAATGCGCGAATAGAGCGAATCGGTCATCGCGCGAAGGGAACCTGAAAGCGTGCCGATCTCGTCATGACGCCTGGAGAAGTCGGGAATCTCCTCACGTGCATTGACGCCGCGGCGAACCCGGTTTGCCGCTTCCGAAAGGCGCCTGAGCGGATTGGCAATCGTGCTCGCCAGCAGGACAGACAGGACAATCAGCACGATCGCGGCAACAAGGAAAATGCGCAGGATCGCAAGCCGTTCCTGTGTCACGATCTGGTCGATCTCATTGCCCTGGGAGGAAAGCAGCAGCACGCCGGAAATGATCCGCAGGCGCTGTACGGGCACCGCGACAGAAATTACCTGCTCACCCTTAGGCGTCATCCGCACGACCGTTGATGTCTGGCCTGTGAGAGCGGAAACCACTTCGCGGTAATTGATCCCGCTATTGGGATGCTCCTGATAGATTGGCAGGTCGCGTCGCTGCAGCATCCGGTTGAGGAAGTTGCCGATCCGCGAGATCATGCCGTCATTGCCTTCGCCCTCGCCGTCTATGCCCGGCAGGTCATAGCGCAGCACCTGGCCACCGGCGTACAGGAACTTGGAATCAAGGATCAGCACGCCGTCCGGATCATAGACCCTGGCTCGTGTCCGGTTGGGTTCGATCAGCGTGCGCAGCAAGGGCGCCACCACTTCCGGGTCAATCGGCGAGGAAAGGTCATCCAGCGAGGAGATGCGCGGAGCGGTGCTTTCGCCGGCCTGCAGTTCCAGGAGCTTGTCGGGATCAACGGTGATTGCATTTGTCTCGATGGTGGCGGATGCGGCGATGGCGCCTGCTATGATCTTGCCCTGGGCAACAAGGCTGTCCTTGTATGCTTCCACGAGTCCTTCGCGAAACTGGTTGAGATAGAGGATGCCTGACAAGAGGACGGCAAGGGCAGAGAGATTGAGAAAGACAATTCGCCGTGTAAGCGAGGAGAACATCAACTGGCCGACACGCCGCCCGACATGCAGAAGTCCGCCCCGGCTTGCAGGCGCAGCCTTATGCGGGGCGGGTTCGTCGTTCCCGGAGATATTCTGGCCTGCAAAATCCCGCGGCACAGTCGATGACGAACGGGAGTCCTGACCGGTATCGACGTCACTGTCGCTGCCGGCATCTTCAGGATCAGGTGTTTTGCGAGAGCCGAGCTCCATTCATGCTCCAGTAACGCGCCGACCGGGCTTCCGTCATCCAGCCGGCAAGACAGGCCTCCTGCCTCCAGCCTGCAAGGCAGGCAGTTGTCCTAGGCCTCGCGGAACCGGTAACCCACACCATAAAGCGTTTCGATCATCTCGAAATCGTCGTCTTCCATCTTGAACTTCTTGCGAAGCCGCTTGATGTGACTGTCGATGGTGCGGTCATCGACATAGACCTGATCATCATAGGCGGCATCCATCAGCGAGTCACGGCTTTTGACGACGCCGGGGCGCTGCGCCAGCGCGTAGAGAATGAGGAATTCGGTAACCGTCAGTGTGACCGGTTTTCCCTTCCAGGTACAGGTATGGCGCTCCTGGTCCATCACGAGGTGGCCGCGTTCCAGCAGCTTTGCCTCGCTGGCGCCACCGGTCCGTGTGCCGGTTTCGCCAACTGCACTGGCCCGTCGAAGCACGGCCTTGACCCGCTCAACCAGCAGGCGCTGCGAAAATGGCTTCTTGATGAAATCGTCGGCACCCATTTTCAGGCCGAACAACTCGTCGATCTCGTCATCCTTGGAAGTCAGGAAAATCACCGGCAGATCGGATTTTTGGCGCAGGCGCCGCAGCAGTTCCATTCCGTCCATGCGCGGCATCTTGATGTCGAAGATTGCAAGATCCGGCCGACGGGCCTGAAGCCCGTCCAGGGCCGATGCTCCATCTGTATAGGTTTCCACCCTGTAGCCCTCGGACTCAAGGGCGATGGAAACGGAAGTCAGAATATTGCGGTCATCATCGACCAGGGCAATTGTCGCCATCATTATCTCCTGAACCGGGCCAGCATTACCTCCTGAACCGGGAAAGTGGTGCCGGGTAGTGTGAACTGAAATATGTCTTTGCGCCTATTTCTTCAAAAATGCGCACAAATTGTGACACATCACAATCCTGACAGGAAGGTAGGGATTGACGTCAATGAAGACAATGCAGGCGAAAAACTATGCACTTTCAACGACATGACTGATGCCGGAAAGGGCTGCTCCATTTCAATCGTTTAAAAATTTTAAATCGATTATTTAACTGATATGTTTGAATTATTCTTCCGCATTAATTGTTCGCAATGCGCTTTTGAAGTATGGAACCCCACCCTGCGACCCGCGTTTGCAGCGTGTAGGCCGTTGATGCGGCCGACCTCGGGGGGCATATCTTTCTTCGAATGAAGAACAATGCAGGTTTGACGGCTCGGCAATGCAGCAACAGCTGGTTTGTATGTTCCGTTTTGTTTTCGGTGCGCGGTAGCGCGGGAGAGTGACATGAAGCAGCTTGGCGTTTTCAACCAGAACCACGATCTGACGGCATTCGGTTTTTCCGGCCAGCAGGCTGTCTACTGGAACTATGCTGCGCCAAGGCTGTATGAGGAATCGATCTCTCGCTCCGAGGGCCAAATTGCAGCCGGTGGCGCACTCGTCGTCGAAACCGGCCAGCACACCGGCCGCTCCGCTGCCGACAAGTTCGTTGTGCGCAGCAGCGAAACCGAAGACACGATATGGTGGGATAACAACAGGCCGATGACGCCTGAGGCATTCGATCTGTTGAAGGCCGACATGCTCGAGCATGCAAAGGGCCGTGAACTTTTCGTTCAGGACCTTTATGGCGGCGCTGATCCTGCGACTCGCATCGCTGCGCGCGTCGTTACTGAATATGCCTGGCACTCGCTGTTTATCCGCAACCTGCTGATCCGCCCGGAAGTCAGCGAACTGGCATCTTATGCGCCGGACATGATGATCATCGATCTTCCCAGTTTCCGTGCAGATCCTGCAAGATACGGATGCCGCACCGAGACTGTCATTGCCTGTGACCTCGTCAACCGGGTCGTGCTGATTGCCGGGACGTCCTATGCGGGCGAGATGAAGAAATCGGTCTTCACCGCGCTCAACTATTCGCTGCCCGAAGCAGGCGTCATGCCCATGCATTGCTCGGCCAATCTGGGAAGCGACGGCGATGCCGCGGTCTTCTTCGGCCTTTCCGGCACCGGCAAGACAACGCTTTCTGCCGATGCCTCGCGAACGCTGATCGGCGATGATGAGCATGGCTGGGGCGAGGATGGCATCTTCAATTTCGAGGGCGGCTGCTATGCCAAGACCATCCGCCTCTCGCAGGAAGCAGAACCCGAGATCTATGCCACGACCCAGCGTTTCGGCACCGTGCTTGAAAACGTCGTGCTCGATGAAAACCGCATACCCGATTTCAACGATGGTTCGCTGACCGAAAACACCCGTTGCGCCTATCCGCTTGACTTCATTCCCAACGCGTCGGCAACCGGGCGTGCGCCCCACCCAAAGAACATCATCATGCTGACCGCCGATGCCTTCGGCGTGCTGCCGCCCATTTCCCGGCTGACCCCGGCCCAGGCGATGTTCCATTTCCTTTCAGGTTACACAGCGAAGGTTGCCGGTACCGAAAAGGGCGTGACCGAACCCGAAGCCACCTTCTCCACCTGTTTTGGTGCGCCTTTCATGCCGCGCCATCCTTCCGAATACGGCAATTTGCTGCGCGAACTGATCGCCAGGCACGATGTCACCTGCTGGCTGGTCAATACCGGCTGGACCGGTGGCGCCTATGGCGTTGGGCGCCGCATGCCGATCAAGGCAACCCGCAAGATGCTTTCCGACGCGCTCAATGGCAGTCTCAATGATGCCGAGTTCCGCACCGACGCGAATTTTGGGTTTGAAGTGCCGGTTTCCATTGAGGGCGTCGATGATGCAATCCTCGATCCGCGCAACACCTGGGCTGACAAGGCTGCCTATGACGCGCAGGCTGCACGGTTGGTCGCAATGTTCCGCGAGAATTTCGTAAAGTTCGAGAACCATGTGGACAGCGAGGTCCTGGCTGCAGCCAACATTCAGCTTCAGGCTGCCGAATAAGTCGGGGTCCGATTTGCCTCTCCTGAACGCGGCGGGTTCTCCTGCCGCGTTTTTTGTTGTGTATCCTTCATTGTTGCATGGACATTTCGGGCTGTAATTCGCAGACTGTCGGCAACAAACATCCACCCAGGAGGAACGCATATGGGCATTTTCGATTTCGTGAAGTCGGTTGGCAAGAAGCTTGGCATTGGCG
Organism: uncultured Salaquimonas sp.; assembly: GCA_964541115.1. Lineage (GTDB taxonomy): Bacteria > Pseudomonadota > Alphaproteobacteria > Rhizobiales > Rhizobiaceae > Salaquimonas. The sequence goes on from CAZIPH010000015.1 coordinate 38,208, forward strand.
ATGATGAGGCACCTGATGCCGAGAGCCTGAAAAAGGAACTCGACAGCTATGATTTGGGCACTGACAAGCTCCGGGTCGAAGTCGAGGGCGACAAGGCGATCATCAAGGGCGAGGTTGCCGACCAGTCGATCTTCGAAAAGGCTGTGATCGCCATCGGCAACACGATGGGGGTCTCGAAGGTCGAGGCCAGCGAGATCAGGATTGCTGATGCAAGCGTGCCGGATGAACCGGCCGAGCCGAAATTCGTCACGGTGAAAAAGGGCGACAATCTTTGGAAGATTGCCGAAGCCGCCTATGGCAAGGGCAAGGGATCCAAATACACGGTCATATTCGAAGCGAACAAGCCGATGCTCAAGGATCCGGACCTTATCTATCCCGGCCAGGTCCTTCGCATTCCCTCACTGGACTGATCGTGCAGGGTTGACCGGTCGGCGGCATTAGCCGCCGAACAACAGATCCAGTATGCTCGATGGCTTGTCGGCGCCTGTTTCGCCGACATTTCCGCCGGGCCGCGGAGTGCTGCCGGTCGCCATTTCCGAAAGCGGCCGGCGGTTCTGCCCAACCGGCTGGCTGCCAACAGGGGCCCTGTCAAAAGATTCAAGCTGGTTGTTGTTGGTGACGACGATCCCGCGATTGGTGCGCGGGCTCGGCACCGGAACCACGTTCACGGTCTGCGGCAGGTAAAACCCGGGAAGCGTTGCAACCGGTACACCCTTGTGTGCCGTTTCCATGAAGGCGGCAAAGGTCTTTGCGGGCAGGTTTCCGCCGGTGACTTTTTTGGTCGGGGTTCCATCATCATTGCCGAACCATACGCCGGTGACGAGGTTGCTGGTGTAACCGACGAAAAGCGCATCACGGAAATTCTGCGTTGTGCCGGTCTTGCCGGCAGTTTCCCAACCTGCGATGCGGGCAGCCTTGCCGGTGCCTTCTTCCACGGTTCTACGCAGCATCTCGTTCATCATCCCGACCTGGGGCGAGGAAAGCACCTGGGGAGCGTTCGAGCCGTTTCGCTCAAAGAGGATTTCGCCATCAAGCGTGGTCACCCGCTTGATGATGTAGGGTTCGGCCAGATAGCCGCCATTGGCAAAGGGCGCATAGGCCGATGTCAGTTCAAGGAGTGACACTTCCGAAGTGCCAAGCGCTATCGAGGCATTCTTTACAAGGTCCGAACGTATGCCGACCTTTTTGGCAGAGCTGATCACATTGCCCGCGCCGACTTCGGCAACCATCTGGGCAGCGATTGTGTTGAGCGAGTTGGAAAGCGCCTCGGAAAGGGTCACCGGACCGCGATACTTGCGGTCATAGTTTTCCGGCCGCCAATTGCCTATCTTGACCGGACGGTCGACGCGAACCGTATCGGGATTGAGCCCCTGTTCGATCGCGGCAAGATAAACGAAAGGCTTGAACGCCGATCCCGGCTGGCGCTTTGCCTCGGATGCCCGGTTGAACTGGCTGTCGGCATATTCGCTGCCACCTACAATGGCACGGATCGCGCCGATACCGTCCAGCGCGACAAGCGCACCCTGGCTGACATCCAGTTTCTTGCCGTCCTGTTCAATGGCCTCGCGGATCACTTTTCCGGCACTTTTCTGCAGGTCGAGGTCAATCGTCGTATCGATACGGATATCGGAGCGCATTTCCCCGATCAACGCAGGCAGTTCCTTCATCACGAGATCGGCAGCATAATGCTCGGAACCGCTCCAGTAGCGTTTGGCCTTCCTGGCTTCCTGGGTAAGTGCGGTCGCAACTTCGCCATCGGTTACAAAACCCGCACGGCGCATCGAGCCGAGTACGACCTGCGCCCGTTCCTCCGCACCCTTTGGGTTGCGGGCAGGCGAGAGGGTGGAAGGCGCCTTTAGAAGTCCCGCCAAAAGCGCTGATTCTGCGAGGTTCACATCACGCGCGGACTTGTTGAAATAGCGCCGCGCGGCAGCGTCCACACCATAGGCACCGGAGCCGAAATAGACCCGGTTCAGATACAGTTCGAGAATTTCATCCTTGGTGAACCTGCTTTCCAGCCACAGGGCGAGGATCGCTTCCTGGACTTTCCGGCCAATGTCGCGTTTGGGTTCGAGAAAGAGGTTCTTGGCCAATTGTTGCGTCAGGGTTGAGCCGCCCTGTACCAGCCGTCCGGCCATCAGGTTCGCGGCCATGGCTCGCGAGATGCCCATGGGATCAATGCCGAAATGCGATTTGAATCGCCGGTCCTCGATCGCAATGACGGCCATCGGGATATAGGGGGACATTTCCTCCAGCCCCATTGCAGCGCCGCCGGTTGCCCCGCGATTGGCAATCAATTCGCCATCAACCGAAACAATGCGGGCATTGGGTGGCCTGTCGGGCACCTTCCAGCTGGCCGATGACGGAAGCTGAAGAGCATACCAGCCAATAATGCCGCTGACGATGATCGCGCCCCAGATGCCGACAACGAATGACCAGTAGAAGGTTTTTCGAAAGAACCAGAAAAGCCCGCCACCCGATCCGCCGCTTCTTGCCGGCTTCCTGCGCTTCTCAGGTCTGGATCTGGATTTTTCCCTGCCTCGCGATGAGCGGGATGTGCCATCCGATGCATTGCCAAAGCCGCCGTTGGCTCTGCGGGGTCCGGCATTTCGTGCATTGGCAACGGCGCGGTCTTCCGCCGCAACCCGCATGCCGCCAAGCCCCGAGCGGTCACCGTCATCGAAACTCGGCTCTATGCGCTGGTCTGCCCGATCGGGCCGTGCGCCGTTTGTGCGGCGTGTCGTGTTTCTTCCGGCCATGGCTGTATGGAGTTTTCTGATTTTTGATCAATCGGGTGACTGAAGTGTAAATGAGGCTATTTAATGGGGGGTAAACCGGAACGACAGAATTCACCTTTCAACCGGATTTGTCCGCTTTCGGTACAATTCGTTAAAATTTGAACGGTTTTGCTAACCGTATGTTCTCGGTCTGTTGGCATTCTGGGTGCTCGTCTCAACACCTGGAGTCTGCCATGCCCCGGACGTCACCTCGAACTTCCGAAAGCCTGCCGCCGCACGCCCTGACCGCAACCTGTCTCCAGCGAGGCGACGCACCGGCAAGGCCGCAGGACCAGAGAATCGACTGGGTCGACTATGCAAAGGGTATCTGTATCCTGCTCGTCGTCATGATGCATTCCACGCTCGGGGTCGAAAAGGCGGCTGATGCCACCGGCTGGATGGGTTATGTGGTGGAATTCTCCCGTCCCTTCCGCATGCCGGATTTCTTTGTTCTTTCCGGCCTTTTCCTCGGCCTGGTGATCGCGCGCAACTGGCGCCGCTACCTTGACCGCAAGGTCGTGCACTTCTTCTATTTCTATGTCCTGTGGGTGACCATACAATTTGCCTTCAAGGCACCCGGCTGGATGGCAGATGGCCTCACGCCTACCATGGCGGCTGCAGGCCTGCCGGCGCTCGAAAGCCTGCCATTGACAGCGTTGCTGGGTGAATATGCCTACAGTTTCATCCAGCCCTTCGGCACCCTGTGGTTCATCTACATGCTGCCGGTGTTTTTCGTGGTAACGCGCCTGCTGCAGGGCCTGCCATGGATGCTGGTGCTCGCGGGTGCAGCTCTCCTCGAAGCGCTGCCCATCCATACCGGTTGGCTGATGATCGACGAATTTGCCGCCCGCTATGTCTATTTCCTGATCGGCTACATGCTGGCTGCCCGGATTTTCGATCTGGCCGACTGGGTTCGCGCAAACCGCGGGTTTTCGCTTTTGATCCTGCCGGCTTGGGCTACTGTCAACGCACTGGTGGTATTTGCGCCAACCGGCGGATTTGCCGGCGTGCACTCCTTCGCTGACCTGCCGGTGCTATCGCTGGCTCTTGGCTGTGCGGGCGCCTTTGCCATCATTGCCGCATCAGTGCTCATATCCCGGCTTCCCTGGGCAGGATGGCTCGAATATTGCGGCCGCAATTCCATCGTCATCTATCTGGCCTTCTTCCTGCCCATGGCAGTCAGCAGGGCAATCCTGATGAAATTCGCGCCATTCCTCGATATAGGTACCGTTTCGGCCCTCGTCATGGTGGTCGCGGCAGCCGGACCTGTTGTGCTCTACATGATCGTGCAGTGGACGGGTTATGGAAAATTCCTGTTCCACCGGCCCCAATGGGCCCATATCGACCGCAAGTCTTCGACAACGCGCGCAGCATTGCATCCGGCAGAATAAGGCCCGATAAGGGGCGAATGAAAACCATCATTCGCTTCCTGCTTGTACCGGTCGGCATTGCCTTTGCGCTCTGGTGTGCGGCGCTTGGCTTTTTGTATGTGAACCAGGATGGCATGATTTTTCCCGTGCCACCGGTAAAGCCTGCCCCTTCTGCCGCATCCGGCTTCCTTCCGCTCGAACTTGTCACGAGCGATGGCGAGACGTTGAATCTCCTGCAACACGAGGCCAAAGTGGGCGAAGCCTGGGTCATTGCATTCCATGGCAATGGCGGGGATGTGGTTCAGATTTTGCCCGAAGCGATGGTCTTCGCCGATGCAGGCTTTGGCGTTCTGCTGGCTGAATATCGCGGCTACAATGGCAGTACGGGCAGCCCGTCAATGGATGGCCTGTATACCGATGCCCTTGCCGCTTTCGATCACCTGCGCGAGCGTACCGATGCACCGATCCATCTTTATGGCCATTCGCTGGGCGCGGCCATGGCAATCCATGTTGCGGAAAATCGCGAGGCCGCGCGGGTGGCGCTTCTGTCGCCCTTCGATACCCTGCTCAATGTGGCGCAGGCCCGCTATCCGGTCCTGCCCCTGCGGCCCTTCCTCAGGCACCCCTTTCCCTCAGACGAAAAGATTGGGTTCATCGAGGAGGAAATGATCATTTTCCATGGTGACAGGGATGGCGTGGTGCCGGTCAGCCATGGCAGGGCGCTGCACGACGCCGCCCCGCCGCAAACCCTGTTCAGGCTCGTTGAGGGAGCCGGGCACAATGATCTTTTTCAGCGCGGCATCACTGCCGAGGCCGCGCGGTTCTTTGAAGAGGCTGCGCCGCGCTAACGCGCCTGCGCCTGTTCCTCAGCCGGCCAGCGCCTGCAGGATGCGCGCCCATGACCGTGCGCCCTTGTGGAAGCTCGACAATTCATATTTCTCGTTGGGCGAGTGGATACGGTCATCATCCTGGCCAAACCCGATCAGCAGGGATTCCATTTTCAGGATCTTCTGGAACTGGCCCACAACAGGTATCGAACCTCCCATGGCGATCAGCGCGCATTTCCTGCCCCATTCCGCTTCAAGGGTCCTGGCGGCAGTCTGAAGCTCCTTCATGGAGTAATCCAGCTGTATCGCGGGGCTGCCGCCTTCTTCTGCGAAGGTGGCCTTGCAGTCCGCAGGCAGCCGGTCCTTGACAAATTTGCGGAACGACTTGCGGATCTTTTCAGGCTTTTGCGTTCCAACCAGGCGGAAGGAAACCTTTGCTGAGGCCCTGGCCGGAATGACCGTCTTGAAACCCTCGCCCGTATAGCCGCCGTAAATGCCGTTCACCTCGCAGGTCGGCCGTGCCCAGACCATTTCAAGAACCGATTTGCCTTTTTCACCGGCTGGTATCTTCAGGCCGATTTCGCCGAGGAACTCCTTTTCGGAAAAGCCAAGGCCGTCCCACTGCTTCAGGATCTTCCTGGGAACAGGCGGAACATCATCGTAAAAGCCGGGCAATGTGACCTTGCCGTTCTTGTCGCGCAACTGGGCGAGAATTTCCACCAGCAGATGGATCGGATTGCGCGCTGCAGAGCCGTACATGCCCGAATGGAGGTCCATGTCTGCCGCCTGGATGGTGACTTCCTCACCAACAAGACCGCGCAGGGCGGTGGCGATTGCCGGCGTGTCCCGGTCCCACATGCCCGTATCGCAAACCAGCGCCAGGTCAGCCTTCAATTCATCCTTGTATTTCTTGAGGAAGGGAATCAGCGAGGGTGAGCCGGATTCTTCCTCACCCTCGAACAGGATGGTCACGTTTAGCGGCAAATTACCCGTTTCCCTTTTCCAGGCACGGCAGGCTTCCACGAACGTCATCAACTGGCCCTTGTCGTCGGCAGAGCCGCGCCCGACAATCTGTTTTGTCCCGGCTTTCCTGTTCTTGCCTTTTCCCTTGTCTTGCGAAGTCACAATGGCAGGTTCAAAGGGCGGCCTGTCCCAAAGGTTGAGCGGATCAACCGGCTGTACATCGTAGTGACCGTAAAAGAGCACGGTTGGCGCGCCATCAGCCTTGTGATGATGGGCCACAACCATGGGATGGCCGGGCGTCTTCACGGATTTGGCGGAAAATCCGATGGTTTGAAGATCCTTCACCAGCCAGTCGGCGGCCTGCGCGCAATTGGGCTTGTAAGCCGGATCTGTGGAGATGCTCTCTATCCTGAGCAGTTCGAACAGGCGCTCCAGCGCGCTGTCGAGATCGGCATCGATCCGGTCGAGGACGGGTGAAAGGTCGGACATTTCCAGTGTGCTCCATCATCAGGTTTCGGCGGGAGCATTGCATTGGCAAACGTCCGAAACAAGGGGAGCCCGGCTGCGGCCATATTAAAAAATCGCAGAAGCGGATTTTGCCGAAATCTGGTTATTCGGGGATTGGTTCGGGGCTGCCCCACCCGCGGCGGGTAGGGGAAAGGGCGAGGCAGCCCGACCAATTTCCATGGTGCATAGTGCGCCATGGCTGCCGGCGCTCATGGGGGACAACTCGCACCGGCATATGCCAATCAACCAAAGGCACATGACATATTTGTATAGGCGCCCGTTCTGTTTCAATGCTATCCACATCAAAAAAATGTGAGCGGTTGCGAGAGTGCGCAAGTTACACACTCGGATCGCCCCGAACGGAACGAAGCAAGTGAAAACCAGCCGGCATATCTACGCTACAATTGTCGAATGGACCGGCAACCGGGGCAGCGGTACCAGTGCCTATCGCGCCTATGACCGGACATGGAACCTCTGCGGGCCGGGAAAACCGGTGGTCGCCTGTTCCAATGATCCCCTGCTGGGCGGTGACAGGTCGAAATACAATCCCGAAGATCTCCTGCTTGCCGCCGTCTCGTCCTGTCACATGCTGTGGTATCTGCACCTTTGTTCCGATGCCGGCATCGTGGTCCAGTCCTATCGCGATGAACCCGAAGCCGTCGGCGAAATGGAGCCGTCGGGCAGGGGAAGATTTGTTTCAGCAACACTGCGCCCGAAGATCATTGTTGGCGAGGGGGCCGATGTAGCGAGGGCAGAGGCGATCCACGCCGAAATCCACCATTACTGTTTCATCGCCCGTTCAGTGAACTTCCCCGTGAAGATCGAGCCGGAAGTTTTGCTTGAATCCGCCGGTACCGGAATTTGAGTTCCTGTTGGGTGAATGCCGGGCGGACAATTTTTTCCCTCGAAGTATCGCGCCTGCTTCCCATATGTGGACCATATGATGGCCTGCACCAGTCCTTGCGCGCCTCCCGCCTTAAATCGGCTTTGTCGGTCTTGAAGCAACAAGGACCATGTGCTTATCGAACTGTGCTTATCGGTGCGGGCTTATCTGAATGGTGCAGCACGCTGACAAAGGAATTACGTACTTGATCGATCTTGAAAAACTGGAACGCGATGCCACAAGGCTGGTACAGGCAGCCCTGAAGGCAGGCGCCGATGCCTGCGACGTGACGGTATCCAATGGCCAGTCCCTCGGTATCACCGTTCGTGACGGCGAGGTGGAAAACACCGGGCGCGCCGAGGGTGACAGTTTCTCGCTGCGGGTATTTGTCGACCAGAAGGTTGCCGAGATTTCCACCAACCAGCCCGCAGACCTTGACATGCTTGCCGAGCGCGCCGTGGCAATGGCCAGGGTATCGCCTGTCGATCCTTCCAAGGGACTTGCTGATCCTGATCGCCTTGCAAGAGAATTTCCCGACCTCGAAATGCTCGATGAAACCGTGCCGACCGCAGATGAATTGCGCCAGGAGGCGCTTGCGCTGGAAGCCGAGGGGCTTGCAGTAAGCGGCGTTGCCAAGTCCATGGGTGCCTCGTCGGGCTGGGGCACGTCCGGCTTTGTCCTCGCCACATCTCACGGATTCTCGGGAAATTATGTCCGTTCGGGCTTTTCCATGTCCACCGCCATGCTGGCTGGCGAAGGTGAGGCGATGGAACGCGACTATGACATGTCCACCGCGGTGTTTCGCGCGGATTTGCGCGCCGTCAGTGAAGTTGGCCGCACTGCTGGCGAACGCGCAGTCAGGCGATTGAACCCGAAAAAGGTGGCCAGCGGCAGTTTGCCCGTGATCTTCGACCGCCGCGTTGCCGGCAGTTTTCTCGGTGCGCTGCTGGGTGCCATCAATGGCAATTCCATCGTGCGCAAGACCAGTTTCCTGCGCGACCGGATGGGTCAACAGGTCACTACTGCCGGCATCAATATCGAGGATGATCCGCGCCGCCCGCGCGGGCTCGCCTCCCGCCCGTTCGATGGCGAGGGCCTGCCCGCCGAGGCAATGACACTTGTAAGTGACGGGATTCTGCAACACTGGCTGCTGGATTCGGCCGCTGCCCGCGAACTGGGTCTCGAGCCCAATGGCCGCGCTGCGCGTTCGGGGTCGGGCACCGCGCCCTCCGCCACCAATGCCTGGATAACGCCCGGCGAAAAAACCATCGATGAAATGGCGCGCGAGATCGGCACCGGGCTTTACTGTACCGAGACCATCGGCCATGGCATCAACATGGTGACGGGGGATTATTCACAGGGCGCCAGCGGCTACTGGATCGAGAACGGCGAAATCACCTTTCCGGTTGCGGAGATCACAGTAGCGGGCAACCTCAGGGACATGTTCCTGCGCATGGTGCCGCTCAGTGACCTCGAATTCAGGGGCGCGCGCAATTCGCCCTCGCTGATGATCGACGCCATGGCCATTGGCGGGAAGTAAGCGCTTGCTCGACATTGCCAAAGACATGATGCTGCTTGAAGATACCGCACGCCAGGCAGGCCGGATCGCAATGCGCTATTTTGATCCTTCCCACGCCAACGAGGTCTGGACCAAGAAGGGAGACAGCCCTGTTTCGGAAGCCGATTTCGCCGTCGATGATTTTTTGAGGCACACATTGCTGGAAGCCCGTCCCGGCTATGGCTGGTTGTCGGAGGAAACCGAGGATGATGCAGCAAGGCTCACGGCGCGGCGCACCTTCGTGGTCGATCCCATCGATGGGACGAGGGGGTTCCTCGAAGGCCGGAGGCAATGGTGCATTTCCATCGCCATAGTCGAGGAGGGCAGGCCGGTTGCCGCTCTTCTTGAGTGCCCGGCAATGGACAGGACGTTTTCAGCCCTCGCCAACGGGCCGGCTCGCCTCAATGGCACCGATTTGCCGCGACTGGCAACAGACAGCATCCGGACCGTTACCGCTTCGCGCAAGCTCAATGCGCTGATCGAGCAGCGCTATCGCAAGGACCTGAAGGTTCATCCCTTCGTGCCATCCCTTGCCTACCGCATTGCCATGGTGGCGGCTGGTGAAATCGACGCGGCTTTTGCGCGACCGGGCGCCCATGACTGGGACCTTGCCGCTGCCGATCTCGTTCTGACTGCTGCAGGGGGTATGCTTACCGATGTCGAGGGCAGGCGGCTGACATACAACCAGGCGGTGATCCGTTCAGATTCGCTGCTGGCATCGGGAATTTCCAATCATTCGAAACTGATGAACCTTGCGAAAAGCGGTGGATTTCTCCATTAGAGGGGCACGAAACCGCCTTCAGGCAGCACTTCGATGCGGAGAGCACACATGAGTGAAAAGAAAAACGACAACGTGGTCGAAAAAGACGGTCAACTGCTGCACCTTGTTTTCGGCGGCGAACTGGACAAGCTGCAGGGTGTCACCTTCCGCAACCTCGACGAGGTCGATATTGTCGGCCTGTTCCCCAACTACCAGTCAGCACACCAGGCGTGGAAGGCAAAGGCCCAGCAAACGGTCGACAATGCACATATGCGCTATTTCATCGTCCATCTTCACAAGGTTCTCGACCCTGACGGCGACGGCATTTACGGATAAGTTGTCGGCCATTTGGCCGTAGCCACGGGAACCCACAGCCAATGAATGGCCCCAGCTCACCGCAAAAAGCGCCTTCCGAAACTGGCAAGCGCCGCAGCAAGACACCGCAATGGCTGCGGCGTCCGGGCCGTTTTCTGTCCGAAAACCAGACCTTTGCCGCCGTTTGTGCCTGGCTCGCCGTGCGCTATCTCAACCTGGTCTACAAGACCAACAAATGGGTAGTGGAGCCTGAAAACATCCTCGATGAAGTGCGCCCGGAACTGCCGCTGATCGTGGCTGTCTGGCATGGCCAGCACATCCTTTTGCCGGCCATTCCCATGGGATTTACAGCTTCCGTGATGATCTCGCGCAGCCTCGACGGCGAGATTACCGCCCGTGTCGCGCAGGCCTATGGTTCAACCCCCATTCGCGCATCGGGCGGGCGCAATGCCAAACACACGCTGTCGAAGGGCGCACTCAAGGGTTTCCTTGACATGCTCGCCGCTCTGCGCTCGGGTGAAAACGTCCTGCAAACAGCCGATATCCCCAAGGGCACGCCGCGCCGCGCCGGCCTTGGTATTGTCACCCTTGCCCAGAAGTCCGGCCGCGGGATCGTCCCGCTCGCCGTTGCCTCTTCACGCCGCTCGGTCCTGCCCAGGAGCTGGGACCGCACGACGATCAACCTGCCCTTTGGAAAATCCGCCATTGTCGCCGGTGAGCGAATATTCGTTCCAGCTGAAGCAGATGATGCGGCCCTCGAAAAAGCACGCCTTGCAGTTCAAAATGAACTCGACCGGGTCACACGCCGCGCCTATGAATTATGCGGCAATCCCGAATTGGACAAGGACGAGGACGCGGTTGGCATATGAGTGACTTCCTCACGCGTCTGACCCTTAACAGTTACCGCCGGTTTGGCCGGTTCATCTACCCGTTCATGGGCCCGTTTCTTGCGCTACGCGCGCGGCGCGGCAAGGAAGACCGTTCGCGCCGCTACGAGCGCTATGGTTATCCCAGCGCCGAACGGCCTCGGGGGCCGGTCGTCTGGTTTCACGCTGCCAGCGTGGGCGAATCCATGGCGGTTCTCGCGCTTATCGAGCGGGTTCATGCACTCGGCATCCATGCTGTAATGACGACAGGCACGGTCACCTCTGCCGAAGTGGTTCGCAAGCGCCTGCCTCGCGGAACCTTTCATCAATATGTCCCGCTTGATCTCCAGCAGGCAATGATCCGATTTCTGGATCATTGGCAGCCGGACCTTGCGGTCTTCACCGAAAGCGAAATCTGGCCGACAACCATCGAGGAATTGCGCAAGCGCCGCATCCCCCAGGTTCTGGTCAATGCCCGTATGTCTGACAAGTCGTTCAAGCGCTGGACCAATGCGTCAAAAATTGCCGAGACCCTGTTCGACAATTTTTCCCATGTCATAGCCCAGTCCGAACTCGATGCAGAACGATACCGCAAACTGGGTGCCCGGCCGGTTGCCGTTGCCGGAAACCTGAAGGTGGATACCAAGGAACTGCCGGTCAATGCCGATCACCTGACGGCGCTGCGGGCAGCCATAGGCAAGCGCCCCTGCTGGGTGGCTGCCAGTACTCATCGCGGCGAGGAGCAGATCATTCTCGACGTGCACCGCAAATTGCGGGGCCAGTTTCCCGACCTGCTGACCATTCTGGTGCCGCGCCATCCCGAACGGGGCGATGAAATAGAGGAGCTTGTTTCAAGGTCAGGGTTTGATTGCGCGAGGCGCAGCCGCAAGGAGGCCGTCCGCACCGTCACCAATGTCTATCTGGGGGACACGATAGGTGAAATGGGTCTTTTCCTTCGTCTGGCTCCCGTGTGTTTCATGGGGCGCAGCCTTGCCGGTTTCGGCGGGCAGAACCCGCTTGAGCCTGCAATCACCGGCACCGCCATTCTTTCCGGCAAGCATGTCAGCAACTTTCGTGATTCCTATCGCAGCCTGTTGAACAACAAGGCCGTCCGCCTCGTTGAGGATACGGACATGCTGGCGGCCAACCTCGCCTATCTCCTCGCCAATCCCGCCGCCCGCGACCAGATGGTGGCAGGCGCTGGCGAGACATTGCGTGAAATGCGCGGTGCTCTTGAAAGAACAGTCGAAATACTCGATTCATATGTTTTCCCGTTGACGGTTAAGCGCAAGCTGGAAGAAATGGATCATGGCCGTAAATGAGACTCCGCTCTTCTGGTTTGAAAAACCGGGCCTGAGGTCATGGTTGTTGTGGCCTGTTTCAGTGGCTTATAGCCGTGCCGCCGCGCTTTCCATGCATGCATCGCCCTCGGGCTCGGTATCAGCCCCGGTGCTTTGTGTGGGAAATTTCGTGGCGGGCGGCGGCGGCAAGACCCCGACCAGCCTTGCTCTCGCTGATATTCTCAAGGCCAGGGGCTTCAACCCCGGTTTCCTTTCACGTGGTTATGGCGGAAAGATAAGTGGTCCCGAGATCGTTGATCTCAAGAGGCACAATGCGCTGGATGTCGGCGACGAACCGCTGCTCCTTGCGCGTGCAGGAACAACAGTGGTGTCTGCCGACCGGGTGAGCGGTGCGCAAAAGCTGGTCGATGCCGGATGCGATTTCATCGTGATGGATGACGGTTTCCAGAATCCGAAGCTGAAGAAGGATTATGCGCTGGTTGTCGTCGATTCACGGCGCGGCATAGGCAACGGATTTGCCATGCCGGCAGGGCCGCTTCGGGTGCGGTTGCCGGACCAGATGCGCCATGCCGATGCGATCCTCATTGTTGGTGACAAGTCGGGCGCCGATAAGGTTGTCCGCAAGGCGGCGCGTGCGGCGAAGCCGGTTTTTCACGCGAAGATGAACACAAGAAACGCCGCGCACTGGAAAGACCGCTGGCTGATTGCCTATGCCGGCATTGCCGACCCTGAAAAATTCTTCCAGAGCCTGCGCGACCTCGGTGCAAAACTGGCCCAGGTCAAGGCGTTTGGCGATCATCATTATTTCAGCCGCGATGACGTGACCGAACTGCTTGACAGGGCCAAGCTGATGGAAGCCGAACTGGTTACGACTGCCAAGGATTTCGTGCGCCTGATGGGCATGGGTGAACACCAGAATCGCCTAGCACGGGAGTCCACCGTTGTCAGTGTTGATCTGGTTTTCGAGGATGACAGCATGCCGGGGCGGATAATTGACCAAACGCTCAGGCGTTTCGAGGAGCGGCACCTGAAGGAAGCGGCTCGTGCCAACCGCAGGCTAGATGCAGTCGAAACTGCAAGCGATGCCTAACGGTTTTCCATTTCCCGCTGCAGCGATGCCACGACATCAACATAAGCTTCCTGGCGGGCAACCGACCAGTATTTCAGTTCATCGAGCGGGATGACCTTCCCGGTGACCGCGCAACGAACGAACGAGCCGGGAGTAAGCACCTGGTAGTCGGCATCCAGATATCGGATTCTCGCTTCCTTGTTGCCCGGTTCCAGCATGTTTGATCTTCCCAATTGAGTTTTGCAATCATGTAGCCCCGCCAGATGGCCCTTGCAACCCTGCGCCCCATTCTAGCGGCCAAACAGCCTTTCGATGTCCTTGAGATCCAGTTCGACCCAGGTAGGGCGCCCATGGTTGCACTGGCCCGAATTCGGCGTAACTTCCATCTGGCGCAATAGGGCATTCATTTCGTCAGGTTTGAGTATCCGCCCCGAACGGACCGATCCGTGGCAGGCCATCGTGGCAGCAACATGTTCCAGCCGGGACTTCAGCCCGTCCGAGCTTCCCCATTCCGCGAGTTCATCGGCAAGATCACGAATAAGCGCGGCCGCGTCCACTTCGCCCAGCAGGGCCGGCGTCTCACGAACCGCTATGGCACCGGGGCCGAATTTTTCGATGTGAAGACCCATGCCTGACAATTCGCCGGAGACGGCATCAAGCCGGTCTACATCCTCTTCCGGCAGGTCGACGATCTCGGGAATGAGAAGAAGTTGGGAGGCGAGCCTTTGCGACATGCCCTTTTTTAACGCTTCATAGACAATGCGCTCATGGGCGGCATGCTGGTCCACGATGACGAGCCCCTTGCCGGTCTGGGCGACAATGTAGTTCCGGTGCAATTGCGCCCGTGCTGCGCCGAGCGGAAAGGCCTCATTCGTTTCCTCCGGCGCAGGACCCGTGTACACCGAACCGCTCGGGGCGACACTGGTATGATCAAACATTGCCTGGCTTTCGGCGAAACCGCTGCTCTCAAACTGTTTGGCGAGCGGTGCATTCCAGCTACCGGAAAATTGCTTCTCGCTAGAAGAGGTTGCACCATTGCTTTCCAGTCCACCGCCTTGCCAGCCATTGACGGTTGCGCCGCCGTGCCGGAAGGCTTCATACATGCCCCGTCCGCCCTCGCTGGATGCGCGGTGACCGGCCTCGATGATGGCCCGCTTGATCGATCCGACCAGCAATCCGCGAACAAGGCCCGGATCGCGGAATCTCACATCCGCCTTTGCCGGATGCACATTCACATCCACTTCTTGCGGCGGGACGTTGATGAACAGGACGAGGACGGGATGGCGGTCACGCGGCAGGAAATCGGCATAGGCGCCGCGCACCGCGCCAAGCAATTGCCTGTCCCGCACCGGGCGGCCGTTGACGAAAAAGAACTGCTGCAGCCCATTACCCCGGTTGAAGGTCGGCAGGCCTGCCAGCCCCGTCAGCATGATCCCTTCGCGCCCGCTTTCCAGCCGCAGGGCATTGTCCGTAAAATCACTGCCGATTACCTGCCGAATACGGCTTGCGAGATCACCCGGCGGAAAATCGAGGCTCGCCCGGTCGCTTCCCGAAGCAGTGAAATGGACGGCAGGAAAGGCCAGTGCCATGCGTTTGAAGACATCAGTGATGGCGGCAGTCTCGGCCTGGTCGGACTTCAGGAATTTCAGCCTTGCAGGGGTATGGGCAAACAGGTCGCTGACTTCGACCATCGTCCCCTTGCCCAGGGCAGCCGGTTTCGGCCCTTCGACCTTTCCGTGGTTGACCGAGATCATCCATGCATGATCGCTGTCCTGTTTCCGGCTGGTAATCGAAAGCCGGGCCACCGAACCGATTGAGGGCAGCGCCTCGCCGCGAAAGCCGAGCGTACGAATGTCGAGAAGATCATCAGCGAGTTTGGAGGTGCAGTGGCGTTCGATGGCGAGCGACAACTCGTCGCCGCTCATTCCCCTGCCATCATCGCTGACGCGTATGAGGCCCTTGCCGCCCTTGGCTGTCACCAGTTCCACCCGGCCCGCCCCTGCATCGATCGCGTTCTCGATCAATTCCTTCACAACACTGGCTGGCCGCTCAACGACCTCGCCGGCTGCGATCTGGTTCACCATGAAATCGGAAAGTCGAATGATTGTCATTTTGCTTTCATAGCATTTTTCCCGGTCCGCCAAACCCTCCACAATGACTTGTCCAGCGGTTAGATAGGCCGAATCGTGCCGCCTGGGCGGCGATGTGTCCGCTTTCATTTTTCCGTCCGTAATGGTAACGGGACGCAATCTTGTTGCATGATGTCAGGAAAATATTCGCCAATTGCGGTTTCACAAGCGCCAAAATACGCTCTGGTACCAAAATCCGGTGAACGTTGGGGTCACCGCAAACCGCGATGACCTGATAGGTTTCGTAAATCCGCTCCTTCACGGGTTCCCCGCTGATTCAGCATCCTTGACTGATATTCCGCAATCGCTTTTGAGTGCGCACCATGGCCGGCTTTCGCCCGACAGACATGATACGCTTTTTGCAGGGAGTTTCCCTGCGACAGCTGCTGCCATTCCTTGCCTGGCGGCACATGGTCACGCGCCAGACGTTCAGGCAGGACGCGATTGCCGGCCTGACCGGTGCAACGATTGTTCTGCCGCAGGGCGTTGCCTTTGCTGCCATCGCCGGTCTGCCGCCCGAATACGGCTTTTATTCCGCAATGATCACACCGGTCGTTGCGGCATTGTTCGGCTCGTCCTGGCATGTGATCTCCGGCCCGACCACGGCCATTTCCGCACTTGTCTTCGGTGCCTTGTCAGGAAGTTTCGAGCCGGGAACGGGCCAATGGATCCAGGCAGCGATAACGCTGACATTCCTCGTGGGCATATTCCAGCTTGCCTTGGGTCTTGCCCGCCTCGGCGCGCTCGTCGATTTCGTTTCCCATTCGGTCATGACCGGTTTCATGGCAGGTGCGGCCACACTTGTTGCGCTCTCGCAGTTGGACAATGCTCTTGGGATAGATCTGCCCCGACCTGATGACATGATCGAATTCGCCGTCGGATTTGGTGAGTTGGTCTGGCAGACCGACTGGCGGTCCTTCCTGATTGCCTTCATCTCGCTGGCTGTGGCGGTAGTCTGCAAACGCTACTTTCCAAAATGGCCCAACTATCTGCTGGCCCTGCTTGTGGGATCACTTGCCAGCCTTGCAGTACAGGGCCAGGAAAACGGCGTCGCCCTGATCGGTGCAATCCCCTCGGTCCTGCCCAGTTTCACTCTGCCATCCTTCAACCTGAAGGAGATGGGCGATCTGGCACCGGCTGCATTCGCCATCGCGCTTGTCGGACTCTTGGAAGCGGTTTCCATTGCAAGAGCCATCGCGATCAAGTCAGGCCAGGACCTTGACGGCAACCAGGAGTTCATCGGCCAGGGCCTTTCCAATTCGGTCGGCAGCTTCTTTCAGTGCTATGCGGCCTCGGGTTCGTTCACCCGCTCGGGTGTCAACTACGAGGCAGGTGCCCAGACGCCGATGGCGGCCATCATGGCTGCAGTTTTCCTGCTGCTCATCCTGTTGCTTGTCGCTCCCTATTTTGCCTATGTGCCGATACCGGCAATGGCCGGCGTCATCATTCTGGTTGCCTGGAAGCTGATCGACGTCAAGGAATTGCTGCACATCTTCAGGACCAGCCGGGCCGAAACCTCGATCGCGGTAATTACCTTCCTGTCGACCCTGTTCATCGACCTTGAGTTCGCGATTTATGTCGGAGTCATGCTGTCCTTCCTGATCTTCCTCAACAAGTCGGCCCACCCCTTTATCGGCATTGGCGCACCTGATCCCAACACCAAGCACCGTGTATTTCGCAGCGCCGAAACGCACGGGCTGAACGAGTGTCCGCAATTGGCCTTTGTGCGCATGGACGGGCCCTTCTATTTCGGCTCCGTTGAACATGTCCGCCGCAAGTTCCGCGAGATAGAGCGGAAGCGTGCCGCGCAAAAACACATGCTTTTCATGGTCAAGGGTGTGGGCGAAATTGACCTTCCTGCAGCCGAACTGCTGATCGAGGAAGCGCGACGCCGCAAGCGCCGTGGCGGCTCCTTCCATGTGCAGGCCAAGCAGGTCGCAGCAATCGAGCGCCTCAACCGCTTCCATGTATCGGAAGCCCTGTCCACGGAACACGTCCACACCTCCAAGGGCGACGCGATTGCCGAGATCGTGCCAACGCTGGATCAGGCGATCTGTGCGAAATGCACTGCACGCATTTTCCGAGAATGCCCCGAACCGCCGGCTGATTTCCTCAAGCCCGAGGAAAAGGTGAACGCCGCTGAAAAGATTGATCTGCCGGAAGGTCGCCCCGGTTCCACCGATGACAAGAAGACTGCCGAATAGTCGGGGCCTGGCCTTTTGCCTTCCAACTTCAATAGTGACCTTAAACGCAGGACGGGTGGGAATGCCTCTTCCTTCTATTCGCTATATTATGACTTTCTTGCCCGAAACGAGGTAAACTGGCCGACAATCACTGCATGTGGATGAGGTTTTCATACCATAAGCGGCTTGATGATGATGAATTAAAGGCATTTCGCAACTGCGCGAATGAGTTTTTGCCCAAAATGCAATCTGGTACCTTGTGATCGCAGGACCAGTTGATAAAACGGGCACTTGAATGATGTCGGAGCCAAACAAGAACTAATGGCCGGAAATTAAACAAGAAAAAACGGGAGGGTGAAGGATGCTTGACGGATCCGATGCATATTTGAAGCAACAGCTTTACATCAATGGCGAATGGTTGGATGCAGACAGTGGCCAGACCATTGATGTCACAAATCCCGCGACCGGGGAAACGCTGGGCACAATCCCCCGGGCTGGAAAGAAGGAGACAGCGCGCGCCATTGAGGCGGCACAGCAAGCATTCCAGTCCTTCCGCAAGACATCTGCCAGGGAACGATCCGACATGCTCAAGCGGCTCGCCACAGCGATCCGCGACAACCAGGAAAGCCTGGCGCGTCTTCTGACCATGGAGCAGGGCAAATCGATTGTCGAGGCGCGCGGTGAGGTCGGCTTCTCCGCAGCCTATGTGGAATGGTTTGCCGAGGAGGCCCGACGGACCTATGGCGATGTGGTTCCCTCTCCCTGGGCTGACCGCCGGGTAATGGTCACCAAACAGCCTGTCGGCGTCATTGCCGCCATTACCCCCTGGAATTTTCCCTCTTCCATGCTGGCCCGCAAGATCGGTCCGGCAATTGCGGCAGGCTGTACCGCAGTCTGCAAACCCGCCACCCAGACCCCCTATTCCGGGCTCGCTTGGGGCAAGCTGGCGGAGGAGGCAGGCATCCCCGCCGGTGTGCTCAATATCGTAACCGGTTCGGCTTCCGAGATTGGCGGCGAACTGACCCGCAACCCGCTGGTTCGAAAGGTTACTTTCACCGGCTCCACCGAAGTTGGCAAGATACTGCTCAAGCAGTGCTCCAGCACTGTAAAGAAGGTTTCCATGGAACTGGGCGGCAATGCGCCCTTTATTGTCTTCAATGATGCAGACCTTGACCGCGCTGTGGAAGGCGCCATCGCTGCCAAATACCGCAATTCCGGCCAGACCTGCGTTTGCACCAACCGTTTCCTCGTCCAGTCCAAGATCTACAACAGGTTTGTGGAGAAGTTCGCCGAAGCTGCCGGCAGGCTGAAAGTCGGCAATGGCCTGGAAGAGGGTGTGCAGCAGGGTCCGCTGATCGATATGAAGGCAGTCGAATTCGTCGAGGAGCTTATTGCCGACGCCCGGAAGAAGGGCGGCAGGGTTGTTGCCGGCGGAAAGCGTCACGAAAAAGGCGGCCAGTTCTTCGAGCCAACCGTCATTGCCGATGCGAGGCAGCGGATGCGCTTCAGCAAGGAGGAGATCTTCGGACCGATTTCGCCGATCTACAAGTTCAGGACCGAGGAAGAAGGGATCGAAATGGCAAATAACACGGTCTACGGACTGGCGGCCTATTTCTATACCTCTGATCTGGGCCGGATGTTCCGGGTGTCCGAGGCGCTTGAATACGGCCTTGTAGGAGTAAATGAAGGCATCATTACCACGCCTGAAGCGCCTTTTGGCGGTTTCAAGGAATCAGGCCTTGGCCGCGAGGGCGGTCACCAGGGTATCGAGGATTATCTGGAATCCAAATATGTCTGTATTGGCGGCCTTGGAATGTAAGTGCCGCCAGGTTTTCCCATAATGTGAAGAGAGCCTGCAGCGATCCGTGTCTTTTCAATTACAGTGGTTTCCGGAGTTGCTGCTCAGCTTGCTGCCAGGACGATCCCGGCCATGATCATCAGGCTTCCGATAAGAAAGCGCAGCGAAATCGTTTCGCCGAAAAACCACCACGCCATGGTGGGGACGATGACAAAGCTCAGCGACATGAAGAGATAGGCAGTTGAAAGCGGAACGCCGCGCAGGGCGAGTACCCAGCCGATGGTGGACATGCCATAAAGGGCCAGCGCCGTGAACAGGATCCCGGCCGTTCGATAGTCGGTCAGCAACACTTCGAGCCCCTGGTTGCCGAGGCGCGAGGCGACTGTCTTGAACAGCAACTGGCCCATGGCAACCACGACCACACAGGCCAGGATGATCGTGTAGTTGAGCAGGGAGACCGTGGATGCCATCGGGCCGTCTACCGCCCTATACCTTGATATTTGCGGCGTAGATCAGGTTTATATCCGGGAATGGCAGGCGTAATGGCCAATAGGTTTCCTGAACATTTTCGTAGTAGAAATTGATGAAGGTGACCAGGTTGAAGATCGAGTTCACATGCTCGCGCGCCATCCAGTAGTCGTAATCAAGACCGGCATCTTCCGCCCGCTTGCGCACACCCAGCATGCGGCCAAACCGCCAGGCAAAGCCGGGATCGCAAGGCAGGACCAGTGAAAGTGTGCCACCCGGACGCAGGACACGGGTCCATTCGCGCAGGATCTCGTGCGGATGAACCAGATGCTCCAGAACATGCGTGGCTATCAGACGGTCGAATGAATGATCTGCAAAGGACAGTTTGCGGGCATCTTCAACGGCATATTCAAACCGGTCGTCGCCCTTGAATCGTTCGCGCGCCTGGTCAAGCATGCGGTCATTGTAGTCGGTCATGACGTAGCGGTCGAAACCATGCTTGACCACTTCGGGGTGACGGCCCGAGCCAACACCGATTTCCAGGACGTCGCCAAAATGATCTTTCTCGCTGAATGCCTTTTCAAGAACAACATGCGAATGGGCCAGCACTTTCGAGGACATGTTGCCGGAATAGTTCAGCTTCTCGTAGTTTTCCTCAAACTGGCGCAGATAGGCATCAAAATTGGGTTCGGTCTTCATTTTCATCATCGTGTACAGCCTCGTTTCGTTCACCTGAAGTAAGTCGGCGGGATTATTCGCCGGCCCGGGTACGGGTCATGTTGTAGAACATGCGTTTTACTTCCGCGCGCATGCGGCGGATGGAATCGAGAATAACGCCGGCGGTAATGGTCAGCATCGAAACAATGACTATTCCGGTTGCAAGAATCGCTGTCGGGAAACGCTCGACCAATCCGGTGCGCAGATAGTCGATGAAGACCGGAGTCGCGATCGCAAAGGCGAAGAGAATGCCCGCCAGCCCGATAGCGCCAAAGAACCAGAACGGCTTGTATTCCTTCAAAAGTACGATGATCGTCTTGAGGATCCGTGCGCCGTCGCGGAAGGTCGACAGCTTGCTTTGCGAGCCTTCGGGCCGGTCGGCATATTCAAAGGCGACTTCGGCTACCGGCAGGCGAAGCTGCGAGGCATGCACCGACAATTCGGTTTCAATTTCAAAACCGGCTGAAACAGCCGGAAAACTCTTGACGAAGCGGCGGGTGAAAGCGCGGTAACCTGAAAAGATGTCGGTGAATTCGCGGCCAAAAAGGGAAGTGTAGAGGAGATTGAACATCCTGTTGCCCAAGGCATGGCCGGCACGCTGGTGGTCGCTGTCAGCGCCAATGCGCGCGCCCACAACCATGTCGGCATTTTCGGCAATCAGCCGGTCGACAAGAATCGGCGCCTTGCTGGCATCATAAGTGTCATCCCCATCGACCATCAGGTAAATGTCGGCATCAATTTCGGCAAACATGCGCCGCACCACATTGCCTTTGCCGGGACGGCGTTCATAGCCGATCACCGCACCGGCCTTTTCCGCCAGTTCAGCGGTACGGTCCGTTGAATTGTTGTCATAGACATAGACCGTCGCCTGGGGCAGGGCCTTTGCAAAATCCTTCACCACTTTTGCAATCGTGATCTCTTCATTCATGCAAGGAACGAGTACCGCGATCCGGGCGGTCTTCGCGATTTCGGCGCGCGCTGCCATGGCGGCTTTTTCCTTTCGTGAAATCTGAAGCATCGGTCCTCTTTGCCTTTTCGTTGTTCGAATTTTTTCCACGTACGCGATTGTTCGGGCACCGTGCCTGTTGCCCGGACCTTAGCCCCTGCGCTGTAAATTAAATGTTAAAGGGTATTGGCGATGCTGTGTTTACCGTTTTCAGATTCAAGGCTGGCGCCCAAAAAGGCGGACCGGACCTTGATTGACGAGGAAGTCACGCCGTCATGACCGCCGCCAGCCAAGCTGTCAGCCCCCGCCCGGCTGTGCGCCAGGCCGATATCCGGACAAAGCCCGGAATTGCGAAGATCATCGCCTGGACGCTCCTGTTTCAGTTGGCCTGGCATTTCAGGATGATTCCCACCTTCCTAAAGGAGGGCAATTTCGCCGATTCGGATGACTTCCTGCGTCTCCACGAAGTCAGGAACTGGTTGGGTGGTCAGGGCTGGTTTGATGTTTCCGTACCGCGCATGAACCCGCCTGCCGGCGGTGATCTGCACTGGTCGCGTCTGGTTGATGTTCCCATTGCCGGATTGACCTGGTTTTTCGATCTGTTTACCGACACGATCCTCGCCGAACGCCTGGCGGCGATTGCCTGGCCCACCATCCTGCTGGTCCTGACCGTGCTTGCCATCCTCGCGGTATGCGAGAAACTCTATCCTGCCGCAAACCGCATGCTGGCGCTGCTCTTTACGGTTACCTGCATTACCGCAATGGTCGAATTTGCCCCGGCGCGGATCGATCATCACAATATCCAGATACTCCTGTTCAGCATGATCATGCTTGGTCTCGTCAATGCAGAGCGCAAATGGGGTCATTACCTCATTGGCGCCTCGATGGCCCTGTCGCTGGTGATCGGCCTCGATCTTTTGTTGATGCTGGCGCTGATACTGGCTTGGCTCGGCCTCGAATGGGTCATAGGAATTGACCGTAACGGATCCGGAATGATGCGCACAGGGCTTGCACTGACCTCTGCGAGTCTCATCCTCTATCCGGTTTCGGTCCCATCCTCGGCATGGTTCATTGCCAATTGCGATGCCATCTCCATCTTCTATCTCGCTGTACTTCTTCTGACGGCTGCCGGTTTCACGGTTCTCTCGCTCGCGTCGCGCCTGCTACCTTCGAGCGACACCCCGACATGGCCGATGATCGCTTCGCGGGCCGTTGCCGGTGCAGTTGCAGGCGCTGCAGTTGTCGCGGTACTGTTCAGCCTCTACCCCCATTGCGCTGCCGGACCGATGGCAGGCATATCAGCTGAACTCAAGACCGTCTGGCTTGACAGCGTTATCGAGGCAAAGGGGCTGATGGCAAGCGCCCGCGAGCTGGATGCCGGTCTCTACGCCATGCCACTCTTCATGATCATGAACCTGGTGCTTGGCCTTGTCTTCATTCGCCGGGGCATGGTCAATCCGCGCTTCATTGCAATATGGGCAGCAATACTGATTACCCTTTTCCTTGGCTTTCTGCAGATTCGCACCTTGCGCATCGGCATGTTTGCCACCGTACCGGTTGGCGTCATTGCAGCCCAGCTTGCCTGGCATTATTTTGCCCGGCGCTACAGTGAAAGCAGGCCGCTGGCTCTTGCCGCCGGCTCGCTTGCAACCCTCCTGCTCATTTCTCCTGCATGGCTGATCGCAGGCAAGATGATTGCCGCACAATTCGCGCCGGGAAATTCGCCTGCTGGCAACGCCGGCCAGATTGGCAAGGCCGAAATCATCGGCGAACTGCCTGCCTGGGCATCTGATCCTCAGCGCGTCAGCTGCAACAGGCAATCGGATTTCGCCCCTCTTGCGGCCCTGCCAAAAGGGCATGTTTTCAACGCGATCAATATCGGGCCGGCAATTCTCGTTTTTACCGACCACGCCATGATCGGTGCAAACTACCACCGCAACGGCGAAGCCATTCTGGCAACCCACGCATTCTTCAACTCACCCGCCGGTGAGGCAAGGCTTCTCGCCGAGGCAAAAAAGATCGACTATGTTGTAATGTGCAAGGCGCATCCGCTCGATATGATGAATGTTGAAAGGGATGCCCGCCTTGGCAGCCGCTTGCTGCATGGTGACATGCCGGACTGGCTCGAGGCGCTCAGTGCTGATGACGACCGCCTGCTGATTGCCCGCATGCTTCGCTAGCCCTGTTCATGTAAAGGGCATTTTGCCGCTTTCCTGTGTCATTGCCGATCGAGTGCCAATTAGCCTTTGCACATGGCCTGTTGCCATGGTAACGACCCTCGCCAACCCGTGACGTTTTCGTTGGTTTTGGCGCAAACCCTGCGGGTATCCGACTTCCCGGTTTTCGGGCCGGATTTTCTCCAAAGCGGCGGCAACATTGTCGCCCCACAGGGTGGACCCCACAGGGTAGAAGATGTCCAGAATCATTCAATCCGCCACCGGTGAGCTTGCTCTCACCTTCGACGACGTATTGTTGCAGCCGGGCCATAGCCACGTAATGCCCGCACAGGTCAACATCGCCACGCGGGTTGCAGCGGATATCCACCTGAACATACCCATCCTTTCTGCTGCCATGGACACGGTCACCGAATCCCGTCTGGCCATCGCCATGGCACAGGCCGGCGGCATGGGCGTTATCCACCGCAACCTCACGCCTGCCGAGCAGGCCGAGGAAGTCCGCCAGGTCAAGAAGTTTGAATCCGGCATGGTCGTCAATCCGCTGGTAATCGGTCCCGAGGCGACTCTCGAGGATGCCCTTGCAATCATGTCTGCCAATCGGATTTCCGGTGTGCCGGTTGTCGAGAATGGCGGTCGCGGCGGTCACGTCACAGGCAGGCTGGTTGGCATACTGACCAACCGTGATGTTCGCTTCGCCTCCAACCGGAAGCAGAAGATCAGCGAATTGATGACCCGTGAAAACCTTGTCACCGTAAGAGACGGCGTCAGCCAGGGCGAGGCGAGGAAGCTGCTTCATCAGCATCGTATCGAAAAGCTGCTGGTGGTCGATGACAATTACCATTGCATCGGACTGATCACGGTCAAGGACATGGAGAAATCGCAGCTCAATCCCAATGCCGCCAAGGACAGCCAGGGCCGATTGCGTGTTGCCGCAGCAACTTCGGTCGGCGATGACGGCCATGAGCGCGCTGAACGCCTTATCGATGCCGGTGTCGACATGGTAGTAGTCGACACTGCTCACGGTCATTCCCAGCGCGTGCTGGACGCGGTGGCCAGAATCAAGAAACTGTCCAACTCCGTACGGATCGTTGCCGGCAATGTGGCCACGGCGGAGGGCACAAGGGCGTTGATCGATGCCGGTGCAGATGCGGTCAAGGTGGGTATTGGCCCCGGTTCGATCTGCACGACCCGGATTGTTGCAGGCGTCGGCGTTCCCCAGCTTTCCGCAATCATGTCCTCGGTCGAGGAAGCGCAGAAAGCCGGCATCCCGGTAATCGCCGATGGCGGCATCAAGTATTCCGGCGACCTTGCCAAGGCAATTGCCGCCGGCGCGTCCGTCGTGATGGTCGGTTCGCTTCTCGCCGGTACCGAGGAAAGCCCCGGCGAGGTCTATTTGCATCAGGGGCGTTCCTACAAGGCCTATCGCGGCATGGGCTCGGTCGGGGCAATGGCCCGCGGATCGGCAGACCGCTACTTTCAGGCAGAGGTCAGCGATACTCACAAACTTGTCCCCGAAGGCATTGAGGGGCAGGTTCCCTACAAGGGCGCCGTTTCCCATGTCATCCACCAGCTGGCTGGGGGCCTTCGTGCTGCCATGGGTTATGTCGGCGGGGCAACCATCAGCGAATTCCAGGAACGCGCAACCTTTGTTCGCATCACCGGCGCCGGGCTGATGGAGAGCCATGCCCACGACGTGACGATCACGCGCGAAAGCCCGAACTACCACCGCAATTAGGACGCAGCATAATGGAATACATCGAACCGCTCTGGACGTTTGCTGCGGAATGGAAGGTCCGCCTGCTGGTGCTGTTGGTCCTTGCAAACATGCTGCTCGCCCTGCGCCTCTATGGAGCCATGAGCAGGGCACGCTTCAAGGCTGCAAGGGAAGGCCGGGTCACTGTAGAAACTTATCGCGCCACCCAGAACGAGCCGGAAGACGTGGCAGTGTTCAACCGCGCCGTGGCCAACCAGTTTGAATCGCCCGTCCTCTTCTATGCACTGATTGCCATCTCGCTTGCCCTCGGGGTTTCAAGCTGGCTCACCGTGATCCTGGCTGCAGCTTATGTTGCCCTGCGCTGGTCCCACGGCATGGAAATGATCGGGGCGCATGTGGTTCTCAAACGCCGCAGGATATTTATCCGGTCGATCAAGGTGCTGGTGGCGCTTATGGCGGAACTTGCCCTCTCCACGCTGTTATGGGCTTGATCACATGCGTATGGGCGGAAGGGTGCAGGCAGCCATTGAGGTTCTGGAGGAAATGCAGACGCGCTGGCGGCCTGCTTCAGAAGTGCTCAAGGATTGGGGCAATGCCCACCGTTTTGCCGGTTCGGGCGATCGCAATGCCATCGGCAACCTCGTTTATGACACATTGCGAAAGCAGGCCTCCCTTGGCTGGATGATGGATGACACTTCTGCCTCGGCAACAGTTTTTGCCGCATTGAACCGGCTTTGGGGCGTGTCAATTGACCAGATGAGGGAAGGCTTTGCAGACGACAGGTTTGCCCCGGACATACCCGAGGCAAAACTGGCCGGACTTGGTACGCGTGACTTCGCCTTTGCCCCTGCTCATGTGGAGGCTGATATCCCAGAATGGTGCATTGGCATGTTCGAGGACAATTTCGAGGATGAATGGGTCGCTGAAGCAAGGGCCCTTTCCGAGCGCCCGCCGCTTGACCTGCGGGTCAACACGCTGAAAGCGGACCGCGAAAAAGTCCTCAAGGCGCTGTCCCATACCGGGGCAAGGCCGACAGCAATTGCCCTGCAGGGCGTGCGTATCGAACCGGGAAAGGGCGCCAAGCGTCTTCCCAATGTGCAGGCCGAGGCGGGCTACCAGAAGGGCTGGTTCGAGATACAGGACGAGGGAAGCCAGCTGGTTTCCGATCTTGTTTATGCGCGGCCAGGCGAACAGGTCTTCGACTATTGCGCTGGTGCAGGCGGCAAGACGCTGGCCCTTTGCGCGTCAATGGAAAACAAGGGTCAGGTTCATGCCTATGATGCCGACAAGTCGCGCCTCGCACCGATCTATGAGCGTTTGAAGCGTGCGGGCACGCGCAATGTCCAGGTCCATGCGCCTCGTGATGACCTCTCCCCGTTTGTCGGCAAAATGGACAGGGTGCTGATCGATGCGCCCTGCAGCGGCTCGGGAACCTGGCGACGCCGGCCCGATGCAAAGTGGCGTCTGACCCCCGAAACACTGGAAATGCGCATGGCAGAACAGGCTTCGGTACTCGACCAGGCGGCACAATATGTCAGACCCGGCGGCTTCCTGTGCTATGTGTCCTGTTCGATCTTTCCCGAGGAAAATGAAAACCAGGTCTATGCCTTTGGCGACCGCCATGAGGGCTGGGAAATGCTCTCGGCAGGCGAGGTCTGGCAGGATCTTTTCGGCTTCGACAAACCAAAGCCGTGGTCGGGCGACCTCAAATGTATAACGCTCACCCCGGCATCAACCGGTACGGACGGCTTCTTCTTCGCGGTCATGCAGCGCACAGCTTGAGGCTCGACTGGAAACAGCCCTTGCTCTGCACTAGGTCTGTCAGACACACGGTTGAGGGGACAAACGGTCAGGAACAATGCAACTTCTAAAGTCATCCATCGTGTTCATCGCTCTGGCGCTCGGCGTCGGCTTTGCGATGGCGTTTCTCTTTCCAGTCGGGGCCTGGCATGCAGGCCTTGAAAAGCCCTGGTTCAATCCGCCCAACTGGGTGTTCGGTCCCGTCTGGACGATTCTGTACGTCATGATAGGGATCGCCGGTGCACTGACCTGGCGATGGGATCCAAATTCAGGCGCAATGAAAGTCTGGTTCGCCCAGCTTGTCTTCAACGGCGCCTGGACGGCAGTCTTCTTTGGTGCCCGGCAGATCGAACTGGCGCTGGTGGTCATCATGGTGCTGCTGGTGCTGATCCTGCTCTTCATGACAAGGACCGCAAGGGAACTTCCCTCGGCCACCTGGCTGTTTGCGCCCTATCTTGCCTGGGTTTCCTTTGCCACCCTGCTCAATGCCGGTTTTGCTGCCGTGAACTGAGGCCGACACATGAAAATCAAGGGCGTTGCGGGCAAGTCGATCCTTTATGTCATGGCTGCTGAACCCGAATACGGCGACCATCTGAAGGAACGTATCACCCCGCTGTTGACCGGCATTGGTCCGGTCGAAGCGGCAGTCCGGCTCTCGATCGCGCTTTCACGGCTCGATCGCGAGAGCTTGTTGCCGGACCTCGTCGTGACGTTGGGTTCGGCAGGATCTGCGAGACTTGAGCAGGGCAGTGTTCATCAGGTCGCCTCGGTCAGTTACCGGGACATGGATGCTTCGCCTTTGGGTTTCGAAAAGGGGTGCACGCCTTTGCTTGACCTGCCTCGCACTCTCGACCTGCCGCTGCGCATTCCCGGCCTGAGCGCCGCAAGCCTGTCCACAGGTGCCAATATCATATCCGGCAGGGCATATGAGGCGATTGGCGAAGACATGGTGGACATGGAGAGTTTTGCCATCCTGCGGGCCTGCATGGCGTTCAACGTCGCCTTGATCGGCCTGCGCGGCATATCCGATGGCGCAAGGGAACTCGCTCATCTCTCCGACTGGACCGAGTATCTCCATGTGGTGGATGAGCGGCTGGCCGATGCAGTTGATGTGCTTGAAGCGGCAATCGTCAGTGGCGATCTTTTGTGAAGTCCGGCTCGCACTGATTGCGCTTGCGCCGGCTATTGGCTAAAGCCTGTTTTTGAAGCAAAGGCACCTCCCATGACTGACCAGCTTGTCGCGCATCCCGATTGTGTACTGATCATTGATTTTGGATCGCAGGTCACCCAGTTGATCGCCCGCCGCGTCCGTGAAGCGGGCGTCTATTCCGAGATCGTTCCCTTCCAGTCCGCCGAGGAGGGCTTTTATCGCCTCAGACCAAAGGCGGTTATCCTTTCGGGCGGCCCCGCTTCAACGGTCGATATAGGCAGTCCGCGTGCGCCCCAGGTGGTTTTCGACAGCGGCTTGCCGGTACTCGGCATCTGCTATGGCCAGCAGACCATGTGTGAACAACTCGGCGGCCGCGTGGAAAGCGGTCACCATCGCGAATTCGGACGGGCCTATATGGAAGTGGTAAAGCAATCGGCGCTGTTTGACGGTGTCTGGAGCGTGGGCGACCGCCATCAGGTTTGGATGAGCCATGGCGACCGGGTGACCCGCCTGCCCGAAGGCTTCGAGGTGATCGCCACCTCCGCCAACGCGCCCCTTGCGGCGACTGCCGATGAAGCGCGCAAATATTATGCCGTGCAGTTTCACCCGGAGGTGATCCACACGCCCGACGGGGCAAAGCTTCTTTCCAATTTCGTCCACAAGATCGCAGGCCTCAAGGGCGACTGGACCATGGCCGCCTACAAGGACCAGGCGATCGAGGCGATCCGCAAGCAGGTGGGCGATGGCCGGG
>CAZIPH010000016.1:0-62537 GCA_964541115.1 uncultured Salaquimonas sp.
CGGCAAGGAAAAGGAAGCGGAGGTGGTTTCACTCGATGCTTTCCGCAAGAAGCACAACTAGGGTCAGAACCGACTTGCGTCGCGACCGCAAATGAACCAGCGAAACTGAATTGATCATGGCAGAACTGATCAACCTGCGCCACGCCCGCAAGCAACGCGACCGGCGCGAAAAGGAAATCAGGCAGCAGGAAAACCGCATCCGTCATGGGCGCCCTTTGCTCCAAAAGCAACTTGACGAGGATGCCGCCGAACGGCTGGAAAGGCATGTCGCCGGCCACCAGCTCGAAAAACCCTGCAAGGCCGAAGATGGACAACCCGAAGGGGAGCAGGAAGGATAAACGTGCAGGTAAAGCGCTCCATCTCCATAAAGGGACATCGCACGAGCTATACACTCGAGGCTGAATTCCACGAGGAACTGGAGCGGCTCAGCGCAATGCACGGCCAGGCGCTGGCGACCGTTGTCGCTACGGTCGATGCCCGGCGGCCGGCCGATACCAACCTTTCATCAGCGCTCCGTCTTTTCGTGCTCGGCGAATTGAAAGCGGACCTTGAAAAGCTTGTGGCGCAAAGCGAGGCTCCGACTGACTGACGAGTTTGAAGACTTCGAAGGCGCACATCCGGTAAGGTTTGCCTGGCGCTGAATGACCGGAAAATCACACAATCTGCCTACTCGAACCTTTTTGGCATCAGCAGGCGTTCCAGATTTTCAAAGAGACTGCGCGGAACCGCTGGCTGCCGCTGGTTTTGCCCGCCACTTGAAGTGGGTGCCTGTGAGGACGGTTCGGCGGCCGGCGGTGCCAAGGGAGCTGCCTCCACACCCTGCTTGATCTGTTTTGGTGCTTCTGTCTCCTGTTCCTGGCGCAGGCGTGACGCCTCGGCCTCATTCGCCAGCCGCTGTTCTTCCAGTTCAGCTGCCTTGTTGCGGGCTTCCTCAGCCAACCGCCCGGCTTCTGCCTGTTCGAGTGCAAGCCGGTCAGCCTCTTCTTTTGCCTTTCGCTCCGCCTCCTCCTGTGCCAGCCGCTCGGCTTCGGCCTGCTCGCGGGCCAGTCGCTCCGCCTCTTCCTGTGCCTTGCGTTCGGCCTCTTCCCTCGCAAGCTTCTCGGCTTCCTCTAGCGCCTTGCGTTCAGCCTCTTCTCTCGCCAGTCTCTCGGCTTCCTCCTGTGCCTTGCGTTCGGCTTCTTCCCTCGCAATCCGTTCTTCCTCGATGCGCCTCAATTCGGCAAGACGTTGTTCCTCCAGCCACCTGCCGCGCTCACCGGAATTGAGCAGGTCGCGCCGGAAACGTTGTGTCTCCAGCACTGCTGCCTGAAGTGTTTCGACCTTGCGCTGTTCGGCCTCAAAGGCCCGGATGGATAGAAAACCCTCAAGCCCGCCCGTCTCGGTATCGAGTTCAAGCTCCCCAAGCGTCCCGCTCCAGGCAAATCCGACCTCCGGCGTCCCGCCTTCCACTGCATCCTTGCCCGGATCGGGAACGACGGTAATGTCGGCATTGATCACACCACTGTCGATCGAATAGGCAAGATTGCCCACCATCGGTCGCAATGCCCCCTCGGGCGTTTCGCCAAGCACCACATTGCGCATGTTGAGTTCGCCATTTCTCAGGCTGAACGGTGCGGTGCCTTCGCCCAGCATCGTTGATCCGGTAAGAAAGGCATTGCGTGCAAGCGGGCCGACCGTGCCTGCATTGATCTGGAACCCTTCGACGTCGCCGGTTTCCAGAATCGTCCGGAACCCGCTGGCGGAAACTCCATCAACGGCGGCATCGGTGAAGACGACAACCCCATTGCCCGAAAGCGCGCTTACGAGCGCCTGCGGCGTTTTTCCGGAGGCCTCGATCGTGGCGGAAACCTGCGCCTGGCCGTTAATCACCTGTGGAAAGCCGAGCGCACCGGCGAAGCTGGATAGCTGGACGCCATCGGCACTGACCTGGCCACTGAGATTGGCGGTCCCGTCCACCATTCCAAGGACACCACCTGCCTTCGCCGTTCCACCAAGAATATTCATCGAAAGATCTGCCACCTCAACCTTGCCGGCAGAACGCGTCAGGGTGAGAGAGGCATTTTCTGCCCGTGTGCCGTCCGGAAAGCGGACCTCCGTGGCCTTTACCTCGAGCCCGCCAACGACAGAGGCAATGGCAGGGCCCGAAAAGGTTGCCGCATCCTCCCCGGAAAAGCCGCCGACCTGCAGCAGGGAAGGGTCAAATCCGGCAATGCCTGCAGCAAGAAGGCTGGCATCCATTCTTTCAAGCGACAGCGAACCGTCAATACGCTGCGGCGCACCCTCCCTGCTCTCGGCCAATACCACGTTTCCGGTAATACCATTTCCTGCCAGGCTGGCGCGATTGATGGAAAGGCTGGCGCCACCTTCCTGCCGGAGGGAAAAATCCGCTTCCAGCGAAAGGGGCGCGCTGTCGCCATTGATCACATTGAGACCAGGCAGCAGATAACCGAAACTGCCAAGCACCGGTACGATGTCCTCGGTTCCACCGGTAACGCTGAAACTGTGCATCGGCTTGTCATCGTCGCCCCATTGGAGCAAACCCTTTGCCGAAAGCACAGTCCCGGGAAGGTCGGCATTCACAAGCGTTGACCAGCCCTTCTGGCGGTCCCCGACGCTTTCCATGGAAATCCGCATCGGCCCGGCAAGACTGGTGTAGAGATCCGTGAATCCCACACTGCGAAGACCGGCCTGCGCGGCCAGTATGTCGGGATCTGAATTGGAAAATTCGCCTGAAAGGTCCATCCACAGCGTTTCGGGTTCGGCAAGCCGACCCTTCAATCCGCCGCGTACAACAACCAGCGTCCCGCCGGATGTACCATTGACAACCACCCTGCTGCGCCCGGCTGCCGTATCATTCTCGCCATTGACTGACCTGTTGGTTCCGGCTTCTCCCTGTCCATTCGCCTTGGTGGCAATTGCGCCAGCGCGAGCGTCGATCTCTATCTCGATCTGCGCATCGGAAGATAACGCCGGATCGCTGGCAAGGGCTTCAAGTGGCGCCAGGCCGGGCCAGTATTCCAGCCCATAGGCTGCTAGCAGGGCCAGATCAGGCGCCTTGAGCGTAAGGGCAAGATTGCCTTCCGGTGTACCGAGCAAGTCGGATATCTGGCCCCGGCTGGCGATTTCGGCATCGAAGAAGTCCGACATGTTCAGCCGGACGATCGACAGCGAGCCATCTGTATACTGAAACTGTGTATCCAGACCGGCTGCTGAAATGCCGAAGCCCTCAAACCGGTTGGCCGCCAGCTTGACGTCGAAATCATGGGAAAGCGCAAGGGCGTCCAGCTGTTCTCCCGGACTGCCGAATGCCAGCGCCGCAATGGCCCGCAGCCTGTCCATGACGACCGTATCGCCGGCTAGATCGGCAATGATTGCCGGTTTGGCAGACTTGTTCTGGCCGTCGTTAATCGGCGCAAGGCGGTTTAGCGAGCCGCGAAGCCTGTCATTGTTGACGAACAGTTCGAGATCATCGACGCCTATTTGGTTGGCTGTTAGCGTCACCTCGCCGGACAGTCCAGCAACAGACAGTTTGCGGATGCTCGGATCAACCTTGCCTACCGCCCAGGCTGCAAACCCTGATGGCTGGCGCGAGGCAATGACCAAAGTTCCGGTAAACCCGAAATCCTCTCCCCGGCCCAGCCTTCCCTTGGCCTCCACCAGCGTATTGCCTGGCAGGAGCGTCGTCAGCTTTGCAACTTCCCAGCCATCGCCAAACGGCCTGAGTACCGAGCTTATCTCGCGGATATACGTGTCGCCCGCTATTATGGCGGGAATTTCGAGGCTGATCTCACCCTCGACAGCGGGAACCGGAACCTGGTTTACAACTTCGCGCAGGATGGCCAGACGTTCTTCCAGCGTGCGTGCGGTCGCTTCAGCGCCCTGCTGCATCCGTGCAATGCGGTCGACATCTATCTGCCTGCCATCGACTTCGAGGCGAAACCGCACTTCATCCTGGAACGTCATCCGGCCAATGCCGCTTACAACAAAGGGATCCTCGGCATTGCCGATCTCGCCCCGATAGTCCGAAACGGTCAGTTCGGTCGGCCGGAGCTGAAACGATCCCTCCACACGCACTGGCAGCGGCGCCCGGTGTTCGCCATCGATGATCTGCCAGTTTTGCGGGTTTGACTGGTCAAGTGAGATCGCAGGATCAAGTGTGAATTTGCCATCCCAGACAAGCACATTTTCAGGCACCAGGACCTGCCCGTCTGCATTCAGAACATAGGGAAGGTCTGCACTCCTGCCGACCAGTTTCAGGCGGAAAGGTTCACCTTCGCTGAAAGTTCCGGTCGTTATCTGAAATTCCGTATCGCCGGCACCAACCCGCCCTTTGCCGTCGATCCTCCAGGGACCGAACAGCGAACGCGCCGAAACATCTGCATCGATATTGGCGCCGCTGATGCTGCGTCCGCCCGCAAGCCCGGAAACGGTGAACCCGCCATTTCGAACCTTGAGCCGGTCGAGCTTTACCTGGTCGGGATCGACCAGCAACTGCTTGCGCTCTGTCCAGGCGATCGCACCATTCTCATCTACATCGAAATTGAAGACGGGAGTATCGAGCAACATGTCCACCACACGGATTTCACCCGAGAGGAATGGCATGAGTTCGACATTGGCGGAAAATCGTTCGACCGTGAGCATCGGGGTTCCGTCGCGGTTCCTGCCGACGGAAAGATCGCTGAAAGCGAGCGAGGGCAGCGGCAGCAGACGCACTTCGGCCTCGCCGCCAACCGTCACGTCCTGTCCGAAAATGCGCGACGCCTGTTCCTCGAAATCCTTCTTGTAGGCCGTCCAGTCAATGAAATACGGGGCGAACAGCGCAGTAAACAGCGCGATCACCAACAATACCCCGAATCCTACGAACAGTCGAAACAGCGCTCATGCCTCCTGATTGAATTGGCCATACTTACCCAGTGTGCCGGTTTCAATCGGAAACCACCTTGCCGGGATTCATGATGTTATCGGGATCGATGGCTTTTTTTATGGCACCCATGAAACCCCAGCCGCTGCCATGTTCGGCCTGCATGTATTTGCGCTTGCCCTGCCCGATGCCATGTTCGCCGGTGCAGGTACCTTCCATGGCGATGGCCCGTTCGGCAATCCGCCCTATCAGTATCTCTGCCTTCCGCACTTCCTCGGGATCATCCATCATGATCAGCGGTGCGCAATGAAAGTTTCCGTCGCCCACATGGCCAACGAATGCGGCAACAAGCCCCAATTCCTCCACGTCCTGGCGGGTTGCCTCGACGCATTCGGCAAGGCGCGAAATCGGAACGCACGCATCCGTGGCAATGCCCTTGGCGCCAGGCCGCCAGGCAAGCGTGGCATAAAAGGCATCATGCCTCGCTTTCCACAGCCGGTTCCGGTCCTCGATTTTCTCAGCCCACTCAATGCCCGAACCACCCATCTCGCTGGCAATCCCGGTGAACATTTCAACCTGTTCCGCAACGCCGGTCTGCGAACCGTGAAACTCGACGAAGAGCGTCGGCTTCTCGCTGTAGTCAAGTTTGGAGTATTTGTTGACCATGGTCATCTGCAAGGCGTCCAGCAATTCGATGCGGGCCATAGGAATGCCGCTCTGGATCGCCAGAATCGTCGTGTCACAAGCCGCCGTGATCGAGGGAAACTGGCAGACACCGGCCATGATCTTTTCGGGAACGCCATGCAGTTTCAGCGTCAATTCGGTGATGACGCCGAGTGTACCCTCGGAGCCGACCAAGAGCCTTGTCAGGTCATATCCGGCTGAAGTCTTGCGTGCACGGTTGGCAGTGCGGATCACGTCGCCATTGGGCATGACCGCCGTAACATTGATCACATTGTCCTTCATCGTGCCGTAGCGTACTGCATTGGTGCCCGATGCGCGTGTCGCAGCCATACCGCCAAGCGAGGCGTTTGCGCCTGGATCAATCGGGAAAAAGAGGCCTGTATCCCGAATATGGTGGTTCAGCGCCTCGCGTGTGCAGCCCGCTTGCACCACACAATCGAGATCCTCGCCATTGACCGCGAGAACCTTGTCCATCCTCGATACATCGACACTTATGCCGCCGAGCGGTGCATTCACCCCTCCTTCCAGCGATGTACCCGTTCCATAGGGGATCACCGGCACCCGGTATTCGGCGCAGGTGCGCACCACATGCTGGACATCTTCCGTGCTGTTGGCAAAGACAACCGCGTCGGGCAATTCGGGCTTCAGCCAGGTCGTTGTGTGAGCATGTTGCTCCCGCAATGCCTGCGATGACTGGAAGTTCTCGCCAAAGCGCTGCTTGAGCACGCCAAGAGCCTTTTCCAGTCCTGCCCCGGATGGGCGCCGGTCCGTTTGGGTTTCCTGCGGATTCAATTCGGTACCGTGCACAATTTTCCTCCCGTCACCCCGGCCGCAAGCCTGATCCAAAAATCCCACCAGTTGATTGATTAGCGCAGGCAGCAGCAAAGACAAAGTCCAAACCGGTCACAAAGGCATTTGGCGGTGCGGATTTGTAAAGGGAAACAGCCTCACAAGGGTTTTCACGCACCTTTCATTTGCCTATTGTCGTAAATCCGCAATCGTTCCCGCAAGAAAAGGCGATCCATGCTGGATATCGTCAGGCGCCTGCCCGAAATAATATATGACTGGGTGGAGCCAAATGTGCGCCAACACATGGAATCGCGCCAGCCGCTTGTATGGACGCTGGCTTTGGCAGCGGGCTTAGTCGTCTCGGTCGCTGCCATCATATTCCGTGAGGCGATCAATGCGGTACAATTGCTCTGGACGGGAACCCGCACCGAGAATATCACCGCCGCGCTGGCTGATCTGCCCTGGTACACCGTTTTCATAGGCCCGGTAATCGGCGGCCTGCTGGTCGGCTATTTCCTTGAACGGCTGCTCAAAACCAAGCGCACCGCCGGTGTTGCCGACGTGATGGAAGCAAAGACACTGGGTGACGAACGCCTCGATTTGCGCGAAGCGGTCATTTCCGGCGGGGTAACGGCGCTTTCACTGGGAGCTGGTGCAAGTGCCGGCCGCGAGGGACCGGTGGTACATCTGGGTGCCGCCTTGTCTAGCACCATAGCAAGGAAGTTCGCCTTGCCATCCTGGGGCAAGCGGACATTGCTGGGCTGTGGCGTGGCAGCAGCCGTGTCTGCAAGCTTCAACGCGCCCATTGCCGGAGTTCTTTTTGCCCATGAGGTCATTCTTGGCCATTATGCGATGCGGGCTTTCGTGCCGATCGTCATATCCTCAGTCTCGGCGACCATCATCTCCCGTCTCTATTTCGGGGACGTCGTCGCCTTTACCATCCCCGACTACCAGATCACTTCCTTCTGGGAGTTTCCGGCCTTTGCCCTGCTCGGCGTAGTATGCGCCCTTGTGGCAGTGCTCTTCCAGTTTTCACTGATCGGCGCTGATTTCGTGGCCAGGAATATTCGCATACCGCTGCTGCTGCGGCCTGCACTCGGTGGCCTTGCGATCGGTGTGATCGCGCTTGCTTTTCCACAGGTCCTCGGCGTTGGTTATGAAGCAACCGACCAGGCACTCAACTCCCAGATTCCGCTCGAGATCCTGCTTGGCCTGCTGGTTGCAAAAACGGTGGCTACCGCCATAACGCTCGCATCACGCTTCGGCGGCGGTGTCTTTTCGCCTTCACTCTATCTGGGTGCCATGGCTGGCGGAGCCTTTGGCATCATGGCAGCAGGCGTTTTTCCCGATATGGCATCGAGTGACGGCCTGTATGCCATCCTTGGAATGGGTGGCGTTGCTGCAGCCGTGCTTGGCGCGCCCATTTCCACAACCGTGATGGTCTTCGAATTGACAGGCGGTTACGCCCTTTCCATCGGGCTCTTGCTGACGGTTTCCATCTCCAACGGAATTGCCCAGGCCATTCATGGCCACTCCTTCTTCCATTGGCAGTTGGAAATGCGCGGCCTGTTCATCCATGACGGGCCACAACGCTACCTGCTGCGCCAGCGCCGTGTCATGGACTTCATGGTGCCAATAGCCGAAGATGATGAAAACAGGTTCATGGATCCGCAGTCTGGCGAGACCTTTCTGAAGCCGAGCTGGACGCTCGAATACGCCCTTCGCACATTCGACAATGGCGGGCATGCCTACCTGCCCGTAGTGGCCGAGGATGACGAACACAAGATAATCGCCTGGGCACGGCAGACCGACGCATTGCGCTATTTCAACCGGGCCCTTTCGGAGGCATCGGCTGAAGAACATCACCATTAGTTTTCGCAGACTTGTGGCATATTCCTTTCAATTTTAACGACTTTTTTGCCAAGCAGTTGAAGCGATTGGTAACGCGACTGGCGTATAGAAAGCCCCAAGCAGGGGCCATTGCATGTCGAAATTCAGTAGATTCGGGAAAAAACTCTCAGATTTTGTCCGCAATGACGCCGGGCAATTCGCGATGATA
Source organism: uncultured Salaquimonas sp. (assembly GCA_964541115.1). GTDB lineage: Bacteria > Pseudomonadota > Alphaproteobacteria > Rhizobiales > Rhizobiaceae > Salaquimonas. Next base: position 8,394 of record CAZIPH010000016.1, read on the forward strand.
GCAGCGGTCACGGCACCGGCTGTGTTCGGTGCAGTTTCCCTCGCCATCGAGATGTCATCCCTGCAGCGCAGCCGGGTCCAACTGCAAAATGCCCTCGATATTGCCGCCCTGGCTACCGGCAAGCAACTCGCCGTGACCACTGACGAGGATACGCTGCGGATCTATGCGCGGGACTTCTTTGACGCCAATCTGCATGAGAGCCTGGAACCATCCAAGATCAACTTCGGATTTGCCTTTGTGAATGAAGCAGATACCGGCAAGCGCATTCGCCTGTCAGCCAGCTATGATTATCCCCGTGTAATGGGCGAATTGCTGGGTGTCGATGACATCCTCATGAACATCAGCTCGGAGGTAACCGCCGGCAACAGGACGATCGAAGTGGCGATAGTCATGGACAATTCCGGTTCCATGGACAGCTATACCGGCGGATCCTATGACACCCGGCTCGAACGCGCCAAGGAAGCCGCCACCAACCTGACGAGCCAGCTTTACACGCTTGCCAATATTTCCAACAAGCCTGATCCGGTGATGATCTCGGTTGTTCCCTTTGCAGCATCGGTGAATATCGGTCCGCAGCACCGTGGAGCCGACTGGATGGACATGAATGGCTGGTCATCCATCCATCACGAAAATATCGCCTGGGATGCACTGACAAGGCGCGGCGACACATGGCCATACTATTCGGCGATGGCGGCAGGGTACAAGGGAACGCCCGATGGCAGCACCGTTGCCCCGCCCACCGGCGGCGTTGTCAATGTCGACTGGTTGACCCGATGGACGCTTTACGACCAGTTGGATACAGACTGGGACGGATGCGTCGAGATGCGCCCATGGCCATATCACACGACCGATGACGCCCCCAACAGCAACAGTCCCGACACGCTCTTCGTGCCGATGTTCGCCCCGGATGAGCCTCATCGCAGGGACTCGAACGAGGATCGCGACTATCTGAACAATTATGTCGATGATTACCGTCGTGCCTATGCCAATCCCGATGGTCTGACCTTCACGAACAGCGGCAGTCACTATCTCAGCGGCTTCATCCCGGGAATAGGGTACAATTACAGCACCTTCACCCGCCAGAACTGGCGGCAGGATTGGGCTATGAAGTATACGGATGCCGCAAAACTGACCAACTTCGGCAACCCGATAAGTCGGGACTACGGCAAGTACGGCCCCAACATGATGTGCACGACCACGCCGCTGACGGCACTCACGCAGAATCAGCAAACCGTGCTGGATGCAATCGAGGACATGCGCGCCGGCGGATTCACCAATGTCCAGGCAGGCATTGTATGGGCATGGCGCGCATTGTCCAACGCTGCTCCCTTCCAGGAGGGGCGTCCTTACCCGACCACCGAGAATGACAAGTACATCATTGTTCTTACCGATGGTAACAACACCTATCCCAACCAGAACACGCGCAACGAAAGCCAGTACACGGCATGGGGTTATGAAAAGAGCAACCGGATATTCGACGGGCTCAACTCAGTCAGTTCAACTGTCACTGCTATGGATATCCACACGGCCACGACCTGCGAAAACATCAAGGCAATCATCGATGGCGACAATGAAGCTGCCTACAAGATTTTCACCATTGCCTATGACGTGCCCGATGGTTCGAGCGTGAAAAACCTGCTCTATAATTGCGCCTCCGCCAAGGAAAACGGCACTAAGTATTACTATGATGTGTCGGGCGACGCACTGGCCGCCGCAATGCAGGCAATTGGCAACGAGATTTCGGACCTCCGCCTGTCGCGCTGAGCAGGCTGTCTGGCAAAAACAGGCAGTCGACAACACGAAGGCGTCCGGTCGTCGCAGATCAGCGCTGTTTGTAGGCCGTTCTGGGGCCGCGATCACCCGAAAGGCTGTCGCGCGTCGCCTTCACCAGGCCCTCGATCGCGTCCGCAAGATGGGCATCCATGATATGATCATCGCCCGCGGCTACGCGCAGTTTGTGGGCTTCCATCAGAACCTGACCATGGGTGACACCTGCTGGCGGTTCGAACTTGTAGGTCGCCAATTCGATCAGGAGCCCAAGCGGATCCTTGAAATAGATCGAATCCATGAAGCCGCGATCCTTCACGCCCGAATGGCCGATACCGCGCTCTTCGAGACGTTCCACAGCCTGGGTAAAAACCGCACGCGAGACATTGAATGCAAGATGGTGAACGCAGCCCGGTTCTGTCGGTGTGCGCCGGTTGTTTCCGGTTCGGCTGTCATCGGTAAAGATGGTTATGAGCCGACCGTCGCCTGGATCGAAATAAAGATGGCTTTCAGACGCATTGTCCAGGTTGGGCTGCTCGAAAATGAAAGGCATGCCCAGCACGCCCTCCCAAAAATCGATTGATGTTTGGCGGTCGGCACCCGTCAGTGTGATGTGATGAACGCCCTGTACCTGTAACTTGCGCATGACTGCCTCCTGAGAGCACCAGAATTTGCGCATTCGCCCCCAAAATCAAGGGCGGACCTGCGAACTATGCGTTCACAGGCCTGCCGGTTTTTGCACCCTTGCCGGCATTGCGCTTGCGGAATTTGGAGCCATTGGCTTCAGAACGCTTCCAGCGTTGCTTGGGTCCGTTGCGCTTGCGATCGGCATTTGTGGCATCGGCTGGTGCATGCGAGTGGGCGGGAGTTGCCCTGCTTCCGGACTTGCCTTCATTCCGGCCTTCCGACTTGGCGAAAGGTTTGTCGAACTGCTTGGCATCGGTTTTGGGTGCTGCGTCCGCGACTGGACCGGTTGAGGCACCACGCTTGCCGCGATGCTCTGATTTGCCGCGACCTGCGCCGCCTCCGGCACCTTCAGCACGTGCACCAGGCCTGCCCCTTCCCCCGCCTTTGCGGTTCTGGCGCTGGCGGGTCTCGTTCTCCTTGATTTCCTTTGCTTCCTGCGCGCCCTGCCTGGCGACTGCCGCAGTGAAGGCCTCGCCCTGGATCGGTACAGGCATCTTCATTTCCTTTTCGATCGCCTTGAGCAGGTTAAGCTCGTCCGGCGCACAGAAGGCAACGGCCTTTCCTTCAGCACCGGCCCGTGCAGTGCGGCCGATACGGTGCACGTAATTGGCCGCCACTTCCGGCAGATCGAAGTTGTAGACATGGGTAATACCAGAGATGTCTATACCGCGTGCGGCCACATCGGTTGCCACCAGAATGCGGATTTCGCCCGACTTGAGCGCCTTGATCGCCCGGTCTCGCTGGCCCTGGCTCTTGTTGCCGTGAATGGAACCGGCGGAGAAGCCTTTTTCAACCAGGCTGTTCATCAGCTTTTCCGCGCCATGTTTGGTGCGGGCAAAAACCAGTGAAAGGTCGTCAGGATTTTCAGACAGCAACTTGGCCAGAAGGCCGGGCTTGTTGCGACGGTCAACATGATAGACAGACTGGGTGACCTTGTCGGCAGCCTTTCCGGGAGGGGAAACCTGAACCCTGACCGGATCGGAAAGAAATGCCTGGGCCAGTTCCTCGATCGCCTTGGGCATGGTCGCGGAAAAAAGCATGGTCTGCCGCTGCTTCGCCACCAGCTTTGAAATGCGCTTGAGCGCATGGATGAAGCCAAGGTCGAGCATCTGGTCGGCTTCGTCGAGGACGAGGAAGCGTGCCTTTTCAAGCGTCACGGCCTTGCGCTCGATGAGATCGAGCAGGCGGCCGGGTGTGGCAACAAGAATGTCATTGCCGCGCGCCAGTGTGCGCTGCTGCGCATTGATGGACTGGCCACCGACAACCGAGGTCACGCTCAAATGCGTGTTGCGCACGAAGGCCTTCAGGTTTGCGGTGATCTGGTTGGTCAGTTCGCGGGTCGGCGCCAGGATGAGCGCGCGCACATGCCTTGGCTCAGGCTTAGAGCCCTGACTCATCAATTTGTCGATCAGTGGCAGGCCAAACGCTGCGGTCTTGCCGGTACCCGTCTGGGCAAGGCCCAATACGTCATGGCCGTCCAGAACGAGCGGGATCGCTTCGCGCTGGATGGGCGTGGGTATGTCAAAGCCGAGACCGGCAAGGGTCTTTAGAACGGTTGGGGCGAGACCGAAGGCCTCGAAGCCGGAAAGTTCGAACTGGGTATTGTCTGGTTGAGTATTCAAAATATTTCTTTCTTCGCCTCCGGCTTCAGCCGGGGCAATTGCATGGAGAATCGGGTAACTCCGTTCATCGGGTCACCTCGTCCTGCGGTTGCGAAGCCGGATACCTGCCATGCCTTGTGCACGACCGCCGGTTCGTCAGCACCCCGCGTGAATTGGGAACTAGTGGAAAACAGAAAGCTCGTTTCGCGAGACCGGCTCACCCCTGGCAGGGCAGCATCGGGCAACCCTTGTTGGTCGCCTTTTGGGCCGCATCATCACTCACGCGGTGACGAACGGCTTTCCTGCCGCTCATATCTGCTGCAATGACGGCAAAGTCAAGGCATGCTGAAAATTCGGTCTCACCTACCTTACGAAGATTTAACCTACCTTACCAAGCTGTAAGTTGTTTTCGCGCCCCGCCGTTCCGATATTCGCGTCGTACCTGGTAACACCGAAATATCCATCCCTGTGCCACTTACGCTGTGTCAAATGCGGGCAGCGCAACGAAAGGAATCAAAAAATGTTTGGTTTGAAAAAAAGAACCTGGATTATTGGCGGCGTTGTTGCTGCCCTCCTCGGAACCACTGCTTACGCCGCCAAGTGGCGTGACCACTCACCCGAGGAACGCGCTGCATGGGCAACGGAAAGAGTTGCCGAAAAGCTTGAGCTTGATGATGCACAGAAAGCCAAGTTCGAGGAGGTCGCAAATGCAGCGGTCGAAATTCGCGGCGCACGCACCGAATTCATGGTGATGCTGGCCGACAATCTCGAGGAACTGGCTAAGGACGAAACGCTGACCGTCGAAGAGGTCAATGAACTTCGCGAACAGATGATTGCCGAATTTCGCAAGCGCTCAGACCAGATTATTCCCGAATTTGTCGATTTCTACGCATCGCTCAACGAAGAACAGCGCCAGCAGGTGACCAGCCGCCTTGAAAAGATGAGCGAGCGCATCGGTCATCGTGGTGAAGGCATGCGGGGCGAAGGTCACCGCTGGATGCACAAGGGCAGCCATTCCGAATAACACTCTCGACAGGCCGACAACAATCGGCCGACAGCTCCCACAGCCTGAAGGCCGCCTGCGAGGCGGCCTTTTGCTTTTCGCGTTTCACCTCTTCCATATGCGCCACCAAGCTTGTCAGATGAAACCAGCACTGGCATGAAGCGCACAAAGGGAGTTGTCGAATGCGGAAAATCCTGAAATGGGTGGGCATCATCGTGATCGTCCTGGCCGTAGTACTGGCCATCCTGTACGTTTTCAACCGGGAGAGAGTCACGCGCCTGCTGGCAACCACAAGCCTTTTCGATGAAGGAAGGATTGTCTCCAACTTCTCGAACATGGAGCGCCTCTTTTTCAGCGCGCCCATCCCCAACAATGGCGATGTCGAACGCTTTGAGATAGACCCGATGGCCTTGCCACAGGTGTTCACCATCGATGGGCAAACCCGTCCGACCGCAGATTTTCTTACCCGGACCCGTGCAACCTCGCTGGTGATCCTCAAGGATGGAAAACTTGCCTTCGAGGATTATTACCTGGGAACCGGCCCGGACGACCTGCGCATTTCATGGTCGGTCGCCAAATCCTTTCTGTCGGCCGTTTTCGGCATTGCCGTTGCCGATGGAAAGATCAGGAGTCTCGATGACAAGGTCACGGATTATGTTCCCTCGCTAAGCGGGTCAGCCTATGACGGCGTGACCATCCGCAATGCCCTCAACATGGCGAGCGGGGTTCGCTTCAACGAGGACTATCTCGATTTCTGGAGCGACATCAACAAGATGGGCCGCACACTCGCCCTTGGTGCCTCCATGGACGAATTTGCTGCCGGCATTTCCGAGCGCGAACGCCCGCAGGGTATAATGCGTCAGTACACTTCCATTGATACGCATGTGCTGGCCATGGTCTTGCGCGAAGCCACCGGACGCAGCCTTATTGATCTCGTCGGCGAACAGATCGTCTCCGCCATCGGCTTTGAAAAAACCCCCCATTATCTGACGGACGGTTATGGTGTCGCCTTTGCCCTTGGCGGCCTCAACATCACTTCGCGCGACTATGCCCGCTTCGGTCAGATGTATCTTGATGAGGGACGCTGGGACGGCAGGCAGATCATTCCGCGCGAATGGGCGGTCCAATCCGTACAGCCAACAGCGCCCGCTGAGTCGGTGCGCAATGATGATTTCGGCTATGGCTTTCAGTGGTGGATCCCCGAGTTCGGCGGCGATGGTCAATTCCGCGAAGGTGAGTTCCTTGCTCGCGGCATTTATGGCCAGTACATCTATGTCGACAGGCAGACCCGTACAGTGGTTGTAAAGACCTCCGCCAACCGAAAATTCCGCGAGGAAGGGAACATGGCCAGCAATATTGCATTCTTCCGTTCAGTAGCGGGTATCGAATAGGCCGGGCCTCAGCTAGTTCAGGCCGCAACCGGACGGGATGAATGTTGCACGGCATGGAGTTGAAACTGGCCTTCATTGGCTTTGCAGGTATTGCCGCGCAGTGGCTTGCCTGGAGGTTCAACCTGCCGGCAATCGCCGTACTTCTGCTTGCCGGACTCCTGGCCGGGCCGTTTACTGGCTTCCTCGACCCGGCAGCTGATTTTGGCGATGTCTACAAACCCGTCATAACCCTGTCTGTTGCACTCATCCTGTTTGAGGGCGGTTTGACCCTGAATTTCCGCCAGATCAGGGAGACGTCAACGGCAGTTCGCCGGATCATCATTGCTGGCGGGCCGCTGGTCTGGCTGTTCGGCACCCTTGCGGGGCACTTTGCAGGCGGTCTTTCCTGGCAAACAGCCATAATTCTGGGTGCCCTCCTGGTAGTGACGGGACCGACGGTCATCATGCCCCTGCTACGTCAGGCCGGACTGAAGCAGCGCCCTGCCTCGCTGCTGCGCTGGGAAGCTATCATCAATGACCCGATCGGCGCATTGCTGGCAGTGATATCCTTCGAGGTTTTCCTCGTCCTCAACAATGTCAATGAGGTCGACAATCTGCTCGTCAACGGGCTCATCGCGGCACTGATTGCCCTGCCCGGCGCCTGGTTTTTCGCCAAAGGCATCGCCTGGCTTTTCATCTACGGTCACATTCCTGAATTTCTCAAGGCGCCTGTGCTTATTGCTGCTGCTGTTTCGGCCAGTGCCATCACCAACCATTTCCTTGAAGAGGCAGGACTGCTCACGGTGACAGTGATGGGCATTGCTCTCGCCAATGCCCGCCTTGCAAGTCTTACGGAAATGCGCCGGTTCAAGGAAACGATCACTGTCCTCCTTGTTTCGGTCGTGTTCATTCTCATGACCGCCTCGCTGCAGTTGGAAACAATTCTCAGCCTAGGGTGGGATGCGGTCGCATTCGTCCTTGCAACACTCTTCGTTGTACGCCCGCTGGCGATATTCATTGCGACAATAAACGCCGGTTTGACCTGGCAGGAACGCCTTTTGACCGCATGGATCGCGCCGCGCGGCGTGGTCGCAGTTGCAGTTGCCGGCCTCTTCGGCAGTTCACTCGTCAATCAGGGTATCGAGGATGGTGGCAGGATGATCGCCTATACCTTCGCAGTGGTGGCAGCGACGATCATCCTGCACGGCTTTTCCCTGCCATTGCTGGCCCGCCTCCTCGATCTTCGCGTAACGACCAAGCCCGGCATCCTTTTTGTTGGCAGTTCTCCCTGGACCATCGCCTTTGCCGGCAAGTTGCAGTCCCTCGATGTTCCCGTCCTTCTCGCTGACCACAACTGGAATCGTCTCCAACAGGCCCGCTCCATCAGCCTGCCAAGCTATTACGGGGATGTTCTTTCGGAAAACGCCCACCACGAGATCAATTTGAGCCAATGGGATGCCGTGATCGCGGCTTCGGACAATGAGGCTTACAACGCGCTGGTCTGTACGGAACTGGGGCCCGATATCGGGCGCACCAATGTCTTCCAGATTGGCGCACGCAGTTCTATCGGACGCGAACGCGGGTTGCATTTCACTGTCGGCGGGCGCCAGTTGATGGAATCGGGAATGGAATTCGAGGAACTGAACGACAGACTGCGCGAAGGCTGGCAATTCATTTCGGTCCGCCTCAGCAAGGACACCCATTATGGCTCTGTTACCGACCGGTTCGGCGAAAAGGATCAGTTGATTTGCTGGATGCGCCCTTCCGGCGATTTCGTTTTCCCCGGCAGGACGGATGAGGTACATCCGCCGGAAGAGGCAACGCTGGTGATTTTCGGTCCCGGCGACAATGGCCTTCGCAAGAGCAATGGCAACTCCCCGTCGAACGCATTGCAAGACGGGGATTCGGAGAACGGGCAATGAACCAGGCAAGAGTCTACCTTGAAGCCGACAAGCCGATCATCGAGGCGCTGGAGCCCTCGCTGGAGGCAGACTTTGAGGAAGACGGCTATCCGGTCGCATCCTTCGAAATCGACGAGGATACGGGCTTGTGGGGGCTCTCCGTCTATGTGCCGCAGGAGGAAACCGAAGAAGCCGTCGGACGCCTCGAACGGGTTGCAGCCGCCATGGGTTACAGGCTTTCCGCCGCCAGCGAGATCCTCGAACCAACCAATTGGGTGGCACGGACGCTGGAACAGCTTGCGCCGGTTCGCGCCGGACGTTTCGTCGTTCATGGCAGCCATGATGCGGGCTGTGCGAGGCCGAATGAACACGCCATTCGCATTGATGCGGGCATGGCCTTCGGCACCGGCCATCACGGAACGACTGCCGGTTGCCTTGCCATGATCGACAAGGTCCTCAAATACACAAAACCGCAAAATGCGCTCGATTTGGGCAGCGGTTCGGGCGTTCTGGCGATTGCCGTTGCAAAGGCCTGCCGCGTTCCGGTCCTGGCTACGGATATCGACCCGGTGGCAGCTGAAATTGCCCGGCGCAATGCAATTGAAAACGGTGTGGGCGCATTTGTTCAATCGATTACCGCAACGGGCTTCAACCACCGCCGCTTTATCGATTATGTGCCTTTTGACCTGATCATTGCCAATATTCTGGCAGGCCCGCTGCAGGCCATGGCACATGCCCTCTCGCAGCATGCCTCACCGGGTGGCACGGTGATCCTGTCCGGGCTACTGCCGCACCAGAAGGCACGCATCCTGGCGGCCTATCGCGCGCAGGGCCTCGCCTTCCAGCACGTCCACTATCAGAATGGCTGGATGACGCTGATCCTGCGCAACATGCGCTAGAGCAAGATCCGGGCAAAGAAAAAGGCGGGAATGAGCCCGCCTGTTTTCTTGGTTTGCCTGATTAATATCACAGATAAACTGGATAGCCTTTAGCCTTGCGCTCCAGTTCGGCGCGCGTGTGACCAGCCTGGCTGATTACCTCGTCGTTGAAACCAAGCAGGGTGGCTGCAACATGACGTTCAGCCTGACGCTGGCGAGCTTTCATGACCCTGCGGCCAAAATCACCAAATACTGACATCGTTAGTCTCCATGGTCGTGCCTGATTGCACGACTTGTAGATAGGAATTTTGCCGCACTGCAGCAATGACTACGGCCGCAGGTCACCCTTGCATTCGGTACATGGCTTTGTTTACTGGGACTTAACAAGTTACCGCCGAGGCTATTGAATGTTCCAGTCCTTCGAAGACCCGTCCGGCACGGGCAATTGCGCCGACCGCCTCTCAGCCCTGCGCAGCAAAATGCGAGCCCGTTCCCTGGCCTGGTACCTGGTGCCCCATGCTGACGAACACCAGAACGAATACCTGCCGCCCCATGCCGAACGGCTTGCATGGCTGACCGGGTTCACCGGCTCGGCAGGATTCTGTCTGGTCGGCCTCGAGGAAGCCTATGTATTCGTTGATGGGCGATACACGGTTCAGGCAGCGCGCCAGGTTGACGACAAGGCCTTCACGATTGTCGACCTCGTCAACCAGCCGCCCTCCAAATTCGCAGCTCATGTACTGGCAGAAGGCGATGAGGTCGGTTTTGATCCGTGGCTGCTGACGATCAGTCAGAAAAACACCTGGGAAAAAACTACGAATGATCTGGGCGCAAGCCTCAAACCTTCCCAAAACCTGATCGATGCGGTTTGGCTGAACCAGCCTGCCGCTCCACGGGGCCGGGCATGGCTGCACCCCGTTGAACATGCGGGCCGACCCGCCATTGAAAAACTGGCGGAAATCCGCAAGACGATCGCCGCTGACAAGGCGAGCCACTGCCTGCTCAGCGATCCGGCCTCCATAGCCTGGCTGTTCAACATCAGGGGCAGCGACGTGGTCCACAACCCGCTTGCCCTTGCCTATGCGCTGATTGCCCTGGAAGAGATCCCGATCCTGTTCATCGAAGCTGGAAAATTCAGCGATGAAGACCGCGGAGCACTCAGCGAAATCGCCAAATTGAGGCCTGTTGCCGAACTCGTTGGCACACTCGCCTCCCTTCCCCTGCAAGCAAAACTCCATGCCGATCCTGCCCTTGTCTCCAGCGCTCTTGCCGGTGCACTGCCCGGAACGGCGAGCATTATCGAGGCACGCGATCCGGTGGTAATGCCCCGCGCCATCAAGAATGAGGTGGAGCAGCAAGGTGCGCGTGCTGCCCATTTGCGCGATGGCGTGGCAATGACCCGCTTTCTGTGCTGGCTTGATCAACAACCCGCCGGAACAATCAGTGAAATAGATGCCGCAATGAAGCTCGAAACCTTCCGGCACAAAACCGCCGAAGCCATGGGTAGCCAGTTGCGGGAAATCTCCTTCGACACGATTTCCGGCGCAGGCGCAAATGGCGCGATTGTTCACTACCGCGTTACGCACTCGACCAATGCGACCCTTGAAGAAAACAGCCTCTACCTCGTCGATTCCGGGGGACAGTATGTGGACGGCACCACCGACATCACTCGCACAGTGGCCATCGGGGAGCCGACATCTGATGCCGTCAGGAGCAATACGCTGGTGCTGAAAGGCCATATCGCAATTGCCTTGGCCCGCTTTCCCAAAAGTACACGCGGCATCGACCTCGACGTTCTTGCCCGCATAGCCCTTTGGAAGGACGGCAAGGATTTTGCCCATGGAACGGGTCACGGCGTCGGCTCATACCTGAACGTCCATGAAGGTCCGCAATCGATTTCAAAGCGCGGCATGGAGCCCCTGAAGCCGGGCATGCTGGTCTCCAATGAGCCCGGCTATTACAAGGAGGGTGAGTACGGCATCCGCATCGAAAACCTCGTCTTCGTCACCGCGCAGGACAACGGCATGCTCGGCTTTGAAACCATCACCCTTTGCCCGATTGACCTGCGTCTGATTAATCTGCACTTGCTGGACAAGGATGAGCGCGAATGGCTGAACGCCTACCACCGGCAGGTCCGCGAGAAGCTCGTACCGCACCTCTCGTCCGATGAAGCGAACTGGCTGCGAGAGGCAACCCGCGAAATCTGAAGAGCAATCGGCCCCGTTACAGCCCGAGCAGGCGCAGCCCGACCAGCAGGCCAAGGCCAAGCGCGATGACGACGATGGGCGAAAGCCGGAAACAGGCAAGAGTGGCGACCAGCAGCGCAATTTGCTCGGCAGGTCCGGCTGAAATCGCAGGTGGCACCACCAGCGTGGCGATGACGGCGATTGGCACGGCCTCCAGTCCGGCGCGGACGGTGGCAGGAATATTCTCGAACCGGGTGAGGACCACATAGCCACCCATGCGCGTAAGATAAGTGATCACGCCCAGCGCAAACAGGATGATCATGACATCATGCTCCGCATAAAAACCTGTAAAATCAATCATTTGAATCTTCCTTCGGATTCACATTCTGATCTGCTTCAATCGCCGGGCGTACAGCGCTCAACACCATCGCGACAGCAATGCCCGCCAGCGCGCCCAGCGAAATGTGCCAGGGCGCTCCTATATAATGTTCGACCACTCCGGCCACCGAACCACTGGTCAGCACAACCGGCAGGAAGCGCGAGCGGCCCCTGAAGCCCATCAGGATGGAGAGGAAATAGATCGGCAGAATGAAGTCTAGCCCGACCGCGGCAGGATTGGTGATGAGCCTGCCAGAAAGCGCACCAATGCCGGTCGCAACAATCCAGACCAGATAGCAGGGCACACCAAAGGCAAAATAGTACCAGGGCGAGGTGCGCCATTTTCCGCCAAACGCCTCCTGGCGCTTTTCAGTCACCGCATATTGCAGATCGGTCAGAAGAAAGAAGGCACCCGCCTTCTGCCAGAAGGTGAAATGCCGTAGCCTGTCGGCAACGGCTGCCGAATAGAGGATATGGCGGAAATTGACCGCAAAGACCGCAAGCAGGATGGACCATGCCGGAACGCCAAGGCGATAGACATCGAGAAACACAAACTGGCTCGCTCCGGCAAAGATCAGCGCACTGCCCCAGAGCGATTCCCAGATGGAATGACCCGCCGCGCTGCTCGCCGCACCGAACATGATCGCAAATGTGGCAACAGGCACGATGATGATGACAAAGTCGCGAAAGCCCGCCAGCCTTTCATCCCTTGGCGACGGGACGATCTGTTCTTGTGGTATTATTTTCACGGCCGGCCCACCAGGTCGAACCAGCCATCCTCATCCATGGTTTGAACCCCCAGTTCGGCGGCCTTTTTCAGCTTTGAGCCTGCACCTGGCCCTGCAACCACGAGATCGGTCCTGGCTGAAACCGAACCCGAAACCCTGGCACCCAGCCGCTCGGCCATCGCTTTGGCTTCATCGCGAGTCATCTGCTCCAGCGAACCGGTAAAGACAATGGTCTTGCCAGCAACGGGAGAGGAAGTATCGGCAGCTTCGGGCGGTGTGGGAGAAATCTCTTTCAGGAGGTCGCGATATACTTCGAGGTTTCGTTCCTCCGCGAAAAACTCCTTCAGCGCCTGCGCAACCGTCGAGCCGATCCCGTCGATATTGATGAGTTCTTCCTGCGCATTCCCGTCATCTTCGCCGATTCGTTTCATCGCCTCGCTGAAGACCTCGACGCTGCCATAGCTTCTGGCAAGGTCCTTGGCTGTCTGTTCGCCTACATGGCGAATGCCAAGGCCGAAGATGAAACGGTAGAGCGCAACGTCGCGCCGCGCATCGATCGCGTCGAACAATTTGGCAGCGCTTGTAGGGCCCCACCCTTCCCGGTCCTTGAGGCGTTTCAGCGACCGCGCATCCCGTTCGCGCAGGGTGAAAATATCGGCCGCATTCATGATCATCCCGTCGCGATAGAAGGCTTCCACCTGCTTGTCGCCAAGACCGTCAATGTCAAAGGCATTGCGGCCCACAAAATGCTTCAGCCGCTCCACTGCCTGGGCAGGGCAGATCAGCCCGCCCGTGCAGCGGCGCACGGAGTCGGTCTTTCCTGTCGCCGGATTGGTTTCACGTACGGCATGGCTGCCACAGGCCGGGCAGAGCGTGGGAAACTCGAAGGGCTTTGCGTGTTGAGCGCGCTCCTTGAGGTCCACATCAAGGATCTGCGGGATGACATCGCCGGCCCGCTGGATCATCACCCGGTCGCCAATGCGTAAATCCTTGCCATCTCGGATCGGCAGTCCGTCATTGCCAATACCCTTGATGTAATCCTCATTGTGGAGCGTGGCATTGGTCACCACCACCCCGCCCACGGTCACCGGCTCCAGCCGTGCCACCGGCGTCAGCGCGCCTGTCCGGCCAACCTGGATTTCAATATCCCTCAGGAGCGTCCATGCCTTCTCGGCGGGAAACTTGTGGGCAATTGCCCAGCGCGGATTGTTCGACCGGAAGCCCAGCCTTGCCTGCAGCGCCAGGTCGTTGACCTTGTAGACGACGCCATCAATGTCATAGGCAAGGTCGGCTCGCTCTTCCTCGATACGGTGGTAATGGGCGAGTAATGCCTTGGGCGTCTCGAACAGTTCCATCAGCGGATTGGTGACAAACCCCCAACGGCCAAGCTGCATTACCATATCAAACTGGGTATCCTGCGGAACTTCGCTGATTTCACCCCAGGCATAGGCAAAAAACCGCAGCGGCCTGCGTGCCGTGATCGAACTGTCCAGTTGGCGCAACGATCCCGCTGCTGTGTTGCGCGGGTTCACATAGGTAGGTTTGCCCTCGGCCTCCATGCGCGCATTGAGTTCGGCAAAGGCAGCCTTGGTCATGTAGACCTCGCCGCGGACCTCAACGATTTCGGGTATGTTTTCGCCTTCCAGGTGGTTGGGAATATCGGCGATGGTGCGCGCGTTCAGCGTCACGTTTTCACCCGTTACACCGTCGCCTCTCGTGCCAGCTGAAACCAGCTTGCCGCCCTCATAGCGAATGGACAGTGACAAGCCGTCAATCTTCGGCTCGGCTGTCAGGGTAGGCCGTTCCGACAACTTCAGAAAACGCATCACGCTGTCCCAGAAATCGGCAACATCCTCATCGCTGAACGCATTGCCGAGCGAGAGCATCGGCAACGAATGTGTGATCTTTTCAAACTTGTCGAGGGCGCCAAAGCCCACCCTGCGCGAGGGCGAATCTTCACGCACCAGGTCGGGAAAGCGCTGTTCGATGGCAAGGTTGCGGCGGCGCAGTGCGTCATAGGCAGCATCGCTGATCTCGGGCGCATCCTCGCCGTGATAGCGCGCATCATGATGCAGTATTTCCCCGGCCAGACGCTCAAGTTCGGCTTTCGCCTGTTGCTGGGTCAGATCATCGGGAGATAGTGTGGCGGTCCGGGCCTTGTCATTGCTCTCGGGCATGGCGTCGACAGAAAAACTTTGAGTAGGAACAGGCTTGTATGGAGCGGACCATACAGCCCGCCACACCATTTGAAAGGAAAATCTTGCCTTTCGTCAGCGCAAATCCCGGTTCATTTCGCTTCGTACAGAAGCCGCTGCAATTTGGAGATCTTGCTCGAAGCAGCATATTCGCGGCGGTCAAAATTGCGCTGGGCAATTGCCGTCTTGCGAATGACATTCTGCAGGCGCATCGATGCAAAGGCACCAAAATTGGCACAGCCAATCGCTACATTGCCGTTCATCTTGAGCAATTCCTGTTCCAGTGCCTTTGCGCCGGCCAGCGCAATTGCGCCGTGGTTTTTCTCATGGCGTACCAATTCGCCCAGAAAACTGTCCCAGCGTTCGCGCATCAGCCGGGAAGCGCGGCCACGGTTGACCCATTTTGGATAGGTGTAGTGGATCTCGAGATACACATCGACATCCTCAACAATGCACTTGCCATCCCTGACCGCAATCCGGGGTTCGCCGAACTTGATTTCGGTTTCCGTCGCTGCAACCGCATGGGAAAGGCTGATCCGTTTGGCACCGCCGGAAAGCATGCTCGCATTGAGGGCTTTGCCATCCGTTCCGGAAATCGAATAATAGCTGGTGCTGGTCTTGACCTTGATTTCAGCTGCAGCGGGAACAGCACTGATCAAGATCGAGCCGGCAGCACTGGCGGCAACAAGAACTTTTCTCAACATAGCCGAGGGCCTCCACTCAACCGCCAATCAGGCTCAGGTTATAGGCCAAACGTCTCACGTCAAGGTCTGTCATGCCAAATCCGCAGGTGGGAGTGCAATATGGTTAGGCAATCCTGCTGCTCAGGCAGCTGTCTGGTTGATCAGTTGCTCGGCCGCTGCCCTGGCTTCATCTGTGATGCTTGCGCCTGCCAGCATGCGGGCGATTTCCTCGCGGCGCTCATTTGCGCTGATCGCCACAACGCCAGTGGCGGTACGGGCCGCCGCCCCGTCCTCCACCCTTTTCTTGGAAATGACAAAATGGCTGGCTGCACGAGCCGCAACCTGCGGTGCATGGGTGATTGAAAGCACCTGCACCCGCTCGGATAGCCGCCGCAGCCGCTTGCCGATGGCATCGGCAACAGCCCCGCCAACACCGGTATCGATCTCGTCGAAAACGAGTGTCGGTGCCGATCCCTTGTCTGCAAGTGCAACCTTGAGCGCCAGCAGGAAGCGTGACAACTCCCCGCCGGAGGCCAACTTGATCATCGGCCCGGCATTGGTTCCAGGATTGGTCTGTACCCAGAACTCGATCGTGTCGATCCCGTATTCTCCTGCAGAAGCCTCGCTACTGCGCTGTTCGACGGTGAAGGTCGCCTCTTCCAGCTTCAGCGATGGCAGTTCCTTCATCACTTCACGGGCGAGTGCTGCTGCCGCATCGGCGCGAAGCGCGGAAAGCGAACGTGCATCCGCCAGATAGGCTGCCTCCAGCGTCTTAAGTTCCGCTTTCATCGCCGCAAGGCGCTCCTCGCCCGAATTCAGCTTGTCGAGGTTATCGGCCAGTTTGACGCATAGCTCCGGCAGGTTCTCGACTGCAACACCGTACTTCCGAGAGGCACCGCGCAGGGCGAACAGCCGTTCTTCGGTCGCTTCCAACTCCCTGGGATTGAACTCGCTGTCGCGCAGCGCGCGCTCCACTTCCTGCAGCGCAAGGTGCAACGCATCAAGCGCGGCATCGAGATGATCGACTGCATCACCGATCAGACCGGGAAACTCGACATTCTTTCGGGCCAACTGCTTAGCCAGCGCTGTCAGCGCGGGAATGGGCGAGGCATCTCCCCCGAGCGTTGTCGCTGCCTCATTGAGATCGGTGGCAATCGCCTCCGATTTCATCATCCGCTGGCGCCGCTCGGCCAGGTCGGTTTCCTCACCGACTTCGGGAGCAAGCAATTCGAGTTCGGCAACGCTGTCCCTGAGATAATTGGCTTCACGCCGTGCGGCCTCGACCTCACGGACAAAGCGGTCCGCCTCACGGCGAAGTTTCTGCCAGGCATTCCAGCGGTTGGCCACGCTGGCGCATAGCGTGCCATGCCCGCCAAAGGCATCAAGCAGGACGCGGTGAACGGACGTGTCCATCATGGCGCGCTCATCGTGCTGGCCATGCAATTCGACCAGCTGCCGTCCGATTTCACGCATCTTGCCCACCGAAACAGGCTGATCATTGACATAGGCCTTGCTGCGCCCGTCAGACGACTGGGTCCGCCGCAGGATCAGCGTTCCCTCATGCTCGATATCCGCCTCCTCGACGATCGCTAGCGCCTGGTGCCCCGATGGCAGGTCGAACATGGCCGTCACCTGGCCCTGGTCGACATCGTTTCGCACAAGTCCGCCATCGCCTCGCGCACCCAGCGCCAGCGAAAGGGCATCAAGCAGTATGGATTTGCCGGCACCTGTCTCACCTGTGAGGACGGAAAGGCCGTCCGTGAAGACAAGATCAAGCCGTTCGATCAGGACAATATCGCGGATCGACAGCTGGATAAGCATGACAGGAGCTTAGGTCTGGCGGGAAGCGGCGATGCCGCGGCTGACCGCACCTAACCAGGATTTCGGATTTTCACGAGGTTCAAGACCGCCCGTTTCTAGCAGCTTTACTGAATCGGCATACCACTGGCTGTCCGGGAAGTTGTGTCCGAGAACTGCAGCAGCATTTTGCGCTTCAGCAGCGAGACCCAGCGCGAAGAAGGACTCGGTCAGGCGGGCCAGCGCTTCTTCGACATGGCGTGTCGTCTGGTATTCCTCCACTACCGTACGGAAACGGTTGATCGCGGCAAGAAACTCGCGCCTTTCCATGTAATAGCGGCCATTCAGCATCTCCTTGCCGGCAATCTGGTCCCGCGCCACAAGCATCTTCGTCTTGGCATCCTCGACATATTCGCTTTCGGGATAGCGCTCGACGACCTGAAGCATCGCATTGTAGGCACGCCCGGTGGTGGACTGGTCACGTGTCACATCGGGGATCTGCCGGAAGTAGGACATGCCTACCAGGTATTGTGCATAAGCGGCTTCCTCATCGCCCGGATAAAGCGCGACATAGCGCTGGCCATACTGGACTGCGTCGTCATAATTACCCTGGCGGTAGTTGATGAAGGTCTGCATCACCAGGGCGCGGCGCGAATATTCCGAATAGGGATGCTGCTGGTCCAGCTGTTCCAGCTTTTTCTTCGCGCGCGAGAGTTTTCCAGAATCGATATTGGCAAGTGCCTGATTGTAGAGAACATCAGCGGGAACGATCTCATCGACGAAATCGCTGCTGCTGACCTCGCTTGATTTGCATGAGGTAAGTGCCAATGCCATCAACAGGGCAAGAGCCATCAGTCCTGCACGCCCGAAAATGACGCTTAGAAATTCGGATTTTTGCTTGAAAGCATTCATTCTGCTTGGTTTCCGGCACCTTGGCGGCAGAAACTGCCCGCTACTCGTTTCGCCCGATCGGCTTGTTGCAAGCCTGCCCGAACATTCCCTCAAATCCCTGCCTGTCAAATACCGCAAGATTTAGGCAGCGTAAACACTCTTCACCAATGCTGTTAACATCCCGGGCAATTAACATACTGGCCAGTTATCACACCAGACGTCATGCTGGCACGGCTCAACGGCTAGTCACTTGCTTTTTCGCGCTGCACCGACCCATGAGGATCAGTTTGTTCAGATCAGCACTGCCGCATAGGCAGGTGCACTGACGGCGACCAGATCGTTGTGACTTACCCTTGTCTGGGAGTTGGATGCTTCCACGAAATCAAAGGCCGAGCGGTCTGAAAGAAGCTCCTTGAGCACCAGTGAATTGAGCTTGTGACCACCCCGGTAGGAGCGATAGCAGCCCAGGATCGGAGCACCGGCAAGGGCAAGATCGCCCACCGCATCAAGCGTCTTGTGGCGAACGAATTCATCGCGGTAGCGCAATCCCTCGGGATTGATCACACGATTGTCGTCACCAATGACAACTGAATTTTCAAGGGAGGAACCCAGTGCATATCCTGCAGCCCAAAGCCGTTCCACATCCTTCATGAACCCGAAAGTGCGCGCACCGCTCAGGTCGCGTTCGAATGTCTCTGCAGTCAGGTCGCCTGCATAGGACTGGCGACCGATTGCCTCGCTGTCAAAATCGATCTCGACTTCGAAACGGGTTCCCGAATAGGGCACGAACTCGCCCCAGGATGCTCCCATGTCGACTCGCACAGGCTTGTTGACACGGATATAGCAACGCGCCGCATGGCAGGTCTTGAGGCCCGCCTGGCGAATTGCATTTACATAATGGCGGGAACTGCCATCCATGACCGGCACTTCGTTGCCCTCGATCTCGACAACAACATTGTCGACATTGAGCGCCCGAAGGGCTGCCATGAGATGTTCCACCGTTGCTATGTAAACGCCCCCAACCTGGCCGAGCACCGTACACAAATCAGTCGCACCAATTGAGGTAAATACCGCCGGAATATCCTCGCAGTCACCAGTCTTTGGACAGGTGACGTTGAAGACGATGCCTGTATGGGCCTCGGCTGGCAATAATGTCATTGAAACCGGTTGGCCGGAATGAACGCCAATGCCTGAAAATTCTATCTTTTCGCGGATGGTAGTCTGGTAGCCCAGCACGATATTCCCCGTTTCCCCTGCGCGTTCAAACATGGCTACCCCGCAAATCATCCCCCAAGATGACATGAGCCCCAACTGGAGCAGCCCGGTGATGGGAACCCTTCGGTTCCACGCGCCCTCGAATCCTCGAAAGCAATAAAGGTGTACCTAGCGCCAAGAAAAAGTCCAAATCACGGTTTCTTACTTTTTGTAACCTGAAGCACGTTACGAAGCGTAATTTCCTATTATAGAAACAACTGGTTAATAAAAATTAACCCCCGCAGCACTGCTGCGGGGGAAAATCGTTCGACGCTGTCTGCCCGACTGGTTTGTAACGCGCAGATCAGTTTGCCTGGCGGCGCAGGAATGCCGGTATGTCGAGTTGGTCATCCTCATTGAGTGGACGGGCAGCCGGGGCAGTTTGTTCCCGAACCGCAGGACGGCCCATCGGGTCCATATTGCCGGTTGGCGCGGTACGCGGGGCATATGGGCTGTCAAAGTGTTCAGGCATTCTCGCTGCGGGCCGGTGAACGGGCTGTGGCGCAGTTTCATGTGCGGGTTCGCGACGAAGCGGCGCCTTCTGCTCTGGTTCGTCGTGTTCACGAACACCAAAACCGTTCCTGAGCTTCTGTAGCAGGCTCATCGGGCTGCCTTCACGCGCAAGCGCTGGCTGTGGCGCAGACTCTGCGGCCTTTCTGGCGACTGGCGGAAACTGCTGGACTGACGGAATGGCGCTAGCCTGGGGCGCTGCCACCGGTCTTTCGGCAGCAGGCGGCACAAAGGCGGCAGGCTCAGGCGCAAGCTCGCGTTCAAGGGCAGCCTTGAAGTCATCATCCATCATTTCTTCATTGGCGGCGGGCTGGCGATTGAGTGCGCCGATACGAACGCCATTGGTCTCAACATGCGCGCTTTCCAGCGGAGCCGGTTTGGTAACCGGGGCCTGTGGGGCGGCGGTCTGCTGCCTAGGCTGTTCAAGTGCTGCTTCCACACGGGCTGCAGATACATTGGCCCGTGGCGTTGTAGCCAGCATGGACTGGCGTGCCATGGCGTCGGTACGGGTTGGCGTTGCAACAGGCACAGTCATGCCCGCTGAATTGTCGATGCCGGTCGCAACCACAGATACCCTGAAAATGCCATCGAGAGATTCATCGAACGTCGCGCCGACAATGATGTTGGCTTCAGCGTCGATTTCCTCGCGAATGCGGGTGGCTGCTTCATCAACCTCGAAGAGCGTCATGTCGCGGCCGCCAGTGATGGAAATCAGCAGGCCCTGAGCACCGCGCATGGAGGTTTCATCCAGCAGCGGGTTGGAAATGGCCGCTTCTGCAGCCTGCATTGCCCTTCCCTCACCGGAAGATTCGCCCGTTCCCATCATCGCCTTTCCCATTTCGCGCATGACAGAGCGAACATCTGCAAAGTCCAGATTGATCAGGCCTTCCTTGACCATAAGGTCGGTGATGCAGGCAACGCCGGAATACAGCACCTGGTCCGCCATGCCGAAAGCATCGGCGAAGGTGGTCTTGTCATTGGCAATTCGGAAAAGGTTCTGGTTTGGAATGACGATGAGCGTGTCAACATTCTTCTGAAGCTCGGTAATACCCTCTTCAGCGGTTTTCATGCGGCGGCCGCCCTCGAACTGGAACGGCTTGGTCACCACACCGACGGTGAGGATGCCAAGTTCGCGCGCTGCCCTGGCAACCACCGGCGCTGCGCCGGTACCGGTGCCACCGCCCATGCCCGCGGTGACGAAACACATGTGTGTACCGGACAGGTGGTCCTGTATCTCGGTCAGGCATTCCTCGGCAGCTGCCGCGCCCACATTGGGTTGCGAGCCCGCACCAAGTCCTTCTGTCACATCCACACCAAGCTGGATGACCCGCTCGGCCTTGGACATTGCCAGCGCCTGTGCGTCGGTATTCGCCACCACGAATTCGACGCCATCCAGGCCGCCATTGATCATGTTGTTCACGGCATTGCCGCCGCCGCCGCCAACACCAAACACGGTGATTTTGGGCTTCAGTTCCCGAATGTCGGGCTTCTGCAGGTTAATCGTCATATCCTCGTCTCCAAAATTGGGTCCGGACAGACGCCGCGCCTGCCAGAACCTTTTCCCCCGCACCCCTCAAGGGCGCGGAATTGCCGTCAAAAACTGTCCCGGAGCCACTGTCCGAAACGCTGGAAAGTACCGCCCGTACCGGTCATCCGGGCTGTCGCCTCAAAGGAACCGGAAGAAAGATACTCAATCTGTGAAATCTGCGGATAGACCATCAGGCCCACTGCAGTTGAAAATGCCGGGCCTTTTGCCGCTTCCGGCATACCCTTGATCCCCATGGGACGCCCGATCCGCACATGCTTTGACATGATGCGCCGGGCCAGTTCGCCAACACCGTTGAGTTGGCTCGCACCGCCCGTCAGCACGATCCGCTTGCCCACTGCATCTGCAAAACCCGAACGCGCAAGACGGTCGCGGATCAGTTCGAGGGTTTCCTCGATGCGCGGGCGAATAATGCGCGTCAGGTGCGCCTTGGAAACCTGGTGGATTGCATCGCTGTCTTCAGGATCAATGCCGGGAACGCTGATCACGTCATCGCCGTCACTTGCACCCGCAAGCACAGAGCCATGCAGGACCTTCAGGCGTTCTGCATCGTCCAGCCGGGTGGAAAGGCCGCGGGCCAGATCCATCGTGACATGATGGCCGCCCACTGCGACAGCGTCGCAGAAAATGAACCGGCCATTGAGGAATACGGAAAGCGTCGTGGTGCCTCCGCCCATGTCGATACAGGCTGAACCCATCTGGCTCTCGTCATCTACCAGGGCAGCAAGTCCCGAAGCATAGGGCGTTGCCACCATCGCCTCGATGGAAAGATGCGCACGGTTTATGCATAGTTCGAGGTTGCGCAGCGGTGCGTTTTCAGCAGTCAGCACATGCATGTCCACACCGAGTTTTTCGCCGATCATGCCGCGCGGATCGAGAATGCCCTGTTCACCATCCAGGGCAAAGCCGATCGGCAGCGAGTGGACAACAGAACGTTCGGGCGCAAGCGCATGCTGTGCTCCCGCGTGCAGGACGCGGGAAATGTCACTCTCACGGATTTCCATGCCGCCAACCGAAATGTCGGCTGAAAAGGCCTCGCTGACCAGACGGCCGGAGGACACGTTGACGATCAGCGATTCAACGGTAAGGCCGGCCATGCGTTCGGCAGCGTCAACGGATTGGCGGATCGCCTGTTCGGCGGCATCAAGATCAATGATCACGCCCGACTTCACGCCACGCGAGCGCTGGTGGCCAATGCCGATGACCTCGATACGGTGCGTGCGTCCGGGAAGTACAACCGTCTCCTCGCGCGGATGCAGGCGCGCTATCACGCAGCAGATCTTGGAGGTTCCCACATCAAGGATGCTGACGACAGTGGGCCGCTTGTTCGACAACTGCCGCATGCCGGGCAGGAAACCGTTATTACGCAGCAGACTCATGTGTTGCGCTCCTTGATGGAGGAGGCAAGCTGCTCGACCTGTTCCTTGCGCTTTTCAATCAGCAGATCCTTGGCTTCCTGAGAAACCTTGATCACCATCCGCTCTGCAATGCGAAGGTCCACGCGCCTGATATCGCGTGACAACAGCGCATGCTGGCGATCGGCCTCAACCAATGCGGCCAGTTCGTTCTCGACATTCTTTTCAGGCAGCATGATGGTCACGCCATTAGCGAGTTCCACATCCCAGCGGCGTTCACCGACCATGATGTAGGCCCTTGCCTGCGAGGCGATGGATGGGTACCGGTCCATCAGCGCAATGAAATCCTTTGCGGCCAGGTTGGCAGACCTGCCAACGACAAGCGGCATGGAATGATCGCGACCGTCATAGGCCTCCAGTACAAGGCCATCGGCATTGATCAACTGCAGGCCGTTCTCGCTCTGCCACAAGGCATGGGCGGTCCGTTCGATGATCTCGACATTGAGCTTGTCCGGATAAACCCGCGAAACCGTCGCTTCCTTGATCCAGGGATGACGCAGCAATTTTTCGCGCGCCTCTGCAACATCATAGCCAAGAATGGAAATATTGTTGCCCGGCGCAACGATCTGCCCCACGGCAGCGTCTGAGACTTCGTGATTGCCGGATACATCGATCTCGCGGATCGCAATGCCAAGCGCAGGGGCAAGTCTTGCCATTGCCACATCACCGCCACCGCTGACCTGGAATGCCGCTGAACCGGCCACCAGCATGAATGCCAGGGCGGACCATGCCATGCCTCGCCGTGTAACGTGGAAACCGCCATTGGCGAGGCGGCGAAGCTGGCGAACCGGCTTGCGAAGGAGGCGTGGCAACACGATACCGCCCCGGCCATTGGCCAGGGTGGCTCCAGTGTCTGCACCTGTTTCCCGCGTGCGGTCTATCGGTTGCAACTTGCGTCCTCCACCATCCAGGTGACGAGCTCTTCAAAACTGTGTCCGGCATGGGCAGCCAGTTCGGGTACGAGGGAGGTCGGGGTCATGCCTGGCTGGGTATTGATTTCCAGCCATATCAGTTCGCCCGTTCCCATCAGTCCGTCGTCAAGACGGAAATCGGACCGGGTTACGCCCCTGCAACCAATCGCCTGATGTGCCTTGAGCGACAGTGTCTGAATCTTTTGGTAAATATTTGGTTTAATTTTTGCCGGGCATTCGTGTTTTGACCCTCCGGCGGCGTATTTCGCTTCGAAATCGTAAAACTGATGTCCTTCGGGAATGATTTCCGTTACGCCAAGAGCCACATCGCCCATCACGGTACAGGTCAATTCACGTCCGGGAATGAACCGCTCGACCATGATTCGGTCGCCATAAGGCCACTCTGTCGAACTCAGCCGGGCAAGCGAATTGTCATTGGCATCTCGCACGATCACAACGCCGAATGATGAGCCTTCATTGACCGGCTTGACCACATAGGGCGGGCTCATGGCGTGCTTTTCCGCAGCTTCGAACCGGCTCATCACCCTGGACTCCGCAACCGGAACACCGGCTTTCCTGACCACTGTCTTGGCCAGTTCCTTGTCCATGGCGAGTGCCGATGCCAGAACTCCGGAATGGGTATAGG
The DNA here is from genome assembly GCA_964541115.1 of uncultured Salaquimonas sp. Taxonomy (GTDB): domain Bacteria; phylum Pseudomonadota; class Alphaproteobacteria; order Rhizobiales; family Rhizobiaceae; genus Salaquimonas. The sequence continues at coordinate 32,741 of CAZIPH010000016.1, forward strand.
GGATTTGCAGAAGTTCGAGCACACCCTGAATGGTGCCATCCTCGCCGAACGGACCATGCAGGGCATTGAACGCGACGTCAGGCTTTAGTGCCTTGAGGACTTCAACCACGTTGCGGTCGAGATCGACCTCACTGACCTTGAAGCCCGCATTGCGCAAGGCTTGCGCACAGGCATTGCCGGTTGAAAGGGAAACCGGACGTTCGGACGCCCATCCCCCCATCAACACCGCAACATGTTCTCCCGCCATTTGGCCGAATCCCCGTATAATTGCCGCAAAGCAAAATCAGCGGCATGAATCAGATTCCACCCGTCACCGGGGTCGCCCCCGATCGGATGGTCCATCTTCCCTGTCTGATTACCCGCCCCGGCTTTGCACCGGTGTTGCCGCATTCTGATGGCTATGGCCGACCCCTGCTCGACCTACGCACCACCTTTGCGCTTTCATTCATTGAGTGCCGTGACTTCCCGTCCCGGCACAAAACGCCCGATGCGCTTGATTTCCCAATCTAACTGAATCGCCGAATCTGACAAGACTTTTTCGCGAACAGTTTCGCCAAGTTTTTCAAGATCGTAAGCCGTCGCATCCCCTGTATTGATCATGAAATTGCAGTGCATCTCGCTCATTTGCGCGCCGCCGATGCGAAATCCGCGCAGGCCCGCCGCATCGACAAGTTTCCATGCAGACTGGCCCGCCGGGTTCTTGAAGGTCGAGCCGCCGGTTTTTTCCCTGATTGGCTGAACGCTTTCTCGGTGATGTTGAACTTCTCCCATCTCCCTTTCGATTTCTTCGATTGAATTTGGCACGCCCTCGAAAGTGGCAGAAGTGAATACAAGGCCCGGCGCCGCAGCCGAGTGGCGGTAGGTATAGCCCATGTCGGCATGTGTAAGAACGTGACGCTCGCCCTTGCGGTCAATGGCTGTTACCTCGATCACCCGGTCGGTGGTCTCTGTCCCGTTGGCACCCGCATTCATCCGAAGTGCCCCGCCAATGCCGCCGGGGATGCCATGGTAAAAGGCAAAGCCGCCAAGGCTCACATCCCTTGCTTTCGCCGCGAGTGTCTTGTCGAGAACCGCAGCCCCTGCAAGCAGCCGCGTATCGGAAACCTGCTCAACGCCGCCGAAGCCTTTCGCAGACAGCCGGATTACAGCGCCCTCGATACCGCCATCGCGCACCAGAAGGTTGGAGCCGACACCAACCACCATGACCGGAATTTCCGCCGGCAGTTTGCGCATGAATTCGCTGAGGTCTTCCTCGTCAGCCGGCTGGTAGAGGATATCGGCAGGTCCGCCAACGCGAAACCAGGTCAGGCGCGACATGTCGGCATCTGCCTGCAAGCGGCCGCGAAGCCCTGAAAGCCGGTCACCCAGCCTTGAAAGGAGTGCCTCGCCCGACATTCCTCAGCCCTTCATGGCATTGAGTTGCCCGGGAAGGTCGTAGGCCCACTTGGTAATGTCGCCTGCCCCGAGGAAAATCACGAAGTCGCCCGGTTCGGCAATTGCCGCGACCCGCTCTGCGATCACTTCGGGACCGGGAATCGTCGAGGCATCGCGGTGCCCGGCAGCTTTCAGGCCGGAGACCAGCGCATGTTCATCAATGCCGGCAATCGGTGTTTCACCCGCCTTGTAGACCGGAGCGACCATCACGACATCTGCATTGTTGAAACAGGCACAGAAGTCACCCATCAAATCGCGCAGGCGCGTGAACCTGTGGGGCTGCTTGATGGCAATCACCTTGCCCTTCGTGGCAGCACGCGCCGCCCTCAGGACTGCGGCTATTTCGACAGGATGGTGGGCGTAATCGTCGAATATCTCCACACCATTCCACGAGCCCGTATGGGTGAAGCGACGGCGCACGCCGGAAAAATCGCTAATGCCCTTGCGGATACCCTCGGGGCCAACACCCAGTTCATGGGCAACTGCAATGGCAGCCGTGGCATTGGAAACATTGTGGACACCCGCCATGGGCAGTTCGAGGTTTTCGATGCGGATCGTCTCATTGCGCTTGCGGTCGCGAATATCCACGTCGAACCGGCTTTTTGACCCCTCAATGTGAAGATTGGAGAAACGCACATCAGCCTGCCGGTTCTCGCCATAGGTCACGACCCGCCTGTCGGTGATCCGGGCAACCATCGACTGCACCTCGGGATGGTCGATGCAGCAGACCGCAAAGCCGTAAAACGGTACATTCTCCACAAATTCGCGGAAAGCGAACTTGACCGCATCATAATCGCCATAGTGATCGAGATGTTCGGGATCGATATTGGTGACCACTGCCACATCGGCAGGCAGCTTAAGGAAGGTTCCATCGGATTCGTCCGCTTCACAGACCATCCAGTTTCCGTCACCGAGGCGTACATTGGTTCCCAAATGATTGATGATCCCGCCATTGATGACAGTCGGATCAAGCCCGCCAGCCTCCAGTAGCGTTCCGACCATGGAGGTCGTGGTGGTCTTGCCATGTGTCCCGCCAATGGCAATCGCATTCTTGAAACGCATGAGTTCGGCCAGCATTTCGGCGCGGCGTACCAGCGGAATGCGGCGCTCGCGGGCGGCGACGCGTTCGGGGTTATCCTGCTTGATGGCGCTTGAGGCAACAACGACTTCGGCATTTCCGATATTGTCAGCGGAATGGCCGATATGAACCGTGATACCCTTGCTGCGCAGCCGCTCGACATTGGCACCTTCATTCTGGTCCGAGCCCTGGACCTCGTATCCCAGATTGTGCAGCACTTCGGCAATCCCGCTCATGCCGATGCCGCCAATCCCCACAAAGTGAACGATACCGATATTTGCGGGCATTTTCATGGGCGTATTCCAATATGGTTTGAAGGTTCAAAAGGTCAGGCTGGAAAGATCGCCGCCGCTGATAACACATTCAACGCAATCGGCAAGACGCTTGGCCGCGTCGGGAATTCCGGTCTTTTTGGCAGCGGCGGCCATCTTCGCCATCGAAACGGGATCACCAATGGCGGTTTTCAACACTTCAGCCAGCCGTTCGGCATCAAGTTCGGATTGCTTGACGACAAAGGCGCCGCCTGCCTCTGCCATTGTGATAGCGTTCGCCGCCTGATCGCCATCCAGGGAACCGGGCAAGGGAACCAGCAGGGAGGGACGGCCGATCAGCGCCAGTTCTGCGACAGATCCCGCTCCCGCGCGGGCAATGACGAAATGCGCTGCGGCAATTTCCTCGGGCATGTTCTTGAAGAAGGGCGCAATGGTCGCCTCTATTCCCAGCCCGTCATAGGCACGTCGAAGCGCGACCTCATCCTCTTCGCGAGCCTGTTGCAGGATCGAAAGTCGTTCCCGTATTGACGGCTCCAGCAGGGCCAGCGCGGGTGGCAGCGCCTCGGAGAAAAACCGCGCGCCCTGGCTGCCGCCGAATATCACCAGCCTCAGCGGCTCATCGCTCCTTCGCCCGCCATAAGGTGTGTGCATGACAGCCTCTACCGCCGGGCGCATCGGATTGCCCGTCTCGATGACCGGGGCCTGCGGCTTTGTGCCGACCTGTGGAAAGCCGACGGCTACCCCCTGCACCCGCGTGGCCAGCAGACGGTTGGCACGACCCAGGATGGCGTTCTGTTCATGCACCAGCGTGGGGATTTTGGCGGTATTGGCAGCCATGATGGGCGGTAGGGTCGGATAGCCGCCAAAGCCGATTGCTGCCTTTGGTTTGATCTGGCTGATATAGCCGGATGCCGCACGATAACCGCCAAACAGTGTCCACATCGCCTTTGCAAGTTCTATCGGATTTTTCGAGGTGATTGTGGCCGAACGGATCACCTGCTTGGAAACAGCTGGAAAATCATCGGCAAAACGGTCAGCCCGCGCATCGGTCGCCAGATGTGTTTCATAGCCGCGCGCAATCAGTTCATGAGCCAGCGCCTCGGCGGGAAACAGATGACCGCCGGTTCCTCCGGCACATAAGAGTACAGCACCCTTGGACATGATCCTACCCTATTCGGCCGGCGAAAACGGGCGCAGCGACAGATCAACCGGCGACGAACGCAGGCTGTCAGGTCGACGCCGCGTCAGGGCAAGCACGAAACCCATCAGGATCGACATGGCAATCATCGAGGAACCGCCATAGGAAATGAAAGGCAGCGTCATCCCCTTGGCAGGCATGAGTTGCAGCGTCACCATCATGTTGATCATCGACTGAATACCGAACAGGATCACCAGACCCGATGCCGCCAGACGCACATAGGCATCGCGCTCGTTCAATGCGGTGGAAAGCACACGAAGAACGATGAAGGCAAAAATGCAGACCAGCAGGATGCAGGCGATGATGCCAAACTCCTCGGCAGCAACGGCAAAGGTAAAATCCGTATGACTGTCCGGAAGGTAGCGCTTGACGGTTCCCTCGCCTGGCCCCTGGCCAAGCCAGCCGCCCGATATGATCGCTTCGCGGCCGGTCTCCACCTGGAAGTTGTCGCCCTCACCCGTGATGAACCGGTCAATGCGTCCTGCCACGTGTGGAAAAAACAAATACGCCGAGGTCATGCCCACCAGCCCCAGGATCACCAGCGCGGAAATCCAGAGCCATGGCATGCCTGCCATGAAGAAAAGCGTTCCCCATACAGCGGCCACCAGCATTGTCTGCCCGACATCAGGCTGTGCCATCAACAGTGAGGCAACAATGCCGAAGAGGATGATCGCAAACAGATTGCCCGGTATTTCCGGCCGCCTGGCATTTTCGGCAAACAGCCACGCGGTAATGACCACGAATGCCGGCTTGACGAATTCAGAGGGCTGCAAGGTGAAGCCGGCCAGCGAAATCCAGCGCCGCGATCCTTTTACCTCTGCCCCGAAAAAGAGTGTCGCAAGCAGCATCGGAATGGAGATGGCAAACAGGACAAAGGCAACACGGCGCACCTGCTTGGGCGTCAGTGTCGAAAGGCCGATAAGCAGCATGATCGATGGCACGAGGAATACCGCATGACGGATGGTGAAATGATCCGCCTCAAGCCCGATGCGTTCGGCAACCGGCGGACTGGCTGCGAAGGAAAGCAAAAAACCGGCCAGGATCAGCAACAGTATCATGCCAAGAAGCGGGCGGTCTATCGATCGCCACCACTCTGCAAGGAAGGAACGGTCTGCGCGGCTGATCATGATCTGGCCTCCGTTTGTCGGGACTGGGACTGGATGTCCCTGGCGGAAATGAATTTCTCAAGGCCGCCTACAGCCTCGCGAAACGCTTCTCCACGCTTTTCAAAATTGGGAAACTGGTCGAAGCTCGCACAGGCGGGCGAAAGCAGCACGACAGGTTCGTCATGGGCATCCTGCCCTGCATCGCGTGCTGCACTGTCAACAGCCTGGGCAAGCGTGCCGGAAATCTCGTAGGGAGCCTCATTGCCGATGGTTGCTGCAAATGAAGGAGCCGCTTCACCGATCAGATACGCCTTGGCAATGCGGCCAAAGTAGGGGCGCAGGCTCTCAATGCCGCCCTCCTTGGCAAGCCCGCCCGCGATCCAGTAGATGCGCTGATAGCTGGACAAGGCACGCGCGGCAGCGTCGGCATTGGTACCCTTTGAATCGTTGACGAACAGGACCCTGTCCTGTTTTCCGAGCCGCTCCATGCGATGCGCAAGGCCGGGAAAACTTTCAAAACCCGCTGCAATTTCCTGCGGTTCAAGTCCGACGGACCTGCAGGCGACCCAGGCCGCAGCCGCGTTCTGCCCGTTATGGTCGCCGCGCAGGGCCGGCGCATCTTCCATGGCAAACAGCCGTGTCCCGCCTTCAACCAGCCATCCTTTTGTCATCGTCACATCGGCAGCATTTGCGCTTCCCGAAATGGTCTTGAGGCCAATCCCCTCGCGGACAAGGTCAGCGGCAATCTCGATTGAGAACACGTCATCCATGCCAACAATGGCGAGCTCAGATGCCTGCACCAGCCGTTTCTTGACGGTGGCGTAGTTTTCCATGTTGCCGTGCCGGTCAAGGTGATCGGGCGCGAGGTTGAGAAGGATGCCGACACTTGGGTCGAGGCCCGGCGCCAGGTCGATCTGGTAGGACGAACATTCAACGACATAGATACGCTCGGGCGTCGGCTCATCGAGCAGCAGCACCGCCCGGCCGATATTGCCGCCCATTTGCACGTCGCGGCCGGCATGGGCCAGCACATGGGCTATCAGCGCGGTCGTCGTCGATTTTCCGTTCGTGCCGGTGATCGCAATGAACGGGGCCGTGGGAGCCTTAGCGCGCCGCTCCCTCGCAAACAGTTCGATGTCGCCGATCACCGGGACACCGGCCGCATTGGCCAGCTCGACTGTCCAGTGCGGCTTGGGGTGTGTCAGCGGCACGCCCGGCGCCAGGATGAGAGCATCGATTTTCGCAAAATCAACCTCGCGCAGATCGCCCGTCGGCAGGCCCTCGCCAGCCGCCTTTTCGACACTGGCCGGATTGTCATCGAAGCAAACGAGATCAGCCCCGCCCGCCATTAGCGAGCGAGCAGTCGCAAGGCCCGAGCCGCCAAGCCCGAACAGTGCGATTTTCTGGTCCTTTGCCGTGTCCGCCGCGATCACGATTAAGGCGTCTCCTTACCTCAGCTTGAGGGTTGAAAGTCCTATCAGGGCCAGGATCACCGCGATTATCCAGAAGCGGATCACCACCTGGCTTTCCGTCCAGCCCTTTTTTTCGAAATGGTGGTGAATTGGCGCCATCCTGAACACCCGCCTGCCGGTAAGTTTGAAGGAGGCAACCTGGATGATCACAGACATCGCTTCCAGAACGAAAACGCCGCCAATGATGGCCAAGACTATTTCATGCTTGGTGGCCACGGCAATTGCGCCAATCATTCCACCCAGTGCCAGCGAGCCGGTGTCCCCCATGAAAATCGCGGCAGGCGGCGCATTGAACCACAGGAAGCCAAGGCCCGCCCCTATGACCGCGCCACAGATGACCGCGACCTCACCCGTGCCAAGCACGAAATGTATCTGCAGGTAATCAGCAAAGATGGCGTTACCCGAAAGATAGGCGATCGCTCCGAACGAACCTGCAGCAATCATCACCGGCACAATTGCGAGACCGTCGAGACCGTCCGTCAGGTTGACCGCGTTGCCCGCACCCACAATGACGAAGGCTCCAAAGGCAATGAAGAAGATCCCAAGATCGATCAGGACATCCTTGAAGAAGGGAATTGTGAGTGAGGAGGAGAACGGCTGTTCACCATTCTTCATGATCGCATAAACCGCCAGAAACGCGATCGCGAATTCGAGCATGAGGCGAATGCGACCGGAAAAACCCTTGTGGCTTGCCTTGGTGACTTTCAGATAGTCATCGTAAAATCCGATCAGGCCGAAGCCCAGCATCACCATCAGCACGACGATGGCATATACGCTGGAAAGATTCGCCCAGATCAGTGAGGAAACCAGTATCCCGACAATGATCATCAGCCCGCCCATGGTTGGCGTACCGGCCTTGGCGAAATGGCTTTCAGGTCCGTCCGCGCGTATCGGCTGGCCCTTGCCCTGCCGCACTTTCAGCGAATTGATGATCGCCGGCCCGAACATGAAGATGAAGAGCGCGGAAGTAACCAGCGCACCTGCGGTCCTGAAGGTGATGTAACGGAAAATGTTGAAGCCGGGAAAACTCGTCGCGAATTCCTGACTGAGGTAATATAGCATGCTTATCGGCTCCCCAACCGCTCTGCGTTTTGTTTGGCCGACGCTTGAACACCGTACGTTTTGCAAAGTGCGGATACAAGCTCCGCGAATCTCAGCCCGTTCGAAGCCTTTACCATAATTACATCACCATGGCGCAAGCTTTCAGCAAGGTCGCTTTCGACGCCCTTCCAATCCTCGTAGTGCCCGGCAAAAACCTTCTTGTCGAGATCTTCGCCCAGCACCGAAATCTGCTCACCGACCGTATAAACACGGTCCACCGCGAATTCGCGGATAACGTCGGCCAGCTCACGGTGCAGTTTCTCGCTCGTCCTGCCCAGTTCCAGCATGTCTCCCAGAACGGCGATCCGCTTGCCGCGACTGCCCGGGCTGGTGGCACCAAGACCAGCCAGCGCAGCGCGCATGGAAGCCGGATTGGCGTTGTAGCTCTCGTCAATCAGGGTGAATTTAGCGCGGTCTTTCAAGAGAATATGGCGTTGGCCCCTGCCCTTTTCGGGACGGATATCGGCAATCGCCGCAACGCTCTTTTCGATATTTGCCCCGGCAAGGTCGGCAACGCCCAGCACCAGCACCGCATTGTTGAGAATGTGTTCGCCGGGCACGTTGAGTACGCCCTCGACATCCTTGCCGCGAAGCGAAATGCAGAAGGTGGTGTGGTCGCCTTGGTTCTCATGCGATTTCAGGCGGAAATCACTGCCACGCTTGCTGCCATAGCGCAGCAGGTGCTCGATACCAGCGGCGGCGGCAAGTTCGGACTGCAGCTTGACCCGCTTGTCGTCGGCCCAGACGATGCCGTAGCCGCCTGCAACGACACCCTCAAAGATTTCGGCCTTTGCATGGGCAATCTGGTCGATGCTCTCGAAAGCACCCAGATGCGCCGCCGCCACATTGGTGATCATCGCAATATGCGGACGAACCATCTTTACCAGCGGACGGATTTCGTCTGGATGGTTCATGCCTATTTCAAATATTCCAAACCTCGTATCCTGGGGCATGCGAGCCAGGCTCAGCGGAACGCCCCAGTGATTGTTGAACGAGGCAGCCGAGGCGTGCACCCTGCCCGAGGCTGACAGAACGGTGCGCATCATTTCCTTGGTAGTGGTCTTTCCCGCGCTGCCCGTGATCGCAATGATCTGGGCCTTGGTGCGCGCCCTGGCCGCCATGCCAAGTTGGCGCATGGCTTCCAGAACATCGCTGACCACAACAAGCGGCAGCTTGATACCGCCCAGCGCTACCAGCTTTTCTTCGGCTACTACCGCCAGCGAGGCGCCCGCCTTCATGGCTGCCGAAACGAAATCATGCCCGTCATGCACATCGCCCTTGATGGCGAAATAGGCTTCGCCCGGCTGCAGGCTGCGCGTGTCGATTGAAATACCGGTAATGCCCTCGGGCATGGCGCCCACGGGGCGGCCCCTGGTGCAGGAGATCAGCGCATCGGTTTCCCAAAGGAGGTCGTTCATTTCACTGTTCCCCCATTTGCGCCCAACGCCTCGCGCAGGACGTCATGGTCAGAAAAGGGGTGGAACACATTTGCAACCGTCTGGCCGGTTTCATGACCCTTTCCGGCAACCACCAGGCAGTCACCTCGTCCCAGCATCCTTACTGCCGTCTCGATGGCCTTGCGCCGGTCGCCAATTTCCATGGCGTCGCCCGCAGCTTCCATGATTGCGGCGCGGATCATCGCTGGATCCTCGCTTCGCGGATTGTCATCGGTGACAATAACCACTTCTGCCAGGCGGCTTGCAATTTCACCCATGATCGGCCGCTTGCCAGGATCTCGGTCGCCACCGCAGCCAAACACGCAAACGAGCTTGCCCGGCGTAAAGGGACGAAGCGAGGCAAGCACATTTTCCAGCGCTTCGGGCTTGTGGGCATAATCAACATAACAGGGCGCGGCTTCCGCCGACATGCCCACCAGATCGAGCCTTCCCGGTGCGCCCTTGATATGCGCCAATGCGTTGATTGCCTTGCCGGGATCGGTGCCGCTGGCTATGGCGAGACCTGCCGCAACCAGAGCGTTGGCAATCTGGAAATCACCTGCCAGCGGAAACTCGACACGATGCAGTTTGCTGCCGTGCTGGATCTCGGCAACCTGGTTGAACCGGCCATGTTCTACGCGCTTGAGAGCCAGAAAATCACCTTTGCGGCCGACAAGCTTCACGTCGCGACCTGCATTTCGCGCTACCTCAGCAGCTTTCCGGCTCCACTCGTCATCCGAAAAGATGATTGCCGGCGCACCCTTGGGCAGCAATTCGGTGAACAGGCGCATCTTCGAAGCAAAATAATGCTCGACGGTCGGATGATAATCCATGTGGTCACGGCCCAGATTGGTAAAGCCTGCCGCAGCCAGTTTCACGCCATGCAGGCGGTACTGGTCGAGGCCGTGCGAAGAGGCTTCCATTGCAGCGTGGGTAACCCCCGCCCCTGCCAGCTCCTCGAGCAGGCAATGAAGACCAACGGGATCAGGTGTAGTCAAAGCACCATATTCATCGCGCCCGGGAGCGATGACGCCGGTCGTGCCGATGCTCGCAGCGCTGTATCCTGCCTGTTCCCAGATCTGCCGCGCAAAGGCGACAACCGAGGTCTTTCCTGCGGTTCCCGTCACCGCGACCATGGTCTGCGGCTGGCGCGGATGAAAGGCCGCTGCAAGGGCAGAAAGTGCCGGGCGGGGATCATCAAGGCGCGCCAACGGAACTCCACATTCACCCGCATCTGCCTGACTGTGTGTGAGCACAGCTGCTGCGCCCGAGGTTACTGCCTGGGGAATGAACCGCGCTGCATCAGCCGCATTTCCCTTCAGGGCCACGAAGAGGTAACCAGGCTGGACCTTTCGGGAATCAGCGGTAATTCCGGTTATGTCGGGGTCCGCCCCGGCTGCATGGGCAAAGGCCAGGGCTTCGCTGTCCGCGGGGGCTGCCAGTCGACTCAGATCACTCAGTTTCATTCCGGCTTGCCCGCTCGATTCTCTTGTTCAAACTGTCGGTCGCATTACCTGAAGGCAACGTCTTTTCCAACGCCTTATCAGCCAGCCCGTCAGTAGCGAACGGACATCAAATCCAAATCTTTGCCAAATTGTGGCTGAACACCCAACAAGGGTGCAGAGCGGCGAATGATATTGCTGACCATTGGCGCGGCATTCAGGCCGGCGGTGGCAAAGCTCTGGCCTTCTTCGGGTTGTGGTTCATCAACAATTGTCAGCACTACATACTTCGGGTCGTCAATCGGGAAGGCAGCGATATAGGCATTGAACCGCTTGTCGCTGGAATAGCGTCCATTGACGACCTTTTCGGCCGTCCCCGTCTTGCCCCCGACCCAATAGCCCTCGACATCGGCCCTGCGGCCTGAGCCCTTCTCCGAATTCAGGCGGAACAGATAGCGCATTGCAGCGCTGGTCTCGGGCCGTAAAACCTGTTTGGCGAGGGCGTCAGCTTCCTCGCGCGAACGCTTGAAGACAGTCGGCGGAATGAGCTTTCCGCCATTGACCAGCGCAGCACCGGCAACAGCCGTTTGCAAGGGCGTCGTCGTTGCACCGTGACCGTAGGATATCGTCACAGAATGCAATTTCTTCCATTCCGACGGCTCGACCGGCGAGGCGGTCTCGGCCAGGTCGAACGGCATTTTCGAAAGAAGGCCAATCCGGTGCAGAAATTCCCTGTGCCCTTCTATGCCCACCACATCAGCCATCTTGGCTGTACCGATATTGGAGGAATAGATGAAGATTTCCGGCACAGAGAGGACCCGCTTCTTGCCGTGAAAATCGTTGATGGTAAAGCCCGCAATCCGCAAGGGTTGGGACGCATCGAACCTGCTGCTCATGGTCACCTTGCCACTGTCAAGCGCCATGGCTGTCGTGAAGGTCTTGAAGGTCGAACCCATTTCATAAAGGCCTGCCGACATGCGGTTGAGCCGGTCAGGGTCCAGCGCCTGCTTGGGGTCGTTCGAGTCGTAGTCAGGCAACGAAGCCATCGCGATCACTTCGCCGGTATGAACATCCAGTACCACGGCACCGGCGGCGATAGCCTTGTATTTCTCCATCGCGCGCGCGAGTTCATCATGCACGATACTCTGGACGCGCAAATCGGTCGCCAGTTCAACGGGACCTGCCGGCTGGGCGTCTGCAAAACCCGCTGCCCGCAACTCGCGCAGTCCGCGCTCTTCCAGTACCCTCTCAGTGCCAGCAATGCCCACATTGTCGATGTTAACGTGACCCACAAGATAGGCAGCGGTCGAGCCGCTGGGGTAAAAGCGCCTCGTCTCCTTGCGAAATCCGATACCGGGAATGCCGAGCGAGAGAATGCGGTTTTGCTGGGCCGGTGTCAGTTCCCGCCGCAGCCAGACAAAGCCGGCCTCGCTCGACAGCCTGCGGTAAACCTGGTTGACGTCAAGGTCCGGCAGCACGGTCTGTAATTGCTCGACTGCCTCATCCACATCGACAATGCGGCGCGGCTCGCCATACAGCGAAGCAGTGTTGATATCGGTAGCGAGCACCTGGCCGTTGCGGTCCACCAGATCGGGCCGCCTTGCCGAAATCGTCGGATCAGCCAGCGCCATTCGGACAGTTTCGGACGGTTCGGTAAATCCGAAATAGATCAGCCTGGCGGAAATGATACCGTAGATCGCGCAGATGGCGACCATCGCAAGGGTAATGCGCGAGCGTGTCTGGTTTCCCGAAATCCGCGCCGAACCTTCCAGCGAAAACCTGCCTGCATGATGACGCACACGGCTTCTGACTGACCCCGCCTTCATTCTTCCACCTCTTGGGAAACGGTTCCGGTTATAATTTCATCAGCCTGTTCGAGCAGGGCCGAAATCCCCTTGTCAGGTTCGGCAGGCAAGGGTGGCGGCGGCATGGGGATTTCGCTGATCTTGCCGATGGCACGCGGGTCGGTTTCCTCAAGGCCAAGCTGTCCCTGATAGCGCTCGACAAGCCGCGCGAGGCGGCGTGGATCGGTCAGCAGGCTCCAGTCCGCCTCCAGCACATCGATCGCATCCTGCTCCAACTTGATCTGGGCCTCCAGCTTGGCTACACGTTCGAGCGCCAACTCGGAATCGTGTTTCACCTTGAAGGTGAAAGCTGCCCCTCCGAGCATGAGGCCAATCATGATGATATCGACAGGTCTAAGCACGACGGTTCTTTCGCGGGTTAGAGGAAGCCAGTTGTTCTGGCGCAAGATTGGGCAGGCCGAATATGCCAGAGTCGGCGGGCCGGGCAGGAAGATCTGTGCGCTCACCCGAACGCAGTTTCGCCGAGCGCGCCCGGGGATTGGCTGCAATCTCCTCTTCGCCAGGCGCAACGGCATTTCGCTTGCCTTGTTCGAAAGTTGCCGATTTCGCGCTGACCTCCGGCAGGTGGCGCGAGCCGCCCTGCCCGCCCGTGCGGTCCTGGAAAAAGCGCTTGACGATCCGGTCCTCCAGCGAGTGGAAGGTCACAACCACCAGCCGTCCGCCGGGCCTGAGAATGGTTTCGGCCGCAAACAGCGCCTGTGCCAGTTCTTCCAACTCCCGGTTGATGAAGATGCGCAATCCCTGGAAGCTGCGCGTTGCCGGATGGATCTTGTCTTTGCCGCCCTTGCCGATCGCCTTGCGAATGACCTCGGCCAGTTGCAGCGTCGTTGAAAACGGCACGGCCTCGCGCGCGGCAATCACCGCCCTTGAAACCTTGGAGGCCTGCTTCTCCTCGCCGAGAATGCCGAAGACCCGGGTCAGTGTCGAATGATCGGCATTATTGACCACATCGGCTGCCGAAATACCCGCCCGCCCCATGCGCATGTCGAGCGGCCCGTCCTTCTGGAAGGAAAAGCCGCGTTCCGCCTCATCAAGCTGCATGGAGGAGACACCGATATCAAGCACCACACCATCAACGCTACCAAGACCGGCCTGACGGGCAATTTCGTCGAGCTTGGAAAAGCGCCCCTGCACCAGTGCAAGGCGGCCACCGGACTGGCGCACCATTTCCCCGCCATTGGCAATCGCATCGGGATCCTGGTCAATGGCCAGCACATTGGCGCCTGCCGCAAGCAAGGCACGCGTATAGCCGCCCGCGCCGAATGTGCCGTCTATGATGGTTTCCCCCGAAGCCGGAGTGAGATGAGCAACGACCTCGTTGAGCATAACCGGAACATGACGAACTGGTCCGCCAGCGTCGGGCGCTGCCGCGCGCCCTTCCCCGCCGTTCGTCATTGCTCCTGCCCTTCGTTGCCCATCCCGCCGATCTGTCGCGGATCGCCCGTCGTCGGCATGCCGGCACGACGGGTGGGAGGAGCCGATCCGCTCCGATCTTCGGAGGAATTTGCTTGTGGGGTCTGGGCCTGCGAACCCAGTTCGCGCCGCATGAGGCGCACGCGCTCGCGTGCCTCCGACCGGAACGCCCGGAAGCGCTCCGGCTCCCACAGATAGATTGAATTTCCCATGCCGGAAAAGGCGACTGCATCGGTAATGCCCGTATGCTCGCGGATATTCTCCGACAATACAATCCGCCCTTCCGGATCGATCCGCAACTGCTCCGCATCCCCGAGCAGGCAGAAGGACCACATCTCGTACTCTTCGGACAACGGGTCCATCTGCGCCAGCCTGCGCAGGTTCTGTTCCATGAAGTCTTTGCCGCCCGCTTCCGCCACCGGGCGCTCGACGCTGAGTATCGTGTGAAGAACGGATTGGGCACCAAGGATCGTACGGAAAGGCGCGGGGATCGAAACCCTGCCCTTGCTGTCCACCTTGTTGATCGTGTTCGATACGAACCGATCCATAGTGTGCCTCATCATCCGTCAGTCGAAAACTTGAAACCGGCGCGCCTTTGGTGGCCGGATACTCGGGACTGCGCGGCGTTGGCGTGCATGAAGTCATGCTCGCTTTCCCCAAGATAACACTCCTGCAACCCGTATCCCCGAAGCGGTGGAAATCCGCCGCCATCAACCCCGAACAGGTCTCGCGCAGGAGTGACTGCGCTGTTTGCCTGCATCCGCTCGCCCCAAGGTTGGAACGGAATGCTTCACGTCTTTTGGGGTATCATGGGACTATTTGGGCGTCAATGGAATCTGATGGAGAATTAACCCAATCTGAATCCTTTTTTAACCAGGCGGCAAGTTTTGCCGCGTTGTGGTTAACAAAGCGTAAAAGGTGTGAGGAATGGCACAGCAGGAAGATGCGCGGCGCTGCATATTGCAGGTCTGGAAACAGATAGACGCAAATGGGCCCATCGAGAGGAGCACCGTCATGAACGCCATCATTTTTGCCCTGGTCATCATCATCGGCATTTTCGCCGGCGCTGGCATGACCGTGATTGCCTGATTTCAATAAACAGGTGAAAGGGACAGCGTTGGTACGAAAACCTGCCTTACCTCACACAATTTCCCAGCAGCTTACAAGCACCAGCAGAAGAGCGCGAACAGGCCCGTCAAAGTGCCTATCGAGACGATTGCTGGCTTTCGAGAATTGACAGAACGAGACGCGCAACGGCAACAACTGCTTGAATTGTAATCCTGCCATGGGCCGAGTTTGTGAGCCTGAAGGCTTGCATGATCATAATAGGTCATATTGCCTCTCCTTTTTCTGCACCTTCACACAAGTCCACTGACACGCTGTTGTCAGTGGAGTGTGCTAGAGTGTCAGGATCAAAGGAGTTTTTTGGCGTGAAACGTTCGAACCGGCTTTTTGAAATCATCCAGATCTTGCGGGCCGCTGACCGGCCTTGGACTGCAGAGCGATTAGCGGACCACTTCGACGTTTCTGCCCGCACCATTTACCGGGACATTGTTGCACTGCAATCCATGCAGACGCCGATCGAGGGCGAATCCGGCATCGGTTACATCATGCGCTCAGGCTATGACCTGCCACCATTGAATTTTGATCAGGAAGAAATCGAAGCCTTGCGCGTTGGCCTGGCCCTTCTTGCCCGTACCGGAGACAATGCATTGGAAAAGGCCGCCAACCGTGTGCACGGAAAAATCGACGCGCTTCATGGTCCGGCAGACTGGTTACAGGTAGCACCCTGGGGCGCGCCCAAAGACGATCCCGAAAAAGGCTGCGTGCAGGTTTCTCACCTGCGCGAGAGCATTCGCAAGGAGCAAAAATTGCGCCTCACCTATCGACAGACCCAGGACAATGAGACAGTTCGCATCATTCGACCGGTCGCCCTCATATACCATTTGGAATGCGTGATGCTCGCCGGCTGGTGCGAACTGCGCGCAGGATTTCGGCACTTCAGAACTGATCGCATTTACGGTTGCGATACCCTGGTAGAACGCTTTTCAGGTGAAGGTGAAGTCCTCAGAAAATTATGGCTTGAGCAGTATCAGCTCAAGGAGCTGCAAAAAAGCTGATGGTTTCACGGCACTAGCGGCTTGTTGAGCATTTCAAGGTGCAGGCTCTTGCCTGACCATGGATGGGCATCACACACCGCCTCGTCAAGCTCGACGCCAAGGCCCGGCTCACAGGACGGGATCACATGACCGTCCTGCCATTCGATCTTCTTCTTGAGCACTTCGCCATGGAACTCGCCCCAGGTCTTTATCGATTCTAGAATGAGGAAGTTCGGCAGCGTTACCGCAAGCTGAATATTGGCCGCCGCAACCAGCGGCCCGCAATAGCAATGCGGCGCCACCTGGATCTGGTGCGTTTCGGCCATTGCCGCGATCTTCTTGGTTTCCAGTATCCCGCCGGAACGGCCAAGGTTTGGCTGGATGATCGAGACCGATCCCTGTTCGATGAAGCGGAAGAAATCAAAACGTGTGGTCAGCCGCTCACCGGCTGCCACGGGAATGGAGGTTGCCCGCTGCACCTGCGCCATTGCTTCTGGTGAATCCGGCGGAACCGGCTCTTCATACCATAGCGGGTCATAAGGCTCGATCGCCCTGGCAAGCCGGATCGCCCCGCCAGCCGAAAACTGGCCATGGGTACCGAACAGGATGTCAGCGCGATTGCCGACCGCTTCGCGTACCGCCTTGCACATGCGCACTGAAAGATCGATGTCCTCAAGCCGCGGCATGTGCCCGTCATGGATCGTATAGGGGCCGGCCGGGTCGAACTTTACCGCGTCAAAACCCTGCTCAACGCAATCAAGCGCAGCTTCCGCCGCCAGGTCCGGATCATTGTAGACATGCTTGTCGGTCAGTTCGTCGGGATAGACCGGCCCGTCCTTGGGATAGAGATAGGTGTAGGAGCGAAGCGTCTCGTTCACTTTGCCGCCAAGAAGGTTGTAGACCGGCTGGCCGGCTTCCTTGCCGATAATGTCCCAACAGGCCATTTCCAGCGAGGAGAAGACACCCATCATGGAAACGTCGGGACGCTGCGAAAAGCCGGATGAATAGCAGGAGCGGAAGAAGAACTCGATGAGGTGCGGGTCCTTGCCGATGAAATAGCGGCCCGCCACATCCTCGATCATCTTCGCGGTCAGGTGCGGATCAAACGTCGCCGCATAGCACTCGCCATAGCCATGCACACCGGTATTGGTGGTCAGCTTGACGAAGATGAAATAGCGCCCGCCGGTCTGGGGTGGCGGATTGCCGACAACCCACGTCTTGACGTCCTGAAGGTGCATCTTGTGTCTCCCTTGGTCCCTGGCCGGTGCTGCGCCCGTTAGCCAAACACAATCACATTGCGCATGACCTTGCCAGACTTCACTTCGCTGATCGCCTCGTTGATGTCTTCGAGTGCATAGGTCTTCGTCACCAGTTCATCCAGTTTCAGGTCGCCCTTCTGATAGGCTTTCACCAGTTTGGGAATATCGCGCGAGATCACCGCCTCGCCCATCTTCGATCCCAGGATGCGCTGGTTCCATGCGGCCATCGTGCCGGGATCATATTCGCTCATCACCCCTGTGGGCGGCATGCCCACCACCACGACGGCGCCGTTTTTCTTGATATAGTCGAACGCACCCTTGAAGGCCGTCGCAGCGCCCACCGTGACGAAGACATAGTCAACGCCCCTGCCGCCGGTCAGCTTCATGATCTTCGCCGCAACATCATCCTCGAGCGGATTGACCGCATGGGTCGCACCAAACTTCCTTGCGTCCTTCAGTTTGGATGGAGCAATGTCGATGCCGATGATCTTCGCAGCACCGCCATGCACACCGCCCTGGATGGCGTTGAGGCCAACCCCGCCACAGCCGACAACCGCCATGGTCTGGCCCGACTTGACATGGGCGGTATTGGTGACCGCGCCAAAACCGGTAATGACACCGCATGCCAGCAGCGAGGCGCTTTCGAACGGAACCGACTTGGGCACCTTCACCATTTGCGAATGATGGACGACTATTCGCTCGGCAAAGGCGCCTGTGCGCATGGACTGTTCGATCGGCTCGCCCCCGGGCGACTGGATCGGCCCCTTCTTGTCGAGCGGGAAAACCTCCTCGCACATCACCTGCGAACCCTTCGCGCAATAATGGCAGTCGCCGCAATATCGGATGAGTGTGACGACGACATGATCGCCCGGCTTGACGGTGGTCACGCCCTTGCCAACACTCTTTACAATACCCGCCGCCTCATGACCGTAAACGGCAGGCAGCGTGCCGCCCCACGCACCATCGGCATAGGAAATGTCGGAGTGGCAGATGGCGCAGGCCTTCACATCCACTTCCACCTCGCCCGCCCGCGGCTTGGCCAGTTTCACTTCCTCGATTGTAAGTGGCTTGCCGAACTCACGGCACACGGCTGCTTTCAATTCTTCTCTCCCCCGGGGTCGGCCGGATCAGGCCGCACGTTGCATTTGCGAGGCGCCACGTTATCCCAGCCAATTGCCATTGCATTGCTGGCACCGTCGCAAAATGGCGGCAGCGGAACAGCCATCCACCGTTTTTTGCGCATTCACCGGATGGTAACATGCACAGGGTAATCAGGGCGCGGGAAACGGACGGTGTGTGAAAATGACCAGTAAACCAGAACTATTCGACCCGGCTTCGAAGAAGACCGGATTTGCCCATCTGCTCGCAGCAACGCAATACTCGATTGCCGGTTGCCGCAAGCTGCTGAACGAATCCGCCTTCCGCCACGAAATCGCGGTCGGCATCGCCCTGATGATCGTCTACTTTCTGGCCGGCGTATCGCTGTTTTACACCCTGATCAGCCTTTGCCTGATCCTCATCACCTTTGCGGCCGAGGCGCTCAACACGGCGATCGAACTCGTAATCGACCGCACCTCGCCGGAGATCAGCGAATATGGCCGCGACGCAAAGGATCTGGGATCCTTCGCCGTAATGTGCCTGCTCTTTGCCAATGGCGCCTTTGCCCTCTACGCGCTGGGCACCGCGCTTCTGTAGGCGGATCCTGCCTGTTCAGCTTCGCGCGCACCCCGCCCCATCTCTTGCAGAAAATTTGCCAGCCGGTCTGTAAGCCGGGTTCTGTATGGCCGCCAGGTTGCCCCGGCGGCGTGGTGACCATTCATCTGGGGCGCCTGTTACCAGACGCCTCGCGGCGACCTACCCGGATGACTGGCCTGAAAACCGGCTGGAGGGCCCGAAGGCCCGCCCGCGTCATCCCTATTCGGTCTTGCTCCCGATGGGGTTTACCGTGCCGCTGCCATTGCTGGCGAGCGCGGTGGGCTCTTACCCCACCTTTTCACCCTTGCCGCATGGCAAGCCAGGCGGCGGTCTGTTTTCTGTTGCACTTTCCCTCGGGTTGGCGGGCAAGCCCGTTTCCCCGGCCGGAAGTTATCCGGCATCGTGTTTCCATGGAGCCCGGACTTTCCTCTGTTGCAGCCTTTCGGCCCACCTTGCGGATTTGCAACAGCGATCACCCGACCGGCTGGCCGGCGGACATAAGGACGATTGCCCCCGTTCGTCAACCACGGCGTCAACTGGCGCGTCAAACCCATGCCTTAAGCCAATTTGCAATACGCCTGATTTTCGACACGGTTCTGGCCATGCTCGTGCCAATGTTTGTTCCTGGGCTTATCCTTAGGGTTAATAAACCTTTAACATACCTCACATAAGCTCTCTCGAACGCTATCCTATCCCGCTAAACGGAACACGCCAGATGAACGATCACACCTCCCGCCGCCGTTTCCTCGCCCGCTCGGCCGCTACCCTGGCAGGTCTTGCCTTCACCACTTCAATGGCAACGCCTTTCGCGCGCCCGGCCTATGCGGCCTCGGCAAAGGATGTCTCCTACGGCCCCAACACGCTTGATATCTACGCCCCGCCCGGAGCCTCCGGCGCGCCAGTGCTGGTCTATGTGCATGGCGGCGCCTGGCGGGCCGGCAACAAGAGCCGCGTCCACTCAAAGGTTTCCCATTACAACGCCAAGGGCATGGTGGTCGTCTCCGTCGGCTACACGCTCTTTCCAAGGGCCAATGCCGAGCAGCAGGCCTCGCAGGTTGCAACAGCGGTCAACTGGGTGCGCCGCAACATTGCGAACTATGGCGGCGATGGCAACCGCGTTGCGCTGATGGGCCATTCGGCCGGCTGTCACCTGGCGGCAATTGCAACCCTGTCGGGCGCCTGCACGCCCAAACTGCTGATCTGCAACGATACCGGCGCCTATGACGTAGCCTATCTGGCAGAGATCAACAATGGCCGCGTGCCGAGCCTTTATTCGGCACTCGACACGCGCGACAAGTGGGCCCGCTGGTCACCGATATCCTATGTGCGCAACCGCGCCCAGCCGCCAACCCTCGTCATGTGGTCGGGCGGGCGCAACCGCGACAGGATCTCGCTTCGCTTCGTCAACGCGATGAAGGCAGCAGGAAACTCCGTGACCCAGTTCGCCGGCAATGGCTACAACCATCTGTCGATCAACTCCTCGATTGGCCGCACAAACTCGGTGACCAAGGCCGTGGACAGTTTTCTGACGCGGCTGTAAGGGCCATCCAAAAGAACAACCTGCCGTGGTTTACTGGCAGGCAATCAAGCAAAACCAACCCGATCAGCAGAAACAGATAGTAGATTAATATACACCGAAATCTGTCCAATGACTGGGGAGTAGCTCAGTCATCACGCAAACGCCGGTCCGATATCGTCGTCGTTCACCGCAGGCGGCAGCAGCGGAGCACTGGGGTGAGAGGGTTCGGCTCCCTCGTGGCCTTGGCCTGAAGGTTGTGCTGGACGGTGTACTCAAGAGCCTCGCAACACTACAAATCTCCGCGCCGGAGCGGCCACGGGCCGTACACATGTGCCCTACGGTTTGGGCCCTATCGTTTAAAAGGGGCCGCTCCGGAGTTTGCATGTAATTTTCCGCTCACGGCGGATGCTGCCCGCGCGGGCGCGAGGCTATCGCCTTAAGCGGGATCTTCGCCCGTTGGCGTGCCTGGACATGACACGACTGTTGGTTCAGCGCGTGAACGCGTGGGTGTGTCCCGGGTCACCCTCTCCTCCCAAACAAAAAGCCGCCTGCCCTTTCAGGCAAGCGGCTCTTCAGTGGGTCGGCCCCGATGAAAGGAGGCGTATCAGACGAAATCAGATGTAGCGCTGGACCTTGTTGCAGTAACGCTGGCTGATCGGGTTCATGCTTTTGGCGCCATGGCCAGCATTATAGCGAAGGATCGTGCCGCAAGTCGAGCCACCGGCCAGCTTGTGCGCCTTGCCGAGATATTTCATCCCGTATTTGATGTTGTTTTCGGGATGGTAAAGTGCCTTGGCAGAGCCCTTGTAGCCCATCATGCGGGCGGTCGAGAGCTTGATCTGCATGAGGCCGATCTCGCCGGCAGCGCCGCGCGCATTGGGGCGGAACGAGCTTTCGATGCGCACCACCGCATGGGCGAGGCGAACTGGAATGCCATTGGCCTTCGCATGGGCGGCAATCAGGCCGTCATAGCGGCTGCTGCCGCCAGCGCCCGAATTGATGACGGGTCTGGGCGTCAGCTTCGCCACTTGCTGCTCGGCGGCGTCCTTGCTCTTGACCAGCATGTCGCGCTGGGGCGCCAGCATGGCTTTCTGCTGGTCGGGCAGGGCTTTCGTCATCTGGTCGAAGGCGGCAAGGCGTTTTGCCTCACTCTCCTGTTTCTTTCTGGCGAGTTCGAGCGTGCGCTTCTTGTCTGCCTGCTTGCGCTTGGCAGCTTCAGCGGCAAGCTTTTCCTTGCGTTCTGCCTCGCGCTGCTGATGCAGTTTCTGCAGGTCGGTATTGCCCACGCTGGAAGTGGAGGAAGCCAGCGCGAAAGTCTGCTTGCCGGCACCCCCCGTCACATCGGTGGAGGAGCAGGCGGTCAGCCCGCCAATCAGCGCCACGGCGCAGAGAAGTCGTGCAGTCTTGCGACCGTTGAAATAGTTCATGTCTGTAACCCCAATTATAGGTTTGGTTTTACCCATACCCCGCACAGCATCCGAAAACTTCCTGAAACTCAGGGAACCAAAAGAGCTGTGAAACGTAAAACCTTGAACGCGTATTGTGTATTCGTTTCGGATGCCGCTCTAAGGCCCGTCTAGCATGGCAATAATGTGTTTCCACAGTCACATGACGTTACGCAATGTTACAGTATAGCCGGAGGAGGATAGGCCGCCGGAAGCGGGTTCACAGCGCCGCGAGCAGGCGGTAGAGCGTTTCGATCGTGCCGGCATCGGCAATGCCGTCACATCTCGACTGGCGAAAATGCTGTTGGAAGGCGCGCACGGTCTTGGCGGTTTTTTCGTCAAACGTACCGGTCGGCTCGATATCATAACCGTAAAGCGCGAGCATTTCCTGCAGCGCGTTCACAGGCGCGCCGCTGTCTCCGCGGGAAAGAAAGCGGCCGGTTTTATCGCTGACAGGCTCGATCCAGTGGCCGATGCCGTGTTCGTGGAGATGCTGCCAGGGAAACTTCTCGCCGGGATCCTGCTTGCGGCCGGGCGCAGTGTCGGAATGGGCGAGCACATTTCTATCCTCTATGGCATGGCGAGAGAGTATATCTGTGCACAACGCGGTAACGGCGCTGATCTGGATGTCGGGAAAATCCGGGTAGCCGTTGTCGTGTCCGGGATTGACGATCTCGATGCCGATGGAGCGCGAATTGATGTCGGCGGCGCCGCGCCAGTTTCCCGCGCCCGCATGCCAGGCGCGCATCGCCTCGCTGACCATCTGGACGATCCGCCCGTCCTCATGGATGAGGTAGTGGCAGGAGACTTCGCTCTTGCTGGTGCACAGCCAGTCGAGCGCCTGTTCGCCATCGGGCATGCCCGTATAGTGCAGCAGAAGGATCTCGACAGGAGCGCGGCGTTTGTTGAAATTGACGGCCGGACGGATTTCGTTGGCACAATTCGTGTCTGCTGCATCAAGCAGGGGAAATGGCGGGAGATTGCTCACAGACCGCGCTCCTGCTTCACATGGCGCCAGGCCTGGTTGATTGCCGCTAGGCGGTCATTGGCGATCCGCAGGAACTCCTCCGGCACGCCGCGCGCGATCATCCGGTCAGGATGGTTCTCGCGCACAAGGTGACGGAAGTGGCGCTTGAGCTGCTCGTCGTCCCACTCGCGGTCCGCTCCGAGGATGAGATAGGGATCGCCTTCCTCGGGCAAGACGTGGCGAAGGCGGATCCGCTCCTGGGTACGCTTGTCGATCTCGAAGATGGTGCCGACGATTTCGACGAATGCCAACTCGCTTTCGTGCAAGACGCCATCGGCCTTGGCAATATGATAGAGGCCGTCCATTACATCGGCGAGGATGTCGTCCTCATCGGGAAAGAGGTTCTTGACCTTGATGGCATACTGGTCGAAGCCGGCGACGTCCTGCTTGGCAAGATTGTAGACGCGGGCGACATGGGCGCGCTCCTCGTCCGGCACATCGAAGAGTTCCTGGAAGGCGGCGACTTCCTCTTCGGTCACGATGCCGTCGGCTTTTGCCATTTTGGCCGACAGCGCAATGATCGCGATGGAAAAGGCGACTTGCTTGCGGGTCTGCGGATTGCCTTCGAAAAACGTGCGCACGGATTCGACGGCCGCCGAAAGCGCCTGGTTCGATATCGTGGCGACGAAGCGCGAAAGATCGGTCCAAATTCCCATATTCGCCTCTTAGCCAATTCGTGGCGCAGGCGAAAGATCAGGAAAGCAGCAAATGGCGGTGTCCGTTAAGGAAATCAGTGACGTCGGCAGTGCGGTGACTGTCACGAATTTGAAGCGGTTGAAGAGGGGCACTTGTCTTCAATTCTCCACGCGGCGCACAAAATCGAAAAGCGCCTCTCCTTCGCTGTCAAAGATGATGAGGACTTCGTCTTCAATCGAATAGGTCGATGCATTCTGCAACAGGTTGAAGAACCCGGTTTCAGCGTCCATGATCTTCGGCGGGCAAGCCATTTTCGTTGAGCCAACAGGGCCGATCTGAAGGCCGCCTTCGCTGTCGGTTTCATAGCTGGCGAAGAAGCGGTTGCAACCGCCATGTCCGGTCAATGTGTTATCATCGCCAAAGCGCATGAACTGGCGCCCATTGTCGAGCGGGCCCCATTGCGTGCCGCGAAGGTCCTCGCCTGCAGAGGCGAGCGTGGCAGACATCGCAATGGCAAAAACAGCGACAGCTAATCTTCCGATTCTGTTCTTCACCTTAATCTCACATACTCGCCGCGCTGCGCGCGGCCTGTTCATATTGCCCTGACAAGGCACGCAACAATCGGGCAGCGCGTGAAACCTCACCCTCGTCCAGCCCCATTGCCTTGACGCTTTCAATCAGAAGCGCCTCACGGATCTCGTGATACCGTTGGCAGGCATTCCTGCCCTCATCGGTAACCTGCGCAATTTTTTCCTTGCCGCGTTTTCCGGTGGTAATGAGGCCAGCATTTTCCAGCTTTTTCAAGGCGTAGTTGACCAGGTGTGTATCTTCGATGTTCAGCATGAGGCAGAGTTCGGAAAGGCTCTTCTCGCGCTCGCGATGATAAACCGAATGCAGAACCTGCACATCCATCGGTGCCAGACCCGCCTGCCCGCTGGCAATCGTGCCGAGCACCATCCAGCGCTGCGCGGCGTTCATCGTGACAGTCATTGCGTATTCGAGTTCGGAGAGCGCGGGCAGTCTGCCCCTGGCGAGGTGCGAGGCGGATACAACCGGCCCCACGGGGTTGTTCACTGACCGCTCGCTCATGATAAATCTCCTGCTTGAATGCGAATTTCTTCATTGACATTTTATCGATAAATTGTTGATTTTGGCAAGTCTGAACAATTAGCAGGAAGCAAGTCATGAATGCCGCCGCAAACAGCGCCGACCAGAACAGCGGAAAATGGGATTTCTGGATCGACCGGGGCGGCACGTTCACTGACATTGTCGGGCGGGCGCCCAATGGCACATTGCATCCCTACAAGTTGCTTTCAGAAAACCCTGAAGCCTACAAGGATGCCGCGGTCCAGGGCATTCGCACCCTGTTGGGCGTCAAGGCGGGAGAGCCGGTTCCCGCACACCTGATCGATACGGTGAAGATGGGAACAACCGTTGCCACAAATGCCCTCCTTGAACGCAAGGGTGACCGGACTGCCCTCCTCATCACCAGTGGCTTTGGTGACATGCTGGAAATCGGCTATCAGGCGCGGCCGGACATTTTTGCCAAGGAGATCCTCAAGCCGGAACTGCTATACGAAAAGGTCATGGAGGTCGATGAACGGGTCCTTGCCGACGGGACAGTTGAAAAATCACCAGACCTTGACGCGATCCGTGAAGGGCTTGAGGCCTTGAAGGCCGACGGCATCCGGTCCATTGCGCTGGTATTGATGCATGCCTGGAAATTTCCGGCTCATGAGCAGGCCGTTGCCGAGCTCATCCGGGAAATCGGCTTTCAGCAGGTTTCCATCAGTCACGAGGTATCACAGCTCGTCAAACTGATCGGGCGCGGCGACACGACAGTTGTCGATGCCTATCTCTCGCCCATCCTTGGCCGCTATGTTCAGCAGGTTGCCGACGAACTTGGCATATCGCAGACCATGGTTTCGCCGGACGCGGAGCCTGATGAACTGCCAAAGACCAAACTCATGTTCATGATGTCATCAGGCGGGCTGACTGCCGCTGACCTGTTCAAGGGCAAGGATGCGATCCTTTCGGGCCCGGCAGGCGGCGTGGTCGGCGCGGTGGAAACTGCCCGTCTTGCCGGTTTCGAAAAGATGATCGGTTTTGACATGGGCGGCACCTCGACCGATGTCTCGCACTATGACGGCGAACTCGAACGCACCTTCGAAACCGAGGTCGCCGGGGTCCGCATGCGCGCGCCCATGATGCACATCCATACCGTTGCAGCTGGTGGCGGTTCGATCCTTACCTACCAGGATGGCCGCTTTCAGGCAGGTCCCGATTCAGCGGGCGCCAATCCTGGGCCGGCCTGTTATCGCCGCGGCGGCCCTCTCGCTGTCACAGACGCCAACGTGATGGTTGGAAAACTTCGTCCCGAATTCTTCCCCGCAATCTTCGGTCCCAACCAGGACGAGACACTCGATGTTGATGTGGTGCATGAGAAATTTGCCGAACTTGCCAGCGAGATAGGCATCAAGCCGGAAGAGGCTGCCGACGGATTCCTGAAAATTGCTGTCGAGAACATGGCCAATGCCATCAAGAAGATTTCCGTTCAGCGCGGTTATGATGTCACCGAGTATGCGCTCAATTGTTTTGGCGGCGCCGGTGGACAGCATGCCTGCTCGGTGGCCGATGCACTGGGCATGACAAAGGTTCTCATACACCCGTTTTCAGGCATCCTCTCGGCCTATGGCATGGGCCTTGCAAAGATCCGTGCCAACCGGACTCGCGCCCTTGTTCAACCCCTTGCCCCGGAAGTGGAGATCCTGCTTCGCGAAGTTGAATCAGAACTTGAGGAAGAGGCTCGGGGCGAACTTTCGGATCAGGACGTAAGTGATTCTACCGTAAGCGTTTTTGCCCGTGCGCATATTCGTTACGAAGGCACCGATTTGCCCATCCCCGTCGAGTTATCCGGTACAGCGACAATGACGGCTGAATTCGAAAAGCAGCACCGCAAGCAGTTCGGTTTCGTCTTCGAGAGCAAGCGGCTGATCGTCGAGGCAATCGAGATCGAGGCAGTTGGCGGCGGAGCAACGATTGATGAACCGGAGCATGATCTGGTTGATCCGATGATTGCTGCAGACAATGTCGAGTCCTTCTTCTCGAACGGACGTTGGCATGATGCCGGGATTTGCCCGCGCGATGACCTGAAAC
Source organism: uncultured Salaquimonas sp. (assembly GCA_964541115.1). Lineage (GTDB taxonomy): Bacteria > Pseudomonadota > Alphaproteobacteria > Rhizobiales > Rhizobiaceae > Salaquimonas. The sequence goes on from CAZIPH010000016.1 coordinate 59,394, forward strand.
CCGGTCACCTGGTAAAGGGTCCCGGCCTGATCATCGAACCGAACCAGACCATCGTTATCGAAGACGGCTGGCATGCCCGCATCACCAAACACAATCACATTGTACTCGAGCGCCATCAGGCCATGAGGCGCGAGCATGCCATTGGCACCGAGGCTGATCCGGTCATGCTGGAAGTCTTCAACAATCTGTTCATGTCCATCGCCGAGCAGATGGGCGTGACGCTCCAGAATACCGCCTATTCGGTCAACATCAAGGAGCGGCTCGATTTCTCCTGCGCCGTATTCGGACCGGACGGATCACTTGTCGCCAATGCGCCGCACATGCCGGTGCATTTGGGTTCAATGGATCGCTCGGTCGAAACCGTCATTTCACAGAACAAGGGCAATATTGAGCCAGGTGACGTTTTCATCCTGAACGCACCTTACAATGGCGGTACGCATCTGCCCGACATTACGGTGGTAACGCCGGTATTTGAGAGGGATACTTCACCCGAAGGGCAGGAGCGAAGTGCGACCGCGCCTGATGGCCAAGCCGACAGCGTGAGCGAAAAGAATGACATTCTCTTCTACGTCGCCGCCCGCGGCCACCATGCCGATGTTGGCGGAATGGCACCAGGATCAGCGACGCCCCGCGCCACCCATATCGACGAGGAAGGTGTTCTCATAGACAATTTCAAACTGGTGAAGCGTGGCATCATTGATGAAGAGGGCATGCGCAGAATACTCACCGACCATCCATGGCCGGCCCGCAATCCGGACCAGAACATGGCCGACATCCGCGCACATATCGCGTCCAATGAAATGGGCGTTACCGAGTTGCGCAAGATGGTTGTCCATTTCGGTCTCGATGTTGTCCAGGCCTACATGCAGCACGTCCAGAACAATGCCGAGGAGAGTGTTCGCCGCGTCATCGATGCCCTGTCCGACTGCCAATACACCTACAAGACCGACAATGACCAGCAGATTAGCGTGAAGATCAGCGTCGACAGGAAAAACCGTCAGGCTACGGTCGACTTCACGGGCACTTCCGAAATTGCAAAGAACAATTTCAACGCGCCCGAACCGGTGACCCGCGCTGCGGTGCTGTATGTCTTCCGCCTGATGGTGGAGGCAAACATCCCGATGAATGCGGGCTGCCTGAAGCCGATCAACATCATCATTCCCGATGGCTGCATGTTGAAGCCGACCTATCCAGCGGCAGTGATTGCCGGAAATACCGAGACCAGCCAGCACGTGACCAACTGCCTGTTGATGGCGCTGGGTGCTCTGGCAAATGCGCCGGGAACGATGAACAATCTGACCTATGGCAATGCTCGCTACCAGAATTATGAGACGATCTGCGGGGGCGCGCCAGCCGGCAGAATGAATGACGGGCGCGGCTTCAACGGTGCCTCGGCAATCCATGTGCACATGACCAATACAAGGCTGACCGACCCCGAGGTGCTCGAAATGCGCTACCCGGTGGTGGTGGAGGAGTTCTCAATCCGGCGCGGCTCTGGCGGCAAGGGCAGGTTCAATGGCGGTGATGGCGTCACGCGCATACTGCGCTTCATGGAAGACATGGATTGCGCGATCCTGTCCTCTTCGCGCTACAATCCTCCAAGGGGCCTTGCGGGCGGCGGTGACGGCGAAGTGGGCAAGACAATGATCCGCCGTCTGGATGGCAGCATCGATACGCTGAAACATTGCGACCAGACCGAGGTGAAGGCAGGCGATGCGGTTATCGTCCAAACTCCTGCAGCGGGTGGGTATCTGCCAAAATGAACCGCGGCGCATGCCAACGGGTTTACGCACTGAGGCGCGGTGACGCGGCAGGCTATGCCGGGCGGTGCTGCGCCCCATATCCTGCATCATGAACAACTTAGACCATCATACCATCGAAGTCTTCCACGATGGCGACTGCCCGGTCTGCCGCCTCGAAATCCGGTTTTACGACCGGATCGACAGGGAGAACCGCATTCGCTGGAGCGATATTCTCGATCTGAGCGATGCAGAATTGCCGGAGGGCAAGTCGCGCGCGGAGCTGCTGGGCAAATTTCATGTCCGCGAACTGCCCGCAGGCGTGTGCAGCAACTGGTTTGTCGGTGTCGATGCCTTTGCACGCATCTGGCGTGAACTGCCGGGGTTTCGTAATTTCGCCGGGATTTTCTCGGTGCCTGGCAACAGGCAATTGGCAAAGCTGGCTTACCTGGGCTTCCTGCGCTGGCAGGCGGCGCATCGGGCAAGGCGCGGGGCTGCGAACAGGACTTCTGGCCGGGTCTAGTTCTTGCCCAAGATCAACACCCAGAAATGGGTATAGCGCGGGTTGCGTCCGGAAGTGTTGAACCCGTAGGCAAGGCCGGCCACATTGTAGCGCGACCTCAGCATGTTCTTGCGGTGTGGCGGCGAATCCAGCCAGCCCTGCAATGCCTCCTCCACCGAGCGATATCCGACGCCGATATTCTCGCCTGCCGAATTTTCAAAACCCACCCTGAAAATGCGTGACTTGAAATCTGTTCCAGGTCCGATCTCATGCCCGTAAAGGCCGCGCTCGCCCATCAAATTGGCATAATCCTGCGCAGCTTTCTGCAGGCGCTCGTCCATTGAAAATTCAGCCAGCCAATGCTTGCGGCGAAGCCTGTTCAGCTTGTCGAACCCTTCATTGACATCATAGGCCAGCGGCTGGGCATCCATCGGCATGCGTGCCTTGCGCCCGGCATGGGTTGAGGTTCCCTGTGCGCATCCCCCAAGGGAAAGCGCGCCACCAGCAAGCAGCATTGTGCCGCCAGACAGGACTCGCCTGCGTGAAACGGCCAATCCAATTCGTTGAATGGTTTTCTCGCTCATGCAGTCAGCCTAGCGCGACCGAGTTAAGAAACCTTTCCATCGCAAACAGCCGTGAAGAATTTTCGAAAAGCAGGAAACGGGTGGCACTGACCGATCCAGAAGCGTATGGCTGCTACCGGAACACGATGCCCGGAAGCAATTGAATGCCCCCAAAAAATGACCTGCCGCCTGCAGGCGGAGCCGTAGCAAACTTGCAAGCAGGTGGAGCCACAGCAAACGTACCTGCTGGCGAAATTCCGCCCGTTATCGTCTCAAAAACACCGGCTGGTTCCGTCGCCCAAAATTCCATGACGCCCGCGCTATGGGGAATCCTGATCCT
>CAZIPH010000017.1:0-60199 GCA_964541115.1 uncultured Salaquimonas sp.
GCTAGGGTTACTTGTCAGGTCCTGCTGCATATCGGTATGAAAATCGGCATCCCCCGATAATCACAAGCGATCCGACGCGTTTTGTTAATCCAGTTTTGAAGAATCTGTTCAACCTGCAAAATCATATCGATTTAATTCAGGACGGTTTCCAAAAGGTCATTGTAATTCGCCCCGGCCTGTTTGATAGGTTCACCCAATTGCGAACCGCCGGCTAAGCCCGGAGCCGACATGGAGTAACCTGACATGGCCGAAAAAGTGCCTTCCGAAGAACGTCTTGACCGGATTCTTACCCTCGAACTGGCAAGGGTAACCGAGGCAGCGGCTGTGGCAGCGGCCCGTCTGCGAGGCCATGGCGACGAAAAGAAGGCAGACCAGGCAGCGGTGGATGCCATGCGCACCGAGTTGAACAACCTGCCAATAGACGGTCGTGTGGTGATTGGTGAGGGCGAGCGCGATGAAGCGCCAATGCTGTATATTGGCGAGGAAGTGGGCACGAAAAAGGGTGCAGCCGTCGATATAGCCCTTGATCCGCTGGAAGGCACAACCATTTGCGCCAAAAACCAGCCAAATTCCATTGCGGTGATTGCGATCGCCGAACGCGGCAATCTTCTCTATGCACCCGACGTCTACATGGACAAGATCGCAATCGGGCCCGGATACGAACCTGGCCTTATCAATATTGATGTATCGGCATCGCAAAACCTCGAAGCGCTGGCCAGGGCCAAGGGCGTGAAGGTTTCCGACCTGACAGCGTGCATCATGGACCGCCCGCGCCATGCCCGCCTGATTGAAGAGGTTCGCGCCACGGGAGCGGCCATACGCCTTATCGGCGATGGCGACGTTGCCGGAGTGATCCACACAACCGATCCTGACACGACCGGTATTGATATCTATATTGGTATTGGCGGAGCGCCGGAGGGCGTCCTTGCTGCTGCGGCGCTGCGTTGCATTGGCGGCCAGATGCAGGGCCGGCTGATCCTGGATACACCCGAAAAGATCGAGCGGGCCCGCAAGATGGGTGTCGAGGATCCCAACCGTGCCTATACGATGGAAGAAATGGCCAGGGGCGATGTGATCTTTTCTGCCACCGGTGTGACCGACGGAAACATGCTCGAAGGCGTACGTTTCGGCCGAAATTCAATCTCTACCCATACGGTCGTGATGCGTTCCTCGTCGAAGACCGTTCGCGAGATCAAGGCGACCCATACCGACCTGGCAAAATTCGCTGTCTGATCATGTGTTCCGGACGGGTGTGTTCCTGCAATGAACAGTTGCATGCCTGCATTGACTGTCCCATCTTCGGCTCATGAACGCCGTGTCCAAAAATCCTGATCGGGCCTTTCTTGACGTCGAGCAGTCGCTCGGCGGCAAGCGGTGGGTTGACCGTCTCGACCAGAAGGGCCGAAATGGTGCACTGGCAATTGCCCAGGAAACCGGAATTGACGAATTGCTGTCACGGGTGCTGGCTGGGCGCGGCGTCCTGAAGGAAAACGCGGAAGCCTTTCTCAATCCGACGATCCGTGACCTGATGCCCGATCCCTCGGTGATGACAGGTATGGATGCAGCCGCCGTGCGTATTGCGGACGCAGTCGGCAACCGCCAGCAGGTCGCCGTTTTCGGAGATTATGACGTAGACGGCGCAGCGTCCTCTGCCTTGATGGCCCGGTTTCTTATCGCTCATGACGTGCCATGCGAAATCTATATCCCCGACAGGATTTTCGAGGGCTACGGCCCCAATCCGCAGGCCATTAGGCAGCTGGTGGAAAACGGCGCGAAGCTCATCGTTACTGTTGACTGCGGGGCTACCAGTTTTGAATCTATCGAGGAGGCAAAAAAACTTGGCGTTGATGTCGTCGTGCTCGATCATCACCAGATGGGTGTGGAAATGCCCCCGGCAACGGCCTTGGTCAATCCCAACCGTCAGGATGACCTTTCAGGCCTTGGTCATTTGTGCGCGGGCGGCGTCGTGTTCATGGCGCTGGTCGCTGTCCAGCGCGAATTACGCAAGCGTGGGATTACCGCGAAGATCAATCTTCTCGAACAGCTTGATCTCGTGGCGCTGGCGACAGTATGCGACGTGGTGCCGCTCAAGGGTCTCAACCGGGCCTTCGTGGTCAAGGGGTTGCAGGTCATGCGGGCTCGCCACAATACGGGCCTGAATGAACTCTCAAAGGTCGCGAGGCTGGATGGTCCGTTGACGCCTTATCATCTTGGTTTTGTTTTTGGTCCTCGCATCAATGCGGGCGGCAGAATTGGCGATGCGGCGTTGGGCAGCCGTTTGCTTGCGACCGGCGACCTGGAACTGGCAGCCCGTATTGCATTGCAGCTTGAAGATCTGAACCAGCAACGCCAGGCAGCCGAGGCTGTTATGTTGGAAGAGGCGATCGCCGAGGGCGAGGCGGAAATGGGCTCAGGGGCCGGTGAGGGGCCCTGTGTCCTGATTACCGGTCGAAAGGGTTGGCATCCCGGCATTGTGGGTCTGTTGGCATCACGCCTGAAGGATCGCTTCCACCGGCCCGCTATCGCTATAGCCTTTGACGGCAATGACACGGGCACCGGCTCGGGGCGCTCGGTGCCAGGGGTGGATCTGGGTTCAGCCATCCGTTCAGCTGTCGATGCTGGTTTGCTGGTCAAGGGTGGCGGACATGCAATGGCAGGCGGCCTGACCATAAAGCGTGCCCGGCTGGGAGATCTGCGTGCTTTCATGGAAAACGAACTTGCCAACGCATGTGCGTTGGCGCAGGACCATCTGACCGTGAAGATCGACGGCGCATTGAGCGCAAGGGGTGCGACAGTGGAATTCTGCGATCTGCTGGAGCAGGCCGGACCCTATGGAGCAGGCCATTCGCAGCCGGTCTTTGCCCTGCCCAATCATCTGGTAAAGCATGCCCGGCAGGTAGGCCGCGATCATGTCAGTGCGTCGCTGGTGTCTTCTGATGGCAGCACATTGCGGGCCGTCGCCTTTCGTGCAGCCGAAACGGCACTGGGTAGAGCCATGCTTTCGGGCCAGAGCCGGAAAATGCACTTTGCTGGTACGCTGAATGCCGATTGGTGGCAGGGAAGCAAGCGCCCGCAATTGCGCATCATCGATGCTGCAATTCCGTCTCGATAGACTACCTGGGGAAAAGGTGCGAAGGCCGGATAACGAAGGATATCACTGAGGGGCGAACTCCACTGATACCCACTAGCGGCTGCCGAATACGATTGGGGGTCTATTCGTTTTGCAGTATGTTTTCCAGCCTTCGCACCTGGAAACTAGTTTCTAAACGTAAAGAAACAATTACAATCATGGGTTGTTCAGGGAAGTTCCGGGTTTTTTCACAGGTTTTTCGCTGATTGTTCAATGGCATGCAGGAACGAGTATGAAGACGAGCGGGCGCTCATGAGCCACCAGCCGTCCTTGCTGACCCGCAAAATCATAACGCCAAGGTGTTCCATCACTGTGCGTGCCGCACTGCCCTCGGTAAACACATCGCGGTGCAGGTCAATCGGACATATCCGCTCGAGTGCCCCGATTGCCCGGTTACCGCTGACTTCCAGGATAACCCAGCCATCCGACTGATCGGCAACATGCGCCGCTGTCTTCAGTCTTGCCCTAAGGCCGATTTCCTGCATCGGCTCGTCACTGTCGGTAAGCAGAAAGAACTGGTCAGCCATTGTCCAGATCAGGAGGTTCGTCTTGCCGGCATTGCGGGCGAAATGTCCCGGATCCGGCAGCGCGCAACCCGAAAGCTTCCTAACCGCAGTTTCGAAAGCCTTCTGCCCGCCAAGCGGCACGGCAAGCGAAACAAGCCCGAAGCCCGTGATCTCGCGGATGCGCACATCATTGATTGTCTTGTCGAACCCGCCAAGCGGAGATATTGCCTCAAGCACGGAGCCGTTCTCCCTCGGGGTCAATGAAATGCGGCGAACAGATTTCCACTTCCATCGTGTTCCCGCGCAGCGGGTCGGCGGCAATCACCGTTTCGCCAATGCGCTTGTCGCCGCGCTTGATGAAGCCAAGGCCAATTGAAGTGCCAAGGCTTGGCGAATATGCCACCGACGTCATCCAGCCTTCATCATTTTCCATCGTTTCTTCCGCACCTTTGGCAATGAAGTGTGCGCCTGCAACAAGGCTTCTGCTGCGGTCGACCGGTATGAAGCCGACCAGCCGGATCGCGTCTTCGCGCACCAGTTCCTCGCGGCCTGCAAGGGTCTTGCCGATACAATCCTTCTTGTCGGATACCATCCGCTCGAGGCCGAGATTGTAGGCGGTCGTCTGGCCATTGAGTTCGTTGCCGACCGGATGGCCCTTTTCGATCCGCAAGACGGAGAGGGCCTCGACACCATATGGCGTTACTGAAAATTCCTCCCCGGCTTTCATGAGTTCACGCACCAGGGCGTCGCCATAACGGGCCGGGACAGCGATTTCATAGGCAAGTTCACCCGAGAAAGAGATGCGGAACAGCCGGGCAGGGGTGCCGCCACAAACTGTCAATTCACCGCATGCCATGAAGGGAAAGGCCTCATTCGCGATGTCATGGTCGTGGTCAACGATCTTTTCAAGCAGTTTGCGTGCGTTGGGTCCGGCCACCGAATACTGCGCCCACTGGTCCGTGGTCGAGATAAGGTGCACATCAAGATCAGGCCACAGGCACTGGCGGGCAAATTCGAGCCGTCTGTACACAAGGACCGCATTGGCTGTCGTCGTCGTCATCACGAAATGTGTTTCACTCAGCCTTGCCGCTGTCCCGTCATCATAGGCCATACCATCTTCGCGCAGCATCAGGCCATAACGGACCTTGCCGATGGCGAGCTTTGCGAATGCATTTGTATAGACATGGTTGAGAAACTCTGCCGCATCTCGGCCCTGGACGTCGATCTTGCCGAGAGTTGAAACGTCGCAAATGCCAACGGAGTTGCGGGTGGCGATGACTTCTCGGTCAACGCTTTCGCGCCAATGCGTTTCGCCTTCCTTGGGGTACCACTGAGCGCGCATCCAGTTTCCGGCTTCAACGAATACGGCACCAAGTTCCTCAGCCCATTTGTGGGAGGCGGGCAGGCGGGTCGGGCGAAACTCCTTGCCGCGCGAGCGCCCGCCAAATGCACCGATAGGAACCGGCGTATAGGGTGGGCGGAAAATCGTCGTGCCGGTCTCGGCGATGGTCTTGCCGGAAACTTCTGCCATCACGGCGAGGCCGAGAATGTTGGAAGTCTTGCCCTGGTCCGTCGCCATCCCAAGCGTCGTGTAGCGTTTGAGGTGTTCGACAGACCGGAAACCTTCAAGGTGCGAGAGCTTCACATCCTTCACTGTGACATCGTTCTGAAGATCGACCCATGCGCGGGGCTTCGAATCCTTGACGTACCAGAATGCCGACGTACCGGCAGCCTCTTCATCGGCAGTCGCAGCCCCTTTGCGCGAATTCTTGAAGCCAAGGTCACCTAGCACCGTGCCAGCTGCGTCGTGACCGCCCCTTAGGCAGGCACCAAGCGTCAGGTCGCCAACAGCAGCACCTGCCACCGTCATCCCGACAGGCATTTCACCGCCGGGCACGAATGCGGCAATATCGTCCCGCCAGACCGGCCGTCCGCGCTGGTGGCAGGTCAGGTGGACATTCGGGTTCCAGCCGCCCGATACGGCAAGGCAGTCTGCTTCTATCACCTGGCCGTTACGCAGGGTGATGGATTTGAGGCCGTGCCGCCCGCTGGTATCGATCACCTGGCCACCCATGACGATCGCTGCCTCCTTGTAGGTGGCGAGCGGCGTAATATTGCGCGTGTCGATGACAGCGGCAATGTCGGCACCGTTCTCACTGAGATCGCGCGCCGTGCGCCAGCCATCATCATTATTGGTGAAGACGGTAACGCGTTTGCCCGCAAGCGCACCATAGCGGTTCGAATAGGTCCGAACGGCACCAGCCAGCATGACGCCCGGACGGTCATTATTGCCGAACGCAATGGGCCGTTCATTTGCACCGCCAGCCAGGATTGCACGCCTAGAATAGATTCGCCACAGGATGTGTCCCGGCTTGCCGTTTCCGGCAGGTTCGGGCCTGCGCTCCAATGCGCCATAAATGCCGTGGTCATAGGCTCCATAAACCGTGGTGCGTGGCATCATCCTGACATTGGAACTGCCCGCAAGCTCTGCCACTGCCCTGGCCACCCAAACGCCCGCATCCTCGCCATTGATGGCGTATCGCTCACCATTCAGCCTGCCACCGGCTTCGAAATCCTCGTCTGCCAGAATTACGCGGGCGCCACTGCGGGCCGCATGCAGGGCAGCCGACAGGCCGGCAGGTCCTGCACCGATCACCAGCAGGTCGCAATGCAGGGAGCCCTTGTCATACGTATCAGGATCTTCCTCGCCCGAAAGGCGGCCAAGGCCTGCCGCCGCGCGGATTACAGGCTCGTAGACCTTTTCCCAGAAGCTCTTCGGCCACATGAAGGTCTTGTAGTAAAAGCCCGCTGCCAGAAATGGAGAGATCAGGTCGTTGACCGCCATCAAATCATGCTTCAGCGATCCGCGATGGTTTTGGCTTCTCGCTTCCAGTCCATCGACCAGTTCAACCGTTGTCGCGCGCGTATTGGGATTGGCATGGGCACCGTTGCCGATGGTAACCAGCGCATTTGGCTCTTCCGAACCTGATGTCAGAATGCCTCTCGGGCGGTGATACTTGAAGGAACGGCCAACCAGCCTCACGCCGTTTGCCACCAGCGCGGAGGCGAGTGTGTCACCCATGTAGCCTTCAAGGGTTTCGCCGTTGAAGCTGAAGCGCACAACCCTTGTGCGATCAATCTTCTCGCCGCCGGTGCTACCGGTACGCATCCACTGGGTCATCGGCTGCGTCCTCTAGAGCGCGCCACATCCCGGGCGAGTTCAACATTCCTGATTGCGTGGGTGAGTGTGCACCGCGTCACCACGAGCCATGAACGGTCGCCCTGCTCATGGTACCACAATTCGCGCACGTCCCCGGCAGGATTGTCGCGCAGATAGGCATAATCATGGAAGGCTTCCATGGCATTTTCGGCTTGCGGGTCAGGTCTGTCGATTAGCGTGGCATCGCCCAGAATGACGAATTCCGCTGCATCGCGAGGACCAAGAAGAGGGTGGTTGATGATCATCTTGCGCGTTCCTAATGCAGGTTCGGCTGGTTGCCGGCGCCGCGTTCATCGATCAGCGCGCCACGCATGTAGCGGTCGAGACGAAACTCGGCCGCAACCTTGTGCGGACGGTCCGTGGCAATCAGGTGCGCGTAGCAGTAGCCCGACGCTGGCGTCGCCTTGAAGCCGCCATAGCACCAGCCGCCATTGAAATAGAGCCCGTCAATATGCGTCTTGTCGATGAAGGGCGAACCGTCCATCGACATGTCCATCACGCCGCCCCACATGCGCAGCAGCCTTGCCTTGCCAAGAGAGGGAAGTATTGCCATCACCGCTTCGCATACATCCTCGACCACTGGCAGGTTTCCGCGCTGGGCATAGGTATTGTAGCCGTCAATGTCTCCGCCGAAGACAAGTCCGCCCTTGTCGGACTGGGAAATGTACATGTGTCCGGCACCAAAGGTCACCACGCCGGGGATGATCGGCTTCAGCCCCTCGGAGACAAACGCCTGCAGCACATGGCTCTCTATGGGAAGGCGCATTCCGGCCTTTTCCATAACCCTGCTTGAAGAGCCGGCAACACAGACGGCGACCTTCTTTGCACGGATCGTGCCGCGTGTTGATTCAACACCCTTGCAGCTGCCGCCATCCATGATGAATCCGGTCACTTCGCAATTCTGGATGATGTCGACACCGCGCTGATCCGCCGCCCGCGCATAGCCCCAGGCAACCGCGTCATGGCGCGCTGATCCGCCGCGCCGCTGCAACAGGCCACCGCGGATGGGAAAGCGGGCATTGCTATAATCAAGGAACGGCAGGTGCCTGCGAACGCCGTCTTCGTCGAGCAATTCCGCGTCCGCACCCGACAGGATGGCTGCATTCCCGCGACGCGCATAGGCATCGCGCTGGGAATCGCTGTGATAGAGGTTGATGATGCCGCGCTGGGACATCATGGCATTGTAATTGAGATCCTGTTCGAGATTCTCCCACAGTTTCATGGAAAGCTCGTAGAACGGCTGGTTGCCAGGCAGTAGATAGTTCGAACGCACGATGGTTGTATTACGGCCGATATTGCCCGAACCGAGCCAGCCCTTTTCCAGTACGGCGATATTGGTAAGGCCGTGTTCCCTGGCAAGGTAATAGGCTGTTGAAAGGCCGTGGCCGCCCCCGCCAACAATGATGATATCGTATTCCTTTTTGGGATCGGGTTCGCGCCAGGCTGGTTTCCAGCCTGAATGGCCCCGCAACGCTTCCCTTATCAGCCTGAATGCCGAGTATTTCATTTGTGTTCTCCGGATTGACGGAGAGTGTTTGCGATTGCGAGTCTGGACTTTTCCAGAAAAGACAGAATATTGGCTGTCATGGTCAGATCGCCCCAAATTTCACCAGTTCACAAAATCGGTTTCCTGCTGATCGATGAGTTCGCGCTGATGTCCTATGCCTCGGCATGCGAGCCACTGCGCGCCGCCAATCTGCTTGCCGGTCAGGAGCTGTACGAAGTGCACAATATTTCCGTCGCCGGCGCAAGGGCGCAAAGCTCGGGCGCTGCCTCCGTGCGAACGCTGTCCCAGATTGGCGAGGGAACGGATTTCGACTATCTGTTCGTTTGTGCCGGCCCCAATCCGCAGGAGTTTCGTGACAAGCGCGTATTGCAATGGCTGCGGCACCTATCGCGGCGCGGCGTCAAACTTGGCGGTGTTTCGGGCGGCCCGGTTATTCTTGCGACGGCCGGCCTGATGCAGGGTTACCGGATGACCGTGCACTGGGAACACGCACCATCACTTGTCGAGATCGCACCGAACCTGCTGCTGGAAAAATCCATCTTCGTGATTGATCGCGACCGGCTGACCTGTGCAGGGGGAATCGCCCCGCTCGACATGATGCACGAGATCATCACCGGCCATCACGGGCAGGAATTTGCGACACGTGTGTCGGACTGGTTCATGCACACCAATATCCGTGCTTCAGGCCAGCCCCAGCGCGCCGGATACGTCGCCCGTTACGGCACCAACAGCGCGCCGGTAATTCGGGCGATCGAAGTGATGGAGAATCACATGGATGATCCGCTCGACCTCAATCAGATTGCGAACCTCTCGGGTGTTGGACAGCGCCAGCTCAACAGACTGTTTCGCGAAAAGATCGGGATCGGCACAATGGCCTTTTACCGTGACCTGCGCCTTGAGAAGGCAAAGAACCTGCTGAATCAGTCTCCCTTGCCGATCACCGAGATTGCGCTTGCCACCGGCTTTTGTTCCTCGGCGCATTTTGCCAAAACCTTCCGCAACCGGTTTGGCGCACCGCCTTCCAGCTTCAGAAAATAGGCAGCGATCCCCAGACGCCTACTCAAAGGCCGTGAGTGTTGTAAACCATCGATTGAAAGCCGGAGCGAAGGCTGTGATGCTGGTACGCCCTAGGGGAATCGAACCCCTGTTTCCGCCGTGAAAGGGCGGCGTCCTAACCGCTAGACGAAGGGCGCACACTGCAGGACGGGGCCAATCCGCCCGAACCTGTTGCGGCGCTTATAGAGATCAAACGCAACTGCTTCAACCGGAAAAATCGGCTTGCCGAAGATTTTTTCGTGCAATCGCAATACTGCAGGGAACGCGGTTCACGCTCGCATCAAGTCAGGCATAAAGTGAGAATTTTCGCCGCTTCGGGAAAGTATCGGGCAGGGTTGATTCGCCATTGGAGAACCAATCCTGCAGCCCGTCAGGCTTTCTTGCTCTTGACCCGCGACTTGTTCCGGCGGCACGGATAATGCCAGTCGCGCACACTGCCAACGTCGATATGAACCGACTCTGTCCTGCAATAGGTGCCGACTCCGCCACGTCCATCAACCGTGCGCAGGAATTTGGCAAGATCCCACTTGGCAACGCCATCGACCTGGATATCAGCGGCCTTGCAGTAGATGTGGGTGGAGTTACGCGCACCGCCAGCCCTGCGATTGCTGGAGGCACTGCGGAAACCGGAGGTAACCATGACTTTCTTGCCATAGCGGCGCTCGACAATGCGAAGGATCCGCATCAGCTCTGGCGTAAAGCAGTCGACCTTTACGCTGTCAGTTTGCAGGACAAGGCCGTTGACCATTGAATAGCGACCGAAGCTGCCGATTGAGGCGACTTGAACTGAATCCGACGGAACCAGTTCCTGCTTTTTCAACGGGCCATCCTGGCTTATGCCGAAAAGCGCGCTGTCGCGCGTGACGCCGGGTAGATCATTGCTGGCGGAGGGTCGTGCAACACTTGCTGCTTGCCCGGGCGTAGTCGAAACAGTTGGAGCCTGCTGTGCGACTGGCTTGTTTGGTCGGGGCGCGAAAAGGGCCGCAAAAAGGGAGGGCGGCTGTGTTTTTTGCTGACCGGCCCGTGCAGGAGCCTGTGCATGGGTCTGAACCTGGGCAGGAACCCGGGATTGTGCAGGGGAGGCGGTTAGCGTTGGTGCAGAAGCGTTGGTTGCGATGGAAACGCCGGAATCAGCGGTCTCAATTAACGGATCACCTTCGTCATCAATCCCTGTTGCGTCGATACTCGCCCCGGCAGTTTCAAGCAACATGGTTGGTTCATCGGTCCCGTCCTGCGAATCGACAATCAGGTCTGCTGCTGCCTGCTCGACCGGATTTACCGTCGTTTCGGCGAGAGACAGCTGGCTAACGGGTGCAGCGCCCTCAAGGGGGGAGCGAACTGGCAAGGGAACGGATTGTAATGCAGTATATTCGACATTCAGTGTTTCGCTCTCGCTGGCGAATTGCGCCGGCGCATTGAGTGCCGCAGTATCGAGTGTTTCATTCACCGCACTGCCGACGCAACCTGACAGAAGCGGAAAGCCGGCAAATGCAAGTATTGCCAGGCGTCTTGAAAAAACCGTTGCAAATTTGCGGTGGCGCATGCTGCCAAAGCGGTCTCGGGGTACAATCATCTACCCCTCCAGGATTTGGCTTTCCGCATTTGCATCAATAATCCAGTCCCCCGGGTCATGCGCCAAACGACGCCTCCGGACATTCCTGCCAGCCGCTGCCTCTTAAATCAAGGCGTGGCAATGACATTTCGTTTCCCCGACAAGTGTGTCCGAGCCTTAACCATAAACCGTTGCCAATTCCTTTAACAGGCCGAACCGGGAATACGATCCCGTTTTCGCTTCGATCTGTCAGGATATGGAAAAGACCGCAGTTCGTGTATCCACGAATTGGACCCGTTATCAACCTGTCCAACCCGCCTATGGAGCAAATGAGGCAGAAACGTGAAGAATGTGTCACAAAAATGCAATTTGCGGTCAGTCCGAAGCTGACAGGGCCAAGTTCTTTTCAAGAAAGACTTGATGCACTGCCGGAACTCAATGCTAGTATGGCGACAGAATCAGGCGCGTATGGTAGAAGTGGGACTGTACCAAAGGGAAAGGTCCAAGCGGCGATGGGGGCCAAGACTACTTCTTCCGGTGTTTCCGGAGTTGGCAAGGCACATGCAGGAACCTCGTATCCTGGCGATTCCGCACGCCAGTCCTCAGTTTCTTCCAGAATTGCCAAAGATACGGCACCTGAAGCGGAACTTGCACTCGAAGTCCATGTTGTTGCGGGCGCAATCAAGTGGTTTGACGTTTCCAAGGGATTTGGCTTTATCGTTCCTGACGAGGACATGCCGGATGTACTCCTGCACGTGACGTGTCTGCGCAAGGATGGCTTTCCCACGGTGCTTGAAGGTTCAAGGATCGTTTGCGAGGCCGTGGAGAGGGATCGCGGCTGGCAGGCAATACGCATCCTTTCAATGGATGATTCCACGGCTATACAACCGGATTCGGCAACCGAAACAAAAACCCATGTGGCTGTCGAGCCGGAAAGCGGCGTGGAGCGCGTACTTGTCAAGTGGTTCAACCGCACAAAGGGCTATGGTTTCGTCGTCAAGGATGGCGAGGATATCTTCATACATATGGAAACGCTGCGCCGCTTCGGCATGGCAGAGCTGCGCCCCGGCCAGACTGTGCTGGTTCGCTTCGGCCAGGGACCAAAAGGCCTGATGGCCGCAGAGATTTTCCCCGATGACGGGCGGATGGAAAGAAAAACCAATTAGAACAATTGGTTTTGGCGGTTTCCTCTACTGCTGCTTGAATGCCTCCTCCCTCCGACTACAAAATTCGCCCCACTCTGGAGCGCCTGCTGAACAGACTTTCACCGATGCGACACAGACACCAACTTGGCACTGGGCCGCTGCGCTGATAAGGCGTGGCTGTGTATTTTTGAGTAACCGGCGACAGCAAGCCTGATTTGCCGCTCCCAGGTGGTGGGGTTGCAGGCTGAAAACCTGTACATTGCCTGATCTGGGTATTTTCGGATTGCCTTATGGGAATGTCTGAACGACAGAATGAAAAATCCGCCGGCAAGGCTGTGGCGCTGTCAGCGATATCTTCTCGCAGGGCACCAGCAGGCGTGACCATTGCATCGAGCATCGAGTTCGACAAGGTCGATCATTTCTTCGGACATCGCCAGACCCTCAACAAGGTATCGATATTGGCCTCACCTGGCGAGGTTCTGTGCCTGCTGGGACCCTCGGGCTCAGGCAAGACGACCTTGCTTCGGCTCGCGGCAGGCCTGACTGAGCCTGCAAGGGGCAGGGTGCTCATCGACGGTCGCGAGGTATCAAGGCCCGGATCGGTCGTGCCGCCCGAAAGACGCGGTGTAGGCCTTGTGTTCCAGGATTTTGCGCTGTTTCCGCATCTGACGGTGCTTCAGAATGTTGAATTCGGTCTCATTCAATTGGGCAAGGGCCAGCGGCGCCAGCACGCGCTCAGGATGCTGGAAACAGTGGGTATTGCCCATGAGGCCGCAAAATACCCGCACGCTTTGTCGGGTGGCGAACAGCAGCGCGTCGCACTGGCACGCGCCCTTGCTCCAAAGCCGGGCATCCTGCTGATGGATGAGCCGTTTTCCGGCCTGGACGCGCGCCTGCGGGACAGCGTGCGCAGCGAGACCCTGAGCCTGTTGCAGTCAACCCGTTCCACAGTGCTTCTGGTCACCCATGATCCCGAAGAGGCGCTTACTGTCGCTGACAAGATCGCGCTGATGCGTGGTGGCGAGATAGTCCAGAGCGGTACATGCGATGATCTGTACAATCACCCAAACAGCCTGTTTTCGGCACGCTTTTTCACGCAATTGAATATCCTGCCTGCCGAAAGGACAGGCGACAGGGTGGAAACCCCCTTCGGAACCCTGCCGATAACGGATCCTGCCTTGAGAAACTCGGATGTGCCGCTGTGTGTTTGCGTTCGTCCTGCCGATTTTCGTGTCGAACCGGTGGAAACCTTTCCAAACAATACGGAAGCGGGCAGGGTATATTTGCGCAATCGCCGCTTTCTTGGCGAAGTCGAACAGCTGGAAGTGGTGCACCAGCCAACCGGGATACATCTGGACCTGCGCTGTGCGCCCGATACCGTTTTGCCCGGTACAAGTCAGCTGTCGATCTCCCTTGATCCCGGCAAGGCAATGATATTCGCGGTCGAATCCTGACAGGCCGGTTTGGCGCCTATTCATTTTTCAGCCCAAGTTCAAAAATACAGTGCAAACCACCCCAAACATCCTTATGTGAAGGCTGGGAGCAGCGCGCCCTGCAGAATTAACCGCATAGGTGAATGTCGCTGCGCCAGAGGGCCATTTTGCCTCGGTACAATCATCTGTTCTTGCAGTTGGTTTCGCCGACGCGCTAAAGTGCAAGAAACACGCAAGAACGGGCAGGGATTTGCCGTTCGCAGACAAACGGAGTTTTCCAATGGGTCAGATTGGCATTTGGCAGATTGTCATCATCGCTGTGGTGATTGTTCTGCTGTTCGGTCGCGGCAAGATTTCAGATCTGATGGGCGATGTCGCAAAGGGCATTACCTCTTTCAAGAAAGGTCTGAAAGAGGAAGAAAGTGATACGGCAAAAACGATCGATCAGAACTCTTCCGAAACGGTTGCCGACGTGAAGGAAAACTCGAAAAGCAGCTCGTAACGACTGTTTTCGGGTTTTGACGTTTCACCGGGTATTGCTGATGCCCGGCGGCGAACTGGATCGGATGTGACCGGTGTTTGATATTGGCTGGACAGAAATGCTGGTCGTCGTGTGTGTGGCGATCATTGTGGTGGGACCCAAGGACCTGCCAAAAATGCTGCGTGCCTTCGGACGGACCATGAAAAGCGTTCGCGGCCTTGCCAGCGACTTTCAAAAGCAGTTCGAGGAAGCCATCAAGGATACCGAACTCGACGAGGTAAAAAAGCTTGCTTCAGGCAAGGGCTTCTCGCCGCTCGAGGACATCAAGAAGTCCGCGACCGCCTATGAAAAGCACGTCAAGGATCAGATTGAAGGTCGCGCAAATGCCGTGGAAGACGCGAAGACCCAATCCGTTGATCTGCCCGAGCCCGTTTCGGTGAAGGGCGAAGCGTCCACTTCTACAGTGGCCGCGGCGGAAGCACCGAATTCCAACCCCACTCTGGCTAACCCGGCTCCATCCAGGCCAGCCGCATCCAAAACTGTGGCGGCTAGAAAAGCCGCAGGCGCCTCGAGTGCTGCAAAGAAAACCGAATTATCGAGGACAGCTTCGAAACCAGCCACAAAAGCTCCTGCCAAGGCAGCGGCAAGGCCAGCCGGGGCGAAGGCAGCAACTGCAAAGCCTGACACCGCTGTGGCGGGAAATCCTGCTTACACCAAAGCATCAGCAGCCAAACCTGCCAAATCCACCAAACCGGCCGGCAAGCCTTCGACCGGCAAGGGTGCCAAAACAGCATGAGTGACGATACCGATATCGAGGCGTCGAGCGCGCCACTGATTGAACATCTGGTGGAATTGCGCCAGCGTCTGATGAAGGCGCTCATCGCCATCGCGGTATTCTTCGTCATCTGCTTCATCTTTGCCGACGAGATTTTCAACATCCTGATCATTCCATACCAGTGGGGTGCGGGTACGACCGAGGTGAAGTTTATCTACACTGCGCTGCAGGAATATTTCTTCGTGCAGTTGAAGATCGCCTTCTTCGGTGCGCTGTTCATCGCCTTTCCAGTGATAGCAACCCAGATCTACAAATTCGTCGCCCCCGGCCTCTATAAAAACGAGCGTGGCGCATTCCTGCCGTTTCTCGTGGCAACGCCCATCCTCTTCCTGATTGGCTCCTGCCTGGTCTATTTCCTGATCATGCCGCTGGCCACGCAGTTCTTCCTGTCCCAGCAGCAGTTTGGGGGCGAGGGTCAGGCGACAATCGAAAACCTTCAGGCAGTCAGTACCTATCTGGGCCTGATCATGACGCTGATCTTTGCGTTTGGCCTCGTATTCCAGTTGCCAGTTGTTATATCGCTGCTGGCACAGGCTGGATTGACCAGTTCCGGTTGGCTCGCTGAGAAGCGCAAGTATGCCGTTCTCGTAATCGTGATTGCCGCGGCAATCCTCACGCCTCCTGATCCAATCAGCCAGCTTGGCCTGGCTATTCCTGCCTATCTCCTTTTCGAGATTTCCATTCAGTTGGCGAAGATGATCGAAAAGAGGAAAGCGGAGGTCCGTCTCGCCGAAGATGCCCCTTCAACCTCCACGGATGTTGCCACAGATTAATCCTGCCGCTACACGGTAGCCGTGCGCTCTCCCTTTGGGAATCGCCGCGACAGTTTTTGCACGTCCCATCTCTCAACCGGACAGATCAATGTTTGACATAAAGTGGATTCGAGAAAACCCCGAAGCCTTTGATGCCGGGCTGGCACGGCGCGGCATCGAGCCGAAATCGGCTGAAATCATTGCGCTCGATGAACAGCGCCGCTCCCATGTCGGCAAGGTCCAGGAAGCCCAACAGCGCCGCAACGCCGCGTCGAAGGAAATCGGCGCCGCCATGGGCAAGGGCGACAAGGAGAAGGCCGAGGCACTGAAGGAGGAAGTCGGCGAACTCAAGAACTTCCTTTCGGAGGCAGAGGAAACCGAGCGTCAGTTGACCAGGGCGCTGAGCGATGCCCTGTCCGTTATTCCCAACCTGCCGCTGGAAAACGTTCCCTTTGGCGTGGATGAAGAGGGCAACGAACTCTACCGCGAGTGGGGCAATGTACCCGAATTCGGCTTTGCGCCGAAGGAGCATTTCGAGATTGCCGCTGTCAGCGATGGCAATCGCCCGGGCATGGATTTTGACCGCGCCGCGCGGCTTTCCGGATCGCGTTTCGTGGTTTTGAGCGGCGAAATCGCCAGGCTCGAACGCGCCATTGGCCAGTTCATGCTGGACATCCACGTAAATGAGCATGGCTATACGGAAGTCCAGCCGCCGCTGCTGGTCAATGACGCGACCATGTATGGCACGGGCCAATTGCCGAAATTTAAATCTGATTTATTCCGAGCGGAAATAGGAAGCCTTGAGGAGTTATTGGAAGAACTTTTTGAAGAGTTTGTCCCACGAACCTTACACGGGTTTGCAACCATGAATACGGACGCAATACCACCAATCGACCCCGATATAGGAAAACCTGAATGGGAATTTGATGAAAAGAGGCGGATAGAGTTTTTAAGTCAATTCGGTGCGAATCTCGAAAAGAAATGGCTCATCCCAACTGCCGAGGTGCCGCTGACCAATTTGGTGCGCGACGAGATCCTCGACAAGAAAGACCTGCCGCTGCGCATGACTGCGCTGACCTATTGCTTCCGCTCCGAGGCCGGGTCTGCCGGGCGTGATACCAGGGGCATGCTGCGCCAGCACCAGTTCAACAAGGTCGAGTTGGTATCGATTACCGACAAGGATTCCTCGCTGGATGAGTTGGAGCGCATGCTGGGTTGTGCCGAGAATACGCTTCAAGCACTCGGTCTTCACTACCGCATCATGACGCTTTGCACCGGCGATATGGGCTTTGGCGCGCGCAAGACCTATGACATCGAGGTCTGGCTGCCTGGGCAGAACGCCTATCGCGAGATTTCTTCCTGCTCGGTCTGCGGCGACTTTCAGGCGCGGCGCATGAATGCGCGATATCGCGAGGGCGAAAAGGAACTGCACCACGTCCACACGCTCAACGGTTCCGGTGTTGCCGTTGGCCGGATGCTGATTGCAGTGCTGGAGAATTACCAGAATGCGGACGGCACGGTACGCATTCCCAAGTCCCTTCAACCCTATATGGGCGGCAAGACCGTGATCGGCGAGAAGGCAGGAAACTGATGCGAATTCTGATTACCAATGATGACGGTATCCATGCCCCCGGCCTTGAGGTGCTCTATAATATCGCCCTCAAATTCAGCAAGGATGTGTGGATCTGCGCCCCGGAGACGGATCAGTCCGGCCTTGCCCATTCACTGACGCTTTCCGAGCCCTTGCGGCTGCGCAAGGTTGGCGACAAACGCTTCGCGGTGCGCGGAACCCCTACGGATTGCGTCATCATGGCTGTTCGCGAACTCTTTGCCGATGAGCCATGTGACCTTGTGCTATCGGGCGTCAATTCGGGCCAGAACATTGCTGACCACGTAACCTATTCGGGCACGATTGCCGGTGCGATCGAGGGAACCATGCTCGGCATTCCCTCCATCGCGCTTTCCCAGGCCTATTCCTGGGAAGATGGCATGCGCACGGTTCCATGGGAAACGACCGAAGTACATGCGCCCGACATTATTACAAAATTGCTGCAAACCCGCTTTCCGCTCCGCACCTGCATTAATGTGAACTTCCCCAATTGCGCACCGGACGAAGTCGAGGGTATCGAGATCACCCGTCAGGGAACACTGACCCACGGATTGTATCTCGACAAGCGCAATGACGGCCGCGGCATGCCTTACTACTGGCTGCGCTTTGGCGGCGAGCGTCAGGAAACACCCGAAGGCACGGACCTCGGCGCCCTTGCACGCAACCGGATTTCGATTACTGCCCTGAAGCTCGATTTGACCGATGAAACCTTCTCTGCAAATCTGCGCCAATTGTTCTGAATCTGCTAATTTCTCTGGGGGTAGTGCATGCCGGTAGACAAGCGCGAAGCGGTGGCCAGCCTTTTGCTGCGATTGCGTACGGCTGGCATCATCGACAAGCAGTTGTTCAAGGCATTCGAATCCGTGCCGCGCCAGAACTTTGTGCCAATCATCTATCTTGATCAGTCCTACGACACCGGCGCTTTTCCCATCGAGTGCGGGCAGATCATGACGTCAGCGGACCAGGTTGCCCGCACTTTGCTGGCGCTTGAAGTTGGTCCGAAGGACCGGGTCCTGGAAATCGGAACGGGATCTGGCTACCAGACGGCGCTGCTTTCACATCTGGCGGGAAAGGTCACATCGCTTGACCGCTATCGCACCCTGGTCGACAAGGCCCGGACCCGGCTGGAAACGCTGAAAATCGGCAATGTTCTCGTAACCCATGCAGATGGCCGGGATGGGTTGCCAAACTCGCTTTTCGACCGGATCCTGATCAATGGCGCAGTGCAGGAGCAGCCGAGGGTACTGATCGATCAGGTGGCGTCCAATGGTATAATCATTGCCCCGGTTGGCCCCGACGATGGCATCCAGAAAATGACAAAAATGACAAAGGTCGGTTCCCGCTTTCATGTCGACGAGCTGTTCGAGGTTCGCATGCAGCCACTCATGAAGGGCGTCTCGAAGGCGATATGAGCGGATTTGTCATCCAGCCGTTTGAGGAAAGGCACTGGCCGGGCTGTTGGAGTGTCATTGCGCCGGTTCTGGCGCGGGCCGATACATACCCTTATCCGGCAAATACCAGCGAAGCATCCGTGCGCCAGCTCTGGCTCGACGGCAAGGCGGGCATCTTTGTGGCGCTTGATGAAGCGACCGGGGACGTGCTTGGCACTTATTACATCAAGGCGAACCAGCCAGGCAGGGGCGCGCATGTCTGCAATTGCGGCTACATGGTCGCAGCCAGTGCACGGGGAAGGGGCATCGCCACGGCAATGTGCGAGCATTCCCAGCAATGGGCGCTTGAAAACGGGTTCAGGGCGATGCAGTTCAACTTCGTTGTTGCGTCCAATACAGGCGCGGTCAGGCTCTGGCAGCAGCTCGGATTCGCGATTGTCGGCACCTTGCCGGGAGCGTTCGACCATCCGGTTGATGGTTTCACGGATGCTCACGTGATGTTCAAGAGCCTGGTCTGAAGTCGAATTCATAACGATAGGTAAGAAAATTCGGGAAAATTGCATGCTTTAACCCGACGGTAACATTAACAGGGTCTAATGAAGTCCTGTTTAATCCGTATCGCGTGAGTATTGAGTAATGCGTTCTCAGATTTCGAGATACAGGCTGCGCTGCCTGACCCAAGCCGCATCTGTAGCAATCCTGGCAGGAATTACGGCCGGATGCAGCTCCGACTTCACCCGCTTTGATCGCGATCTTTACGCGGCGCTACCCCGATCAGCGAACCAGCCAGCCACTGCGCAGAACAATCCCTATCCTGGCGTTGACCCGACCACCACTGCCTCTATCGGGCCGGGCGTACCCAAGCCGCTCACCGACGTTCGTGTACCCCGTGTGGCACCGGATCATTCAGGCTACCAGTCGCAAGAGGCATCCAATCCTTATCCGGCAAGCAATCCTTACCAGGCGCAGAATTCGTACAACACACCGGATGCCAGCCGTTCAGGTGTGATCAGGCAGAGTTTGCCGGCTCCTGGCCTTGCGACACGGTCTGGACCGGGCGTTGATCCAGTAAATACAGCCTCCGTTCCTCCTGCGGTGCCAGCAGTTGCGGCCCCTGTTGTGGCTGCGTCCCAGGTAAAGCCCGCTGGAGATGTGGCCGGGTGGACGAGCACGGGCGGCACAGCTGTCACGATGCGCTCAGGCGAAACCTTGTACAACCTGTCGAAACGCTATGGTGTGCCAGTAAATGAGATCGTAAGGGCGAACAATCTCAGGAGCGCCGGGGAAGTCCAGGCTGGCCAGCAGATCATCATTCCGACTTATGTGTATTCAAGCAATGCTCCGGTTTCCGCTCCCGACAATGACCCCAATACAAGGGCCGCTCGCGCCTCCATCGGCCTGCGCGGCGAGGCAGATCCTTCAAGAGTGCCCGCGCCAACCAGGAGCCCGTATCAGACTGCCGCGTTGAACGATACTACTGGCCAGGATGGGAACAACCAGCAGACACCGCGCTACCAGCCCAGGCCGCGGGTAAAGGACGAATCCGACCAGACTGTTCCGGATTACTCGATTGTGACAGGATCAGTCGCCAGGCCCGGGACGGTTCCCCTTGACGGCGTATACACAGTACAGTCGGGCGATACGCTTTCCAAAATCGCCTCGATGAGTGGTGTCAGTACCAAAAGTTTGATGGATGCAAATGGTCTTGTGTCGTCGAGTATTCGCGTCGGCCAGACCCTGCGGATACCTGATGGGAAAGGCGGGGAATTTGTTGGTCCAATGCTGGCGCCAACTTCTGTTAAGGGGCCGGAACCCAAGCTGGCGGAAACTGCGAAAACCGCAAGCAACGCTTCGCCTTCAAGCTATACCAAGCCCTCGGTGGATTCCACTGTAACCAATTCCGTTGATACCAAGGCGCCCGAGGCAACGGGCATCGACAAACTGCGCTGGCCTGTCCGAGGCAGGGTCGTCTCCGGTTTCGGAGACAAACGCGGCGGCGGCACAAATGACGGCATCGATATCTCGGTACCGGAAGGGACAACAGTCCACGCAGCTGAGAACGGTGTCGTCATCTACTCAGGCAATGAGCTCGAGGAATTCGGCAATCTCGTCCTTGTGCGTCATGCCGGCGGATACGTGACGGCCTATGCCCACAACAAGATCAACCAGGTCGCCAAGGGGGCAGAAGTTGCAAGGGGTCAGGTGATTGCCCTGTCAGGAAGAACTGGCAAGGTAACGGCGCCGGTACTCCACTTCGAGGTGCGCAAGGATTCCAAACCGGTTGATCCGGTCAAATATCTCGGAGGTTAGGGGACGGTAACGGGCCGTGCCCGTTATCTCATGGACGGGATGTTGACCAACCAGCCCGCATCGGTTTTTCCGGTGCGGGTTTTTTCTTGTCCAAAACCGGTCGTTCACGAGTTAGGCGACCGTCTCCGGCTTGGCGCCTGATCCTGTAGCTGGCAACTCTCCCAAAGACTGCATCCAAACCTTACCCGAAACCTTGCGCTAAGCCTTTCCCAATTGCGAATTTCCGAATTTGCATTTTTCCGATTGACTTAATCAACTAAAGAACATAAAAGGAACAAACAAGAACAAAAATAAAACATACAGGGTTGCAGTTCATTCAAACCAGCTTGGAGGCCTTGAATAATGTACATCTCTCTTCGTGATATCGCATCCCTTGCGGCGCTTTCTGTTTTCTTTTCCAGCATGTTTGTCTGGGCGGACATACTCCAGTCAGTCGCCTGATCAGGTCGCGAAAGGGTTCCCTGGCTGTTGATCAGGGGTCGCCGGTTGTGTTGCGACACGCCGCTTATGGTGTAAGGCTTTCCGCAAAGGGACTCAATCGAGGGTTCGGGAGGTCAGGGCCTTGGCAGGCAGAACATCAAAGCACGATCAGCTGAAGCAGGAAATTGGCGCGCCTGGTGCCAATCCTTCAGCTGGAAGTCATTCATCAGAATCTGATGCAGGTGTTGGTCATGATTCCGAACCTGGAGGCACCAGCCAGGTTACGACCCCTCCATTCATCCATCTTCATGCCCACTCGGCATTTTCGTTGCTGGAAGGTGCCTTGCCGCTGGCCAAGCTGGTAGACTTGGCAGTCGCCGATGGTCAGCCGGCACTTGCGGTGACCGACCGCAACAACCTTTTCGGGGCGCTCGAATTTTCCGAAAAGGCAACTTCCAAGGGCCTTCAGCCCATCATGGGTATCAAGCTTGCCGTGGATTTCGCGGACAACACGCCGGCGCCAGGCTCGCGCACGGGTTTTTCCGACAATCTGCCATTCCTTGTTCTGCTTGCCATGAATGAAAACGGTTATGGCAATCTGGTCAAGCTGGCGAGTATTGCCCATCTGGGCGATGGCGGTCTTATTTCCGATGATCTGGCAAATATACCGCAAGCCCGAGCCGCAGAAGGCAGGCCGGTTGCAAACATACGCTTGCTGCATCCCGGCGGTGACCACCAGGCTGCCAACCATAACATCCATCACGGCCCCCATGTAGCACTTGACCTGCTGGGTAAACACGCCGAAGGCATGATCTGCCTTACCGGAGGTGAGGAAGGGCCGATCAACATGTCCCTCATGAAGGGCGACGAACACGGCGCACGCGGACGTCTGGCTATACTCCAGCAGTACTTTGGTGACCGGCTCTACGTTGAATTGCAGCGCCATGGCTCGCGCGATGATCCGCGTGAAATGGCGGTTGAGGCGCCCTTGCTCGAACTGGCCTATACGTATCGCCTGCCAATCGTGGCTACCAACCAGCCCTTCTTTCCCGCAAGGGCGGATTTTTCGGCCCATGATGCGCTTGTCTGCATTGCCCAGGGGGTTGTAGTCGCTTCCGAGGACCGGCACACACTGACGCCCGAACACTATTTCAAGACAAGCGCTGAAATGGCGCAATTGTTTTCAGATCTGCCTGAGGCGCTGGAAAATACCGTCGAGATTGCCCGAAGATGCGCTTATCGCTCGCCCAAGCGCGGTCCCATTCTGCCAAGGTTCGCCGCACAGGAGGGCGAAGACAGTGCCATGGCCGTTAAGGCTGAGGCGACTGCATTGCGCAAGCTGGCCAAGGAAGGACTCGCCCGGCGCATGGCCAAGTTCGAGCCTGCACCAGGTTTTACCGTGAAGGATTACGACGATCGCCTGGCCTACGAGTTGGGCATCATCGAACAGATGGGGTTTCCCGGCTACTTCCTGATTGTTGCCGACTTCATCCAGTGGGCCAAGGAACACGATATCCCGGTCGGCCCGGGCAGGGGATCGGGCGCAGGTTCGCTCGTCGCCTGGGCGCTGACGATCACCGATATCGACCCGATGCGCTTTTCGCTTCTCTTCGAACGCTTCTTAAATCCCGAACGCGTTTCAATGCCGGATTTCGATATCGACTTTTGCCAGGACCGGCGCGAGGAAGTCATTCGCTACGTCCAGGAAAAATACGGTAGGGACCAGGTGGCGCAGATCATCACCTTCGGGACACTGCAGGCCCGCGCGGTGCTGCGCGATGTCGGCCGCGTGCTGCAGATGCCCTATGGCCAGGTCGACCGCATTGCCAAGATGGTGCCGTCCAACCCTGCCAATCCGGTTTCTCTGAAAGATGCAATCAAGTCGGAACCCCGCCTGCAGGATGCCGCCGAATCCGAGGAAATTGTTGCACGGCTGTTTGATATATCGACGCGCCTTGAGGGGCTTTACCGCCACGCATCCACCCATGCTGCTGGTATAGTGATCGGGGATCGTCGGCTGGATGAGCTTGTGCCGCTGTATCGTGATCCGCGTTCCGACATGCCGGTAACCCAGTTCAACATGAAATGGGTGGAACCGGCCGGCTTGGTCAAATTCGACTTCCTCGGCCTCAAGACATTAACGGTGCTGGAGCAGGCGGTGGAATTCGTCACCCGCTCCCATCCGGACCAGCCCCGCATCGACCTTTCCGCTTTGCCGCTCGATGATGAAAAGACTTACCAGATGCTCACAAGGGGTGACACGGTCGGCATTTTCCAGCTCGAAAGCATGGGCATGCGCAAGGCGTTGCTCGGCATGAAGCCTGACCGCTTCGAGGACATCATTGCTCTCGTTGCGCTTTACCGGCCAGGTCCGATGGAAAACATCCCGGTCTACAATGCCCGCAAGAATGGCGAGGAGGAGATCGAATCGATCCATCCAAAGATCGATCATCTGGTGAAAGAAACCCAGGGCGTCATCGTCTACCAGGAACAGGTGATGCAGATCGCCCAGGAACTCGCCGGCTATTCACTGGGTGAAGCCGATTTGTTGCGCCGCGCCATGGGCAAGAAGATCCGCGCAGAGATGGACAAGCAGCGCGGCGTCTTCGTCAAGGGCGCCACGGAGCGCGGACTGAAACAGGGCCAGGCGAACCAGATTTTCGATCTTCTGGCAAAGTTTGCCGATTACGGCTTCAACAAGTCTCATGCGGCCGCCTATGCGCTGGTTTCCTACCACACTGCCTGGATGAAGGCGCATTATCCTGTCGAGTTTCTCGCCGCGTCCATGCAGCTTGACATGGGCAATACCGACAAGCTAGCGATCTTCAAACAGGAGGCGAAAAACCTCGGCATCGAACTCGTGCCGCCATCGGTCCAGACATCGCAGGCCCAGTTCAATGTGGAAGACGGCAGGATCTATTATGCACTTGCCGCGATAAAGGGCGTTGGAGCCCAGGCGGTTTCCCGGATCGTCAGCGAACGCGAGGCAAACGGCAAATATGCCGATCTTTCGGATTTCTTCAGCCGCATCGATATCAGACAGGTCAATAAGCGTACCATCGAAAGCCTCATCTGTGCCGGCGCCCTCGATTGTTTCGACCATCCGCGCGAACAATTGCTGGGCGGCATCGAGCGCCTTGTCGGCCATGCCGGGATCGTTGCCCGCGAGCGCGAATCGGGACAGGACAACCTGTTTGGCGAGGCAAGCGGTGAAGCGGAGAAGATCAATCTGCCCGCGGCCAAGCCATGGCTGCCGTCTGAAAAGCTCCAGCGTGAATTTTCCGCTATGGGCTTTTATCTTTCGGCACATCCGCTCGATGAATACAGGGAACTGATGGAGAAATCGCGGGTCCAGCTATTTGCCGAATTCGAGGAGTCCGCAAGGGCGGGTGCCACTGCCGGCCGATTGGCGGGTACTGTCGTCAGCCGCCAGGAGCGCAAGACGCGGACCGGCAAGCGCATGGGTATCATTTCGCTGTCTGATCCTACCGGCCAGTATGAGGCTGTAATCTTCGAAGAGGGCCTTGCGCGCTATCGCGACATGCTGGAGCCGGGCAATTCGGTGATCCTGCTTGCGGGGGCGGAAATACGCGAGGAGGGGGTTTCGGTGCGCATCCAGAGCGTTGAATCGCTTGAGGCCGAAGCCTCCCGCAATACCCGTAATCTTCGCATCTTCATGCGCGATGAGCAGCCCGTTGCGCCGATCAATGCCATGCTGTCGGGTTCGTCGGCCCCGCCGCGTGGTGACAGTCTGATCTCTGTGGTCATCATCGGGGATAATGGTGCCATGGAGGTTGAAGTGGCACTGCCTCGACGGTTTCGGCTTGGCCCGCAGATCGCCAATGCGATGCGCTCCATTCCCGGCGTCCTGGAAGCCGAACTCGTATGAGGCCTGATCGCCCGTCTAGGCGGCGGTCAGCAGATCGAGATCCTTCAGGAGCAGTGCGGTCTCGGGATGCATGTCGTTTGCGCTGTCACGGCCGGTAATGCGGCACTTTGTGCGGTTGGCCAGTTTGATGCGCAAATCATCAGCAATAGCAAGTTCGAGGGATTGGCGCAGCGTGGAACCAACGGGGGCAACTTCGCGGAGCCTGTTTGTATCGATCGCGAACACTTCCATGTCTGTTTGGGCAGTCACATCCGCCGTGGCGGGACCCGAGGTGAATGCCATGACTTCGCCGATGAATTCATTCTCGCCGATAAGTGCGAAGATTTTTCCGCCGGCTGACACATTCGCCACTCCCTTCAAGAGAAAGTAGAACGTCTTTACCGGATGGTTCTTGCTCGCCAGGCGGTGACCTGCACCCAACCTCTGCCACCTGCCGGCCTTGAGCAGTTTGCAGCCAAGTTCTGGTGAAAGATGGTTGAGCTTCAGGGTGACAAGAGCAGCTTCGCGATCTGAGAACCGGATGGCATGCCTGATGTACCAAAGGCGCAGGATGCCGATTGTAGAAATCACGATCCATAAGACCTGGATGATTGCCGAAGAAAGATTGAAGTCCTGTACGAGGCTGACCAGCACCAGTGTCGCTGCCACCAGGTTGAGAAACGCATACTGATAGCCGCTTCCGCGCAGGAAGCCTGTCTGAAGTGCCGCATAGGAGCCCAGATAAAGCGTTACACCTGCAAGCCCCGCAAGGTGCCAGGTACTCATCGCAAAAATATCCATGATTTTTTCCTCGATATTCGCGCCGTGCATCCTGGATACTGCAAGGGCGAAAGTGGGGATGTGAACTCCGTCACATCAAGGTTGAGGGAACAAGTCCGCAAATGGCGGCGTTACGATTGTGAACATAGTTTAATTTGCAAAGTTTTATATAAGCGATCATAGCTATAATGATCTGTTTCAAAGGAGATTTCAAATGCAACATTTTTCAAAAACCAATACGACTACGCCAGCTTTTCTGGCATTGCCACTTGCTTTTCTTCTTGCTTCCGGACTCGCCCCGGGGAATGCACAGGCCCAATCTGGCGCCAGCCTTTTCGAGGAAAACTGCGCAACCTGTCACCTAGGTGACGCCAGGGGTGATGAACGCGTTGCTCCGCCTGTCTTCGCAGTCCAGAACCACTATTTTGGCCAACACAAGAGTGAAGCGGAGTTTGTCAATGCCGTGGTGAAATGGCTAGAAGAGCCGAGTGAGGAAAAATCGCTGATGCCAGGAGCCATTTCACGCTTCGGACTGATGCCACCTGTTAAGTTGACCGACAACGAAAGGGTAGAGATCGCGACGTTTCTCTATTCGGCAAAATTCGACCAGCCCGGCTGGTATGAGGAACATTATCGCGCCGAACATGGCGAAGCGCCCCCATCTGGCAAGATGAGGGGACACAACCATATGGATCACGGAGGTCATGGTCAGTATATGGGCCAGGGCCGGAAAATGGGCGAGGGACATCAAGGGCAGGGCCATCAGGGGCAGGGGCGCAAGCGATTGCAGGGCGAATGAGGGCAGCGGGACAGACCGGCGGCTTTTACTTTATGCAATTCGCTCAAACCGAAAAGCCTGTTATCCCTTGCATTCGGGCCGATTCCCGCTTATAGGCCCGCTCATTCCACACGCGGGTTTGCGCGACTGGCCTCAGCCTCCGGCTTTCACAAGCATGGCATTGCCAGATTGAGCGTTCCGGTGACTTGGGAATTTTCCCAGTTCATGCCCCGCGGAGGTTAAACCGGTAAAGGAGAAAATACCATGGCGCTGCCTGAGTTCAGCCTGCGCCAGCTGTTGGAAGCTGGTGCCCATTTCGGCCATAATACCCATCGCTGGAACCCGAAGATGCAACGTTACATCTTCGGCAAGCGTAACAATGTACACATCATCGACCTTTCGCAGACTGTGCCATTGCTGCACCAGGCGCTGAAAGTCGTGTCCGACACCGTTGCCGGTGGTGGCCGCGTGCTTTTCGTCGGCACCAAGCGTGGTGCCTCCGAACAGATCGCTGAAGCTGCGAAGAAATCCGCACAATACTATGTGAACCACCGTTGGCTCGGCGGCACGCTGACCAACTGGAACACGATCTCCAATTCGATCAAGCGTCTGCGTAAACTCGAAGAGATGCTCAATTCAGGCGAAGCTGAAAGCTTCACCAAGAAAGAGCGCCTGATGCTGTCTCGCGAACACGAAAAACTCGAACGCGCTCTTGGCGGCATCAAGGACATGGGCGGCACACCCGACCTTATGTTCGTGATCGACACCAACAAGGAAAAGAACGCGGTTGATGAAGCCCGCCGCCTGAAAATCCCTGTTGTTGGCATTCTGGATTCCAATTGTGATCCTGAAAGCGTTGATTACCCGATCCCGGGCAATGATGACGCATCGCGCGCAATCGCCCTTTATTGCGATCTGATTGCAAAGGCTGCGCTCGACGGTATTGCCCGTCAGCAGGGTTCAGCCGGTATAGATCTCGGTGCAATGGCTGAAGCCCCGATGGAAGCGGCACTGAGCGCAGACAACGACGCTTCAGCCGCCGCTGCGCCGCTGTTCACAGCACCTGAGGGCGAAGGCAATGACCTTACCCAGATCAAGGGCATCGGACCGGTTGCAATGGGCCAGCTCAATGAACAGGGCATTACGACCTTTGCCCAGATCGCGGCACTGAGCGACGAAGACGTTCAGCGTATTGACGATGCCATGCCATTCAGCGCCGAGCAGATTGCCGATTGGCGCGCACAGGCACAGGAAATGGCAAACGCCTGATTTTCAGGCTCGCACTTCTGATTCGCCGCTCTGGCAAGACAAGCCTTGCAGAGCGGCAGATCATCCCCATATTCGGGGCGAAACAGCCTACCAAACCTTATGGTGACGGTTTCAGTCTCCCGAAAATGAAATTGTCATAAAACACGGCCAAACACCCGTCTCAAATACCTTGCGGGGTATTGCAGGCATGAATTGGCAAGGAAGGATAATTATGAGCATTACCGCTTCAATGGTGAAGGAACTGCGCGAGAAATCCGGCGCGGGCATGATGGATTGCAAGAACGCGCTGGCGGAAAACAACGGCGATATCGAAGCTGCAATGGACTGGCTCCGGTCAAAAGGCATCGCAAAGGCCGAGAAGAAATCCAGCCGTGTTGCTGCTGAAGGCCTGATTGGTATCGCATCTTCCGGCAACGCTGCAGTCGTCGTCGAAGTCAACTCCGAAACCGACTTTGTCGCCAAGAACGCCCAGTTCCAGGAGATTGTCCAGGGCACCGCAAAAGCGGCTCTTGCTACGGATGGATCGCTTGAAGCGGTGTCTTCCGCAAAGGTCGATGGTGGCAATACGGTCCAGGAAACCCTTACCGACGCCATCGCAACGATCGGCGAGAACATGAACCTGCGCCGCGTAGCGCGGATGGAAGTCGCCAAAGGCGTGGTTGCAACTTACATGCACAACGCTGCAGGCGAAGGCATTGGCAAGCTCGGTGTTCTGGTTGCGCTTGAATCAGATGGTGATGAAGCGGCCCTAAACGCAATCGGTAAGCAGGTTGCAATGCATGTTGCCGCCACCAACCCGCTGGCCGCAACAAGGGAAGAAATTCCTACCGATATTGCCGACCGCGAAAGGGCGATTTTCATCGAGAGTTCGCGCGAATCCGGCAAGCCTGAAAACATCATCGAGAAGATGGTCGAGGGCCGCATGCGCAAGTTCTATGAGGAGAGCGTCCTGCTTTCCCAGACCTTCGTGATCGACGGCGAAAACACCGTTGAGCAGGCGCTGAAGAATGCCGAAAAGGAAGTTGGTGCACCAATCGCCCTCAAGGGTTTCGTTCGCATGGCACTTGGCGAAGGCATCGAAAAGGAAGCCGGCGACTTTGCCGCCGAAGTTGCTGCAATGGCCAAGGGCTGATCGCTTCTTTGCAATCGGTAAAAACGCCAAGGGCGTTCCGTGACAACGGGACGCCCTTCGTGTATCGGAAACCAACTTATCAAGTTAATGATTCCGCGAGATCGAATGGCCAAATCCGCCTCTCCCAAGCTCAAATACAAGCGCGTCCTCTTCAAGGTCTCCGGAGAAGCCCTTATGGGCGACCAGAAATTCGGGATTGATCCAAATGTGACGGCCAAGGTTGCCCAGGACATTGCGGCCGGAAAGAAACTGGGCGCGCAGATCGCGGTCGTGATAGGCGGCGGCAATATTTTCCGCGGTATAGCGCTCGCCGCGACCGGAGCCGACAGGGTGACCGGCGACCACATGGGCATGCTGGCAACCGTCATCAATGCCAAGGCTCTTTCCATGGCGCTCAAACAGGCGGGCGTTGATGCAACCATCCTTTCCGCGATCGACATGCCTGAGTTTTGTGAGACCTTCACACAGCGCGGTTTCGAACGGCATCTGTCGGAGGGCAGGGTGGTCGTGTTCGCTGGAGGCACCGGCAATCCATATTTCACAACAGATACGGCAGCAGCGCTGCGCGCCTGCGAAATGAATGCCGAAGCAATGCTTAAGGGAACCCAGGTCGACGGCGTTTATACAGACGACCCGCGAAAAAATCCTGATGCACGCCGCTTTGACACGATCACATATGATGAGGTGCTGGCCAAAGGGCTCAAAATCATGGACAGTTCTGCCGTGGCAATGATGCAGGCTGCCTCGATTCCGGTTGTTGTCTATTCGCTCAAGGACAGCGGAGGGTTGGCTGCGCAACTGACAGGCAAAGGCACGGGTACCACCATCGCGGCAGGGTAGCCTACGATTCAGGGCGTTTACACCAAGGTGGACAGCGCCCCAAAAGGCGGGTAATTGGCAGAAAGCGCGGCTTGCTGCCTGAAACGGGAAACTCGGTCTTCAAAACGGGCCGGCAATCAAGGGTGAACTGGAACAATGTCTGACGATGCAATTGACTTTGCTGATCTGAAAAAGCGGATGGATGGCGCGATTGCCTCATTGAAGAATGACCTCGCAGGCCTGCGTACCGGCCGAGCCTCGGCCAGCTTACTTGATCCGGTCGTTGTTCATGCTTACGGCCAGTCGATGCCGATCACCCAGGTTGGTACGGTGAACGTGCCGGAAGCCCGTATGGTCAGTGTCCAGGTCTGGGACAAGTCCATGGTTGGAGCAGTTGAAAAGGCGATCCGCGAATCCGGCCTCGGCCTCAACCCGATCGTCGATGGTCAGAACCTGCGCATGCCGCTTCCCGAACTAAACGAGGAGCGCCGCCGCGACCTGGTCAAGATTGCCCATCAATATGCCGAGAACGCAAAGGTGGCGATCCGCCATGTTCGTCGTGACGGCATGGAGGAAATCAAGAAGGCCGAGAAGGACAGTGCAATCGGCAAGGATGATGCACGCGTACTGTCCGAAAAGGTCCAGAAATTGACTGACGACATGGTGCAGGGCGTCGACGATGCCGTTGCACAAAAGGAAGTGGAAATCATGCAGGTCTGACCTGCTGGCGAAACGGTGGGCGGCATGCACATGCGGGCCAATCTGCGGAGAATGCCTTGGGCAACGAGCGGGACGGCAAGAGCGGGGACAGTTTGAAGATCCCACGCCATCTGGCCATCATCATGGATGGCAATGGCCGTTGGGCCAAGCAGCATGGCAAACCGCGCCATATCGGCCACCGGCAGGGTGTCGATACTGTCCGGACCATCGTCAAGGCGGCGCGCGAACGCGGTATCGAGTTTCTGACCCTTTATTCGTTCTCAACAGAAAACTGGTCTCGTCCGCAGGAAGAAGTAGGCGAACTGTTCAAGCTGCTGCGCCTGTTCATACGCCGCGATCTTGCCGAACTC
The DNA here is from genome assembly GCA_964541115.1 of uncultured Salaquimonas sp. GTDB lineage: Bacteria > Pseudomonadota > Alphaproteobacteria > Rhizobiales > Rhizobiaceae > Salaquimonas. The sequence continues at coordinate 31,064 of CAZIPH010000017.1, forward strand.
CACCAGAACAATGTCAAGGTAACAGTGATCGGGCATCGTGAAGGATTGCCGGGCGATATCGTCGACCTGCTTAATGAGGCCGAATACCTCACCCGCACCAATACCGCGCAAACACTGGTTATCGCCTTCAATTACGGTGCACGCTCGGAAATCGTGGAAGCGGTGCGCTCACTGGCAGGCGAGGTCCAGGCGGGGAGGCTGAGCGCTGAGGCGATTGACGAAAAGATGGTGGCCAAGGCCCTGTTTACCCGTGACATTCCGGATCCGGACCTGATCCTGCGCACTGCCGGTGAAATCAGGTTGTCAAACTTCCTTTTGTGGCAGGCTGCTTATTCGGAATTTGTTTTCTCTGAAAAGTTGTGGCCGGAATTTACCATTGCCGATCTTGATCTGGCCTTGAAAGAGTATTCGCAGCGCAAGCGCAAATATGGCGGTTTGCTGGATGTACAGGAGACACCGGGGGCGGGTGGTTCCACCCGGATTACCGGAACCTGACCTGCAAGGCCTGGGGCGGGAGGACTTGCCCTTTCGTTGCAGAATGAATTTCGGAGTTTCGGGGGGCAAATGGGGCAGATTTCCAACAATAAGAGTGGCCAGTATGCCGAATTGCCATTGCGCATTGCATCGGCGCTGGTTCTGGCAGGCTTTGCCCTGTTTTGCACCTGGATGGGCGGTGACACATTTCGGCTCCTGGCCGTCGTACTGTCGGTCATCATTTTCGCGGAATTCCGCTCGCTGGTGAAGGCAATGCTGCCCAACCGGGTTGCCATCACGGCTTTCGGCTTCCTGTTTCTGTTGATTGGCGCCTACTTTGCCGGACGACCCGAAACCGGGCTGATTATAGGCGCGATTGGCGTTATGGCTCTCGGCATATGGGAGTGGATGATTCGCAGGAGTGTCTGGGGAGCTACGGCGTTGCTTTATGCCGGCTTGCCGTTCGTTGCATTAACGGACATGCGCGCCGGCGCAAACGGCCTTTTCATCATCTTGTTCGTATTCGCCTGTGTATGGGGGGCAGATACATTCGCCTACTTTACCGGCAAGACGTTTGGCGGACCGAAACTCGCACCATCGATCTCTCCGAACAAGACATGGTCCGGTTTTCTGGGAGGTTTTGCAGGGGCCATCCTTGTTTCGATTGTCGTTGATGTGGGCTTCGGCCATGCCGTCACTGCGGGGCCGATCCTGCTGGCCGTCATTCTCGCCTTTACATCGCAGATCGGCGATTTGTTTGAATCCTGGGTCAAGCGCAGGTTCGGGCAGAAGGATTCCGGGCGCATCATTCCCGGCCATGGCGGGCTTCTCGACAGGATCGATGGATTGATTTTTGCGATTGCAACCGCCTGGTTGCTTGCCATTGTGATTGCCGGAGGGCTGGAGGCAGATTTGTCCGGCGCCGTTACAGGCCTGTTCTTTGGTGCCAATTGAGCCTCATGCCATTGTTCAGTCCCATTTGCATCGCATCGACTACATCTTCCGGCCCGATAAATCGCGACTACTGCTTGCACCGCTGGCCCGGGCCCACTAGTTAGCACTCAACGCTTCTTGGCATGAAAGAACCTCCTGATGGATGCACTTCCGGTCCCCTCGATCTCGTTTTTCGGATATATCCTGCCATTCCTGATCGTCTTGACCATTGTCGTGTTCTTTCACGAGTTGGGGCATTTCCTTGTGGCACGCTGGAACAAGGTAAAGGTTGAAGCCTTTTCCGTCGGTTTCGGACCGGAACTTATCGGATTCAACGACAAACATGGCACACGTTGGAAACTTTCGGCAATTCCTCTTGGAGGTTACGTGAAGTTCTTCGGCGATGCGGACGCGGCCTCTACCCCCGATTTCGAGCAGGCCAGTAAAATGACTGCCGAGGAACGCGAAGGCAGTTTCTTGCACAAGAGTGTCAGTCAGCGCGCTGCCGTGGTTGCTGCCGGTCCCATCGCCAATTTCATCCTCGCAATCGTGATCTTTTCATTGAGCTTCATGTTTCTCGGACGCTTTGTATCCGAACCGGTCGTCTCCAGCGTAGTGGAAGACAGCGCCGCGCAAGCAGCCGGCTTTCAGGCAGGCGATGTTGTCATTTCCATTGATGGTTCGCCTATCAAGACTTTTTCCGACATTCCCCGCATAGTCGCCCCCAATCCCGAGCGCGAAATGGTCGTGCTTGTCCGGCGGGACGGTCAGGAACTTGAAATACCCGTCGTCCCCCGGCGCCAGGAAGTAACTGACCGTTTTGGCAACCAGAACGATGTGGGTGTGATTGGTATCCGCAACGACGTCAACCAGGCTTCGGGCAGGGTGGTCAAGAGCGGTCCCGTCGAGGCCGTGGGCCAGGCGGTTGGTGAGACCTGGTTCATCATCTCCTCCACGATGCATTACCTCAAGGACATAGTGATCGGACATCAGTCTGCCGACCAGCTTGGCGGGCCCATTCGTATCGCAAAGGTTTCTGGAGAGGTTGCAACGCTGGGCTGGGGCGCGTTGATAAACCTCGCGGCGGTGCTTTCAGTTAGTATCGGCCTGTTGAACCTGTTTCCGATACCCATGCTCGATGGCGGCCACCTTGTTTTCTACGCAGTCGAGGCGGTTCGCGGCAAACCGCTTGGCGAGCGGGCGCAGGAGATAGGCTTTCGGATCGGCTTGAGTCTCGTTCTGATGCTGATGGTGTTTGCCACATGGAATGACATTTCCAGCATTTTTCTTTCCTGAATTCAGTAAATTGCCCGAATCCGGCTTCATCACCTGATCACAAATGCTTACATCCTGACTCGGTCCGGGGCGCGTTTGAGGTTTGTCATCGGAAGCTGAAATAGAATTTTTCGCAAGGAATCAGGCTGTTTTCCTTTATCGGGCCCGTTAGCGTTAACGCCACGTTAACCAATTAATTCAAATGCCTTGGCGAATCTGCAACACGTTGACAGATTAACAAAAATCTTTGGCCTATCGTGGTTGCGAACACGACAAATCCCTGTAAAAGGTTTGTTAACCAGATCGGATTCTGTTCGGTCGCAGTCGTTCGCTTGCGTACGGGTCTATGGCATATTGGGGAATGGTTGGCGAGGCCATCTGTTGGATGCCGGGGCTCTTATCAGGCGGCAAAAATGAAGAGGCTCCTTTGCGGGGAACTGGGTTTACGATGAGCTTGCTCAAATCGTTGTTTATGATTGTGTTTCTGGCTGTCACCAGTGTAACGCTGACAGGTACAAGCGCACTGGTTTCTGCTACACCAGCGGCGGCGGCTGTAGTACAACAGATCCAGGTACGCGGGAATACCCGCATGGATGCAGATACGATCACCTCTTTTCTGACCATTCAGCTAGGCAAGAGTTTCAGCAACTCTGATATTGACGACTCGTTGAAGGCCCTGTTTGCCACCGGCCTTTTTGCCGATGTCAGTATCTACCAGTCTGGTTCGACGCTGATCGTTGAAGTCGATGAAAACGCCACGATCAACCAGGTTTTCTTCGAGGGCAACAAGCGCCTAAAGGATGGCCCGCTGGCCTCCATGGTGCAATCGCAGTCCCGCAGTGTATTCTCTCCTGATGTTGTTGCCTCTGATGTGGACATCATCCAGGAAGCCTATTCACGTGTCGGCCGCGGCGATGCCACTGTTACGTCCGAGGTTGTTCCGCTCGCAAACAACCGCGTGAACATTGTTTTCCGCGTCAATGAAGGCGGGAAGACCAAGATCCGGTCAATTTCCTTTATCGGCAACAATGCCTTCCGCACGCCACGTCTGCGCGAAGAGATGTCCACAAAGAAAACGAACCTTCTTAGCTGGTTGAAGACAGACGACATCTATGATCCTGATCGACTGGCAGCTGACGAAGAGCGCCTGCGCCGCTTCTATTTCAACAACGGCTACGCGGACTTCCAGATCGTTTCAACTTCTGCCGTACTTGATGAAGTGGCCAATGCCTATGACATCACCATTACGCTCGATGAAGGCGCCAAGTACCGTTTTGGCAATATTGATATTGAGGCAACGCTTGATGGCGTGGATACCAGCTCGCTGTTCAGCCGTGTGGAAACCAAGTCCGGCAAGGTTTACAGCGCAAGGCTGGTTGAGGATACAATTATCAACCTGACCGAGACCGTTGCTTCGCGCGGCTTTGCCTTTGTTGAAGTGGTTCCCCGCGGAAACCGCAATTTCGAAACCAACACGATTGACGTTACCTATCTCATCGATCAGGGCCGCACGGTCTATATCGACCGGATTGTCATCGTCGGAAACGACATGACCCGCGAATATGTCATTCGCCGCGAATTCGATATTTCCGAAGGCGATGCATTCAACCAGGTATTCATTCAGAAGGCGAAACGCCGTCTGGACGCCCTGGGGCTTTTTGAACGGGTAACAATAACTACCCGCCCGGCAGACGCACCTGACCGGATCGCCGTCGTTGTGCGTGTTGAGGAAAAGGCAAGCGGTGAATTCGCGATAGGTGGCGGATACAGCACCGCCAGCGGCGCACTTGCGGAGATTTCCTTCTCCGAAAAGAACTTCATGGGGCGCGGCCAGTTCCTGCGAGTCGCTGCTGATTTCGGCGAAAACTCCGACTCCTACCGCCTTTCCTTCACGGAACCCTATTTCCTTGGCTATCGCATGTCTGCCGGTTTCGATATTGGCCGCGAAACAAACGGCAGTTCCGATTACCAGGAATACGGTTCCGAAAGAACATTTGGCACCATTCGTTTCGGTGTGCCGCTCACCGAAAGATCGAACCTGTCGCTTTTCTACGCATATGACGATACCCAGACGACAATTGCCGATAACCGGATTGATACAGGAGCGGGTGACAGTACACCGACCGGAAACCGTAACGGCATTCAGGGCGACGCACCAGGCGAGCTTTCGGCTGCCCTTATGGGGCCGACAGACTGGACCCGTTCCGGTTTCGGTTACACATTCACCCACAATACGCTTGACAATTCGACCACTCCGCGTGAGGGCGTGCGCTTCGAGTTCAGTCAGACGGCATATGGTGCCGGTGGAGATGCGACCTACCTGAACAGTTCAATCAAGGGTCAGGTCTACACCACGCTTTCTGAAGACCTCGATCTGGTCGCCATGCTTCAGGGCCGTGCCGGCGCCAAGACCGGGTTTGGCGATGATGACGGTTACCGCGCTCTCGACAACTTCTTCCAGGGTGGTAGTGCCATTCGCGGTTTCGCCTCAAACGGCTTCGGTCCGCGCGATCCAGGTACAGGCGACGCGCTCGGCGGCATGTATTACTGGAATGCCACAGCCGAGGTTAACTTCCCCGCGCCGTTGCTTCCTGAAAGTTACGGGATCCGCGGTGCGCTGTTTGCCGATGCAGGTGTATTGTGGGGCGTTGATGATAACAGCCTGGATGCCATCCAGGCAGCCAATGGCCGACTTTCGTCCCGCCGTGGCGATGCAGAAGATAATGGCCTGCGTGCTTCGGTTGGCGCGTCGATCATCTGGAATTCGCCCTTCGGTCCACTGCGCTTTGATTATGCAGAACCGATTGTTCGCGAGAAGGTCGATGAGCTGCGCCGCTTCAGCTTCGGAATTTCCACCCGTTTCTAGGCGCAATCCGGAATAATATTATATGTGTTCAAAGAGGGGCTCCGGCCCCTTTTTCTTGTCCTGATCGACCGAAAGTCCTATGCAAATCCTGTGACTTTTGCCGGATTCCAGTTTCACGAGTACCTGAATGACGCATCCCACCTTTTTTACGGTCTCAAAACAGAGCCTGGGCGAACTGGCAAAGGCTACGGGTGCCCGCCTCGTTTCACCTGAGCATGGAGACGTTCTGATTGGTGGTGCAAGCCCGCTTGAGGATGCAGTACCGGGCACATTGTCCTTTATCGACAATCCACGCTACGTTAAATTCCTCGCGCAAACCCGCGCTACTGCCGTGATCTGCAGCGACAAGATGATTGAACTGCTGCCCGAGGGCGTGGCGCCGCTCGTGCATGATCAGCCCTACAAGGCCTATGCGGCAGCGCTGGCGGCTCTTTATCCTACCGCCGGACGGCCCCAGCCGATAACTGGTGAAACCGGCATTTCCGGCAAGGCCCATCTGTGTGAGGGTGTCACTCTCGAGGAAGACGTCATCATCGAGGTTGGTGCAGTAATTGGCCGGAATGTTGCGATAGGCCGCGCAAGCCACATACTCGCAAATGCCGTTATCGGAAGCGGCGTACAGATCGGCCGCAATACAGTAATAGGCGCAGGTGCCAGCATAACCAACGCCTATATCGGGGATAATGTAATTATTCATGCGGGTGTTCGCATTGGTCAGGACGGTTTCGGTTTTGCCATGGGTGCGGGCGGTCATTTAAAGGTTGCCCAGGTTGGGCGCGTCATCATCCAGGACAAGGTGGAGATCGGTGCCAATTCAACCGTGGACAGGGGTGCCAACCGCGACACCGTCATCGGTGAAGGCACCAAGATCGATAACCTTGTACAGATCGGACATAACGTTGTGATCGGCCGCCATTGCGTTATTGTCGGTCTGGCTGGTATCGCCGGCAGTGCCACACTTGAGGATTACGTGGTAGTGGCTGGTCAGGTGGGCATTGGCGGCCATACTACGGTCGGCATGGGTGCGCAGATTGGTGGCGGTTCGGGAACGCATTCGGACATTCCCGCCGGTGCAAAGATGATCGGCTATCCTGCAATGCCGATGAAAGATTGGGCGCGAATGAATTTGAAGCTGAGGAAGATGATAGATGGATCGACGCGCAAGGGTGGACAACAGGATGAGTCAGGCAAATGAGTGATACTGAAATTATTGACCGACTGGAAGTCACTGACCTCTTCAAGCTGTTGCCACATCGCTATCCCTTTCTCTTGATCGATCGTATCGAGAACATAAAGGGCGACGATAGCGCAGTAGGCATCAAGAATGTCACCTTTAATGAGCCGCATTTCAATGGGCATTTCCCCGGCGATCCGATCATGCCTGGTGTGCTTATTGTCGAGGCAATGGCCCAGACAGCCGGTGCAATCAGCGCCCGCATGCACTCGGGTGGCAAGCGCAGGCTGGTCTATTTCATGACCATTGACGAGGTTCGCTTCCGCAAGCCCGTCATTCCTGGCGACAGACTCGAACTGCATGTGAAAAAGACGAAACAGCGGGGCCAGATATTCAAGTTCGACTGCCATGCCATGGTGAATGGCCAGAAGGTGGCTGAAGCCAAGATCGGCGCAATGATGGTTGATCCGGAAGACAGCAATACATGAGCAACAAGATTCATCCATCAGCGGTCATCGAGGACGGTGCCCGCTTGGGCGCCGATGTCGAGATCGGCCCCTTCTGTCATGTCGGTCCGGCCGTATCACTGGGAGATGGCGTCCGCCTGCTTTCGCATGCTGTGATCGCCGGCAATACGACCATTGGTGAAAAGACCCGGGTTTTCCCCTTTGCCTCACTCGGCCATGAGCCGCAGGATCTCAAATACAAGGGCGAGGAGAGCTTCCTGGAAATTGGTGCCAACTGTACGATCCGTGAAGGCGTGACCATGAATCCGGGAACAGCCGGAGACAGGGGACGCACGGTAATCGGCAATAATTGCGTGTTTCTCGCCAATGCCCATGTCGCGCATGATTGTATTTTGGGCAACAACATCATCTTCTCGAATGCTGCCATGGTGGCTGGTCACTGCAAGATCGGGGACAATGTCATCATGGGTGGCGGTGCCGGCGTGCACCAGTTCAGCCGCATCGGAAACAATGCCTTTGTCGGCGGCATGGCGGGACTTGAAAACGATGTAATTCCCTATGGCGTCGCCCTTGGCAACAGGGCCTATCTGGGTGGTCTCAACGTTATCGGTATGAAGCGGGCCGGCATGTCGCGCGAGGAAATTCACGCAGTGCGCGCCGCCTACAAGCACCTGTTTTCCGGCAGGCAGACGATCGCCGAGTCGGTTCAGTCAATGCCCGAGGAACTGGTGAAGAACGAGGCCGTAAGGCACATCATCGACTTTGTCAAATCAGGCGAAAACCGTTCCTTGTGTACGCCGCGCAACATGGAAGACCTTGGCTGAACGTTCTGGACCTTGGCGCGCAGTTGGATGCAGGAGGTTCCGATTGGGGAGTTGCAGCAGGGTCCGATTGGGGAGTTGATGGAAGCATTCGATCCCGAAAGACACAGGGTTGCAATCGTGGCCGGCAATGGCGTGCTGCCGCATGAGGTCTTTCGCGAGCTTTACTTGGCCGGCCGGGATCCACTCCTTATCGGCATTGCCGGGGAATACGAACCACAGAACGATGATCCTGCCATCGCAATACTGACCTTTGGCCAGATCGGAAGTCTGTTTTCCCTGCTCGAAAAAAATCGCATCGGCCATGTGATTTTTGCAGGTGGCGTTACCCGGCGCCCGGATTTCAGGAACATGAAGCTCGACCTGATGACGGTGAAGGAATTGCCCAGGCTGCTCAAGATCGTCCTGGGCGGTGACAATTCCGTCCTTGGCAAGGTCGCCGCATTCATGGAAACGCGCAAGGTGGCGGTTATTGGCGTCCACCAGGCGCTGCCTGAACTGCTGGCGGACGAGGGCGCCATTGCTGGCAGACCATCAGTAAAGCAGTATGGCAGGACGATCGAATTGTGCTTCGAGGCAGCAAAGGCCATCGGCAGGCTGGATGCAGGCCAGGCAGCCATTTGCGAGGATCGTCGGATAGTTGCACTGGAAGGGGCCGAGGGTACTGATGCCCTGATCCGCAGGGTGGCTGAACTGCGCGCCAGCGGACGGCTGTCCGCAGAACCCGGCGCTTCAGTATTGGCCAAGGTCATGAAGCCCGAACAGGACATGCGCGCTGACCTGCCCGCAATAGGCCCTGACACCATCACCGCATTGAATGAAGCCGGCATACACGGTATTGTCCTCGAAGCGGGCAAATCACTCATTCTCGAGCGAAAACAGACACTTGCACTGGCAAAAGCGGCGCGAATATTTATTCTTGGGCGCACCGTCGAGGAATCGTCATGAGCGCTCCGCTTCGCGTCTACTTCGTTGTGGGGGAGGCATCCGGAGATGCGCTTGGCGCGGACCTGATGGACCATCTTTCATCAATGGGCGTCGAGGTCGAGGCGTTGGGCCTTGGTGGCCACAGGATGCATGAAAGGGGGCTTGAACCACTTTTTGACGTGTCGCAGATAGCGATCATGGGCCTGTCTGGTGTCGTGCGCAAACTGCCATCCCTGCTTGCGCGCGCAAGGGAAGTAGCGCGTGATATCGCCCGCAAACGGCCCGATGTGCTTTTGCTGATTGATTCGCCGGAATTCGCCAAGGTTGTCGCCAAGCGGGCCAAGGCCGAAAATCCGAACCTCCCTGTTATCAAATATGTCTGTCCGACAGTTTGGTCCTGGCGACCCGGCCGCGCCGTCAAAATGAATGCCTATATAGATCATGTACTGGCAATCCTGCCGTTTGAACCCGAAGTCATGCGCAAGCTCGGCGGGCCTGAAACCACCTATGTCGGCCACCCGCTAGCACGATTGGCAGGCAAGGCAGACCTTGAAGCCAAGGCGAAACCCGCCAACCCGCCAAATATTCTGATATTGCCAGGCTCAAGAAACAGTGAAGCCAGCCGCTTGTTGCCGGTGCTCAGGGAGACGATTGAAATCATGGAGGATCGCGGTCAGGGCGGCCGGTATCTGCTGCCCGCCGTCCCGCATCTGAGAGCCATGATCGAAAAAGATGTCGCGACCTGGACTGTGAAACCAGAAATTCTGGCAGGCGAGGACGCAAAGTTTGAAGCCATGCAAAATGGCGATGTTGCGATTGCCGCTTCCGGTACAGCAATACTGGAACTGGCCATGTATGGCGTTCCAACCATATCGATCTACAAGCTCGACCCTGCGATCAATGCTGTCCGCTTCCTGATGAAGGCATGGACAGCCGCATTGCCAAATCTGATTGCAGACAAGGTCATTGTTCCCGAGCGGATCAACGAATTCGCCCGTCCGGGATATATTGCCCGCCTTGCCGAGGGTCTCCTTGTCGAGGGCCATCAGCGCGCAGCGCAGCTCGAAGGCTTTCAGCTAGTCCATGACAGAATGCAACAGGCAAAGGAACCTGGCCGCATATGTGCGGAGATCGTGCTCAGGCTTGCGCGCCAGCAGGAACAACTTCCTTCAAACTGACACGAAAAAGGGGCAGCCAAAAGCCGCCCCATCGATAGGTCAGGTTCGAAATCGAACGATCTGATCGATCAGCGATCTTCCACCTTGATGTAATCGCGCTGTGTCGAACCAGTATAAAGCTGGCGTGGACGACCGATTTTCTGCTTGGGATCCTCGATCATTTCCTTCCACTGTGCAATCCAGCCGACCGTTCGCGCCAGGGCGAAGAGGACGGTGAACATGGTAGTGGGGAAACCGAGCGCCTTGAGCGTGATGCCTGAATAGAAGTCGATATTCGGATAGAGCTTCTTCTCGATGAAATAATCATCGGTAAGGGCGATCTTTTCCAGTTCCATGGCAACTTCAAGAAGCGGATCGTCCTTGATGCCGAGTTCCTGTAGAACCTCGTGGGTTGTTTTCTGCATGATCTTGGCGCGCGGATCATAATTCTTGTAGACGCGGTGGCCGAAGCCCATCAGGCGGAACGGATCATCCTTGTCTTTGGCGCGGCGGATATATTCAGGGATCTGGTCGACCGTGCCGATTTCAGCCAGCATGTTCAGCGCAGCCTCATTGGCACCACCATGGGCAGGGCCCCACAGGCAGGCAATGCCGGCAGCGATGCAGGCAAACGGGTTGGCGCCCGAAGAGCCGGCAAGACGCACAGTGGAAGTTGAAGCGTTTTGCTCGTGATCAGCATGCAGGATGAAGATCCGGTCCATGGCGCGGGCGAGGACCGGGTTCACCTTGTATTCCTCGCAGGGAACGGAAAAGCACATGTGCAGGAAGTTCGCCGCATAATCCAGATCGTTCTTTGGATAAACGAAGGGCTGACCGACGTGGTACTTGTAGGCCATGGCAGCAATGGTCGGCATCTTCGCGATCATGCGGTGCGAGGCAATCATGCGCTGGTGCGGATCGGAAATATCGGTCGAGTCGTGATAGAAGGCTGACAGGGCACCAACGACGCCACACATAATGGCCATTGGATGCGCGTCCCGGCGGAACCCGGTGAAGAAGCGCATCATCTGCTCATGTACCATGGTGTGGTAGGTGATCTTCTGATGGAAATCCTCGTTCTGCTCCTTGGTTGGCAATTCGCCATACAGCAGCAAGTAGCAGGTCTCGACAAAGTCACCATGGTCAGCAAGCTGTTCGATCGGATAACCGCGATGCAGCAGGATGCCCTTGTCGCCATCGATAAAGGTAATGTCACTTTCGCAGGCAGCAGTGGAGGTAAAGCCGGGATCGTAGGTGAAACGATCCGTATTCTTGTAGAGGGCCCCGATATCAATGACGTCAGGACCAATCGAACCGGCTTTGACCGGAAACTCCCAGCTTTCATTTCCAATGGTAAGCTTGGCGGTCTGATCGGTCATAATCTGATTCCTTTTCTCTACGGCTATCTCACGTACCAGTATTGGGTTTTCCGCGGGCACCCGTGGAAAGCAATGCTGTTTATGCCTGTCGATGATCCGGAGAGAACCGGCACGAAGCGAGCAATGCCGCATTGCAGCAATACTGATCTATTCGAGGTTTAGACCATTTGATGGTGTCACTCAAGTGACACCATAGTTAAATGGAAACACGGTGCACAGGACTTGTAAACTCGCTACATGGCATGGCTGCCTCAGATCCGGTCTCGCAGCCGGGCAAGGCATTCCTCGCGCCCCAGCACGGCCAGGACATCGAAAACGCCAGGCGAGGTCGAGCGTCCCGTCAGGGCGGCGCGCAAAGGCTGCGCCACCTTGCCAAGCTTCAGATCATTCTGCTCGGCAAATTCGCGCACCACTGCTTCCGTGCTCTCTGCCGTCCAGCTATCGAGCGCCTCAAGAGACGGCAGGAGATCGGCAATCACGCTGTCGCCGCCGTTCTCGACAAGGATTTTCTCCGCCTTTTCTTCAAATTCCAGAGGGCGCATCGCGAAGAGATAGGCCGCGCTGTCTATCAGTTCGACAAGCGTCTTGGCGCGCTCCTTCAGGCCGGGCATGGCAGCAAGCAGCATTGCCTTGCCGTTCTCGTCCAGCTTGTTGGTCATGGGCGTTTGTATCGTGACTTCCGGCAGGATTCGTTCGATCTGCTCCACCAGATAGGCGTCATCGGCATGGCGGATATAGTGGCCGTTGAGAGCTTCCAGTTTGGCAAAATCAAAACGCGCGGCAGCCTTGTTCATGCCGTCGAACCCGAAATGTTCCAGCATTTCCTCTGTGGAGAGGATTTCATCATCTCCATGAGCCCATCCAAGGCGAACGAGATAATTGCGCAGTGCCTCGGGCAGGTAGCCCATGGCGCGATAGGCTTCCGCCCCAAGCGCACCATGGCGCTTGGAAAGCTTGGCGCCGTCGGGGCCGTGTATCAGCGGGATATGGGCCATGATTGGCACTTCCCAGCCCATCGCCTGATAGATCAGCGTCTGACGCGCAGCATTGGTCAGGTGATCATCGCCGCGAATGATATGCGTGACATCCATGTCGTGGTCATCCACCACCACGGCAAGCATATAGGTCGGCGAGCCGTCCGAACGCAGCAGTACCAGGTCGTCCAGGTCCTTGTTTGGGAACCTGATTTCGCCCTGCACCTTGTCATCTACAATGGTGAAACCCTCCTGCGGCGCCTTGAGGCGGATAACGCCCTTTGCACCGGCAGGGGCTTCGGAAGGATTGCGATCGCGCCAGCGTCCGTCATAGCGGGGTGGCAGGCCTTCGGCCTTTGCCTTTTCGCGCATTTCGGTAAGTTCTTCCTGCGTGGCGAAACAGTAATAGGCATTGCCCTCGGCAACCATCTGCTCTGCCACTTCGCGGTGGCGCGCCGCACCCTCGAACTGGGAAACCGGTTCTCCGTCCCAGGTCAGGCCGAGCCAAGAAAGGCCATCGAGGATCGCATCGACCGCTTCCTTCGTGGAGCGCTCACGGTCCGTGTCCTCGATGCGCAGTAGCATCTTGCCGGAATTAGCCTTGGCAAACAGCCAGTTGAACAGTGCGGTCCTTGCCCCGCCAATGTGCAGGTAGCCGGTCGGAGAGGGGGCAAAACGGGTTACAACCGCCTTGTGGGAAGTGTCAGCCATGTTGGTTCCTGTGAAGTCTGTGCCGGTTTTCGGGCCCGAACCAGATGCCGGTAAGGGACAATCCGCAAGCAGGCGCCAACTGGCCAAGTCGTTGCGCTTCATGTATCATAGGTGTTTCCGGTGACAAGGGCGCGTTGCGTAATTTGCCGCTCACCGCCCTCGGACCATCAATGCGAACGCTGATCGTGTTGCCTGATGGTCTTTACCCACTTTTCCCCGGAGCCGGTCGTCAAGGCCAATGCAGGGGAAAAGGGTGGGTTCGCAGCGAAAGCGCATATCACGTGCCATTTCGGAGCAGCAATCGGGTCAGGCGGATACGCTTTTGCCCGAAGCAGCGCGTTCGGCCGAAGGAATCCACCCACTTTCAGACATGTGGCTGCCCGAAGCTTCCTCGGCTCATGTTTACGCGTCAAATCCGCCTGCCTTGAGGAGGCATGGTTATGCAGACCCCGCGCAATGGCAGCGGGAAGAAGGCGACGTTCATCCCACCTTCCAGCCGCCGGATCTTCCGCAAGACCTGAAAGCGGATCAACCGATCGGCCTTGCGACAAGCCTGGGATTGAGGACCGCACTGGTCTTTCAAACTTTGCAGGACGAAACGCAGGAAGCATTCGCGCGTGAGCGCGAAAAGGGAAACCTCTTCAATTTTGTCCCGGTCATGCTTGCTGCCGGGATAATGGCCTACTATGCAGCGCCGCATGAACCTCAGCCATGGATACTTTTACTATCGGCCTTTGCCAGCGGGGTATTTGTCTTCACGGCAAGGGTAAGGGGCACCAGATGGTTGTTTGTAACAGGCGCCATGCTGGTTTTTGTAGGTATGGTGCTCGCCCAGTGGCAGGTTCACAAAGCGGATTTTGCCGTTCCGCTTTCCGATCTTACCGGCCACATAGATGGAAAAATCCTCGCTATCGACCAGAACAGCAATGGCTCGCCGCGCTTCCTGATCAGGCCCGTTTCGATAGAAGGACTTTCATCAGGTGAATTGCCGCCCTCGATCCGGATTTCATCGCGCAGCGGCAGCGAAGATTTCAAACCCGGCGACCACATCAGTGGACTTGCGCGCATCTCACCGCTCAATGGTCCGGCCTATCCCGGCGGATACGATTTTGCCTTTGCCGCAAGAATGAACGGCCTCGCCATGAGCGGCTTTTTCATGGGGCCACCGCAAATATCAGCTACAATACCCGACACCTCTGAAGGATTGGCTGCCAGCCTGTCACTGACGGTTGGGGTTGCTGTCCAGTCTGTACGGGAGGCGATATCCAACAGGATCCGCGCCGGTCTTCCCGGTGAACCAGGCGATGTCGCTGTCGCGCTCATTACCGGAGACCGGTCCGGCCTGTCAGATGAAACCCAAGAGAGCCTTCGCCGTAGCGGACTGGCACACATACTGGCGATATCGGGGCTGCACATGGCACTTGTAACGCTTACCGTGATCTGGCTTGTACGCCTTGCCCTGGCGGCTATACCCGGATTTGTCGACCGGCACCCGGCCCGAAAATACGCAATCCTGGCCGGCTTCGTCACCGCAACAGCCTATCTGATGATTTCAGGGCAGGGGATTGCAACAGTGCGTGCCTGGCTGATGATCAGCGTCATGCTCACCGCAAGCCTCCTTGACCGGCGGGCGATCACCATGCGCAGCGTCGCCATCGCCGCGATCCTCATCCTGATCCTCTTTCCCGCCAGCCTGTTCAATCCGGGCTTCCAGATGAGTTTTGCAGCGGTCGCGGCGCTGGTGGCCGTTTATCGCGAATGGAGTGACTACCGCCTGAACCGCGCAGACAGCGGTTATCGCCAGCGCTCGCTAGCTGCCAATATCGCCCGCGGTTTGACAGGTTGGTTCGGCGGCCTGTCGACCACCAGCCTTGTTGCGGGCACGGCCACCGCATTGTTCGCCATGTGGCATTTTCACAGGGTCGCGCCGATGGGCCTGATTTCAAACCTGCTTGCCATGCCGATCGTCTCCATCGCGGTGATGCCCCTTGCGCTGCTGGTCATGTTCCTGATGCCCTATGGCTTTGAAAAACTGGCGCTCAAACCGCTGGGCATGGCCATCGAGGCGGTGATCGACGTGTCCGACGGCGTAAATGCCTATAACCTCGATTTTGAGACCGGTGCCCAGCCGGTCAGCGTACTTGTAGGGTCCGCGCTGTTCCTGGCGTTTGCCTGCGGACTGCGAACAAGGTTGCGCCTCCTTTCGCTCCTGCCGCTGGGCGTCGTCATGGCGGGCATGGCGCAAAAGCCGGAACTGCCGGATATTGCAATTGCCCCCGATGGCCGCACCATTGCCGTCCGCACTGCGCTTCTGCCGACCGACCCGGATGCAGAGGCGACAAGTGAGGATGCGCTTTCCTTGCTCTATCCCCGGCGGGGCCAATTCATCACCGATATCTGGCAGCGGGCCTGGCTTCCCAACCAGACATTCACCCCGCATCCGGTCTCGCAGGGTTGTGACGCCGACGGTTGCCGGTTTGACCTCAAACGCGACGGCACGACCTGGCGCGTGGTGCTTGTGTATGACCCCGATCAACTGCCACAGGCCTGTGAAACCTCCGATATCCTGCTGGCGCCGAGGCTGTGGTGGGCGCGGTGCCGTGATGCCAGCCGTCCGCACCTGATCCTCAACCGCGCCGACTTCGAGGCAAGGGGCGGCCATCTCCTGGAACTAAGTCCTGCTGGCATCGTCATCTCCACCGCCTGGAATGTGCCGCGCTCACCGTTCGAGGCGGCCAATGCCCGCGGCCTAGAGGCTGACAACGAATTGCCGCCAGTCCGCCCATGGCTGGCGCGTTTCGACAATATCTCGCGCCGGTTTGCAGATTGAGGGAAGGGACAAGGCAAGCCCTTCCTGTAAGGCGCCGTCAGGCAGGCAAAAAAAGTCTGTTGCCCGTTTGCGAAACCGCGTACCCGGTGGTATAGACGCGCAAATTCGGGTTCAGCAGCGGGCGCCAGCGCTCTCTGCAGGGCCCATTATTTCGTTTGGCACCAACCAGCCGGCACACCAGGGCCGGTCCCGGAAAGTGCCATCGAACCCCAGCGGGTATGGTGAAATTGGTAGACACGCCAGATTTAGGTTCTGGTGCCGCAAGGCGTGGGAGTTCAAGTCTCTCTACCCGCACCAAACAGGACGGATTTGAACCGGATGAGCTCCTTCATCCGAGGTGAAACAGGTTGATTTTCCATGCAGGTCACAGAAACAAAAAACGAGGGTCTTGAGCGCGAACTGAAAGTCGTCGTTCCCAAAGGCGATCTGGCAGCAAAGCTCAATGAGCGCCTTGAAGACATGAAGGGCAAGGTCCGTATTGACGGATTTCGCCAGGGCAAGGTGCCGGTCAGCCACATCAGGAAACTGTACGGCAAGCAGGTCATGGCCGAAATCGTCAATGACATGGTCAACAACCGCTCCGGCGAAGTGCTCAAAGAGCGCGACGAGAAGGCCGCCCAGCAGCCTGAAATCAAGATGACCGAAGACGAGAAAGAGGCCGAAGCCATTCTCGCCGGCGACAGCGATTTCGAGTTCACCATTTCCTATGAAGTGATGCCACAAATCAACGTGCCCGATCTTTCCAAATTGTCGATAGAGCGCCCGGTGGCCGATGTTACCGACAAGGAAGTTGACGAACAGGTATTGAAGATTGCCGAAAACGCCCGCCAGTACGAGGAAAAGAAGGGCAAGGCCGCTGACAAGGACCGTGTGACCATCGATTATCTCGGCAAGGTCGATGGCGAGCCATTCGACGGCGGCAAGGACGAGGACGCCCAACTGGTGCTCGGCTCCAACCGTTTCATCCCCGGCTTCGAAGAGCAACTGATCGGCTTCAAGGCCGGCGACGAAAAGACCATCAAGGTAACTTTCCCAGAGCAGTACCCGGCCGCCAACCTTGCCGGCAAGGAAGCCGAGTTCGATATCGTGGTCAAGAAGGTTGAAAAACCTGCCAAGCTCGAAATCAATGACGAACTGGCAAAGCAGCTCGGTCTTGAATCAGCCGACAAGCTGCGCGAAGCGGTCCGCTCCCAGATCGAGAGCCAGAACGGTTCCTACACACGCGCTCGCGTCAAGCGCCAGGTTCTCGACCAGATGGACGAGATGACCAAGATGGACCTGCCAAAAAAGATGGTAGCAGCCGAGTTCGACAACATCTGGATCCAGATGACCGGCGAACTTGAACGCGCAGGCAAGACCTTCGAGGACGAGGAAACCACAGAAGAAGAGGCCCGCGCCGAATACCAGAAGCTGGCCGAACGCCGCGTCCGCCTGGGCCTGACGCTCGCCAAGATCGGCGAAGAAGCCAAGGTAGAGGTAACCGAGGAAGAACTGCAGCGCGCCATCTACGATCAGGTTCGCCAGTATCCCGGCCAGGAACAGCAGGTGTTCGACTATTTCCGCAAGACGCCTGATGCGGTTGCCGGCCTTCGCGCCCCGATCTTCGAGGAAAAGGTTGTCGATCACATTGTTGGCCAGGCCGACGTCAAGGACAAGTCAGTCAGCCGCGAGGAACTGATGAAAATGGAAGATGAAGAGTAAACCTTCCTGATAGTTGAAAGGTTTTTCTCAAGTATTGATAGAACCCGCTGCGAACCTCGCGGCGGGTTTTTTGCTGGCCGGTTCCATTTGCCTGCCGCTTTGCCCCCCCTTTGCCCTGCCGCCTTGCTTTACCGCCTTGGCTTGCCTCTCGCCTCCCTTCCTTACCGAACGACAATCTTTGCGTGTGATTCTGTGGAACTGATTGTAGCGGCAGGAAATGGTGCGTTCGCCCTATGAAAGCAATTGCCAATTGTTTTCTGCTGCGATGCAGTACCTTCCGCTCACACTACAAATCTCCGCGTGCGGCCTGCTGGCTCTAACACATAAGGATCAAGGAGTGGCGCGCAGGTCGCACGTTTGCCTTGCTCTTTGAAAATTCCTAGAGCGTTGGCGGAAACCCGTCGAGAGAACGAACGGGTGCGGCTTATGCCGACGCACGAAGCCGGGGTATGACTTTTGCATGGCCCACGCCGCCAGCCTTTCCCCGCCCGCTACCCTTGCCTCCCCCGTGATAACCTTACCTCAAAGTCCCCCCTTTAACCCTTTGTTCGCCTGTCCTATGTGTAGTGCAACGAATTGTGTGATTCCCAAATGTCTGACGCCGTCCGGCTGAACCGACAAAGAAATGAAGGCTT
Organism: uncultured Salaquimonas sp.; assembly: GCA_964541115.1. GTDB lineage: Bacteria > Pseudomonadota > Alphaproteobacteria > Rhizobiales > Rhizobiaceae > Salaquimonas. The sequence continues at coordinate 49,388 of CAZIPH010000017.1, forward strand.
CTCATGAAAGACCCAATTGATCTCGCCATGAATCTTGTCCCCATGGTGGTTGAACAATCCAATCGCGGCGAACGCGCCTATGACATTTTCTCCCGCCTGCTCAAGGAACGCGTGATCTTCATCACTGGCCCGATCGAGGACGGCATGGCGATGCTGGTAACCGCCCAGCTTCTCTATCTGGAAGCCGACAATCCCAAGAAGGAAATCAACCTGTACATCAATTCGCCCGGCGGCGTGGTGACGGCAGGCATGGCAATCTATGACACGATGCAGTTCATCCGTCCGGCCATTTCGACGCTCTGCATGGGGCAGGCGGCCTCCATGGGCTCGCTCCTGCTGGCGGCAGGCGAGAAGGGCATGCGCTTTGCGCTGCCGAACGCCCGCATCATGGTCCACCAGCCATCAGGCGGCTTCCAGGGTCAGGCTTCCGATATCGAACGCCATGCCCAGGACATCATCAAGATGAAGCGCCGCCTCAACGAGGTCTATGTAAAGCATACCGGCCAGGACTACGAGACGGTTGAAAAGACGCTGGATCGTGACCACTTCTTGACTGCCGAGGAAGCCAGCGAGTGGGGCCTCGTGGACAAGGTCATTGATCGCCGCATCGTCGACGCAAACGCCTGATCCGGGCTCGTACTGTCACAAATGTGCAGGAATCAGCCGGTCGCGTGGTGATTCTCACCGCTGCGGCGCAGGCGAATACCTGTGTCGGCAGGCGTGGCATATTTGCAATCAACGCCATGAAAAAGGCACTATTATTAAGCCTATGGTCAGGTTTTTGGGCGTAGGATGGCAAATCCTGCTGGATCGTATTGCCTTGCCCAGGGTCTGGTGATTGACTAGCGCGGCATTTGCGCCATCTGGATCCATATCGATTCCCAACGGGGTTGTTTGTGGACTAATCCGCCGGTTGGCTGAAATACAATTCCGGCATGGCCGGAAAAACGGGAAACTGGAATGAGCAAGATTTCAAATAATGGCGGTAATGACGGCGACAGCAAGAACACGCTGTATTGCTCGTTTTGTGGCAAAAGCCAGCACGAGGTGCGCAAGCTGATTGCCGGCCCGACCGTTTTCATCTGCGATGAATGCGTCGAGCTCTGCATGGACATCATCCGCGAGGAGAACAAGTCTTCCGTTGCCAAGTCCGGCGACGGCGTTCCCACCCCGCAGGAAATCCTTGCAGTGCTGGATGATTATGTGATCGGCCAGCCCCACGCCAAGCGCGTTCTGGCAGTTGCCGTCCACAACCATTACAAACGGCTCGCCCATTCAACAAAGAACCAGGATGTTGAACTGGCAAAGTCCAACATCATGCTGATCGGCCCGACCGGTTGCGGCAAGACACTGCTTGCCCAGACCCTGGCCCGCATCATCGATGTTCCCTTCACCATGGCTGACGCTACTACCCTTACCGAGGCCGGTTATGTGGGCGAGGATGTCGAAAATATCATTCTCAAGCTGCTGCAGGCCGCCGACTACAATGTCGAGCGCGCACAGCGCGGCATCGTCTATATCGACGAGGTCGACAAGATATCGCGCAAGTCCGACAATCCCTCAATCACCCGTGACGTTTCGGGCGAGGGTGTTCAGCAGGCCCTTCTGAAGATCATGGAAGGCACTGTGGCTTCCGTGCCACCGCAGGGCGGACGCAAGCATCCCCAACAGGAATTCCTGCAGGTGGACACAACCAACATCCTGTTTATCGCCGGCGGTGCCTTTGCCGGTCTCGACAAGATCATTTCCGAGCGCGGCCGCAAGACGTCCATCGGCTTTGCCGCAAATGTGGAAGCGCCAGATGACCGCAAGACAGGCGAATTGTTCCAGCAATTGGAGCCTGAAGACCTGTTGCGCTTCGGCCTTATCCCGGAATTTGTCGGGCGTGTGCCGGTTCTGGCGACACTGGAGGATCTCGACGAGGAAGCCCTTGTGCGCATTCTCACCGAGCCAAAGAACGCTCTGGTGAAACAGTATCAGCGCCTGTTCGACATGGAAAAGGTCGAATTGACCTTCCATGAGGATGCACTGACTGCAATTGCCCGCAAGGCAATCGAACGCAAGACCGGAGCGCGTGGCCTTCGTTCGATCCTGGAAGCGATCCTGCTCGATACGATGTTTGAGCTTCCTGCCCTTGATGGCGTCGAGGAGGTCGTTATCTCCGAAGAGGTGATCACCGGCAACGCCCGGCCGCTTTACATCTACGCCGAGAAAGCGGCCGAGAAGGAAGCCAGCGCCTAGGCAGGTCAATGATTTACACCCGCACCGGCTCGCCAAACCGGATTGTCTGGGAATTGAAGCCATCGCGCCAGGCGCGGTGGCTTTTGCTTTTTACGCGGATTGGCAGATTGGAAATCGGGTGGAAACCGTTTCCAGACAGAAGTTTCTGTGGTCTTGAAATGAGTACAGATGTGGCCCATCTAAAGTTCAACAGGCCCAATGCCAACCCGCCGTTCCCACGTTATGCGCGAGAGCAGACGTTCACCAAAAACCCTGATTATCCTGGTCATTTGGCCTTTGAATCAGTGTGTTTAAGGCTGGCAGGTGTTAGCATTGGCAGAATCAACATCCCGCTCTGGGGCGGGGAGAAGGACTGACAACATGGCAAAAACCGGAAAATCAGATATCGGCCTGGGATCAGGTGACGCATATCCAATGCTGCCATTGCGCGACATTGTCGTGTTTCCGCACATGATCGTGCCGCTGTTTGTGGGGCGCGAAAAATCGATCCTGGCACTGGAGGAAGTGATGGAGAAGGATCACCAGATCCTGCTCTTCACCCAGAAGAATGCCGGAGATGATGATCCCTCACCCGAAGGGTTGTACGACACTGGCGTGCTGGCAAAGGTGCTGCACATGCTCAAACTGCCCGATGGTACCGTCAAGGTTCTTGTCGAGGGCGTTTCGCGGGCGCGGATAATCCAGTTCACAGGGCGCAGCGATTTCCTCGAGGCAATCAGCGAGATCATAGAGGATGAAGCTGATGATCCGATCGAGATCCAGGCCGTTGCCCGCTCGGTCGTTTCCGAGTTCGAAAACTATGTGAAGCTGAACAAGAAGGTTTCGCCGGAGGTAATGAGCGCGGTCAGCCAGATCGAGGATTTTTCCAAGCTTGCAGACACGATAGCCTCTCATCTGGCGATCAAGCTTTCCGAAAAGCAGGAAATCCTCTCGATCCTGAGCGTTCAGGAGCGGCTTGAGCATATACTTTCCATGATGGAGAGCGAAATTTCCGTTCTCCAGGTTGAAAAGCGCATTCGTAGTCGCGTCAAGCGCCAGATGGAGAAGACCCAGCGCGAATATTATCTCAATGAGCAAATGAAGGCGATCCAGAAGGAACTGGGCGAGGGCGAGGATGGCAAGGACGAACTGGGTGAACTGGAAGCCCGGATCGAAAGGACAAAGCTGTCCAAGGAAGCCCGCGAAAAGGCGCAGGCCGAATTCAAGAAACTCAAACAGATGAGCCCGATGTCGGCTGAAGCCACGGTCGTGCGCAACTATCTGGACTGGCTCCTCGGTATTCCATGGGGCAAGCGCTCCACCAGGAAGACCGATATCAACAAGGCCGAGGAGGTGCTGGACGCCGATCACTACGGCCTGGAGAAGGTCAAGGAGCGTATTATCGAGTATCTTGCCGTGCAGAGCCGCGCCAAAAAGATCAAGGGACCCATTTTGTGTCTCGTCGGCCCGCCCGGCGTTGGCAAGACCTCGCTTGGCAAGTCGCTTGCCAAGGCAACAGGTCGCGAATTCGTGCGCATGGCGCTAGGCGGTGTACGCGACGAAGCGGAGATACGTGGCCATCGGCGTACCTATATCGGCTCCATGCCGGGCAAGGTCATTCAGTCCATGAAAAAGGCGAAGAAGAACAATCCGCTCTTCCTTCTCGACGAAATCGACAAGATGGGCATGGATTTCCGAGGCGACCCGTCTTCAGCCCTTCTGGAAGTGCTTGATCCGGAACAGAACAACTCCTTCGCCGATCACTATCTGGAAGTCGAATACGACCTTTCGGATGTGATGTTCGTGACGACGGCCAATACGCTCAATATCCCTGGTCCCCTGATGGACCGCATGGAGATAATCCGAATTGCCGGCTATACCGAGGATGAAAAGGTCGAGATCGCAAAACGGCACCTGCTGCCCAAATCGATCCGCGATCATGCGCTTGCGGCCAGGGAGTTTTCGGTAACCGATGAGGCGATCCGTGAGATCATCCGTCATTATACGAGGGAAGCCGGTGTGCGTAACCTCGAGAGGGAACTCTCCAAGCTGGCGCGCAAGGCAGTTACGGAGATCCTCAGAAGCGGCAAGAAGACAATCAAGGTCACCGACAAGAATATCGGTGATTACCTCGGTGTTACCAAATTCCGCTATGGCAAGGCGGAAATGGAAGACCAGGTGGGTGTGGTCACCGGGCTTGCATGGACCGAAGTGGGTGGCGAATTGCTGACCATTGAGGGGGTCGCCATGCCCGGAAAGGGCAAGATGACAGTCACCGGAAACCTTCGTGATGTCATGAAGGAATCCATTTCTGCAGCTGCATCCTATGTACGCTCCAAGGCGATTGACTTCGGTATTGAACCGCCGAAATTCGACAAGCTGGATATCCACGTACACGTGCCGGAAGGCGCAACGCCAAAGGATGGACCGTCGGCGGGCACTGCCATGACCACGGCCATTGTCTCGATCATGACGGGTATACCGGTCAGGGCTGATGTCGCAATGACCGGCGAGATAACCTTGCGCGGTCGGGTGCTTCCCATTGGCGGCCTGAAGGAGAAACTGCTGGCGGCATTGCGTGGCGGAATTACCAAGGTGTTGATCCCCGAGGAAAACGCCAAGGACCTGGCCGAGATACCCGCCAATGTGAAAAACGATCTGGAAATCGTTCCGGTCAGCCACATTGACCAGGTGCTAGAACATGCACTTGTATCCAAGCCAAAGCCGATTGTCTGGACTGCGGAAGATGAGGAGCGCGCGCGCCGGGCCATGCTGGCCACCAGCAGCGACACAGGTGCGGCCTCGACTGCGGCTCACTAAGTCAAAAACACAATGAAAAAAACGGGGCCTGGTGGCCCCGTTTTGTTGACTAAAACAGGTGCAAAACCTGTGCGGGAAGCGGAGTGACGGGGAATCACTTGGGTACCATATCGGCTTCAAATGGTTTTCTGGGGCAAGGAAATCGCGTTCTGCAGCAGTTGACAAATCCGAAAACAGCACCGAATCGGGGGGTAAAGCCGACAAATCAGGGATTCCAGTTGTCGGTTCCGTTGAAAAAATGCGAATTTCGCGTCGTGAATCGCAACGAACTACGTTGTACGACCTGAAAGGAAACAAGATGAACAAGAACGAGCTTATTGCTTCTGTTGCAGAGAAGGCGGAGTTGACCAAAGCCCAGGCAGCTGAAGCTGTAGATGCGGTGCTCGGCGGAATAACCGGTGCCATGAGCAGCGGTGACGAAGTAAGGCTGATTGGCTTTGGCAATTTCGTTGTTGCCAACCGCAAGGCTACAACTGCACGCAACCCGCAGACCGGAGCGACGGTGGATGTGCCTGCTTCAAAGGCACCACGCTTCAAGCCAGGCAAGGCACTCAAGGACGCAGTGAACAGCTAGGATCACCTGACTTTCCAATTTTCTGTTCGAAAAACCGCCATTTTCCCAAATGGCGGTTTTTTTCGTATTGGGGATAAAGTCCCATAAATGACCACGGCAAAAACCATTTACTGGACAAAGTGAAAATCTTGTCCTCAAATCAGCAAATGGCCCAGGGAACTGTTTTAAGGGGGAATGGCTTGGAACCAGGCCCGGCAAGCATGCTGGAAATCAGGGGACTTACGAAAATCTTTGGCGAACTCGTCGCCAACGACCATCTGGACATTTCCATAGAGCCCGGTGAAATTCACGCACTTCTTGGTGAGAACGGCGCGGGCAAGTCAACGCTGGTCAAAATGCTGTATGGCTCGCTGCAGCCAAATGAAGGCACCATCCATTGGGAGGGTGTGCCGGTATCGATCACCAGCCCTTCTGTCGCACGGCGCATCGGCATAGGAATGGTCTTCCAGCATTTCTCGCTTTTTGAATCCCTGACGGTCGCAGACAACATCGTTCTGTCCCTTGGCCCCGAACATACCTCGCGCAATGTGGCGAAGGACGCCGAACGCCTTTCGAGGGAATACGGTCTTCCCCTCAAGGCGGACTCGATTATCGGTGATCTTTCTGTCGGTGAGCGTCAGCGCGTCGAAATCGTGCGTTGCCTGTTGCAAGATCCAAAGCTGATAATCCTTGACGAGCCGACTTCGGTTCTCACGCCGCAAGAAGCCGACAACCTGTTTGTAACGCTCCGGCGATTGCGCAAAGAAGGACGCTCGATCCTGTACATTTCACACCGGCTTGAAGAGGTGAAGGCGCTTTGTGATCGGGCCACTGTTCTGCGTCATGGAAAGCTGATCGGCGAATGCGACCCGAAAAAGGAAACCGCAGCCAGCCTAGCCAGCATGATGGTGGGATCGGACGTCGCCGGCATCCGCCATGATACCAACTCGGCGATTGGTGAAAAGGTTCTGCTGAAAGTCAATAGCGCCTCTCTTCCCCCTGCAACACCATTTTCCATTCCCTTGCGCAATCTCGACTTCGAATTGGCTGCCGGCGAAGTAGTGGGCATTGCAGGTGTTGCAGGCAACGGCCAAAGCGAACTTTTTTCCCTGCTGTCAGGCGAGGTAACGACCCGAAAAAACGCGATCATTTTCCGCGACAAGGATATAGGGGACCTGGGCATCAATGAACGCCGCGGCATGGGCGCGGCTTTTGTTCCGGAGGAACGCCTTGGCCATGGCGCGGTGCCCGCGCTTACCCTCAGCGAAAACCTGCTGCTTGCCCGTCATTCCTCGGACAGGGTGGCCTTCCAGCGCTTCGGACCCCTCGGCGTGTTGCGCAGCGACCTGGTTTCAAAAGCAACCAAACGCATTTGCGAAGCGATGGATGTCAGGAAGTCCTCGGAGAACCCGCCGGCTTCCGCACTGTCGGGCGGCAATCTCCAGAAATTCATCATGGGCAGGGAACTGGATCGCCAGCCCTCGGTGATAATCGTCAACCAGCCGACCTGGGGCGTGGATGCCGGCGCCGCGCAGCGCATTCGCCAGGCACTGATCGATCTATCGAGAAATGGCTCGGCCGTATTGGTCATCTCCCAGGACCTCGACGAGATTTTCGAGATTTCGGACCGCATTCTCGTCATGCACAATGGCGAACTCTATTCGGCAGGCCCTGCCGATGAGGTCAGCAGGGAAGAAATCGGCCTTCTCATGGGAGGAGAACATCCCGAGGATCCGACAGCCCCCGAAGTGGTCCAGGCCGTGGAGGCTGCCCATGCTCATTGAACTTGAACGGCGCCAGAATCCATCGAAATTGCTCGCCTTTTTCTCGCCGGTCATTGCGCTGGTGCTGACCATGATCACGGGCGCCTTTGTGTTCATGTTTGTGGGCGTCTCGCCAACTGCCGGCCTCTATTCTTTCTTCATCGCACCATTGACCGAAACCTGGTCAGTACATGAACTGGTCATCAAGGCTGCCCCAATCATCCTGATAGCGGTCGGTCTTTCGGTCTGTTTCCGTTCCACGAACTGGAATATCGGCGCTGAAGGCCAGTTCATTGCAGGTGCGCTTTGCGGCTCGATCATTCCGATCCTGATGCCGGAAGCAAACGGCCTTTGGGTCTTGCCGACCATGCTGATCATGGGAATGCTCGGAGGCGCGGCCTATGCCTTCATTCCGGCAATTTTCAAGACGCGTTTTGGGGCCAACGAGATTCTCACCAGCCTTATGCTTGTCTATGTCGCGCAATTGTTGCTGGACTGGCTGGTTCGCGGCCCCTGGCGCAATCCAAGCGGCTTCAACTTTCCAGAGTCGCGCAATTTCACCGAAGGCCAGATCCTGCCAGAAATGATTGCTTCGGGTCGGACCCATTACGGCGCGCTGTTTGCGGTAATCGCTGTCCTTGTCACCTGGTACATGCTTTCACGCACCCTGAAAGGGTTCGAGATCAAGGTCATCGGCCAGGCGCCGAGGGCAGGGGCCTTTGCAGGCTTTGACGCAAAAAAGATGACCCTGTTTGCCTTCATGTTCTCTGGCGCACTGGCGGGCCTTGCCGGCATATCGGAAGTCGCTGGTGCCATCCAGCAATTGCGCCCGACCATTTCACCCGGCTACGGCTTTACCGCCATCATCGTTGCCTTCCTCGGCAGGCTGAACCCGCTGGGCATCCTACTCGCGGGTCTTGTGCTGGCATTGACCTACCTCGGCAGCGAGGAGGCACAGATTGTCCACGGCATATCCGACAAGCTGGGTCGCGTTTTCCAGGGGCTTGTCCTATTTTATGTCCTGTCCTGTGACACGCTCATTCAGTACCGCATGAAATTCAACGCCGGATTTGGCAAAAGCCGGACCGTCGGCGACAGCGGAAAGGCCTGATCGCAATGGATATGACACAGGCCATATTGCTAACTATTTTCACTGCCGCAACACCGCTGCTGCTCGCCGCGATCGGTGAACTGGTGGTCGAGCGCTCCGGCGTTCTGAACCTCGGCGTTGAAGGCATGATGATCATGGGCGCGATTGGCGGTTTCGCCTTTGCCCAGATAACCGGCAATGCCTATATCGGCGCATTGGCAGGTGCTTTTGTCGGCGCGGGCTTTTCACTGCTGTTCGGCTTTCTGGTTTTGACGCTTGTCGCCAACCAGGTGGCAACAGGACTTGCGCTTACCATCCTGGGTCTCGGCCTGTCGGGACTATGGGGCGAGAGTTTCATAGGCATACCCGGCATCAAGCTGCAGCCGATATTGATCCCGTTCCTTTCCGATATTCCCCTTGTTGGCCGCCTGCTGTTTGGCCAGGACATACTTTTCTACCTTTCGATCTTCCTTGTGTTCGCGGTCAGCTGGTTCCTTTTCAGGACCAGGGTCGGCCTTACGCTGCGAAGCGTTGGTGATAACCACCATTCGGCACATGCACTCGGCATCAATGTGATCGGCATCCGCTACCTGGCCGTCATGTTCGGTGGTGCCTGTGCGGGTCTTGCCGGCGCTCACCTTTCACTTGTCTACACCCCGCAATGGGTGGAGAACATGTCTGCGGGTCGGGGCTGGATCGCACTGGCGCTCGTCGTCTTCGCCTCCTGGCGGCCCTTCCGTGTGCTGGCAGGGGCATACCTCTTCGGCGCGGTCGGCATTGCCCAGTTGCACGCCCAGGCGCTTGGCGTAGCGATCCCCTCGCAATTCCTTTCCGCCTTCCCGTACCTCGCTACAATCTTCGTACTGGTGCTGATTTCGCGCAACAGACGATTGACGCTGATCAACACACCCGCCACACTCGGACAGAGCTTTGTCCCGGATCGTTGATCGGATAAGACAAAACAAAAAAAATTTCAGAAAAGTTCAAACCCTTGCAAACAGTGGAGAATAAAATGAAGAAGATGCTTGGTATCGTAGCGGCCGCCGCGATTGCCCTGACCGGTACGGCCAGTGCAATGGCTGCAAGCCATGGCAAGACGAAGGCCTGTTTCGTCTATGTGGGCCCGATTGGTGACTTTGGCTGGTCCTATCAGCACCATCAGGGATTGCTGGCTGTTGAAGAAGCTTTCGGCGACAAGGTAGAGACCGCCTATCTGGAAAGCGTACCTGAAGGCGCCGACGCCGAGCGCGCCATCGAGCGCTTTGCCCGTTCTGGCTGTAACATCATTTTCACCACTTCCTTCGGCTTTATGGACCCGACCAACAAGGTCGCGGGCAAGTTCCCCGATGTGAAGTTTGAACATGCCACGGGCTACAAGCGCGACCATGCCAATGTCGCCACCTACAATGCCCGCTTCTATGAAGGCCGCTACATCCAGGGCCAGATCGCGGCCAAGATGTCTGAAGCCGGTGTTGCCGGTTACATCGCTTCTTTCCCGATCCCCGAAGTCGTGATGGGCATTAATGCCTTTATTCTGGGCGCACAGTCAGTCAATCCCGATTTCCAGCTGAAGGTCGTCTGGGCCAACACCTGGTTTGACCCGGGCAAGGAATCCGATGCTGCAAAGACCCTGATTGACCAGGGCGCGGATATCATAACCCAGCATACCGACTCGACCGGTCCTATGCAGGTTGCCGCGGAGCGTGGGGTAAAAGCCTTCGGTCAGGCTTCTGACATGATCACCTTTGGCCCCGAGACCCAGCTGACTTCGATTATCGACAACTGGGCGCCTTACTACATCAAGCGGGTTGGTGCGGTAATCGACGGCACCTGGGAACAGGTCGACGTGTGGGCCGGTATTCCCGAGGGCGAAGTGGAAATGGCTCCCTACACCAACATGCCTGAAGATGTGGCAGCAATGGCCGAAGAGACCGAAGAAAAAATCAGGACCGGCGCTTTCCACCCCTTCACCGGGCCAATCACCAAACAGGACGGAACTCCCTGGCTGGCAGAAGGTGAAGTTGCAGATGATGGAGCGCTGCTCGGCATGAACTTCTATGTAAAGGGCGTGGACGACCAGCTGCCCCAATAAGGACTGGTTTTTTGCAAACGTAAAGGAAGGCCGGGGTTTTCTCCCGGCCTTTCTGTTTGCCGGGTCGCCGCAGGTTTTTGTCATATGCCTGCGCTTTGCACTTGAAAATCCCTGCTGAATATCGCATTAGCCTGCAATCAACCGGCGCGGGCCCCTTTGAGGATCAGCCTGTGCATTGGCGCCTGGAGGGGTGGCAGAGTGGTTGAATGCACCGGTCTTGAAAACCGGCGTGCGTGCAAGCGTACCGTGGGTTCGAATCCCACCCCCTCCGCCA